>NZ_AYZI01000009.1 GCF_001436645.1 Fructilactobacillus florum DSM 22689 = JCM 16035 | reverse complement strand
AAATATCACCAAGCTTACGCTGCTCCCAAGGTTCCAAAAAGCCCTTAAACCGGATTTTAGGAGTCATTTTATCATTTTTCATTAAATAACCCCTTAATTTCATCAAGCTGCTGTTGAGCGACAGCATCTGCACCGACCAAATCATCCATTAACGAACTAATTTCACCGTTTAACTGTTTAATTTCGGTATCAGTTTCCTGCATGTCACTAACCAATTTATCAACATCAACGGGTGGCTCTGGTTCAAAAGTATCGACGTAGCGTGGAATATTAAGGTTATATTCATTTTCCTTGATTTCATCAAGATTTGCTACATGGGCATACTTATCAACATCTTTACGGTTTAGATAAGTATCAACAATTTTATTAATGTCTTCATTTCTTAATTTGTTGCTGTTTTTTTGTTTTTCAAATCCTTTCGATGCATCAATAAAAAGCACGTCATCTTCCATTCGATTTTTTTCTAATACCATGATAATCGTTGGGATTCCAGTATTGGTAAATATTTTAGGAGGGATACCGATCACAGCTGAAATATTATTCTCTTCCAGTAACTGTTTTCTAATTCTTCCTTCTGCTGCTCCACGGAACAAAACTCCGTGAGGTAAAACAATCGCCATTCTTCCATCTTGCTTCAAGTGATAAAGGCCATGTTGTAAAAAGGCAAAATCGGCTTTTGATTTAGGGGCAACTCCACTCTTAAATCGAGGATCATCTTCACGATTAGTATTATCCCATTTCAAAGAATATGGTGGATTTGCCATCACTGCATCAAACATCCGAGGATTATCAACCCCATCTGTAACACCATCCGGCCAATCAGAGCTTAGGGTGTCGGAATTGTGAATATGAATGTCGTTATACTCCACCCCGTGCATCATTAAGTTAATTCTGCCTAGGTTATACGTAGTCGTAATTACTTCTTGTCCATAATATTTGATGGCTCCACGAACTCCGTCATTTTTCATGTATGAAGCTGTCGTTAACAATAACGAACCTGAGCCCATCGCTGGATCATAAAGGCTATATTCTGGCATATCTTCGCGACCTGCTGTTAAAATACGAGCCATGATATCAGATACTTCATGCGGAGTATAAAATTCACCAGCTTTAGCTCCAGAATTAGCAGCAAACATTCCAATTAAATATTCGTATAGATCTCCAAGCACGTCTGTATTTTCATCGATTTCAATCTTATCGATTAAACCAATCCAGTCCATCAAGGTCTTGGTTCTAGTTTGGGTATTGCTTCCCAGGCGATTAGAAGTTAAATCCATGTCATCAAAAATACCTTCAAATTCAGGCTTCGCATTAGGACTAACTCCCTGATTAAATCGAACAATTGCATCTGATACATTAGAAATATTAAACTGATCAGTATTAATTTTTTCTTGCCAGTCAGAAAACATATCTCCTGGTCTAATTACATAGCCAAGTTTATTTTGCATAAACCTAGTCGCCTTTTCTGGATTTTGCTGCCAAATGTTTTCCCAGGATTCTCCATGAAGCTGATTATTTAACCATGCTTGGGCTTTATTAGAAAGAAATTTGTAAAACATCAACCCAAAAATGTAATTTTTATATTCAGCAGGTTCAATCTTTCCCCTTGTTTCATTTAGAGTTTTCCAAATGAGACTCTTTTTTTCAGCTGTTAATACCATAATATTTATTATATTCCTTATTTATTATTTATTTTGTCAAAGTAATTCGTTACTGAATCTTCAAAATCGGCCGTTTGAAAGAAACCAATGTCTAATTTTTCCTCAATCTCTTGTAATTTTTGGCTTAACTCCGGATTATCATTTAATGATTTGCCGGGCGAATACAGTGCATATGCACTAATGATATCGTTGCCGTTGTAATTATGATCGGCAGCCCATTTATAAATCTTTAATTCTTGTTGGGCATTTCTAATAACTTTACGTGTTGACTGTAACGTTTCAGTATTAAAGTGTTCTTTATATTCCCCTCGTTCAATACCATCAAGCACCGCACCAATTTCTTCTCGGCTACTTTCGTCCATTGGCTTCACATGTTCCTCAACTGCTGTGCGATTTTGATTACTTTTTTCGTCCATATAGTTGTTTAACAATTCAACCAAGTGATCATAATCGATGATTTCATTTGCATACGACTCAATTGCAACTTTAATATTAGTCAAATCAATTTGTTTTTTAGCCGGTAACATTTCATTAACATCGTTCATTCTAGCCTGGAGAGAGTTAAACTGTTCCTCTGTTTTTATTTGTAAGGAAGTTGGTTGGTTTTTGTCATCCGTAACCTCACTCCCAATGCTGTATCCTTGCTGTACTAATCTTTGCACTTTAGAATTAACATCAGCAGCTGTCACGGCAAATTCAAACTTTTCTTTTTCGGAAGGTGGGGTTTGCGAAAAATCTTCCCCAGCTAATTCTTGTAATCGTTCAATTTGTGGTTGTAAGTCATTAATTTGCTTAGACATGCTAGGAGCTAAAATATCATCATCTAATAATTTCTTTTGTTCAGCTGTGTCTGGAACTTTACTAGCATCTTCAATCGTATCATTACCACCCTTGGTATAAATAATAAGGGCGTTTTTTACGTTTTCTTCCATTGCTGAACCTTTACGATAAAAACGTACTTTACCATGTGGTTTAGCATTCCTATCAATTGTTCGATTAGTTCTAGACATGGCCTGGATTAGTGGGCCTTCCTTCATCATTTTATCCATATAAATTATATTGATATATTTTGAATCAAAACCCGTCAAAAGCTGATCCGAAACAATAATTAAATCTAATCGGTCATCATCATTCCCGGTATTATAAGGTTTCTTACGAGAGATTCTCTTAGTTATATCATTTAAATATGCTCGTTCTGGATCATTATCTTCCAAAAAATTACGGGTCCCATACCGTTCGATATAATCTTCCATAGATTGCTTCAAAGCTGCTTGTAAATCAGAGTCTCCCACACCATTGTCGTCGCTTTTTGAATAAGTCATGCTTACTCTTAGTTCTGGAGCATCCTTTTTAAATAAATTATAGTATGCGACCACGGCTTGCTTACCAGAAACAGCTAACATACCTTGAAATTGGTTCGGTTTTCGAACGCCCATTTCAATGGGCCCACTGGAATTTGCAACCCAGTTGTTTTTAATATCGTTTACAACGGCTTTCCTAAAAGGTAAGCTCGTCAAAACCTCTTTTTCTAGCTCGTCATCAGAAACTTTTGTTTTTTTATCTGCTTCAATCTGTGATTCATAATAGGTCACATCAAAACCAAGCACATTCCCGTCTCCAATGGCATCCTTAATGGTGTAGCGATGTAGTCTGGGTCCAAAAATATCATAAGTAGAAATTTCCTTAGAAGTTTTGACTTCATTTATTTCATCACTATAAAAGTTAGGCGTCCCGGTAAAACCAAACCAGGTTGTTTTTGGCAGTGCCCTCTTTATCCGCTTAACCGCATCTCCACTAGCTGAACGGTGCGCCTCGTCCATTAAGATAACCATTCGATCATCAGAAGCTAACTTTCCCTCTTTGATTACTTTATCTAGACCTTGAATCGAAATTAAATAAATATGTGACTGACTATTTTTTCGTAAGCCTTTCTTTAGTTCCCGTCCATTAACCACCTTAATTCGATCCTCAAAGGTTTTATAAGCAAACGATTTAAAATTTTCTGCAGTTTGATTAACTAAATCCACCCGATCAACAATAAACAACACATTTTTCACTCGTGGCATTGAAGCTAAAAGTTGGGCGACCTTGAACGAAGTAACTGTTTTACCAGAACCTGTCGTATGCCAAATATAGCCTCCCTCTCTTTCAATCAGCCCATTATTATCCATTTCCTTCATTCGCTCTAAGATTTTCCGAGTTGCTTGAATCTGATATGAACGCATTACCATCAAATTGTCATTTGAAGCGTCTGGAATCATATTAACTGTAACTAAACGATGTAGTGCGGGGATTCCCATCACTCTATGAATAAATTTCATCGTATTAGTTACATCTTTACCATCATCATCACGCCAACCAAATACAAAATCCCGGTTATAAGATTCTATGTTCTTGGGTCTTGCAAAATAATGAGCGGAATGTTGTGACAAAATAAATTGAACTTGTACAAAGGACATTAGTCCAGCATACATACCATCGCCATCATATTTTTGTAACTGTTCAAATGCACTCCATTGATTCTGTAATGACTCGTCTTTTTCTTCAATATGGCAGACTGGTAAACCATTAATTAATAATAAAATATCAACCCGCCGATTTTCACTTAAACTATAAGGTAAATTATTAAAAGTAATCTGGTTAACTACTTCATAGCGAGAATGACCGCCAGCGACTTCATCACCATAAAAAATTTCTAATTCAATCTGACTGCCGTCATCACGATTTAACGGAATCGTGCCTACTCCACCAGCCCCAGCCAGCATTAGTTGCGCATCATAAGGAGTTTTATTTTTCTTTAATTCTAGCTTGATTCTAGAAAATTCATCATCAGTTAATGATTTACCCTTAAGCCGTTTATGATTATTTTGATTTAAAATGTCTCGCCAATGATCATATAAGTGCTTAATAGTTACACCTGAATAATCATCAAGATAATCCCAACCTTCATCCCTTAGTTTATCAATCACTGCCGCTTCAAACTTATTTTCTGCCATGATTCCATCCTTTGATATTATTAATCCAAACAAAAATAATTTATTAAATTTAATTATACATTTTTTAAGGGACTCATTTCCCACGTGCTTGTAAACCTTGAATCCCGTTTTCATATGTCCATTGCTTAGTTTTGGTCATATCATTAGTACGGTAAAAATCCGCAATTAATTCATTCCATTTGTCCCATTTACTTAAAGGAACATTAATTAGGCCGGCGCCGCCGTCTATCATAATTTTATTGGCACTCAGTATTGCCGTTCGTTTGTTGCCATCCCAGAATATTTGTTGGCGCATATTATGATACATGAGTGTCAATGCTTTATCGGTGGTAGTAATCCGTGAAGCTTCCAATGTTTTTTGCAAAAAATTCTGTTCTTGAAGCTCATCAATCAGCGGTGATTCAAAGAATTCTTCGTCACCTAAATCAACCCCACCTTGTCCCTGTCGTAATTCACCGAGAACTAGTGCATCTTCTGCCGCCACAATTTTATTGATTTGTTTCTCCATGGCTAATGTCAGTGGACCATCTTGGATCGTTACATATTGCCAACCACGCTTCAAATTAACAATCGTCAAAACATCCTCAATAGGAACTCCCGCTACGCTCATGCCATCCATGATAGTTTGTGTCTGTGGCAAGGTGGTATTAACACCTTCAAAACGGGAGCTAGTGTACACAAGTTTTGTAAGATTTGTACGAGCAAACCGTTTATTCTCATCAGGTGTGAATTTGTATCTATTCGCGTATGGTTGCGTTTCGGACATATTCGAACTCCTTAGCCAATTATTTGGTTTTCAATTAACTTCGGTCTTCTTGAGCTAGACCGAGATATACGTTTACTTACAAAGTATTAATTTGTTCCGCCCCACCACAGCGTAATAATTATATTTTTTTCAGATTTTTTAGCTTACACTCGTTAGCAGCGTAAGCTTTATATTAAAAACATCATACAACAAAAGGAGCTCCTTATCCAAGGCGCTCCCTTTAATCTATAGATTATTTCTTCATTGTTTTGTGCAGTTGATTACCCCGATAAAGATTATACCCAATTCCTAACACGTAAAATAGCGCTGCAAGCCATGGCAACCAGCGACCAATGCTATACATATTTTGCATGTCACTCAAACTCAACCCGTTTTGCCAAGCTTTCGTTGCGCTATCAATCGGATTGGTATAAACATAGATGGCAAAAACTACGCCTCCCAACAACATGATCACTCCAATTGTTTTCAGCATCGTCCCCGCCGTTTTCTCGCGATTAACTCCCTTCAACAAACCCCCAATTGAGGCTAGAATCCCATATTCAGTCAGAGTTCCCCCAAAGAAGTAATAATAGCCGGCCGTACTCAACGAACCGCTTTGAATCACGGTCAATAATTGATTAGATAGATTGCCAACCCGATTGCGTCCAATCGTATAGATCACCACTCCAATAATCAAAGCCAAGAGACCACTCCACAGCTCCAAATTGCCAGTAAAATCTGATTTTTTAAAACCATTTAGACGCTGGCGCCAGCCAGTTGCTGGGGTAGAGTTGGGCTGAAAGGTGATCGTCTCTTCATCATGCACCACTGCTGGTTTCTCACCAAGAATTCGCTTATGTAAATTCGTCTCCCATGTAAACCGCTTTTTACCAGTTAATAGTGGCGTCAGATACAGAAAAGCCACTAAAAGTAACAATAAAAATTTCTGGGAACCTGGTAAAACAATCATCAACAACCAAACTCCAAAGATCGTTAATCCACTATTACTAACAAATAACAATACTTGTTTTAAATGTGGCTTGGTTGGGATGATCTTCTCCCAAGAAGACTCTATGTGCATTTTCCTCATTAATTAGCCTCCCATCATAACACTACTCTAACTTAAATCTAACTGCTTCCTTATAAAAAAGCAATTTAAGTTTTACTGAACTTTGCTACCAAGGATTCCATTTAAACACTGATCATTAATTTTGTAACAAAAAGCTACTAAAAAAGCCCGCTAATTGCTAACCAGCAATCTCGGACTTTTTGTTGTAAGCTTTTAATTTTTTAAGCGTCCCAATCCTCCTGTAGCTTTTCTGCCGCGGACGAAATTCGCATCCGGATAATTTGCTTCAAAACTAGGATAATCAAGGTCACAATTACTGCGGTGTACAAAATCGTAAAACCAGTGGCCCCTAACTGTAATCCCAATTGATGCCAGCCTCCACCTGCGAACAAACCGTTCGAGGTAACTGCTGCATTAATCGATTTGCTGGCAAAGAGCCCGGTCATTATGCTCCCAACAATCCCAGAGACTCCATGACAGCCAAAGGCGTCCAACGTATCATCAATCTTCAACAGTGGTTTAACCGTTGTAATGAAAAAGTAACTAACCAAGGTCGCCACCAAGCCGATCCAAAGCGCGGCTGCCACTGAAACAAATCCACATGCCGGTGTGATCGCCACCAAACCACAAATTGCTCCCGAGCAAACTCCAAATAACGTGGCATTTCGTTTCGTAAAGACATCGAGCACCATCCAAGTCAACATGGCCGTCGCAGTTGCCACCGTCGTCGTCAGCATGGCCTGCATCGCCACGCTATTCATGCTTAGTGCCGAGCCCGCATTAAATCCATACCAACCAACCCACAGCATCGCCGTTCCTAGTAAAACCCAACTCAAATTTTTAGGACTTCCCTTTTTCTGTACAAGCCGAGGTCCCAAAAAATAGGCCAAAATGAGGGCAGTCACTCCCGCATCGATATGAACAACCAGTCCCCCGGCAAAATCTAATGCTCCAAAACTCTGTAAAAAGCCTCCACCCCATACCAGATGAACCAGGGGATAATATACAAAAATGGACCAGAGTATCACAAATGAAATCAAAAATTTAAAATTCATGCGACCGACAATCGCTCCTACAAATAATGCTGGTGTGATAATCGCAAACATCATCTGAAATAACAAAAACGCCGCATTTGAAATTTTACCTCCGGCGGCTACAGAAGGCGCAGCTAAATTCAAATGATTCAGCATGAGATTATGAAAATCTCCGATTAGATTCCAATGATTCCCGGAAAAAGAAAGTGAGTAGCCCCCAATCACCCACAAAAGTACTGGAATGCTACACATGATAAAAACCGACATTAGAGTATTATTAATCTGCTTTTGTGGCACCATTCCCCCATAAAAAAATGCTAGTCCTGGTGTCATAAAAAAGACTAGCACTGCACAAATGAAGATAAACGTCATACTACTTGCCATCAATCTGTCCTCCCCGACCAAGATTTCAAAATTGATTTTAGTATAGTAAGTTTCTGGTCACCTGCCTAGCTTTCATGTTGCAATTTGCGACATCTAAAAAATATCTCAAGTAGCCTTGACATGTACCTTAGAAACAAATAAACTTTACAAAAATTATTGTAGGAAATCTAATTACCGGGAGGCGGTTTTTATGGGCACCAATCAGTCATTGCTAAATCGCGAACAACAAAACTATGCTCCTGCTGATCGAATTAAATATTTTGATATTGTCTTAGCAAGTGGGCAAGGTGCCAGCTTGACTGACGTAGAGGGTCATGAGTACCTAGACCTATTGTCGAGTGCCTCGGCAACTAACGTCGGTCACTGTCATCCGCACGTGGTTGAAGCGATAAAACGCCAAGCAGACCAATTAATCCAATATACACCCGCCTATTTTGCTACCAAGCCAGAGGTTGCACTGACGGAAAGATTGGCCGCATTAGCTCCCATCGACGGACCAGTCAAAGTAGCTTTTGGTAATTCTGGATCAGATGCCAATGATGCCATCATTAAATTTGCTAGAGCAGCGACAGGTCGTTCTTACGTGGTCAGCTTCACGGGTGCTTATCACGGATCAACCTACGGTTCGATTAGTACTTCGGCTATAAGTCTTAATATGAGCCGCAAAATTGGTCCATTACTCCCAAACGTTATTAAAATGCCCTTCCCCAGTCCTTGGGAACGATTAGCACATGAAACTGACACAGAATTTTCCGAGCGCATGTTTCAAGAATTTCTCCGACCATTCACAACCTACCTGCCTCCCGAAGAAACCGCCGTTATCGAAATCGAACCCATCCAAGGTGATGGTGGTTTTCTCAAGGTTCCAGAGCATTTTATGAATTTGATCTACCAGTTTGCCCAAGATCACGGGATCTTATTTGCCGTTGACGAGGTCAATCAAGGACTCGGACGGAGTGGCAAAATGTGGAGCATCGAACATTTTCCTCATGTCCATCCTGATCTAGTCGCTATTGGTAAATCACTAGCAGCCGGACTACCCCTTAGTGCCGTGCTCGGACGAGCTAAAGTCATGGATGCCCTAGCAGCACCAGGAAATGTCTACACCACTGCCGGAAATCCGGTTACCACCGCAGCAGCTAGCGCCGTGCTGGACGTGATCGCTGACGAGCAGCTAGTTGAACGTAGCGCACGACTCGGAGCACGAGCAGCCGACTTTTTCAACCAGCTTCAAACAAAGTATCCAGTCATCCATGACGTCCGTCTTTACGGTCTAAATGGTGGTCTAGAAATCTGCAAACCCCACACCGACCATCCAGATAGCAACACGGCTACTCGGTTAATTCAAAGAATTTTTGAGCTAGGGGCGCTGATGATCACCGTCCGCGGAAATGTCTTACGATTTCAACCACCATTAGTTATCACGGAAGCGGAGCTCGACCGTGCCCTTCAAATCATCGCTCAAGCATTTCAAGAATTAGAAGCAGGACGGCTAACTGGGCCCGTTCCCCAACTGGGATGGAACTAGTTCACCGTGCAGTTTGCAGTTGCTGATAGCGAAAACAACTGCTTTCATGATCATTAACCAGCCCAGCTGCCTGAAAAAATGAATAAATCGTCACCGGTCCTACAAACTGAAAGCCGGCTTGTTTTAATTTTTGACTGAACTCGACCGCCTTTGGAATTGTTTTAGGAACATCATTAGCCGTCTGACAATGATGATTCAGCGGGTGCTGTCCAACCACTGACCAGACGACTTCAGCAAAATTTTGTCCTTGTTGCTCCCCAGCAGCAATAATCTTAGCATTCGTGATAACTGCCTGGAGCTTGCGCTGGTTTCTAATGAGAGCGGCATTAGTCATCAGGCGTGGCAACTGCTCCTGCATTTGTGCAACCTTAGTGACCTCAAAATCATGAAATGCTTCCCGAAACGCTGGTCTTTTCGCCAAAACGGTGCTCCAACTCAAACCTGCTTGCATTATTTCTAGTGACAGAATTTCAAATAAGCGGCAACGATCATGACAGGGAGTACCCCACTCCTCATCATGGTACGGTTGCATCATTTGATCCTCGGTAGGAACCCAACTGCATCGAATCATATCCGCAATCCTTTCTTCTATACGAGTGGTTTTACGTTTCTTAAGCTAGCTGTTTATTGGAGGAATTCCATTTATACGGCTAACAGCTATTTATAATCACAATAATATTATAAAAATATCCTTCAGCTGTGTTGCTAACAATAGCTGAAGGATATTTATTTTTATAATGACCATCGAAGGGGTTGTTGTTGCAACAATCGTAAAATTTCACTGGCAGCATCACCACTCATCCGTTCAATTGCTTCTGTTGTACTACCACCAAGATGCGGTGTCAGCAAAACATTGGGTAATTGATATAGCGGACTGGTCAGTGGTAGCGGTTGCTCAGTAAATACATCAAGTGCAGCACCCGCAATTTTCTGCTGTTGCAAGGCCGTCAGCAAAGCTGATTGGTTCACAATTGGTCCCCGCGCCAAATTAACTAAGACTGAGCTAGCTTTCATCCAGCTCAATTCTTGCGACCCAATCGAACCAATGGTGGTTGGATTGGCTGGCAAATGAAGGGTAACCACATCAGCTGTTCGAAAAAGCTGTTCTCGATCCACAAATTTACCAACCGTGCTCGTAGCTGGATGGGGTGTTGAAATTAGAATCTTCATCCCCAACGCTGCTAATTTTTGCGCAACTAGTTTACCAATCCGACCATAACCTAAAATCCCAGCAGTTTTCCCTGCCAAATCAGACCCTGGAATTGCCTGTAACCAGTCTCCCTGACGCATTAGCATCGAGTTCCGAGTTAGATGTCGCATTAAATCAAAGATCTCTGCTACCGTGGCCTCTGCCACCGTATTGGCATTGGCGTGTGGTGTGATGGTCACAGCAACTCCACGTTGACGTAATGCTTCGACATCGAGATTGTCATAGCCAACTCCCATTCGAGCGATTAGTCGTAGCTTTGGCAAAGATTCTAAGTCAGCTGTCGTTAAGGGGTTCAAGCCCCAAATTGCTGCCACAGCTTGTGGAGCCTGCTCCGTCAAAGCTGTAGCCGTGCTTTCAGTTAGCTCTACTAACGTAGCATGATCTACTAATAATTGTCGTGCCGTAGCTGGCAACGACTTTGGAATCGCAATGACTGGTTTCATCACTATCACGACCTTTCTAATCTAATTTTTAGACCGATCAATGACCCGAACATGCTGACCACCAATGATTAATTCATCACAAATCCCCAAGAATAATCCATGTTCAACCACTCCGGTTTGATGTTTTAAATCAGTTGCCAGTTTTGCTAAATCAGCTTGAGCTGGAATCGTAATGTCAATCAAATAATTGCCAGAATCCGTCGTTAAAATATCACCGTTCTTTTCAAAACGAAAAGCGGGTTCATAACCATGGTCGCGGAGATAACGAAAGACTCCCATGCCACCAAAAGGAATCACTTCTACCGGTAGCTGCTGGCCGACCAGAGTCTGCTTAGGTTTGCTTTGATCAACAATCCAAATATTTTTCTTAGACATGCTGGCAACTAATTTTTCAAAGAGTAGCGCGGCTCCACCACCTTTAATTCCGTCAAGGTTCTCATCCACTACATCAGCACCGTCTACCGTAATGTCAACGGCGTCAATCGTATTTACATCTAACATTTTCATTTTAAGCCGTTCCGCCAACTGTTGTGTTCCAAGGGAAGTGGCAACACATTCAATATCCAAATGTTCTTTTTCAATTCGTTCATGAATTGCCTTTACAAAGTAAGCCGACGTGGTGCCAGAACCCAATCCCAAAACAATGTGGTCGGGAATTCTAGCAGCTGCATACCGGGCAGCCGCTGCTTTTTCGGCCTCAACTTCATCCTGATCTGTATCAATTTTTTGAATTTCCGCGTTAATTGCTGCTTGATCTGGAATTGAATTTTGCGCTCCAGCAACTTGAACGGTTAAGGAAGAAGCATGGTTGGCATATAGCATCGCCTCACGAATATTGGAGTTATCTAGTTCCAGTTGCGAGGCCAGCGCTCCGATAAATGTATCACCTGCTGCTGTAGTATCGACTGCCTTAACTTTAAACGCTGGAATAAAGGCGTGTGACTCAGGTGTGGCATAGAATGAACCCTTATCGCCAACCGTGATGATCACCATCTTAATTCCTTGTGCAAAAAACTTAAGTGCATTATCTAACATGGAAACTTCATCTTTGACTTCCAACCCCGTCAACGTCTGTGCTTCCGTTTCATTGGGGGTAATGATATCAGTTAAATGTAGCAATTCTTCTGGAATTTCTTTTGCAGGAGCCGGATTCAAAATCGTTTGAACGCCATTTTCCTTAGCAATTTTAAAAGCTGCGATAATGGCCGGAATCGGGATCTCCAACTGGGCGATGACTCGATCAGCCTTTGCCAGTGCTTCACGATGTGCAATTACATCATCCGGGCTCAGTGCCATATTGGCACCTCCATAAACATAGATGGAATTTTGTCCCGATTGATCCACGGTAATGTAGGCTTTCCCCGTCTGAGACTGGTCGGTCATAATCACATGATCAACATTCATGTGATCTTGCTGAAATCCCTTCAACATCATTTCAGCATCTTCATCACGACCAAGCTTAGTAATAAAAGTGGTGTCCGCTCCAGAACGCACTGCGGCAATCGCTTGATTGGCCCCCTTACCGCCACCATGTGACTGCTGATAACTATCAATTGCTAACGTTTCACCTGGAAGTGCATATTTTTCGACGTTTAAAACTTTATCAACGTTGGTTGATCCAACCACTACAATTTTTTTTGGCATCATGAAATCCTCCTGTTATTACTTTCCATTATAGCATACTCAGCCCATTTCTGTAAGCGCTTACAAAAAGTTGGCTTTACCCTTGTTTGTGAACTTTTTTATTACAAAATTGTCCCTTTAAGTGTTCACAATCACAAATTTAATCCCGGTTTAAAATCAATTTTCAGCAAAAATTACTTAACTTTCAAAACCCATAAAAACCCCTTGCAATAATAATGTAAACGGTTTATATTTTTAATTGTATATAACGGTTTGATCTAGATAGCGGTTATTTTGTTTTTAGAACTCGATCTGATCATGCTCAATTTATAACTTTTTATTTAGAGGTAATTAAAGGAGAGATTATTATGGCCGAAAAACAGCAAGCTTTAGTAATGACTGAAGTAAAGAACATGGAGATTAAAGAGGTTGATTTACCAGCAGTAAAAGCAGATGAGGTTGTCATCGAAACTGCATACGCTGGCATTTGTGGAACTGATAACGCACTCTTTAATGGTCTTCCCGGTTCTGCCGATGCAGTTCCTCCAATTATCTTAGGCCATGAAAACTCTGGAGTTGTTAAATCAGTGGGTGCCGATGTTCAATACCTTAAAGTTGGCGATCGAGTTGCCGTTGATCCAAACATCTACTGTGGTAAGTGTCACTACTGTCGAACTGGTCGCCCTGAATTATGTGAAAACCTTTCAGCAGTTGGTGTTACCCGTAATGGTGGCCTAGAACAATACTTCAGTGCTCCTGAACGAGTAGTTTACAAACTCCCTGACGAAGTTTCTCTTCGAGAAGCTTGTTCATTAGAACCAATTTCATGTGCCGTTCACACGATGAAAATTATGGATGAAATTACCCCTTATCAAACTGCCTTAATTATCGGTGATGGCTACATGGCTAAGCTCTTCGCCCAGATTCTTCGTGCTTATGGAATTCAAAACATTACAATGACCGGTCGCCATGATGACCTACTTGCCCAAGAAAAAGAACAGCTTCACTTGAACCAAGTAATTAACACCACTAAAGAAAAAATTGAAAAATCATACGACGTTGTCTTTGAATGTGTTGGTAAACCTGAAACCCAAGAACAAGCTGTACAAGCAGCTAATCCTGGTGCCCAGGTCATGATGTTTGGAGTGGGTGCTCCCGGACAAACCTTCGAAATGAACACCTATGAAGTCTTCAAGAAACAACTTACTATCAAGGGTTCCATGATTAACCCTAATGCTTTTGAAGACTCGATTGCCCTCCTTAAATCTGGTGCTGTTAAGATCGAACCATTCCAGGCAAACTTACTTCGGCTTGATGAAGTTCAAGGGGTCTTAGATCACTCGACTCCAAAGGTTGGTAAATGTGTGGTTGCCGTCAACCCGAACTTAAAGTAATCGTCGATTAGGAGAACTAGCTTGGCAAACCAAAAACCTAAAAAGACCCCACGGACGATCTCGATGCGGGTCTCAATCATGTATTTCATAATCTCATTATTAATTAATGCGTTAGGTAACGTTCTGACGTTAGTTACTAGTACAAAAATTGTTCCTTCCTTTTTGGGATCGGCTTTCTGGACCGCCTGTGAGACGAATTTAGGGATTGCCTTTGGTTGGAATCTATTTTGGGCGTTTTTGATTCTCGGAGTTGTAATTACGATTTTAAACGCCATTTTAGTCGGGCACTGGGACTGGGGACGTGCCATCGGAAATATTATTTTTATGGTACCTTTCTCTTTCTTAATCCAATTTTTCAATAACCTGTTTGTTGGTGGCGATTTATTTGGATTAACTATGAAGCCCATCATTAACATCCCAATGGCAACTAATTGGTGGTTAATTGTTCTTTACATCCTGATTAATTTTCTCGGAGTGGCTCTGATTGCAACGGCCATTTCGATTTATCAGCGCGCTAACCTGGTTTTGCATCCTGCCGATGACCTGATGCAAATTTTACGCTTTAAATACTTCAATGGTTCTGCTTGGAAAGCGATGTGGGCTTCTTACATTCCACCTACCATCATGGGAGTTGTTGCATTCATCATCACTCGCCAGTTTACGTACTATGGAATTGGAACGCTGTTCGCCTTTCTTTTCCAGGGACAAATTACTGGGATTGCTGATAAGACAATCTTCCCACGGCTTAAACATCAAGCAATTGATATCACTGAGGGTGACGAGTCCATTATTGCTGAGGAAATCGATAGCGATATTGAAGAATTAGAAGATGCTCCTCAAAAGAAATAGGTTTTTACTTGTAAACCAAAAACCCTATCATCCAACGATGGTAGGGTTTTTATTTACATAATAGTACAAAAACGTACCACCGTATTTATCCAGTATAAATACGATGGCACGTTTTTTTATGCTTAAATTTACTTTTTAAGATGCCGAATAGCGTAGGATATGGCTGCTGAAGCAGCAATTAATATTCCTCCACCAATAACCCCAGCAGCTCGGGTTAAGGTTCTTGATTGATCATTTCTTTGTTGCACTGCTTTTTGATTATGCTGGCTATTCTTTCGCTGCTTAGTAGTTTCATTCTGAGCAGTTGGATTTACTGATGCTGGTGAGACATTATTTGATGCCGGTTGTTCATTAGCAACCACACCTCGATTAGCTGTAACGGCTCCATTCGTGGCACTCGGCTTAGCAGCAGTCTCAGTAACCTGCGCAGTTCCTGAGGTCTTCACAGCGTTTGCTTGTACAGAACGAGCTACAACTGTCGAAGTTCTGTCAGATGAACTGGTTGCTGGAGCTGAACTGCTCTGAGAATGGAACGTATGGTCTGACTGCAGAATTGATGATGATACCGAAATACTATTAGAAACAACTATTGATTCTGAACTAGCAGGTTTCGATCCACTTAGTGATCGAGAATTACTTGCTGAACTTGTTGTTTCACTTAACGAGACTGAACTACTCCGAGAAATTGATGTCGAGCGACTGTTCCAGATCGAGATCGACCAGCTGGTTGAATATGACTTGCTCATTGATGACGCTAGTTCACTGAGCGAACTCGAGTTGCTCTTAGAAATCGAAGCAAGTTCAGAATTTCCGGTTGATTGGGAACTTGAAGCACTATCAGAATTTGAACCAGATGCCGAGGCACTTACTGATTGTGAAGTACTTGTCGATCCAGTCGACTCACTTAGCGAAACCGAATTACTTTCAGAGTCTGCAGTAGAACCACTTACTGAAACTGAATTACTCCGAGAACCTGAAATAGATTCAAACTCTGAAATAGAATGCGATTCGGACCGTGAATTTGAGTCAGACGCTGATGTGCTTCCAGAAGTCGATGCAGACCCACTTACAGATTGCGACGTAATTGTCGATTCAATCGACTCACTTATTGACACAGAAATACTCCGAGAATTTGAAGCAGACTCTGAAGCTGCAATTGATTGCGATTCAGATTGTGAGCTTGAATTAGAAGTTGACGTACTGTCAGAAACTGACACTGATCCACTTAACGATTGCGAAGTGCTAGTTGAAGTACTGCCAGAAATCGATACAGAGCCACTCACTGACTGCGACGTGCTCGTTGATGCAGCTGACTCACTTAGCGAAACCGAAATACTCTTAGAGTCTGAAGTAGATTCAGAATCAGCAGTCGAGTGAGACTTAGACTGCGAGCTTGAATCCGATGTGGACGTCGAGCCACTTAGTGAGACAGAACTACTCTTAGAATCTGAAACAGACTCAGAAGCTTCAATTGATTGCGAGTCGGACTGTGAACTTGCTTCAGATGTCGACGTACTGTCAGAGATTGAAGTTGAGTCGCTTACGGACTGCGACGTGCTTGTTGATGCCAGCGATTCACTTAGTGAAACTGAAATACTCTTAGAATCTGAAGTAGATTCAGAATTTGCACTCGACTCACTTAACGAGACCGAAATACTCCTAGAGTCTGATGTTGATTCAGAATCTACAGTCGAGTGTGACTCGGACTGTGAGGTTGAATCAGATGTCGAGGTACTGTCAGAGCTTGAAGTTGATCCACTTACTGACTGAGACGTACTTGTTGATACAGCTGACTCACTTAGTGAAATCGAACTACTCTTAGAATTTGAAGTAGATTCGGAATTTGCACTCGACTCGNCCACTTACGGACTGAGAAGTACTCGTCGATGCAGACTCACTTAGTGAAACCGAACTACTCCGAGAATTTGAAGCAGACTCTGAAGCTGCAATCGATTGCGAGTCCGATGTTGAAGTACTTCCAGAAATTGAAGTTGAACCACTTACCGACTGCGATGTGCTTGTTGATGCAGTCGACTCACTTAGTGAAACCGAACTACTCTTAGAATCTGAAACAGACTCAGAAACTTCAATTGATTGTGATTCAGATTGAGAGCTTGAGTCAGATGTTGACATGCTATCAGAAACTGAAATTGATCCACTTACCGATTGAGAGTCAGACTGTGAGCTTGAATCAGAAGTTGACGCACTTTCAGAACTTGAAGTTGACCCACTTGCGGACTGCGACGTACTTGTCGATGCAAATGACTCACTTAGCGAAACTGAACTGCTCTTAGAATCTGAAGTAGACGCTGAAGATGCAATTGATTGTGACTTGGACTGCAAAATTGAGTCAGATGTTGATGTAGATTCGGAATCTGCAGTTGACTGTGACTCAGACTGTGAACTTAAATCCGATGTTGACGTACTGTCAGAAACTGATGTTGAGCCACTTACGGACTGAGATGTACTCGTCGATGAAGTCGACTCACTTAGCGAGACCGAAATACTCTTAGAGTCTGAAGTAGATTCAGAAGCTGCAATCGATTGCGACGTACTTGTCGATTCAATCGACTCACTTAACGAAACCGAAATACTCCTAGAATCGGAAGTTGACTCTGATTCTACAATTGATTGTGATTCAGATTGTGAGCTTGAGTCAGAAGTTGACATGCTATCAGAAACTGAAATTGATCCACTTACCGATTGAGAAGTACTCGTTGACGTACTATCAGAAACTGAAATCGAGCCGCTTACCGACTGCGACGTACTTGTCGATGCAGCTGATTCACTTAGCGAAACCGAACTGCTCTTAGAATCTGATGTTGATTCAGAATCAACAATTGATTGCGATACGAATTGTGAGCTTGAAGTAGACTCTGAATTTACAACTGACTGTGATTTGGACTGGGAATCTGAAGCGGAAGTTGATGTACTGTTAGAACCAGAGACAGAACTGCTTGACGATTCCGAAATACTAGTTGAGGTTGAATCAACTAGTGATTTCGACTCAGATTGTGAATTTAAATCGGACATTGATGTAGACTGCGACGTACTATTTGAAACAGATGCGCTGCCTGAAAGAGAATCGTAATATTTTTGTAAACTACTAATAATGCTTTCGTTGTAAGAAGTTGAGTTGCTCAATGAAAGCTGTTGCTGCTCCTCAGCTAAAATTGAAGCCGAAATACTAGCAGAATTCTGGACCGAAGTTTGATGTGAAGCAACTATAGATTGACTCGTATCAACAGAATCACGAATGGATCCTGAGTGAAACGACCAAGCTGAATCCGCTGAATCCTCAATACTTTTATAAATAGTACTTAATGAAGTCGAAACACGGTTAAAGACCGATTGTGAATATTGATTAGAGACCGACAGCGAAAAAGGCGCCTCTGATGCAGATTTACTCGAAGAAGCCACATTTGAAGCTTGGATTTCTCTTGATTTACTGCGGTTAACTCCAAATATACCCCAGGAATCGTGATAATCTTTAGTTGATTTTGAAGTGCTAAATTCATATGAATTACGAAAACTCTGACTTTTTTGTAATGAAAAACTTTGAGATGCTATTACACTGTTACGGTTAGTTGAATTAAGCAGAAAATGACGGTCTGCTTCAATCGAATCAGAATATGAGGCCTGCTCATCATTGATGGACTGTTCTCGTGACTCACTATTACTAATGCTTGCAGAGATAGAGTCATCTTGCTGTGAATCCGCCTCCCGACTGAATGATTCACTCTGTGATAATGACGAATTCGCAGATCCAATTAAACTATCAGAAATCGAAGTACTGAGCGAAGAAAACTCTGCTGATTGGCTCGGAGTAACTACCTGAGAACCATAGCTGGCTGACATACTTGTAGAAAGTGAAGTAACCAATGATGTGCCCAAACTTGCTGAAGCAGACATTGACAGCGAACTATCAATAACATCCCTGTTTTGAAGAAACTGAGAGCGAACGTTAGAGAAGCTGGCAGTTGCCTTACCACCAACGTTATTTTGATAGTCTTCATTGGCATCAGTAATCATGCGCCCAACCTGACTATTTTTTCCCACATTCAAAATCCGCAGGAATTTATCAGAAATAAACTGGGCTAGCCCAGTTGTGTCAATTCCTACATTAAAGTACATGGTATCGCCAGGTTGAAATCCAAATGCTCGTGGATCGAATTTAAAGCTAAGCTGCCCATTATCAGGAGTGGCCCGCTGTGCGCCAATTTGTTGCCAACCATCTTCATTAGGGTCCCAGATATACAAATTAACTTTCAGCTCACCCAAGAAGTTAAGCCATCCTTGATCTGTCTTAATATGGACCGTTCCAGTGAGCTCATCGTAATAATAGTTCCCATCTCGCAAAGCGTCTGAGATATTCATGGCCATGCCAAAATCAGCCAAACTAGTATTTTGTTTCATTAAGGCATCGTTAATTTTTCGCATGAAATCATCAAATGATGAATTATCACCAACAATCGCATCCGGTCGTTGCTGATCTTGAGATTGCATCAACGTCATGGTGGAAAATTGGTTGGCTTCTTGTTGCTTTATCGTACTATTATTGTCATCATCAACTTGTGAAGCACTTTGACTAGAACTTGTCGAGAAACTCTCTGAATCACTGGTTACGTCAGATCGATCATCATTACTATCAAGCAAACTATTCGAGGCACTGGTTTCATCGTGATCCGTAGCCGTTTCGCTAGCTTCCCGTTTGTCTTGACCGTCGTCAGTAACTTGACTCATGGACTGCTCAGCTTGACTATTAGATTGACTAACTTCAGCTGTACTATTCGAATAAGATTGACTGGTCGAGGTACTAGTGCTGGAGCCAGAAGTCGACTGCTCCTGCTGTTCAGACTGCGACTGGCTGTAACTCGTCATACTAATCGTTGACGTCGTTTCACTATGCGACTGCTGGCTAGCATTAACCTGATTACTAACACTTCGACTATTGTTTAAATTCAGCTGACTCTCAGTCGTTGATTCGGCCTGGCTCGTACTATTTGAATCTGTTTGGTTCGTCGTAGCATTACTCGATTCATCATTACTAGCACTTCCAGATGGCAACGTAGTCTGTCGCTGATTTACCAATAAATCCTTACTCTTCGCAGTAACAGTTTGCGTCGTATCTGCCATGACTGCCCCAGAACTAACAAATAAGCCCGCTACCACTCCGCTCAAACTCGAAGTTCCAGCGATCAGCCATCTTTTGCGGGATTTATACATTCTGTAACGAACTTTTTTATTGTTTTCATATAATTGTTTGGCTCGTTGTTGTTTAAATCGGCTCATTTTAAATCATCACCTCCATAATATAATGATTTCATTCGGACTTAATTTAGCTATCTGCTAATTATAAGTAATAAAAAATCCAATTGCAATTATTAGCAGACCTTTTTTGGTTTCTTTTAAAAAATATTAAATACTATGAAAATTTTTACCTATAATGCACAAAAAAGGATTGCTATAAAAATAGCAATCCTTTTAATTACACTACTTTGTAAATTCTAGGTTACTCCAGAATTGATTGTTAGCAGCATCGGAATTGTAATTCTTCAGTTTACTGTTAACGGGTACCCAGTCAGTTCTGTATGTTTCTGGCACGTAGGCTGCCTGATCATTCATGTATCGTTGCCACTTACTGTACTGTTGTTTTCGGTAATTCTTATTCCACGACTGCTCATTGTTTAGACTATTCAAGAGTTTCGTGTTTTCTGGAGTACTGAAGTGACCCATATTATAGGCCGCATCAGCTCCGTAAAGTTGCGTTGGAGTTGGTTCTGAACCAACTGACCAACTTGCAGCGTAAATATCCATCTCATCCTGTTTTGGTGCCTGCAAAGCTTCGTAGAAACTATTCATTTCCATTGGCTTGCCTCCGGCGTACTTCACATTCAAGCCAATTTTACGCCAATTTTGAACATAGGAATCCATTGTTGCTTCAACTGTTTTTGAGGACTGCATAACCCCAAAGTTAATTTCCAATGGCTTGCCGTTTGGCTGGGTTCGCCACTTACCCTTCTTTTTATAACCGGCTTCGTCTAGTAGTTTTTCAGCCTTCTTTTGATCAAAACTATAACCCTTAATATTTTTATCATGAACATCCTTGAAAATTGGCGGAATCAACGTGTTACCCCGCGCAGTCAATCCATGACCAAACTTTTTAGCAGGAGTATTCACATCGATGGCATACATCATAGCTTGGCGGAGTTTTTTGTTACTCATTTTCATGTTAGGATCGGTCACTTGTTGATTCGTTTTTGGATCCATGTGGCCTAGATTAAATCCAAAGTAGTTGTAACTGTTTCCTGGGTTACCAGTAATTTTATAGTCCTTCAATTTGGCCACATCTGGATAGTTGTTAGCTCCCAAACCACCCAAAGTAAAATCATACTTTTTGGCTTTCAAAGCGGCAGCAATATTGTTACTAGAAACGACTTGGATGTTAATGTGTTTAATTTTTGCTTGTTTACCATAGTAATACTTGTTTGGTGACCAGCTTGTAGATTCTCCTTGAACCATACTGTCAAGCTTGTAAGGCCCCGTAAAGATTGGTTTCTTACGAATCTGTGGTGCTGAAGTCAACTTATCAATAGGAACATCCTTAATGTAAGCATATGGTTCTACTGACCCCCAGATAAAGCTGTTCCCCGCATACTGCATTGAAGGAGTTACTCGGTCAACGTGAATCACGACTTTTTTACCATTTTCTCCCTCGGGCATCTCAATCCCAGAAATCGTTTTAGCGGTTCCCGCATGGTAATCGGCCATTCCCTTGATATTTTCAAAATCAGAACTGTACTGCTGAGACTTAGTGTTAGGGTTAGCAATTATCTCGTAGGGGTATTCAATGTCCTTGGCCGTTACCGGGCTTCCGTTCGACCACTTAGCATTTTTTCGCAACGTAATTGTCACAGTTTGGCGATTCCGGTCAATTCGCTGGTTAGCCATACCACCATCGATAATCTTATAATCACTATCCGTTTTAAACAATGAATTAACCGAACCAGGCTGTTCCCCACCAGGAGAAAACACATCTGAATCTTCGGCGTTAGTTGACAAAGTCGGAGATGAAATCCCAGCAAACGGTGAATTATTCACCTCTGCAAGCTTTAAAGTGCCCTGATTTGCCTTACTATCACTGCTTCCCTGTGCACTATAACTCGGTTTCAATTTATTGGGGTTGACGGTTGCATTTTGATCATTTGAACATGCCGCCAACGTCAACGGTACGACAGTCATTGCCACCATGACTGCCCATTTTCGATATTTGTTCATTTTCCTACTCCCTTCAAATCGCTAATCAATTTGTTGACTAGCATTCAATGTCCGACGAATCACTTGCCCAACATAACTAATTGCTAAACACAGCAAGATAATCTCAACAGCAGCAAACAACCATGTCCACCAATACTGCGTAATATTCTCTGGATCAGTTGCATTGGCAATTAACGTTCCTAATGAGGGGGTTCCATTGGGAAGTCCAAAACCTAAAAAAGATAGACCAGTTTCAACTCCAATATTTTCAGCAAATGAGAGAGTTGTATCTACAATAATTAAAGAAGAAATATTCGGTAAAATCTCACGGAACATAATCTTTAAATTGCTACTACCAGCCGTTTTTGAAGCCGTCACGTAATCCTTTTGTGACTCTGCCAAAGTTCTCGATCGAATCAGCCGCGACGTGCCCATCCAATAAAACAAAGACAAAATCAACGTTAGCGTAATCGCGTTGTATTGCGGGATGATTGTCACAATTACGATAATGGTCATCAACATCGGAATAATCATCATAAAGTCATACAAACGTTGCATCGTGAGGTCAACCAAGCCACCAAAGAAGCCTGAAACTAATCCGTACACCACTCCAAAGGTCGAAGAGATGGCTGTCAGTCCAAGTGCAATGCAAATCGAATTTCGTGATCCCACGATCAGTTGCTGCGCAATCGAACGCCCACTGGAATCCGCTCCTAACAAATAATCAGAAAAAGGGGGAGAATTGTAAGCCATGATGTCAACATTCATTGCTTTGCCAGTGTCTACAAACCAGGAGCCCACTACAACGAAGACAATAAATCCAACAATTGCAATCAATGAAATCAATGCGGCACGATCTCGTTTAAACTGGTGCCACATAATCTTGGCACTGCTTGGAGTTGCCTCTTGTTCAGCTTCTTTAGTCAATCTATCCAACTCCGCCGCGGAAATTTGGCTCTGTGAATCAAATGAACTTGCCATACTTGCTCACCTCCTTCTTATTCAACCCGAATCCGCGGATCAATGACTGCCAAAACCACATCAGAAATCAATGTACCTAAAAGATTCAAGAAACCGTATAACAAAACCAACGCAGTGATTACCGTATAGTCACGATAATTGACGGCATTCAAGAACAGCAAACCCATTCCGGGATAAGAGAACACCATTTCAGTAAAAATCGAGCCGGCCAGTAATCCAGTAATTGAATACCCTGAGAAAGCTGCAATTGGTAACAATGAATTCCGAAAGATATGATGCCGGTAGATATCTTTCATTGGAATTCCCTTTGATTTAGCAGTTTTCACATAAGCCGAATGCTTAGCGTCAATCACCTCAGAACGCAGATATTGCACAATGTTCACTGTCCCGAACAAGGCTCCTAGTAATCCGGGGAGAATGATATGAGTTAGGCGAGAAATCACGGTCCCAAAGCCGGTGGCAGTAGGAGAAATCGACCCAGCGGTGGGAAACAGATTAAAAAGATATCCAAAAATCCAAATGCCCAGCACTAGGACAACGAAAAATGGAATTGCCATCGTGACGTAGGTATAAACCCTAACCAAGTTATCCTGCCATTTTCCTTCGTGCTTACCGGCATAAACCCCCAAGGGTAAAGCAATCATGTAAGTCATAATCATGGTAAACAGCGCTAACCAAAGAGTATTTAATCCTCGTTGTTGAATCAGTCCGACGACCGGTTCTTTATACTCGTAGCTCATGCCTAAATCACCATGAAACAGATGGACAACCCAATTCCAATATTGCTGGTACCACGGATCATACAGACCATTGGCTTGCATTAAATGATGGATTTGTTGCGGACTAGATTTGGGATTGATTGACCCTAGAAAGGGATCCCCTGGCATTGCTTTCGCTAGTAAAAACACTAGCATGCTCAAAATAATCAACTCAGGAATCATGATTAAAAAGCGGCGTAAAATTGTTTTCCACATGACTAGTGCTCCTCTCTCTGTAAGATTTTATGGCGAAGCGCTTCGTTAGGTGGCAACGAAACCCAGTGGGTCTCAGAAACTTGCACGAGGGGAAAAGCCCGCCCTTGTTGATCGTAGTACTGGTGCTTGTCTTGATGGTATTTTTGATTCATAGCCAACCGCGCCTCGCGATGTTGTTCGCGATGGTCAACATCCGTTTGTGGAATTGCTTCCAACAACTGCTTCGTATAGATGTGGATTGGATGTTGATAAATATCAGATCGCGTTCCAATTTCAACAATCTCACCACGAGTCATGATGGCAATTCGATCACACATATGGCGAATAACTCCCAAATCATGTGATATAAACAGATAAGAAATGCCAAATTCAGCTTGAATTTTTTTCATAAAATTCAAGACCTGCGCTTGTACAGATAGATCCAAGGCAGAAACTGGCTCGTCCGCAATGATTAATTTCGGATGGGTAGCTACTGCTCGCGCAATTCCAATTCGTTGTTGCTGCCCTCCAGAAAACTGGTGCGGATATTTATATAGAGCATCCGGTGATAGCCCAACAATATCTAGTAGCTGTAGCACCCGCAGTTTTAAATCATTTTTACTCAGATTTTCAAAATTACGCAGAGGCTCACTAATAATGGAAGCAATTCGCTTTTGCGGGTTCAAACTTGAAAATGAATCTTGAAAAATCATTTGAACATCACGCCGAAAGTCTTGATGTTGTCGTTTAGCAACCTTAGTAACGTCATGCCCTTGATAGCTAATCGTGCCCCCCGTTTGGGGTTCTAATCCCAAAATGGCCCGACCAGTTGTTGATTTTCCAGATCCAGATTCACCCACCAATCCAAAGGTCTCACCTTGATTGATTGAGAAACTCACATCGCGAACTGCCTGAATTTCGTCCAATTTTCGATTAAAAAAGCCGCCACGCACCGGAAAATATACTTGTAAATCCTTAACCGTTAGTAAGCTCATGCGCGCTGATCCTCCTTAAAATAAAATTGACGATAACAGGTACAACGCACCTGATGTCCGTCCCCTAAATCGTGCATAACGGGTAAGTCTTCATGAGCACTTGCCGGAATCCAGGGAATCCGAGGGGCAAAGCGATCGCCAGCCGCTGGCATCTTTTGTAAAGATGGAACATTCCCCTGAATGACATAGAGATCATCAGTTGCATTATCAATCTGAGGAATCGATCGTAGCAGTGACCGCGTATAAGGATGCTGGGGTTCCTTGAAAATTTGTTGCACCGAACCACTCTCCACAATTTGGCCAGCATACATCACGGCTACCCGGTCTGCCGTCTCAGCAACTACGCCCAAGTCATGGGTAATTAAGATAATGCTGGTATGGTTTTCTTGTTGAACTCGTCGCAATAAATCTAAGATTTGTGCTTGAATCGTCACGTCTAGCGCCGTTGTTGGCTCATCGGCAATGATCAAATCTGGTTTACAAGCCACTGCCATTGCAATCATGACTCGCTGTCGCATTCCTCCAGATAACTGATGCGGAAACTGGCGTGCCGTGCGTTTGGGATCATGAATTCCAACTTCTGCCAATAACTTCAAAAC
The DNA here is from genome assembly GCF_001436645.1 of Fructilactobacillus florum DSM 22689 = JCM 16035. Lineage (GTDB taxonomy): Bacteria > Bacillota > Bacilli > Lactobacillales > Lactobacillaceae > Fructilactobacillus > Fructilactobacillus florum. The sequence continues at coordinate 29,006 of NZ_AYZI01000009.1, read as the reverse complement.
TCGTTGATATCGCTCCGTCTTACTCAAATCGGTGTGATAAGCCATCACCTCATCAATCTGGTTAGCAATTCGTTTTAACGGATTAAGTGCCGATAACGGGTCTTGAAAAATCATACTAAGCTTAAGTCCTCGAATCTCGTCATAACCTGTTTCCGTGAGCTTGGTGAGTTCTTGTCCTTCAAAGACAGCTGATCCACTGACTTTGCTATCATGTTCATCTAGCAATCCCATGATGGTGTTTGCAAAAGTACTTTTGCCACAGCCGGATTCACCTACGATCGCTAAGAATTCATCAGGATTAACCGTTAAATTGACATCATCAAGCGCTTGGTAGTAGTGGTCATTAATTTTAAACGAGGTCTTTAAATGTTTTGTTACTAGCAACGGTGCTTGTGTTTTTTTCAAAATCCCCGTGCTCCTTTCGCCCAGCTCTTAATCAAAATTTAATTGTTTTTCAGTTTAAGCGTGCCTTTACCAAAATGCAATAAAAAATTGTAAATTTCTTAAAATTATTTGCTTTTAAGTGATGATTAGCTAACATCGACGTTTTAAAGTTCGTTTATTTCCGTAAAAATCGCACGTAAACCGGTTTCCATATAATTGTGATGATGCCGGTCATGGGAACGCTTTCATTAGAGCTCGTTTCCAAACAATTTTAAGAAATTACCCCTCATGCGGCTCAAAATACCGAAATCAATTGTAGAAAACAGATTTAATCTTAGGAATTTCATTTACAACCGAATTCACACGGTTTATTATTAGTTAAAACTTAATTACTACTAGTAAGTTTTAACTAGACAGGAGGTAGTCCCATGAAAAGACTCAAGCACCCTAAATTCTTTTCATTTGCAATGCTTGGCGTTGTTGCTGTTGCTTTAGCTGGTTGTTCCCAACAAAGTAGTAGCAATACCCCAAGAAATAAAACGGTGGCGGTTAGTAGCAAGGACGTCATCAGTACCATGGATTCATCGCTAAATACCGACCAAATTGGATCGCAGAACCTTAATAACACCATGGAGGGGTTATATCGTTATCGTGGCAAGCAACTCAAACCAGCAATGGCCACTTCAATTGCCCAACCTACCAATAATGGGACGGTTTATAACATTAATCTCCGTCATGCTAAGTGGTCAAATGGCGATCCGGTCACAGCACATGACTTTGTCTATGCTTGGCGACGAATTGTTGATCCTAAGACTGGCTCACAGTATTCCTACATCTACAGTGGCATTAAAAATGCCGATGCGATTGTAGCCGGAAAAAAGAAACCAGATACTCTCGGTATCAAAGCGTTGGGTGATCACCAATTGCAGATTACCCTGGAACATCCGATTCCTTACTTCAACACCCTTGTGACTGGGAGTCAGTTTCTTCCAATCAACCAACGTTCGATTAAAAAAGCCGGCAATACTTATGGAATCAGTAGTAAAGAAATGGCCTTTAACGGACCTTACAAGCTAGTTAACTGGAAGGTGGGCGACACCGAATGGACAGAAGTTAAAAATCATTCCTACTGGAACGCACACCATGTTCAGCCTAAAGCCATCAAGTACTACACGATCAAGGATCCAAATACCGGGCTCAATCTTTACGATACTAATCAAATGGATCGCTATCAGGACATCTCCGGCGATTCTGCCCGACAGCTTTCCAATCGCCACGATTTCGGCACTGATTTGACCAGTTCGACTTTCTACATCGAAATGAATCAAAAAAAGCTTCCTTACTTTAAAAATGCCAAGTTGCGACAAGCAATTTCACTCACCATCAATCGAGACGAGCTTTCAAACAATGTCCTTGGAAAAACCGGAACCGCATCTCACAGCATTGTTCCGCGCGACATGACTCATCACAAAACCACGGGGACTGATTTTGTCAAAGAGCCAAGCGCCCTTGCCGACCAGCAATATACTAGTTATAATCCGAAAAAAGCAACTAAGCTTTGGCAAGAAGGTTTACAAGAAACCGGTCAAAAAGAATTAAATCTGACCATGACAACCGATGATACCGACACGGCCAAAAAACAAGCCGAATACTTACAAAACAGTTTTGAAAAAAATCTGCCTGGCTTAAAAGTAACGATTAGCAGTGTTCCCTTTAAAACTCGAATCCAACGTCAATCAACCCATGACTTCGATTTGATTGTAGCCGCTTGGAACGCTGACTACCCTGATCCAACCAACTTCATGGATCTCTTTACCACTGGCAATCCACAAAATGACGGTCAATGGAGTAACAAAGAATATGACCACTATGTAAAGGCCGCAGAAACAACTGATATCAATAATCCTGAACTCCGATGGAAAGATATGTTACAAGCTCAACATATCATCACCAAAGAACAGGGTGTGATTCCTTTGTATCAGGTCACTTCTGCCTCACTAACAAAATCAAATGTTCATAATTTCAAAATCACGCCAACCGGACTTTACGATATGGCAAGTGTGATTAAAAACTAGCGGAGGGGAGCCGTCACATGACCAGATATATTTTAAAGCGAATTTTTTATCTCTTTTTGACGTTATTAATCATTGCTTCCATCACCTTTTTTATGATGAAGGCCTTGCCTGGGACGCCCTATACGAACCAAGCAAAATTATCACCAGAACAAATCGCCACTTTAAACCAAAAATACGGATTTAATAAGCCCCTGTGGGTGCAATATTTCATGTACTTGGGGAATCTGTTGCATGGTGATTTAGGAACATCCTTTCAATTTAATAACCAACCCGTAACTCAGCTGATTGGTAACCACGTTGGCCCCTCCGTCCAATTAGGACTCCAGGCAATGATTCTCGGAACTATTTTAGGAATTATTTTAGGTAGCATTGCGGCTATCAAAAAACACAGCTGGATTGATGCCCTTACCACGATTGTTTCAATTCTGGGTCTATCAATTCCTAGTTTTGTGTTGGCAATTCTTCTTCAGTGGTTCTTTGGTTTCAAAATTCAGCTACTTCCAGTTGCCCTCTGGCATGGATTTAGTTCGTCAATCCTCCCAACGCTTGCCCTGACTGCTCTGCCTCTAGCTAGTATTGCTCGCTACATGCGGACAGAAATGGTCGATGTCTTGAGTAGTGATTACATCGAGTTGGCTCGTGCCAAGGGAGACGATAGTTCAGAAGTCATCTTAAAACATGCCATTCGGAACTCCCTAATTCCAATCATTACGGTAATCGGACCCATGGCCGTTCAGATTATGACCGGTTCAATGGTAGTGGAATCCATCTTCTCCATCCCTGGGATCGGAAATCAGTTTGTTCAGTCAATTCTAACCAATGACTACCCCACCATCATGGGGCTAACCCTCTTCTATTCATTCTTAATGGTGGTTGTCATCTTAATTACAGATATTATGTATGGAGTTATTGATCCCCGGATTCGCCTGGGAAAAGGAGGTAAGGCATAATGAGTCAGAATCAAACTTCGCCAGCAAATGGGTTTGTCTTGGCTAATCACGACCCCGCCAACTTCTCAAACGAGGGGATTAATTCGGAAACCCGCACTTATTTTCAAGACGTGCGACGCCGATTTATGCATAACAAAATTGCCATGACGTCTTTTATTATTCTATTATTGATTATTCTAGTGGCCTTTATTGGTCCATTCTTATTACCAACCGATCCCAACGCCCAAAATGTGGTTTACGCTAATTTACCCCCCAAATTTGGCAATTTAAATTTACCAGGGCTTAATGGCATGCAGGATATCGGTGGAAAAACCGTCAATGCCTATCAAGCTGCTCACGTCCCTAATGGAACTTATTACCTGTTTGGAACCGACTACCTCGGACGGGATCTTTTTGCCCGAATTCTTTATGGAACCCGACTATCAATCATTGTTGCGTTAGTTGCAACTTTACTAGATTTAGTAATCGGAGTTCCCTATGGGATCGTCTCTGGGCTCAGCAGTGAGCGAGTAGATACTTTTATGCAACGAATCATTGAAATTATCTCATCCGTACCAGATTTGATCGTCGTAATCTTGTTATTGATCGTCTTAAAACCAGGATTGACCTCAATTATCATTGCGATTGCCTTTACAGGGTGGGTTACAATGGCACGTTTAATTCGAGCCCAGGTGTTTCAATTAAAAACTAACGAGTTCGTATTAGCTTCGCAAACCTTGGGTGAATCAAAGTGGAAAATCTCGCTGCGTCATCTCGTGCCTAACCTAAGTTCAACCATCATCATTCAAACCATGTTCTCAATTCCTACTGCGATCTTCTTCGAAGCTTTCTTGAGTTTCATTGGAATCGGAATCCCCGCTCCAAATGCTTCGCTTGGAACCTTGATGAGCGATGGGCAAAAAGCCTTTCACTTCCTCCCTTATCAAATGTGGATTCCGGCGATTATCTTAAGTTTGATCATGATTACTACCAACTTACTGGGCGACGGGCTGCGAGATGCTTTTGACCCAGAATCTGATTAGAAAGGACTGTGACGATGCCAGAAAAAATTTTAGACGTTCAAAATTTAGTAGTCGATTTTACAACTCTCAATGGAACTGTCCACGCCATTCGTAACGTCAGCTTCTCGTTGAACAAGGGCGAAACCCTTGCTCTTGTGGGTGAATCCGGTTCTGGAAAATCAGTAACGGTTCGTAGCATCATCCAACTCTATGCTAAAAATGCTAAGGTTATGGGTGGTAAAGTTAATTTCCACGGCGAAAACCTCTTGCAGAAATCTCCCAAAGAAATGAATAAATTACGTGGCAAAAAGATTTCTATGATCTTTCAAGATCCGATGACTTCTCTAGATCCCACGATGACGATTGGCAAGCAGGTCGCAGAACCCCTCTTGGTGCACCACGATGCCACCAAAGAAGCAGCGTATCAACGAGCTCAAGAAGTCTTAGAGTTGGTCGGTATTCCGAACGCAAAAGCTCGGATGAAAAACTATCCCCATCAGTTTTCTGGTGGACAACGTCAACGAATCGTGATTGCGATGGCAATCATCGACAATCCAGAAATTTTAATTGCTGATGAACCAACAACTGCTCTGGATGTTACGGTACAGGCACAAATCATCAGTTTACTAAAGGATTTACAGCAACGGATTGGAACGGCAATTATCTTTATTACCCATGATCTCGGAGTGGTTGCAGGGATTGCTGATCGAGTGGCCGTGATGTATGCTGGGAAAATTATCGAATATGGGACGACGGACGAAATCTACTATAACCCCCAACACCCGTACACCTGGGGGCTGTTAGATTCGATGCCCACTCTTGATATTCAAGGGCAACGTCTCAAAGCAATTCCAGGCTCACCAGCTAATTTAATTAATCCCCCCAAAGGTGATGCCTTTGCTCCCCGCAACCCATATGCATTAAAAATTGATAGTGAAGAAGAACCTCCTTTCTTTAAAGTTACTGATAGTCACTATGCAGCTACATGGCTGTTGGCTCCGCGGGCTCCTAAGGTAACCCCACCAGCATCCATTCAAAAACGATTTGCTAAATACACGGCATTGCGAGGTGAAGACCATGCCTAACTCAAAACAACAGCGCAAAGCAGTCATCCAAGTCCGCAACCTGAAACAATACTTTAATGCCGGAAAAAAATCAGAAGTGCGTGCTGTTGATGACATCTCATTTGATATTTATGAAGGTGAAACGCTGGGGCTCGTCGGTGAATCTGGTTCCGGAAAGACAACTACCGGGCGGAGCATCATCCGGCTATACAACCCGACTAGCGGCGAAGTAATCTTTAATGGCCAAAACATCGCTAAATTAAAAAATCGAGATTTAAAAGGATTCCGCAAAAACATGCAGATGATTTTCCAAGATCCGTACGCTTCGCTCGATCCCCGTATGAAGGTCAAGGATATCATCGCAGAGGGCATTGATATCCATCACTTGGCAAAGGATCAAGCGGAGCGAGATCACCAAGTTGCCGAACTCTTGGAAAAAGTTAATCTCAGCCCTGATTTTGCTAACCGATATCCACATGAATTTTCTGGAGGACAACGACAGCGAATCGGGATTGCCCGTGCCCTGGCGGTGCAACCAAAATTCATCATTGCTGACGAACCGATCTCAGCTCTCGATGTCTCAATCCAAGCACAGGTGGTTAACTTGCTGCAAGATATCCAGCAGGAACAAAATTTAACGTATCTCTTTATTGCCCATGATCTCTCCATGGTGAAATACATTAGTGATCGTATTGCAGTCCTCTATCTCGGAAAGATTGTTGAACTAGCCGATACCGAGGAAGTTTACAATCATCCCTTACATCCCTACACCCAGAGTTTGATTTCGGCTGTCCCCGTACCAGACCCAGAGATTGAGAAAAATCACAAAATTAAAACCTTTGATCGAAGTCAGGCTTTTCATGATGATGACCAGCTTCGTGAAGTTTTACCAGGCCATTTCTTATACTGCAACGAAGCAACGGCCGCTACATTTAAATAGTTAGAAACAAAAACACGTCCACTATCACTAGTAGACGTGTTTTTGTTTCTTGTGGATAATCCGTAACTTAATTAATCCCAGCCTGTCGCAACAATTCCAGCTTGCGTTTCCGACTGACGTGTTGTCGCGTAGAAAAAACGTCATAGCCGTGACGCCGCACCTCTGACAAAATCTCACGATAGACTAGCAGTGCGCTTAATACGGCTGCTTGTGAATCTAAATCTAGGTCAGCAATCATCCCTAATGAATCATCATAGAGTTGTTCGGCTTGCTGGGCCAGCTCTTCCCACAATGCAATGAAGTTCGGGGTAATCTGGTGATGAGCCAACATTGTCTCTGTCACCCCGTGCGCACGCATTGCACTTTTCGGTAAATAAATGCGTCCGTTTTCAAAGTCTTCCCCGATGTCTCGGAGAATATTGGTGAGTTGCATCGCTTGTCCTAGTTGTTTCGCCGGTAACTGTAACTGCTCGAATTTTTTTGAAAGAATTGGCAACAACAGCAAGCCAACGCTGCTTGCCACATAGTATGCATAGTCAAGCAATTGGCGATTTGAATCTGGCTGGACAAAATTATAATCTAGGCGCTGACCCGTCAACATGTCCAAAAAATACTTCGATTCAATGGGATAAGTTTTAAACACAACGTTCAAAGCACGCCACAGTGGCTTATCAACTGCTTGCTGATGACGAAATTTTTCCAATTCAGTGGTCAATTGGTTTAACTCTTCGAGACTTTGTGCCTGATCAATCGCATCATCAGCCAATCGACAAAAAGCATAGATAGCATAAACGCTTTGATTTTTGGGGAAAGGTAATTGCGAAAATGCTAAATAAAATGATTTTGAATTGGACTTAATGATGGCTTCACACGTCGCAAAATCTGAACGTGCTGCTCGAAATAATTGGTCATTCGGCGTGATCATCGCGAAGAACCTCCTCAACGGCTAATTTAGCACTCTGCATCACGATTGGAACTCCTGCCCCTGGATGGGTACTACTACCGCAAAAATACAAATGATCAGCATATTTAAACTTGTTGTGCGGACGGTAATAATTACTCTGGCGTAGGGTTGGTTTCAAACCAAAAGTAGCTCCATTATAGGCATTGAATTTTGTTTGAAAATCTTTGGGTGTATAAAACTCTTCAAACGAAATGTGTTGCTCGATATCTTTAAAACCCGTGCGTTCCTTGATTAAGTTGATAATTTGGTTGCGGTACTTAGTCTGAACTGCTGGAGACCAATCCGCATACTTTGACAACTCCGGCACCGGTACCAAAACATAGAGCGCTTCTTGTCCAGTGGGAGCCAACGTATCATCTAAAAGGGAGGGACGATAAACATAAAATGAAGGATCAGTCGGTAAATTACCATTTTCAAACAACTCATCAATGTTTAATTTGAAATCATCCGCAAAGTAGATACTATGGAGGGCACTCGGACTATATTTTTTATCAAGCCCCAAATACATTACAAAACAAGAACACGAATATTCCATGTTTTCAATTTTGTGATTCGTATATTTACCCCGTTGGCGCTCATCAGGAATCAACGACTGCATGGCATAGGGAAAGTCTGCATTACAGACGACCGCATCTGACGGCACCAAAGTGTGGTCGATTTTAACTCCAACTGCTTGTCGATTTTGAATGACCAACTCTGAAACGGGGGTATTGTAAACAATCTGACCACCAAGTTCAGTAAACAAGCGTGCCAGAGCGGTCGCCATCGTATACATTCCTCCCTTAATAAAGTAAATTCCGTACAAAAGTTCAATCATGGGGATGATTGTATATAATGACGGACCCTGATAAGGGGAAATTCCGATGTAAAGGGTTTGAAATGCCAAGGATTTACGCAATCTTTCATCCTTAACGTATTTTGCAATTGACGAATATGCATCATTAAAGGTTTTCAATTTAACCCCGGCAAATAGTGATTTGGGATTGTAAAAGTCAGTAAAACTCCGAAATGACCGAGTCAAGAAATTGTCCTTAGCAATCAGATATCGCTGATAGATGTCACTTAAAAAGTGCAAATAACCTTGAGCATCCTCGGGTGAAATCTTTTCCAGAGTCTGAGTTAGTTGCACTAAATCATTTGAAAAAGAAAGTTCTTCCTCATCTCGAAAGAACAATTCCAGCATTGGTTCCACCTTCTGCATTGGAATGTAGTCATCAGGGTTGCGTCCACAGAAGGTAAAGATTTCACGATAAATTTCTGGCATCATCACAATCGTTGGACCAACATCAAAGGTGAAGCCCTTCGCTTTAATTTGGTTCATCTTGCCGCCAGGAGTTGCTTCTTTTTCGTAAATCGTAACTTCATAACCCAATTTTTGAAGCCGAATTGCCGCCGTTAAGCCCCCAATTCCTGCCCCTACTACGCTGATTTTTTTCATGATTGGTCGCCTCATTAAATAATGATGATTAATTAGTTTTAATCAAAAATAACCTTGATTTGTTATTAGTATCATACCACAAGCAACTCTCAAAATAGCTATAATCCAATCTTTCCACCGGTTTGCTAACAAAAAACCGTTAGTTTCATTTCGCAAGAAACAACGGTTAGTAATGCTCTATTTAATTAATTGTTGTCGTTGATTATAAAAGCTCTGATAACCCAAGTAACACCCAATCATCGAACTAATCGAAGTAATCCCCAATAACATGAAAGTCACCATAATTTGATATTTAATGGCCAGGACTGGATCCGCGCCAGCAAAAATCATCCCAGACATCATCCCAGGTAAAGCGACTAATCCGACTGTCTTAGCAGTATCAATCGTCGGTTGCAATCCGGTTTTAATTGCATCTCGAATAATTCCTTTGCTAGCTGTCATCGGACTGGCACCGAGTGCTAACATCTCCAAAATCTGAGAACGCCGATCGGTGAACATCGAGTTCATCGTGCGGAAGCACAACCCCATTGCAACCATGGAATTGCTGACAATCATGCCGGTTAACGGAATAATTTGCGATGGAATGAATTTTACGGCTCCAGCAAAGACCAGCACTAGTAAAATTACTAAGGTGCTCGTCGCAATTGCTAACAGAGAAATCGGAAAGGAATTTTTTAAGTCGTTGCTTCGTCCTTTCGCATTATAAGCTCCGTTAAAAATAATAACTAAAATCAGCAGTAACGTTAATAGCCAGCTATCAACGCGGAAAACATACTTTAAAACGTAACCCACCACGAAGAGTTGGATAACACAACAAAACGTCGCAATAATCAAGTCCTTGGCAATCCCTAATTTTTCGCGATATCCAATCCAGAGTGCTAAACCGACAAAGACTCCGGTTAGTCCAAGCGCCGTATTGGAGACAATCAGATTATTCATGTTGATCCACCTCCGCTAGTTTGCCGTCTGCCAACCGGTAAAGGTTATGGGCATGTTTCAATTCTTCTTCATCGTGGGTAATCATGATGACGGATAGTTGATGACGATCGTTAAAATAATCAATCATTTTATGAACACTCCCTTTACTATCACTATCCAAACCAGTCGTCACCTCATCCATAATCAGGACTTCTGGCACAAACATGACATTTCGTAAAAGAGCAACGCGCTGCTTTTCCCCTCCAGAAAGGCTCGTAATCTCACGATCAAGATCACTAGCTCCCAAATCAACGGTTTGCAACGCCTTAACCGCATGCTGCTCATCAAATGGTTTCTTTCGTAACTGATAAGGAAAAGCTAAGTTCTCTCTAACCGTCTTGCCAAACAGCGTTGGTTGTTGAACGGCATACGAGACCCGCCGTCGATAAGCAATCGGATCTAGTGTTTCGATATCTTGGTCATCAAATGTAATCGTTCCGGAAGTTGGCTCGAGAAGGGAAGCCAGTAAACGCACAAAAGTTGATTTACCGCTTCCTGATGGTCCTGTAATGGTAACAATCTCCTGCTTTTCAAGCGACCAGTCAATTCCATTAATGATCGACCGTCCCGTCGCTTGATAGGTCAAGTTGCTTGTTGCTAACTGTGGCATAATAATCTCCATTCTTTTGAAATACAAAATAATTATACGCTATTTCAAATTCCATTCCAACGTGAATCCAGGTCAGCGCCTATTATCCTACGTCACTCGCCCTAGTAATGCTATAATTAACTAGTATCGATTTAATAAGGAGTAACGATGAAAAAACGGATTTCAAATCGACCCACTAACAGTTCCACTGTCCAGGTCAAACTAAACCAACGTGTCACGATCACCATCAAACGACTCGGAATTAATGGCGAAGGCGTCGGTTACTACCGTCGAAAATTGATTTTCATTCCCGGCGCCCTCCCGCACGAGCTGGTTCAAGCCCAGATTACGGAAATCAATCCCACCTATTTACGTGCCAGTATTATCCAAATCGACAAAAAAAGCGCGTTTCGGGTTTCGCCTCGAGATGCCTATGCCGGAAAGGTTGGTGGGTTTGAACTAGAAGCACTGGCCTATCCACAACAACTTGAGTTTAAGAGAGACCTCGTTAAGCAAGCCCTGCGGCGCTATCATCCGCGCGGTTTTGAAAAATATGAGGTGCGCCCAACCATTGGCATGACTAATCCTTACGAATACCGTAACAAAGCCCAGTTCCAAGTTCGAACCACCGCAACCGGGCACGTGATTGCTGGTCTGTACAAAGCGGGCACTCATGAGGTGGTTGATTTGCCAACCTGTTCGGTTCAAGACCCGATGACGATGCATGTCATGCGAAAAGTGGTTGCTCTGATTGAAGACCTGCAGATTCCAACCTTTGAACCAAAAAATCACTCAGGTATTATCAAAACCATCGTGGTTCGGGCTGCCCAGTTTACCAATGATGTTCAGCTCGTTTTAATTACCAATACCCCCAAACTAGTTAAAAAACAGCCGCTTTTGGAACGAATTACCGCGGAAATCCCTGAAGTTACCTCAGTGATGCAAAACATTAACCCCGGTGACAGTCCGCTTATCTGGGGCGATGAGACCCGTCATTTGGCTGGTAACAACACGATTACTGAAAAAATCAATGGGCTAAGCTTTGATATCTCGGCACGCGCCTTTCTCCAACTAAATTCTCATATGACTACTAGACTATATCAGCTTGCCAGTGAGGCTCTTGAGTTACATCAAGAAGATCGCCTGGTAGATGCCTATGCCGGGGTCGGTACCATTGGAATCTACCTGGCAGATCAAGTTAAAGAGGTTCGGGGAATGGAAACCATTGCTGAGGCTGTAGCCGATGCTAATCAAAATGCAGAAAAAAACCAGCGACAAAATGCCCACTACTATGTGGGAAAGGCTGAGGAACTCTTGTTTGACTGGTCTGCCGAAGGCTGGACGCCCACGGCACTTGTGGTCGATCCACCCCGTGCTGGTTTAGAGAATCGTTTGTTACAAACCATTTTAAAACTCAAACCGGCAAAGTTTGTCTATATTTCTTGTAACCAATCAACTTTAGCGCAAAACTTGGTTGAGCTCAGCAAGATTTATCGTGTTGACTATCTTCAACCGGTTGACATGATGCCGCAGAACCCCCATGTTGAAATCGTAGTGAAATTTACTCGTAAATAGGAGAAGTTTGTATGAATCCATTTAATTTTAACTTTGGCGATGATAATGATCAGGACAACTTATTAAAAATCATCCCACCAAACTATGCCGTTGTGAAAAATGATCGAGGTCAAATTCGCGTCAATAAAGTGGGACTATCATTTACTTGCTTATTCTTTTGTAATTTACCCGCAATTTTTCGCGCTGACTGGTATAACTTCTTTTGTATGATTGGCGTTGAACTTTTTGGTGCGATGTTATTAACATACGCAACTGGCGTCAATTTATATACCGCCGCATCCAGTTTGACCTTCTTTTTTTCACTACTTTGGACTGGCATTTACAATCTCATGTACTTTCGGCATCTCCAGAATCTAGGTTACAAACCCGTTGACGAACGATCCGCTAATTTACTAAAATCTCGCCGTTACTTTAAATAAAAACCAATGGAATTTAAAATTCCATTGGTTTTTTTTGTTACCAGCCTTAATGTTTGCGACGCTTATAAACAAACCTACCGATCAGTCCTAACAGTGCAAATCCAAGCACTGCCATAAGGGTCGTTGTATGTTCCCCAGTCTTTGGCAACAAGGCGGAGGCTTTTTCACCTTGTTGTGTTGGTTTAGCAGGTGCTGATTGTGGATGTTGCACTGCCGTAGCTCTTCCAACCTTGGGTGTCGGTTGTTCGTAAGGTGGCTTTAGCAACTCCCGTTCAGCTCCTTGTTGCTGATCTTCGCTTTCTCCTACCGGATGGTGGTCATCAGTAGTGGGCTGCTCATCTACACCTTCTGGCGTCAAAACCGCCCGAACATGAACAAAGACCGTAACGGTTTGCCCATCACTAGCCGTCAAAACAACGGGGTAAATCCCAACCTGTTGCGGATTAACCTGACTAATATCAACGGTTATTAGTAATTCCTTGCCATCCCGATCGGTTGCTCTGGCGCCGTAGTCACTTGGGCTCGTAGGAACCTCATCGCCAATGCTGATGGTAATATCATTACCCGTCAGTCCCTGCTGATTTGCCAACACCGTTACTTGTACGATCTTCGTTTGACCATCAGCAGTAGTTAACGTCACATCATACGTTCCTGGCTTTTGATTATCAACCTGGCTTGTATCCACCGTAACCGGAAGCTCGTTTCCGTCTTTATCGGTGGCTTTCGCACCATAAGTAGCAGGATCATTTGAGACCGCTTCGCCTGTATAAATCTTAACGTCTTGTCCAGTGATGCTTTGTTGATTTGCCAACACCGTTACTTGCACGATCTTCGTTTGTCCATCAGCAGTAGTCAGCGTCACATCATACGTCCCTGGCTTTTGATTATCAACCTGGCTCGTATCCACCGTAACTGGGATTTCGTTTCCGTCTTTATCGGTGGCTTTCGCCCCATAAGTGGCAGGATCATTTGAAACTGCCTCGCCCGTATAAATCTTAACGTCTTGTCCAGTGATGCTTTGTTGATTTTGAAGCACTGTAACTTGCACAACTTTCTTTTGTCCGTCACTAGTACTTAACGTCACATCATACGTCCCTGGCTTTTGGTTATCAACCTGGCTTGTATCCACCGTAACCGGAAGCTCATTTCCGTCTTTATCGGTTGCTTTCGCCCCATAAGTGGCAGGATCATTTGAAACCGTTGCTCCGNCTTCGCCTGTATAAATCTTAACGTCTTGTCCAGTGATGCTTTGTTGATTTGCCAACACCGTTACTTGCACGATCTTCGTTTGTCCATCAGCAGTAGTCAGCGTCACATCATACGTCCCTGGCTTTTGATTATCAACCTGGCTCGTATCCACCGTAACTGGGATTTCGTTTCCGTCTTTATCGGTGGCTTTCGCCCCATAAGTGGCAGGATCATTTGAAACTGCCTCGCCCGTATAAATCTTAACGTCTTGTCCAGTGATGCTTTGTTGATTTTGAAGCACTGTAACTTGCACAACTTTCTTTTGTCCGTCACTAGTACTTAACGTCACATCATACGTCCCTGGCTTTTGGTTATCAACCTGGCTTGTATCCACCGTAACCGGAAGCTCATTTCCGTCTTTATCGGTTGCTTTCGCCCCATAAGTGGCAGGATCATTTGAAACCGTTGCTCCGGTATAAATCTTAACGTCTTGTCCAGTGATGCTTTGTTGGTTTGCTAATCCATAATTCCAAACCCAATTACCGGGAAAGGAGTTAGTGGGGGTCTCACTAGTTTGATAAGAAGGAGAATCCATGTTAACCCAATTGCTGTAAGCTACCTTTCTGAGTTGCCCGTCATATTCAAAAGTTTTAGTCACAAAGGGAGTCGCCAGCGAACTGTTACTCAAATCGGTATTGACTCCGATCCTCAACTGACTCAAAGAACTAGTTCCAGAAAACATTGATTGGCGAATCGCACGGGTCGAATCAAAATTAGATAAATCTAATTTTTTTAAAGAATAATCACTCCAAAACATTTCTTGCATGGTGGTAACACGACTAGTATTAAAATTAGATAAATCTAGTGTCTCTAATGAATTGTTAACAAAAAACATTCCCGACATATCAACAACATTACTTGTATCAAAACTAGACACATTTACGCTAATTAACGAAGACATCACACCAAACATCGATCTCATTGAAACTACTTTACTAGTATTAAAACTAGATAGATCCAAACTAGTAACTTTTCTTACATCTCTAAACATATACTGCATTGTCGTCACTTTTTGCGTATCAAAAGTTGATAAATCAAGTGACTCCAGCGATATGTTGTTTGAAAACATACCGTACATGTTAGTAACTTGTGAGGTGTTTAGGTTATGCATATTATCAAATTTAATTAAATTAGAAAAATTTGCTAATAGCTTACTGGAATCCTGGGGAGCCTCCACCTTGGCTGCAAAATTAATATATTTAACCTGATCTCTAAAGTTATCGATTTCGCCACGATTTAACCCACTACCTAAAACCCCACCTTGATCAAAGGTTAACGTTTCGCCATCAAACGTCCAATGTGCCGTACCCCAAGTTCCAGTCGTTGGTTCGCTGGGCGTTGCTGCCAATGAAACCACTGGAGAAGTTGCTGCGGATGGTGCTGGAGTGGTTTCGGTCGCCGCCTCGGTTGGCTTTTCATCATGAACCGTGGCGGTTGGCTCAGCTGAAGCTTGATCAGGACTTGGTTTCGTGGCATTGGCATCATTAGTTGCCGGTAGTTGGTTCGTTTCTTGAGTTGACACAGCCGGTTGTTCGGATTCCGCTTGCTGTGGTGGGGTGTTTGATAAATTAGCATCCCCTGCATCCGCTTTAGTTGACGCTGGTGTGGTATCCGTCATCGACTGCGCTGCAGTAGCTGTTGATTGTTGCCCAGTTGCCGGTTCGTTAACTGGTGCTGGTTCGGCATCCGTCGTTGATTTGGTTGCTTCATCAGAAGTAGCAACAGCCAAATTAGCTTCCGTAGTATCTGCTTGAATCGTCTGCTGACCTAACCAAATCCCACCGGTCAAAGTCAACGTTGTTACTGTCGCAAACATCCAATGCTTGCCCGCTTTATACATTTTATAATGCTGCTTTTCTAAATTATTCATATCAATCCTCCCTTAATTCGAATTGTTTTAGCCTTAATTATAAAAGCAAGAGCATATTAAGCATATGTTCTTGTTTTAGTTTATTTATTAATGTATCGGAGATAATAACTTTCTAATTAAATTTGATTAACTGGAAAGTTAGGATCATCACCATGCAACACCTTGACAATATCATGGGCTGCATCAACCGCCATTCGTTGCTTGGTTTCAACCGTATTGGAAGCAATGTGCGGAGTTAACAAAACGTTCTCCAACTGCACTAGTGGATCTGAAACAGGTAGAGGTTCGTGTTCAAACACATCCAATGCGGCACCAGCAATTTGTCCCGTCTGAAGGGCCGCCACCAGATCATCTTCCACTAAAATACTTCCACGAGCCATGTTAATCAAATAGGCGTCATCTTTCATCATAGTAAATTCCCGTTTGCCAATCGAATGCTCCGTTGCAGGAATAGCAGGCAAATGAACCATCACGTAGTCAGCCGTCTTAAACAACGTATCACGGTCAACCAGCTCGACCCCTTCAGTTGGTCGTGAGGATGGATCCACTGCAATTATTTTGACTCCAAATCCCTGCAATTTAGCCGCGACCTGATGACCAATTCGACCAAAACCAAGAATTCCAACCGTTTTACCCTCTAAATCACGACCAAGATGGTTTTTTCGATAGTTCCAATGACCATCATGAAGTGCTTTGGAATCCTGATAAAGGTTCTTACTGATCGCTAAAAGTTCAGTAATAGCGGTCTCAGCCACGGAACCAGACAGTGCAGTTGGAGTATTAACTACCTGAATTCCACGCTGCGTAGCGGCTGCAACATCAACTGCATCATATCCCACCCCGTTTCGCGCAATTACTTGTAGGTTCGGCATGGCATCCATGATCTCCGCATCAAATGGCTGCGTCCCGATCAAAACAGCATTTGCAGCTGCTCCTTCACTCATCATCACAGCTTTGTCGCTACTGGTTCCGACGATCACTTGCAACCCAGCTTCTTTTAAGATTTCCTTGCCAACTGCTGGGATATCATCTGGTAAATAAACAATTTTTTTGGACATAACTATACTCCTTTTTGTGCAATCAAAAATTCCTGAAGTTGAGTGGGGGTTGGATAACCATCGTTATCACCGGGAGTTTGCACTTGCAAAGCCCCCACAGCATTGCCCCGCTCTACAGCTGCTTCTAGACTCAGCTGATCAAGTAATCCGGTTATCAAACCGAGTGCAAAACCATCACCAGCTCCGACTGTATCAACTACTTTGGCTGCCCGAAAACCTGGGATAATCTTGCCCTGTTTGTCTCCCTTGTTTTTTAGGTAGGCTCCCGCTTCCCCTAATTTAACAACCACCGTCCGGGTTTGGTCGCCATTGTGCAGGTAAAAATCCGCAATTGTTTCTGGGTCATCGCTGCCAACCAAAATTTTACCCTCGTTAATCCCCGGTAACACAATTTGACCAAAACGAGCTAACTGATTAATTGTTTCAATCATCTGTGCCTCGGAGTCCCACAATGCTGGGCGCAGATTAGGATCAAAGGTAGTTAGAATCCCGTGTTCTAGTAATTTAGTAGCAAATTCCTCAAACGTAGCTAGCGCGAGTCGTGAAATCGCCGGAAAAATCCCCGAAAGATGACCAATTTTAACCCCAGAAAAATCGATTTCGTCAATCACCGCTGGTTTCAGGTGAGCTGCGGCCGAATTCTTCCGAAAATTAAACGTCTGCGGATCCCCCTCAGCAACCAGCTCCTTGAGTTGAAAGGCCGTCCAGTTATTCGGATCGGACTCAATGTAAGTAGTTCCGACTTGATGATTTTTAATGTTTTTAATCGCAAAATCACCTAACGGATCTTGCCCGACTTGCGAAATATACTCAGTTGAATGGCCTAGACGCGCAGCGCCAATTAACACATTCAATTCCGCCCCACCCAGCAATTTATAGTAATCAATACTGTCAACCAATCCTGCTCCTAAGTCTTTAGAAGCAAAAGTTACAATTGGTTCGCCTAAAGTTAATAGTTCCGTCATCAGTTTGTTCTCCTTCGTTACTTAGTGGCCAAAAAATACATACACCAACATGACATTAACCGCGGTAATTATCCACATCACTGGTACGCCGGTCTTGAGATATTCTTTACTGCTCAATTTTGAATAGGTTAAAGCCCAAGTATTCCAAGATTGAGTTAGATCAATTGAAACCGCCATGATGCTTACGGTATAGAATAGTGGTAATAAAAACATGGGATTAAAGTAGCCCGTGGCTGCTAAAACTGAAGCCGTAGCAGCTCCTGCTCCCCATACGTGCAACGGACCACGAAAGAGTGCTAACGGTGCTAATACCGCAAACAAGAGCGCTAATATCAATGGATTATGGGGCAGGATCACTTCAATCAAACCTTTAAAATGTGGCACATTAATTGTGGCAGCTCCAACGAACATGATAAGCGCTAGTAAGAAAATAATCAGCCCCGCAATGTCATTAACTGCGCGTACCGTGGTCTGATTAACAAAATCAACCAGTCCATGAAACGTTTTCATCTTACCGGTCAAGAGCAAGGCGATTAACGTTGATAGTAGCAGTGCGGGAATGGCATCCCACTTAAAAACTAAATTGAAAATTACCGGTAGTAGTGGAATCACATACGTAATTGGATTAACTCGAGGAACAGCTGGGGCACCTGCTTTTGCTTCGGCTAATTCCTCGATGGCTCCGCCCTTAATCTGGCGCCGATGGATTAGAATAAAGATAATAATCCCCACGGTTTGAACCAACATTGCCGTAATCCCAAACATCAAATATTTTCCAGAATAACTAACGGACGGAAAAAAGGCCTTAATTTGATTAAAGAGCACGACGTTGAGGTACATTGCTCCTCCAATTGCCATTGTAAAAATTGGAATCGCTAATCTTTTGGGGACTCCGATCGACAACAGAATGGGAATTAGAATAACCCCGATTGCCATTACCGAACCAACCCCATATGCCGATGAAAAGATCAATACCGTAACTAATACAATCATAATCGTAGCTAAGATCGGAGCTTTACGACCAACTTTTTCGGTCTGAGCTGATATTGAACCTGCAATCCCCGTCTCCACTAAAACCCGACCAAACCAAGATCCAAAAATAATATAGATAATGGTGGGTCCATAATTCAACGCCGGTTCGGCAATTACCTTTTGCATGACCGTATTGAAAGGAATTAATCCGATAACGGACCACAGCACTGCCATGATGAAGAAGCCAACGGTAAGATTCCCGCCCTTCATGATGTAGTAAATGAACGCCAAAAAAGTAATTAGTAACAGTGTACTAATGATAATATTTGTCATCGTCAGTCTCCTTCAGTAAGCTTCGCAATCCCCGCTTCTAAAACAGCTTGGGAGGCCGTTGGATACTCCAAAGCCACCGGAACATCTTGCGGTAATTGCTGAAGGATCGTTTCCCATGGTAGCTCACCGTCACCTAATGGAACCGTCACAGTTTGTTTCCCGCTGCCAAGACAATCTTTCAGATGAATATAACTCACGTGTTCAGTCAGCATCGTTGCTGCTTGCAGTGGATCTTCATCGACATAGCACCAATTACCCAAGTCATAAACATAGCCAATTTGCAATCCATGGCGTCGGGCGGCATCCAAAAAGTTGACAATCGCTGCCAAACTTCCGGACTGTTGCGTCTGATCATTTTCAACATTAATCTGGTCAACTAATCGCCCATAGTGTTCCAGCTTGATGAGTTGTTCGGTCTTAAATCCTTTAAATTCACCGATGTTAAATTTAATGGCATGAATTCCTAATTGTTGAGCCTCTGTAAAGTAAGTCGTCAACTTAGCGTTTAACTTGCCTCCAATAAATAATTCATCCGGAACTGAATAAAACAAAGTTAAGCCATGTTGTTCTGCGTAAGCGCGAATCCCTTTGATTTCACCCGGGATATTTTTGAAAAATTCGCGGCGAATTTCTACATTAGTAATCCCCAAACTAACCGCCGTGTGCAGCATTTCTAACTGCAACTCACCTTGAGCCCTGGCATTAGCGAAGACCAAATTGTTTAAAACTAGGTTGTTCTTTTCCATGATGTGTACCTCTTCCTATTTTTGTAAACCGTTTTCGGAAACCGGTTTACAAAAATAAGTGTAATCGCTTTCATGGATATTGTCAACTTTTTTATTGTATAATGCGAGTATGATGAAAAAGACAACTATTAATGATATTGCAAAAGCAGCCGGGGTATCTAAAACCACCGTCTCACGCTATCTAAACAAAAAATATGCCAACATGTCGGAAGCTACCAAAAACAAAATCGAAGCTACCATCGCCAAACTCCACTATCAACCCAACCGTAACGCCCAAAGTTTGAAAACTAATCAATCTTATTTATTGGGAGTTTCCGTAGCCGACATTTCCAATCCATATACTCCCCGCCTGCTCAAGGGGATCAATGACTATTTGCAGTCAACGCGCTATCAGATCATGATTATGGATGCCGATAATTCCGTCCAATTAGAACAAGCCAACATTCAAAAGCTGCTACGTGATGAGATCGATGGATTACTACTGCAACCGCTCAACAATCAAGCAAAAAATTATGAACAATTGATTGCCTCCGGCCTGCCAACCATTCAAGTAGACCGCTATTTGGAAACTAGTAACTGGTCAGCCGTTGTTTCTGATAATTTTAAAAAAGCTGCCGAAGTTGGTGCCCTCATCCAAGCACACCACTACCAGCATGTGATTGTCTTGACAAATAGCATCCAATATATCAGTAGTCGAAAAAATCGCTTGTCCGGCTTAAAAGCCGCCCTTCAAACTAGCAACATCAATATTCAGGTTCTTAACGTAGATCAAGAGCAGGACTGGCAAACGATTTTAGTGACTGCTGCTCAGCAAGATCAAAAGACCGTCATCTATGCTCTAAATGGTTCCCTGCTATGGGAGACAATTCGAACGCTGCGCTCGGCAGAAATTGATTTTCCTACAGATGTTGGTTTGCTGGGCTATGATGATAGTGGTCTGGCTGATTTAATCACTCCTGGCATTACATCAATTATGCAAAACCCCCATCAGATTGGAAAATTAGCGGCTTGTAAATTGGTCAAACTGATTGACAATCCGAAAAAAACAAAAACTGAAAAAACTGAAATTCCAACTTCATTAATTAAACGTGCTTCTCTATGATCACCGTTTAAAGTAACCAAATGCAAAAAACCGATGTCCCTAATAGACATCGGTTTTTTTAATTTTAAATTCTTTAGCATGCCGAATGGAACCAAACGTAGCTAGACCTTGATTTATCAAAGCTGAACACAACTGTCATTATAATTTTACAATTATCATTTTCAATGATGTCGTTTTGTTTTGGTAATGCTACAATTTAGTTGACTTTATAACTAGATTCCTCGGGAGGAAATCATGACTTATCAAAACGTAACAATCATCGGCGGCGGGGTCCTTGGAGCTCAAATTGCGCTTGTATCAGCTTTGCATGGTAAAAACGTGACCATCTGGGGGAGAAAAAATCAATCGTTAGACAAGGCTCGGCAGCGAGTGACTTTATATTCACAAACCGCTACTAAATTTTTAAAGCTCTCTCATCAACAGCTTGAACAATCATCAACAAATTTGCATTACCTTACGGATTTAGAGACTGCCGTTGCAAATGCTGATTTAGTAATTGAATGCCTCCCCGAAAATCGAGCTTTAAAACGCGATTTCTTTAAGAGGTTTGCACAAATCGCCCCTCAAAAGACTGTCATAGCAACCAATACCTCAACCATGCTTCCATCTGAGTTTGCTGAAGATACTGGTCGCCCAACTAAGTTTTTGGCATACCACTTTGCTAATGAAATTTGGAAATACAATACAGCTGAAATCATGCCCCAAAGTCAGACTGATCCACAATTAATTGATACTTTTATCGCCTATTCTAAGGAGATTGGCATGGTTCCGTTGGTAATCCATAAGGAACAGGCGGGTTATTTACTGAACTCCATGTTAATTCCTTTTTTACAAGCCGCTTTAAACCTGTGGGGAACTGACGTTGCAAACTTTCAAACCATTGATAAAACTTGGATGATCGCCACTGGAAGTGCAATTGGTCCCTTTGGCTATTTAGATCTGATCGGCATTCGGACTATCTTAGCCATCGGTGAAGCAGATGAGCAAGCTGATTTATCCCAACCCGTCTACACCAAGATTAAAAATATGCTGGCAGCTGGCCATATTGGGGTGGAAACTGGGCAGGGATTCTATACCTATCCGCACCCCGCCTATCAACAAGCCGACTTTTTAAAGTAATCAGCGAACTAACTTTGCTGTTTGCTTAAATTTAGCAATCAAAAAAACGACCCATCAAAACGATGGATCGTTTTTTATATAACTATCTTAAGAAGGCAGTTACTGCGGCAGCACCAATGATCAATGCTAGCCCAATTAACGTCATAACCATTTCTTTAGATGTTTTCTTCTGATGCAACATGTAAATCCCTGTCAAAGTTGCTAAGACTACACTTACCTGCGAAATTACGAAAGCATTTGAAAGTCCCAACATCTTAGGTTGTGCAGCAATCAGATATGATAAAGCAGCAATTCCAAACAGTAATCCTGCAAAAATCTGTTTATAAGAAACTGCTTCCTTAAAGACATTTTCTTGATTGATTCGCATCAAACTATAAACTACCGCAACTAAGACCATTCCGATCGCCTGTGGTAAAAAGGCTTGTAAACCAGTCATTTCTGGCGTGCTTGGCAAAATTCCTTTCGCCCAAGTTAAATTACCAGCCTGTGGGGCTGCCGAGTATAACCAGTAACCGATAACCCCGATTAATTGGTAAATAACGGCCTTTTTCAAGGCATCGACATTTGTATTTTCTTTATTTTCCGACCAAGTCGTCAAAGTTGCTCCAATGATGATAACGATTAGAGCAAGAATTCCTAAGACCTTGTTCAGAGCACCTGGCCAACTGCTCAGGGCAAAAGCACCCCATAGCGCAGTTACAATCAGTTGAAAAGCAGTGGTAATTGGCATTACCCGTGAAGAACCGATCAAAGTATAACCTTTAAAGGCCATAATCTGACCGAAGCCCCAACCACATCCAGATAGAATCCCGTAAACTAAGTTCCATCCAGTTGGGAAAGCACTACCTGAGACAAAGTACACAACTAATGCGACGACCAAGGCTCCAATCGTAGCACCCAAAATCTGATTAGAAGGTTTCCCTCCAATCTTAGATGAGACTGTGGGGAAGAATCCCCACCCAATAACTGGAATAATTCCAATTAATAATGCAATTCCTTCCATCTTTTTTCCTCCATTGACCGCAACGGGTCAGTAAATTATTTCTGAGTTAATTATAAATCATTTTCATTTTATCTGAAAGCGATTTCATGAAATTAGTTAATTTTTCTTCCGCTAGTTTGGAATAAAGGCTGTCAAGGCTGCTGCGACCACAATCAAAGCCAATCCTAGCAAGGTGACTACCATTTCTCGGGGCGTCTTAGTTTGATGAAGCCAGAAAATTCCCGTTAAGGTTGACACAATCACGTAGGCTTGTGAAAGCACAAAGGCGGTCGATAGTCCTAACATATTGGGCTGCGTTGCGATGAAATAGCTAAGCGCTGCTAACGAAAGCACTACTCCAGAAATGATCTGTTGATAAGAAACCCGTTCCTTAAAAGCATTTTCGTGTTTAAGTCGTGCCAGGCAATAAATTACTGCCGCCACAACCATTCCAATTCCCTGTGGCAAGAAAACCGTAAGTCCACTTAGATTGATGAAGCGGGGTGCTGCTGAATAAAGCCAGTACCCGGCTGATCCAATCAACTGATACCCAATCGCCACGCGCATTTTGTGCACACTAGCGGCTTGGCGATGCTGTTGCCAAATGGTTAGATAAGTTCCCACCACGATGATTAACAATGCACTGAAACCCATGATTTTTGCATCTAGGCGAGCCCAATTTCCAAGGAAGAGCACGCCCCACAACGTATTGA
This sequence comes from Fructilactobacillus florum DSM 22689 = JCM 16035, assembly GCF_001436645.1. Classification (GTDB taxonomy): domain Bacteria; phylum Bacillota; class Bacilli; order Lactobacillales; family Lactobacillaceae; genus Fructilactobacillus; species Fructilactobacillus florum. The sequence continues at coordinate 5,521 of NZ_AYZI01000009.1, read as the reverse complement.
TTACCATCTGGACACCGGTATGAATCGGCAAAACCCGTGAAGAACCGACTAGTTGATATCCTTTGAAGCCCATAATTTGACCAAAGCCCCAGCCCGCTCCCGACAAGCTGCCCACTAACAAGACCATCCCCGTCGGCAATGGTAAATGAAAAAGGAAACTAACTCCCACCCCAGTCAAAAAACTGCCGAGCGTAGCCCCTAGAATTTGGTTGGTTGGTCGACCGCCGATTTTACTCGCAATCGTTGGAAATAACCCCCAACCCAAAATTGGAAATAATCCAACTAAAAGTGCGATCAGATTCATTTATTCGTGCTCCTTTTGATCATGGTTAGCCTGCGGTTGAAAACTCTGAGCGGCCTGCACGGCTCGCCGCCATCCTCGCAATCGTCGTTGCCGGACTGGTTCCGTCATTTTAGCTGTGAAACATCGTCCCGTAGTAGTAATTTGTTGGACTTCATCCACATCCTTCCAAAAGCCGGTTGCTAGTCCACTCAAAACAGCGGCACCCCAAGCCGTAGTTTCCTCATCACTAGTTCGTTGCACTGGCTTAGCCAGGATATCCGCCAAAAATTCCATTAAATAAGTATTCCGACTGGAACCACCATCTGCTCCGAATTGGGTAATCGCAAGTTGCGTAGCTGTTTCCATCTCATCGACAATATCCTTAGTTCGATAGGCGATTGATTGTAACGTAGCTTGCACCAGTTCGTTAGCTCCAGTCGCCTGTGTCATGCCAAAAATTGCTCCTCGCGTTTTCGTATCCCAATAAGGTGCCCCCAGTCCAGTAAAAGCTGGCACTAGGTAAACATTACTCTGCGGGTCTGCCTCATTTGCCGCCTTACGCGAGGCTGGAACATCCTTGATCAACCCCAGTTCATCACGCAACCACAACAATGCCCGCCCGGCCGTGAAAATGGTTCCTTCTAAACCGTAGCTCACCGTGCCATTCATTCCATAGGCAATTGTCGTCAACAATCGATCGGCATGCTTAGCTGGTTGCGTGCCCGTATTCATCATGATAAAAGCACCGTCGCCATAGGTTCCTTCTACCATGCCAGGGGTGAAACTCATCGAACCGACTAACGCGGCCTGTTGATCACCAGCTAGGCCAGCGATTGGGACCTGCACGCCGTAAAATTGGTAGTTCTCCGTAAACCCATAAACCGCATCGCTAGGTTGCACCTTTGGCAACATCGTCCGTGGAATGTTCAGCATCCGCAAAATATCAGCATCCCACTCCAAAGTATGGATATTAAAGAGCATCGTCCGGCTGGCGTTGGTATAGTCGGTTGCGTGAATGCGACCGGCCGATAGCTTCCACATCAACCAAGTGTCAATTGTCCCAAAAAGCAGGTCGCCTGCCTCGGCCCGGGTTTGTGCTCCTGGAACCTGATCTAAAATCCAACGAAGCTTGGTCGCAGAGAAATAGGCATCAATCACTAAACCCGTTTTTTCTCGAATAACCCCCGCTTTCCCATCCTGACGGAGCTGATCAGCCAAATGATTGGTCTGTTGTGAAAGCCAGCCAATTGCCGGATAGATGGGCTTGCCGGTATTGCGATCCCAAACTACGGTCGTTTCGCGTTGATTAGTAATCCCAATCGAATGAATCATCTCTGGATGAATCTGAGCATCAATCAGCGCGGCGGCAATCGCTGAAAGCACGGAACTCCAGATAACATCCGGATCTTGTTCGACCCACCCCGAATGGTTATTGATATGTGGAACTGGTTTCATGCTTTCAATCACTTTTCGACCATCATGATCATAGATAACCGCTCGCGTACTACTAGTTCCCTGATCAATGGCTAAAATGTAAGGTGCTGAAGTTGTCATGGTAACCCCTTTCGTCAAAGCTGCTCGCATTATCATAACACGGCGACCTTGTTTCGAAAAAAATGGTGCAGTTAGACTCAAAGTCTAACTGCACCACCAAGCTAATTTTAACGTTTAATTTCAACCTTAATGTCACAATCGAGATCTGCGGGCTGAAGTTGTTCTTGATAGGTAAAGGCTGCTTCCTTGAAGTAGTGCTTCATCTCATCATTAATCACCTGCAATGACCGTGGATCATTGTTTTGTTGCTTGATTAATAACGTATATTCCTTAGTATCCTCATCAACATTTTCAAAGTCGTACAGGACATCAACGGTATTTAAAATTTCTTGAATTAATTGTCGTTCCGTCATTTTCATGGACTAAATCTCCTTCAAAACGTTTGCCTTTAGCCTATGACACTTTTCGATTTTTGTAAACACCAGACGCTCCGTAGTTTTCTGAGTCATGCTATAATTAAAGTACTATAACTATTGCGAAAGAAGTGAAATCATGGAAAATAAGCGTGTTTTACCACTTGATTCAGTCGACAATCCTCGCGAACTTGGTGGCTATGAAACCCGTGATGGGCACCGCGTCAAGTGGCAAAAGTTGATCCGAACCGGCAGTCTCGGTCGTTTAACTGCTACCGATTTGAATTATCTGGAAGCTTACGGAGTCCGTGCTGACGTCGATTTGCGTTCAAAACCAGAGGTAAACGCAGCCGGTGACCAACTCGCAAACAGCAACATTGTTTACCACTTTACCCCGGTTTTTAACGAAGATCGCACTGATAATTCCCAAGATCCCCGTGATTTCCGTAAATTATTAGAAAATGACCCTCATTATGGACATGATCACATGGTAAATACTTATGTCCAAATGATTAGTAAGAAAGAACCCCGCCAAGCTTTTTATCGTCTTTTTCAAACGCTTTTAAACAATGATCAGGCGGAGGATGCCATTTTGTTCCATTGTACGGCGGGCAAGGATCGAACTGGAATGGCTGCTGTTTTTATTTTGGCAGCGCTTGGCGTTGATGAAGAAACGATTAAACATGATTATCTCCTAACTAATGAAGTGGTTCGTGATATTATCGAACAAAAGGTCGCCGATGTAAAACAGGCGGGCTTTTCTGACCAAGCGGCTGAGAATCTCCGTGCCCTTTATTGCGTTGACATAGATTACTTAAATGCAGCCCTCGCTGAAATCAAGCAACGCTATGGTTCAATGGATAATTTTTTGCACCAGGGAATTGGCTTGTCAACGGCTGACCTCACCAAATTACGACAACTTTATCTCGAATGACTAGCCAAACTAAACAAATTTATTTATAATACGTAGCAAGAGGGTGAACTGAGATGTCAGAGAATTGGCGGTTGCTGCAAGCCATGCAGGTTCACCCCTCAAATTACAACTTTAACCTAAATTAAGTGCAGGTCAACCGACCTGAAAATGGGTGGTACCGCGCGTCAGCGTCCCAATAGCGTTGCTATTGAGACGCTTTTTATTTTGTTAAAAGGAGACCAACAATGGATATTTTAAACGATCTACAATGGCGAGGCGCCATTAATCAAGTGACTGATTTACCCGGACTAACGCAGGAACTTCAGGAACACCCGATTGCCCTCTACTGTGGGGTTGATCCCACGGGGCCCAGTATGCACATTGGTCATCTAATTCCCTTTATGTTGATGGAACGTTTCGCCAGAGCCGGTAATTACCCGTACATTGTCATCGGTGGGGCTACTGGCTCAATCGGCGATCCCAGCGGTCGTGCAACTGAACGGCAGTTGCAAACCAAACAGCAGGTACAGGCTAATGTCACGGCACTCACCAAGCAAATGCAACAATTATTTGGAACTAATTCAAACATCAAAATTGTTAACAACTATGACTGGACTAAAGATCTTAGTTTGTTGGACTTTCTACGCGATTACGGAAAACATTTCAATGTCAACACCATGTTAAATAAAGAAGTCGTGGCCACTCGGTTGGATCAAGGAATTTCCTTTACTGAATTCACCTACCAAATCCTTCAAGCCTACGATTTCTTAACGTTGAATCAAAAGCATCACGTTCAGCTTCAAGTTGGTGGCGCCGATCAGTGGGGAAATATCACAGCGGGAATTGACTTAATTCATAAGTTAGTCGGTCGAAAACAGCCGGTCTTTGGATTAACTATTCCTCTCATGCTCAAAGCAGACGGCACCAAATTTGGCAAAACTGCCGGCGGGGCGGTGTGGCTCGATCCCCAAAAAACCACGCCCTACGAATTCTATCAATTTTGGTACAACCAAGATGATCGCGATGTTGTAAAATACCTGAAATTTTTCACCTTCTTGAGCCACGCAGAAATTGATGAATTGGCAAAAAAAGTTGAACAGACGCCCTGGAAACGGGACGCCCAACGCGCCCTTGCTGAAAACGTAACTGAATTTGTTCATGGTCATGCTGCCGTAGAAAATGCTGAACGAATCGCTCAGCTACTCTTTACGAATAATCTCCAGGAACTGACCGCAGATGAAGTCCAGCAAGTCTTTCACAGCGTACCAACCACTACCATTGCAAAAACTCCCCATAATTTAGTCGACCTGTTATTAACAATGCAGGTTGAAACTTCTAAACGGCAGGCGCGCGAAGATATCAAGAATGGGGCCATTCGGATTAACGGCATTAAAATAACTGATACCAATGCGCAAATTGATCCTCAAAATAATTTTGACGGTCGTTATTTAATTGCGCAACGTGGTAAGAAGAAACATTTTCTGGCACAAGTCCAATAATGCCTTAAAAAAAGAAGGACGACACCCTAATGGTTGTCATCCTTCTTTTTTTCTTTGAAATTAATCTGCTGCCGTCAGGGATGCTTTAATGTCAGCTAACGACACCTCTCCCTTTAGGTATTTTTGATACAGTGGATTTGCATCTGCTTCCGTTTCATCTTGGCGAAAATCATAATTTTCGATAATCATTTCTAAACTTTTTTGGTTCAGATTAGTCATCCCGGGTTCGTTTAAATAAGAAGATAACCAAATCGAATATACGTTTCCCAAACTACTTTTATTAATAATTTGCGGATCCAAGTAACTCGGATCACCGTTTAAGAGAGCCACTAAAACTCGAAAATCTTGACTATTTTTAGTTTCATCACGAGTAGTCCCAATCGTAGCAATTTCTTTTTCTAAAATACGTTGATTAAGTATCTGGCGTTTTTTAATTTCTGGCATTAGTCATAAACTCCTGTTTAATCTACATTCCGTTTAACTAACCAGTGAAACTGGTTATCTAATTTTACCACACCATTTTCATCTAGACACTAATGAAAAACCCACCTAGTCGGCACGTGCCGAACTGGGTGGGTCTCATTAAAATTTAATTTATAAAAATTTTGTTTACCAGTAACTGTGTGAAGCACGGAAGTTAACGGCGTTTTGAACAGAACCGTATCGGCTAATTGCGTACTGCCGAGCAACTCGTTCTTGATTAGCTGGAGAATAGTCACCATTCAAGTAGGAAGCTGACAATTGGTACTTACCAATGTACTGACCGTTACGAGCTGTGTATGAACCACCTGATTCTACGCGCGCAATTGAATCCATTGAGCCATCATTGTTAACTGGAGCATTGTTAGTTGTTTGCCGAGCTGGTTGAGCCTGAACTGCTGGTTTAGCAGCTGGTTGCGGAGCTGCAGCAGGAGCGGGC
>NZ_AYZI01000008.1 GCF_001436645.1 Fructilactobacillus florum DSM 22689 = JCM 16035 | reverse complement strand
TGATGGTACTGAGATAACAGAGTCAAGGGCTATAGGTGGACCAATTGTTTCTGCTGTTGGTGATATAAGATATGTACTTGGTGATAGTCAATTTAATTCTGCTGATCGATTTTATGACAAGGTTCAAGATAAACTTGATCTGCAAGGTATGAAAGATGGTAAAAGTTACTTTATAAAACATGGTACTGCACATTCTTTAGGTGGGGCATTAATGTTTTATCTAGCTGCAAAACATCATTTCCCAATTACAACCTTTTCTAGTGCTGATCCAAGAGATCGTTTAAATTTTGAAGAATTAGCATTTATCAATAAGCATCCCGAAATGTTTAAGGATTATTATCACCTAACAGATTGGGTAGGTGATTGGCAGGTTATGGCAAGATTGGGTAATCCTAAAGCGGTTAAGGAAGTTTTCTCAAAGCAAGCTGGTATTACAAGGTTTCTTGGTCTTAATGGACACTATTTAGATAGTTATGCTTTTAGTAAATCTGGAGATCTTTTTAATGATCCAATTGAAGAATTAGATGATGAATTGGAAAGCTTAGATGCCGAATATGAGCGATTGAAAGCTAACAATGCTTTAACTGATGCAGAAACAGTTATGCTTGATGCTAGTGCTGCAATTCTATTAGCAAAAGCAATTAAGTCAGAAGCAAATGATGGTGCTGATGAAGTAATTAGCGAACTAAACACTTTAATTAAGAACGCCAATAATTATTGGAAACAAACTAAGTCAATGTGCGATAACATGAGCCCCGACTTATCTTATGATGATGTGTTGAATTGTTTAGACCGTGGAGGCGCTAATTATCATACAATGGTTGGTACGTTTAAAGATAAGTATGATGAAAGAATTAGAAAAGCAAAAAAGATTAAAAATAAATTTAACGATTGGTATGATCAGACAACCGCTGGAATTAGTAAGATGGTTGGCGATGATCAAGAATTAGCAGGAATGTTTAAAAAATGAAAACAGAGGAAGTACATAAATTAAAACAAAAACGAATTGAATTAGAAGAAAGTCTAACTGAAATAAAGAAGGATTATTATAAGAAGATTGATGAAGTAGATCAATGTTATCAACAAGGTCGACGGTATAATGATGACCAATATTATCGAATCTCAAGTGCTATAGAGACATTAGAACTACCAGTTGAAACTAGACAAAAATTATCTGGAGTTATGCAAAATTTTATGGATGATTTGATGCATTATCGAAATAATAGTAACCGTAGTTTGGAAGAAGAATTAGAAGAAAAGACTAGCAAAGTGCAGCGAAAAATTGATGAAATAGATACTGAGATATAAAATCTTAGGAGGTATTTAGATGATAAATGTAGATCCCATTATCGACCAAGAACTCTTGGACAAAGCAAAGAAAGCAGCCGAAAGAAAATTAGTTGAATTTGCTGGCACTGGTGCTTTACGTATGGCTAATGGTAAAGATAAGATGGGAGAAAATACCATTAAATCTTTAGTAAGAGGTCGCAAATCTAAAATAAGTCAACTTAGGGGACATATAAATTCAGCAATTAAGGGTAAATTTGCTAAAAGTGTCGCACGAGAAGCTAAAAAGCAAGCTGATAAACTAGATGAGATTTAGAACATAGATACACAAAACAAAAAGATCCCCCTAAATTAATAAGAGTAGTACGTTAAAAATGGATTCCAATAAAGGAAATCCATTTTTTTGATTTTAATAATACATAATAATGTAGTGCAATAAATTTATAAATATCTTAAATTAAAAGAAGAAATTAAAAATATCTATTTAGAAAGTTATGAAGCCTACGGTTATCTTAGGATTTGTCAGATTTTGATTAATAAATGATACAAATATTGGTTAGAAACTGTACGAAAAATAATTCTAGGAACTGGATTAATTTGTACTATATATTTCAAAAAATATTAAACCAGTGATATATTCAGACCAAGGTTTCCACTACCATTAAAAGCATATCGTCAAAAATTTAATTTTAATGGTTATAAGCAAAGCATCTCACGAAACGAAAACTGGTTAGATAACGCACCTATTGAGAGTTTCCTTAACTACATTGTAAAGATAATTATTAAAATATGTTAATTGGTTGAATATATGTGTAAACACTTAAAAATATAAAATTATATAAAATGTTTAACTTTTCTATGGCATTTCACTAGCGTCACCTGATTTTTTTATAAGTTGCTACCAGCCCAGTGATTAATTGGACCAAATTTGTGTGCGACCGCTAGCTCGTTTTCGATACATCTATCGACGTAAATCTTAGCGCTACGAATTGCTTGTTCAACGGTGGCACCTTTCCCAAGCTCGGCTGTAATGGCAGCAGAGAGGGTATCGCCAGTTCCGTTTTTCCGGTCGGTCGCAAAATATGGGCCGCTCAGTGTGAAATGACGACCGTCTGCTAGTAGAATGTAATCGGTAACTTTGGTTTGACTATCATGATCGTGGCGACCCTTGATCATGACGTTTTTAGCACCTAAAGCCTGTAATTTTTGAGCCGCGTGGGCTTGGAAACTTGGCTCATTGCCATCTAAACCGCTTAGTTTTTCAGCTTCGAAATAATTGGGCGTGAGAACAGTTGCGAGAGGAATTAGGCGTTCCACTAGAGTTTGATAGGCATCGGACTCAAGCAGCAAGTCGCCATGTTTGGTAATAATTACTGGATCGATGACCAGCGAACCGAAATCATATTTTTCTAAATTATCAGCTACGGCCAAAATAACTTTTTGATCGGCTAGCATGCCGGTTTTAGCGGCCCGAATGTTAAAATCAGCCGCCAAATCTTTAAATTGCTGGCTAATAAAAGCTGGAGTCATATTTACAGCGGCGTGAATTCCGTATGAGTTACCAGAAACACAAGCTGTCATAATACCAGCTCCATAAACTTGGTTGGCAAAAAAGGTGAGTAAATCCGCTGGCATTCCTGCGCTTCCATCACTATCGTGTCCAGCAATTGTGACAACCTGTGGAAATTCATTTGACATAGAACGACCTCCCTAAAGTTGTGATTTGATTTTTGGATGTTTGGTGTATTATAATACATAGAGCTGTAAGATGTAAGACTAATTAGAAAAGGAGCTTTAACTATGCGTATTTGTCATCCTAATGGTGTTCAAGGTCGTCGTCCGATTGACCAAAAGAAACGTAAGAAAGAACAAAAACGAGTATCTGATTTACAAAAGTTTTTGAAGCAAGCTCCCGCAAAGTAGTTCTTTTTGTCGCGGCAGCCAGCAAAAAAGAGACTGCCATCGCAGTCTCTTTTTTAGTTGTTCTTTTTTGTCTTAACCGCTTTGGTGATTTCTTTTTTCTTTGGTTTTGACAGAGAGCGCAACTCATCTTTTAAACTTTCGATTGCTGCATGGTGGCTTTCTTTCCATTTGTTGAAAGAGTTTTTTGAATCCGAATCGCCAGGCTTTAGACCCGTATTTAGCCAAAACATCGCTTCTGATAGACTGTTAAAGTTTCTAAGCCACAGAGTTTGACCATTTTCAGAATCGAAGGCAACATAGGAACGGGGCTTTTTCTTTAAAAAAGTGTGACGGCGAATTTTAAACGCCTCCCGTTTTCTGGTTAAGAAGTAATCCGGTAAAATATAGCTGCCGGCAACGACTAGTTGTGGGAAACGTTCGTTTCGTTTGGCGTGACGGTCACGTAACATTGACATGGCTTGGTCCGCGGTAATTAATTTAATATTCAATTCAGTCATGGCATCTTCCTCCTACTTTTATTTTTACATAAAACTGCCGGTCTGAAAAGGATTTTACACGGAAAACCAGCATTAGCCAGCGATCAAAAATAAGGGAGAACCATTCCATGGTGAAAAAAACAAAATACTATGCGGTTAAACGCGGTCGAAAACCAGGGATTTACTTGACCTGGTCGGCGGCCGAGCGACAGGTAAAAGGCTTCGCTAACGCTCAGTACCAAAGCTTTTTAACAGAAGCAGCTGCTCGTGCTTATTTGGGAGCTGAGTTAGGGAAAATCCCATCACAGCAAAATCAGTCAGCTACGAAAGAAACACGCCCCGCCATTTTAGTTTTTACAGATGGTGGTTCTCGAAATCATGGGAATGTCCGAGGTGGTCATGTTAAGCAGTCTGATCCAGCGGCATGGGCCTATTTGATTGATTTTAAGGGGCAACAACATGCAGACACCGATGGCACCTTAGGCGCAACTAATAATCAAATGGAGATTATGGCGTTAATTCAGGCACTGCGCTGGTTAGTTACCAATGATTTGCAGCAGTATCAAATCGGGGTAATTTCCGATTCGCGTTATGTGCTAGGAGCAATTAAGCAAGGTTGGCTAGCTGGTTGGAAACGACGTGGCTGGCAGCGCAGCAATGGAGAATTGAAAAATAAAACGCTATGGCAGCAGTTGGAGCAGGAATTACAGCATTTTCAACACATTCAATTTGGCTGGACTAAGGGTCATGCTTCGAATCGAGGAAATGTTTATGTTGATAAATTGTTGAACCAGACCATGGATCAGTTAACACGGAGGCACTAATGACAAGTGAACGAGCAAAAATGACTGCAGGACAGCCATTCAATCAATTTGATCAAGAACTAATTGCACGCCGAATTTTGGTTCGGAAAGAATTACAAACGATTAATAACACACCAGATAATGAAGCTCGGATGAAATTAGTCAAAACATTAATTGAAGATACGGGATCACGCCTGTTTATTGAAACCGATTTGCAATTTGACTATGGCTTTAACATCCATCTGGGGGATAATTTTTTTGGTAATTATCGGCTAACGTTGCTAGACTCGTGTCCGATTACCCTGGGGAAGAACTGTTATTTGGGACCAAACTGTGGTCTATATACTAACATTCATCCTCTGCAAGCAGCTCCGCGCATTGCTGATGTGGAGCTAGGCGCGCCGATTCGCATTGGAGATAACGCCTGGTTAGGTGGGAATGTTACCATTTTGCCGGGGGTCACCCTTGGCAACAACGTAGTGGTTGGAGCAGGTTCAGTGGTCACGAAATCATTTGGTGACAATGTCGTGATTGCGGGTAATCCTGCGCAAGTTTTGAAAACGATTGATAATTCGGAACTAAATCAATAGTAGGAGGGCATTATTTTTAAACGTTTTAATATTGATAAGTTTGTTTTTATTCCCACACTGGCAATTTTTCTAGTGGTTTCGATAGTTTTAATCAGTGGTGGAAGTCGCTTGCAGACCCTATTAGCAGCTTCCTTAGTATGGATTACTAAGGAGATGGGATGGGCCTACATGATGGTCTATATCGTCAATTTCATATTCTTTCTGTGGTTGATCTTCAGTAAATACGGTGCCATTCGGCTAGGTGATCCACACGATCGACCGGAGTATAGCAACCTACAATGGGGGAGCATGGTATTTGCGACGGCCATCGATGCCAGCATCTTAATGCTAAGTATGGTCGATCCAATCCGATACGTGGCACATCCAGCTTTTGGTATCAAACCGTTTTCAAAAAATGCTTATGATTTTGCCCACATGCTCGGTCAGTTTAATTGGGGACCGATGGCCTGGATGATGTTTGCACCAGCTGCAATTGCGATTGGCTACCTAATGTTTGTGAAGGGAAGCAAGGTGCAACGACTAAGTAAATCGATTGACTTTTTGCAAGGAAGCCAGCGTTGGAAATATCTTTGTCGGCAGTTAGTTGATTTTATGGTTGTTTTTGGGATTATGGGGGGCGTTGGTTCCTCGGTTGGGATGGAAATTCCGATTATTGCGCGCGTCCTCAGCCAGTTAACGGGGATTCCTGATCGATTAGGTTTGAAACTGGGCTTGTTTGCAATTTTGTTTATCATTTTTGCTTGGACAGTTTGGCATGGTCTAAACGGGGGAATTGATAAATTAAGTGATTTACATATCTGGACCGCAATTGTTTTTCTGGCCTTTGTCCTGTTAGTCGGTCCTACCATTTATATTTTGAGCTCTGAAACTAATAGTCTCGGGCTTTTAGCCAGTAAATTCGTCTCTTTAAGCACGAATACTGTGCCGAATGGAACTCCTGATATTGCGAGTTCTGAAACCATCTTTTACTGGGGATGGTGGTTGTCTTATATGCCAGTAATGGGTTTGTTTATTGCTCGAATTTCTAAGGGGAGGACCATTCGACAGGTTTTATTGGGAATGTTGTTATACGGTTCGGTTGGTTGTCTGAGTTTTTATGCAATTTTAGGAGGTTACTCTTTGTGGTTGCAAAAAACCGGGACAATCGATTTGGTTCATATTTTAGCAACCCAGGGACAGGCAGGGGTGATTGCGGCGGTGCTTGGTACTTTGCCATTTAAAATTATTGTCTTTGCTGTATATTGCTTATCATGTTTTATTTTTTTGGCCACCACAATCTCCTCATCGGCTTTTATTGTGTCGTCATTTACGAGTCTGAGACTCGATGACACGCAGGAACCAAGTCAGCTAAATCGCATGACCTGGGTTGTAATTTTTGTTTTATTTGCGGTTGGAATTGTGATGGTGGGTGGCTTTGCTACCATTCAAACTTTCTGTGCGATTGCTGGTTTTCCTCTTATGTTTGTCTGTTTAATGATTCTTGTCTCCATTTACCATCTGGTCAAGACTGATGAGGGAATCGTCTTAAAAGCACAAGGGATGGACGAAATGCGGCTAGAACAGAAGAAACGGAAAATGCTACGGTTGCGATCGCAGCGGATGGTACTAGGTCTGCATCGCCGAGAAAAATAATTTTAGAGCGCACGGAACTACTTTTGCTATTTAATGATAAAATAAATAAAGGAGGTGAAAGACATGGAAAAAATTGAACCGATTGTTTATGACCGTATTTTACTGACGATTGATGCTGATGATCCAGATGCTAACACTAAAGCATTGCGTTATGCAGTGACGCAAGCGAAAGAATTCAATGCAGAACTAGGGGTTTGTTCGGTATTAGAGGGTAGTGATATTAATATCTATGATTCACTGACACCGAAGAAATTAGACGCAAAACGCACCGCCTTAAACCAAGTTATTGAAAAATATGTTGAGCAAGCACGATCTTTTGGAATTGACAAAGTGACGGCAATGACCAGTGAGGGTGGCGATATTGATGATGAAATTTTGGATACGATTATTCCAAAATTCAATCCTGACCTACTGGTTTGTGGGGCTGACAAAGATGGTGAACACCATTTTTATAGTATCAGTGTCAAACTTGCTAAGAAAGCAAAGATTTCAGTAATTGTCGTGCGGTAAGGACTTTTGATGAAGCAGACAAGGATTCCTTTTTTTGCAAGTGATTCCACCGCCAAGCTCGCCCAACAGTTATTGGGAAAGAAACTGATTTATCAGACTGTCGCTGGAACCATGAGCGGATGGATTGTAGAAGTAGAGGCTTACTTGGGAATGCTGGATGAGGCAGCGCATGCCTACCAAGGACGTTGTACGCCATCGAATGAACCATTGTATGGACCGCCTGGAACGGTGTATATTTATTCGATTCATTCCCAATTGTGCTTGGACATTGCAACTCAAGCGGTTGGAGTTCCGGAAGGAATCCTGATTCGTGCGCTTGAGCCGGATTCTGGTAGGGGGTTAATGGAGCACCATCGTGGTAAAACTGGTTGGGAATTAACTAATGGACCAGGGAAATTAATGAGCGCTTTGGGAATTACTGATAAGCGCATGAATTTTCAGCTATTTGGAGAAGTTCCGTTAAGCTTAGACTTTGTGACTGCACGCCAACCGCAAGCGATCACAGCTGGGCCCCGCATCGGAGTTGGTGCAAAAGGGAGTTGGGCTAAGCAACCATTGCGATACTATGTTACTGGAAATCCTTATGTTTCTAAACTACCCAAGCGATCCATGGATTTAGTAACCCATGGTTGGCAAATTTAAAAGGGGCACCACTGAGATAAAACAGTGACACCCCTTTTTTGTTTAGCAGCATTAAAGCAGGTATTTTGCATCTAACTCCGGATCTTGGGAAGTTAGGATCTTGGGACCGTCATCGGTAATTGCCAGCGTGTGTTCGTATTGAGCTGATAGTGAACCATCGGCAGTAACGTAATAGGTCCAATCGTCTTTTTCATCAAAACGATCTTTAATCTTCCAATCACCAAGGGTTACCATGGGTTCAATGGTGATGGTCATCCCGGCTCGAAGTCGCAATCCATGACCAGCTTCTCCATAGGCAGGAACCGCTGGCTCTTCGTGAATGGAGGGCTGAATTCCGTGCCCAATCAATTCTCGGACGTCTCCCATGTGGTGCTCGGTTTCGACGTATTCTTCGATGGCAGCTCCAATGTCACCGATTCGATTGCCAACCTGCGCCTGGTCAATTCCTTTGTAGAGCGATGCTTTAGTGACTTCCATCAATTCTCGAGCCTCAGGTGAGATGTTACCAACGGCATAAGTCCAACAAGAATCACTTTCAAAGCCGGCTTTATTGACACACATATCGACTTTGACTATGTCACCGTCTTTTAATTTTAAGCCATGGCGAGGGATTCCGTGGGCGACTTCATCGTTAATTGAGATGCAAGTCCCGAATTTATAGCCATCAAAACCCTTTTCGGAGGGAGTTGCCTGGTGGTCGGCAATGTATTGATTAGCAAAAGTTTCGATTTCCCAAGTATCAAGTCCTGGTTTGATTAGATCGCGTAGACCTCGATGGACGCCGGCTAAAACGCTTCCTGATTCATTCATTAGTTCAATTTCTCGTGCTGATTTTAAGGTAATCAAATTTTGTCTGCTCCTTAGATTTCCCTGAGTTATTCATTGGCTTTACTATAGCATTAATCAAGGTTTTTCGGTTGATTTGGGGGTGTTTGCTTCTTGATGCGATGATAATCGGATGCCACGCTTTTAATGAATCGGATCCGATGCTGGTTGCTGGCCATGTAATTAACATAGTGATGACCTAAGATAAACAAGCTGGTGACGATGACTAAGAAGAGCGGGATGGTTAAAAAACCTAGTTCCAAGTCTTCTAAGACACCGTAAGTTGATTCTACGGCATTTAAAAATCCAGCGTATGAAACAAAGTACCAAGCAATTGATTTATTGTAAAAACCATAAAAGTTACGAAAATCATCTTTATTTTTAAAAAGTCGATTTAAGCCGTTGATATTTTGTTTTTTTACGTATCTAAAATATAGTGGTGGAAATAACCAATATAAAAATGGAACTCCCTTTTTCTTACTGTGTGTACTTTGATATTTGGCATAGACGGAGTTAGACTCCATGAGCTCCATTCTTCCTTGGTATAAGGGAAAAACAAAGAGGAGCCAATCAGCGACGAATGCACAACCGGCAACAAAAACTTCCACAATAATCCTCCTTTGAGTATCAGCATCATACTTCAATTAAACAAAAAATAACCCAAAATTGCAATTTTAAATCAATCGTAATTCAGAGCAAATTAGTGGTTTATGATATGATAGTTACGGTTGAATTAATCGTAAGACTAAAAAATTTTAAGTTTTAAAGGTGACGTACTTGAATAAAATATTTAACAAACGAGATATTGTAGTTTTGATCATCGGAATCCTGGCCGTACTAGGTGGTTTTTTTTACATCCAGTTTGGAGTTGGTGGTAGCAAAGAAATGCAAAATGCACGGCAACCCATCATCTTTGTTTCGGATAAAAACCGAGTTTCTGGAGCAGCACAGCACCTAGTCACGACTACTAGTCGGTCTGGTGGGGCCGTAGCCATTCACATTAACGTGCTGGATAATGGAAAGATTGAATACGATGGTAACCAAAATGTGAAGGCAAAACAGCCAATTATTGAAGTTAATTTTAATGATCGTTCTAAGACGACTCAACAGCAGGCACAGAGTCTCAATCAGATTTTACGAAAGCTTAATCATCGTTATGCTTATAAGCAGTATGATGCGATTGGTTTTGGTTCGGGAAGTCTTGCAGTTTATTATAATGCAGTCAAATATAGAACCAGCGGTAATCGGATGATGCTTAATCATTTTGTCTCGATTGCCGGTCCTTATCAGGGAGTTTTGCCATTACAACCCCCTCACGGGGAGCACCGAACTACTAATCAACGGGCAACGCAACCACCACAGCCGGTTCGTCCAGACTGGGCGACCATCACTAACCAGCGTTTCCCAAGCTATCAGGAAATGCAGCATCTATCGAAAAGATTAGATCCTAATACCGAGGTGCTTAACATTTACGGAGTGATTAGTGACCGAGATCGTTCTGACGGACGCGTGAGTGAGGCCTCGGCAAGCTCATTAAAAAAATTAATTAAAAACAAAGATAACTATCAATCTTTACGTTTGACAGGGCCCTACGCCGAACATGCCAGCTTGCTTGATAATCAGGTAGCGGAACGAATTATCAATCGGTTTTTGTTTAATCAATAGCAGCTAGTTCTTGATTCGAGGCTGATAAGTTATTTTGATAATTCCAGAAAAACACCCCCAAATTAATTATTTAATTTGGGGGTGTTTTAGATTCAAATTCACGCACTACAAAAGCTTTTCCAAGATGAGTTGTATCTTGCCAGTCTGAGATCCAATCTCCCTGATGATAATAATCCCTGAACATCTCCGGACGATTGTTGATGAAGGTTACTGTTTAGAATTTAAACGGTCTCTAGGATCAGCGCTAGAAAAAGTTGTGATTGGGAAATGGTGTTCAGCAGCAAGATAAATCATTAATGCTCCACCCAGAGAATGACCGGTTCCATGCTTGATAGTATAATTTTTACCATCTTTTTTCCTTGAGCTTTTAACTTATCTTGGACACGAGTATAAAAACGATCCGCAGAATTAAATTGACTATTACCATCCTGATAGCTATCATCACCGTAATCAGAAATGACTTTTTTAGTTATGGAATCTTTATCAGCTACATCTCTAGCCTCCTTAATTTTGGAAGCATCAGTAATGAGATCATGATTATCATTGGCATTAGTTCCAGCAATGGCAATCTGAACATTATTATAATCAACCTTACCGTGGACGATGGGGGCGACGGCTAGCCCCTGAAAACCATTACTCTTATCATCGTCTTTATAAACAACTTTATATTTATAACCTTTACTTAAAATAAATATTTTACCTATGGCTTTTTTACCATGAGCTTTTTCGTCAACTTAATAGGATTTATCGCTAAGATCTTTACACTGATTATCAATTAGTTTTACCGTAAACACTAATTCCCTTCATTAGTGTTGTATGTGACTTTAATATCATCAACTTTTGTCTTTCCCTTTTTAACTGGGATGGTGCTGTAATCTGACATTTCAACGGAGCCATCGTCGTCTATAGTATAGGAAATCCGATGTTCATGATCAGTATAACCATTAACTACTATTGGTAATTCAACTGTTCCCATCGGCAAGATAAAATACTTATCAAATTTAATCGTTTTAACCCCTGCATACTGACTAGCAAAATCTTTAACAATTGCTTTTTGTGTTTTTTTAACCAAGGCAACTCTTTGCTGCTCTGCTTTTTGCACTTTGTCATAGTGTTTTTTTAAATTGATGCCACCAAAGATTGCAATCACGATTAAAACATAAAAAAATAATAACCAAATTTCATAATGGTTTTTCATTGCTTTATTCATCTGAAAACTCCGATCCGTAATTAAGTTAAAATAATTTTAACATACTAAAAAAGAAAAGCACCTCCAAAATTAATTTTGGGGGTGCTTTCACTATGGAAATAATACATTACCAGATTTGAACGCGGTCCTCGGGAGCAAGATACATTCCGTCTGTCGGAGTAACTTTGAAGGTAGTATAAAAATCTGTCAGATTTTTGACCTGGACGCTAGCTCGTAATGGTGAGGGAGCATGGACATCGATGGAAAGGAGTAGTTGTTGGTACTCAGTGGTGTCCTTGGTTCGCCAGATTCTAGCCCAGTTGATAAAGAATTCGGTCAAGTCAACCGGGGTAGCTTGTTTGGCAGCAGCTTCTGCACAGCTCAAACCGCCGGCATCGGCAATATTTTCAGAGACTGTCAGTTTGCCGTTCACTTTTCCGTCGGCAAAGGGAAGCCCATCAAATTGATTAATCATCCGGTCAGCGAGCTGTTGGAAATGTTCGTGATCTGCGGATGTCCACCAATTGTGTAGATTACCAGTTTCGTCAAATAACGAGCCATTGTTGTCAAACGCATGAGAAATTTCGTGGGCAATCACGGCACCAATGCCACCATAATTGGCACTTGGCGACTGTTCGAGGCTGTAAAAGGGCGCTTGGAGAATCGCTGCAGGGAAAACAATGATGTTTTTGAAAGGATGATAGTAAGCGTTGACGGTATTAGCACTCATTTCCCAGCGGGTTCTTTGGACGGGCTGATTCCACTGGGCAAATTTTTCACGTTGGCTAATGGCAATTATATTAAGCGTATTTTCTAATAGAGATTGTTGTTCGTCAACGTGGAAGAGCTGATAAAGTGGATCTAACTGGTCAGGATAACCAACTTGGATCCCAAGATTTGCCAGTTTTTTCTGAGCCATTTGCTTGGTTTTTGGACTCAACCATTCGTTGTGGGCGAGCCGATTCTGATAGACGTCAATCATAGCTTTGACCATGTGGTGGACGTCAGCCTTGGCTTGTGGACCAAAGTAACGTTTTCCATAGTAATCACCTACCACCTGGTCAAAGGTTCCGGCTGCTAAATAGTAGGCCGTTTTTTCAGGTTTGACAGCAGTCTTTTTGCCAGCAAGTGCACGGCTAAATTGCCCGCCAACTTGGCGAAATTCTTCGGAAAGATAATTACTGAAGCGGTTGACCGTTTTAACTAGCAACCAGGCCTTCAGGTTTTCAAAGTTGTCGGGCCGCAACAATTCATCGAGATGCGTAAAGAAGTCTGGTTCAGTTACAATAATTTTTTCTGGAACTTGGTCGACCAGGGCGTTTAACAGGGCGCTTAAATCTAGGGCAGAAGTAGCGTGGGCGAACTGCTCGGCGGTATAAGGATGGTACATATCGCTATAGTCAGCCGCTTCTTCAGCTGATTTAACCCATTTAGCAACCTTGGCATCAAACGCTTGTGCCTGTTTAACTATTGCCTGGGCGTCGTGGCTGGCAACACCGGTAAGTTCTAACAAGCGGGCACTCATTTTAGCAAAGATGGGCATGAGTTGTTCGTAAGCCGGATTGTTATTTTGATAGTAGGTCTTATCAGGTAAAAACAGTCCCGGTCCACTGGCATAGAGAGCCATTGTGGTGGCATTTTTCATATCCGGATCAAGTTCTAGACTAAGGGGAGCTGGGAGTCCAGTTAAAATCCAATCACTCAGTTGCTGATTAAGTTCTGCATAAGAAGTTAGGTGAGTAACGCGGTCGATTAACGGACGGAGCGGAGTAGCACCAGCCTGATCTCTTGCAGTAAAATCCATTGCTAACCGGTAAAATTTAGTATACTCAGCTAACTCTGGCGTGGTCGGTGTTGTTTGCCCAGTGCGAAATGCTTCTGAATCATGCATCAGGGTCTTGTCAATGTCATCGACAAGATCCATGAAACCACCCACGGAGGCGTGATCCGCTGGAATGACGGCTTGTTTTAACCAAGCCCCATTGACTGCTTGATAGAGATCTTGTTTTAGCAGTGCTTGATTAATAGGAAAATCGGTTTTTTTCATAGGTTGAGATCCTTTCTAAGCTGACGGAATTGTTTAAATGGTATCAAAAAAACCGTCGCAAGGAAACAGCGACGGTTTTATAAATGAGATTATTTTTTTAAATCTTCAATTGAGTTAACGTTTTTCATATACTTTGGTACGGCCAAACCGACTTTGGCACCAGGACAGTTGGTAGCGACGACTTGAACCTGGTTTTTGAACTTCTGGTATAGGGGACCAGAAGTCGTTGGAAGCCAAGCCGACGTAGTTACATCAGCAGAACCTCGAGCAATCGAAGCCCACTGTGGTTGCGCCTCCATGGCAGAAATCGTGACGTTATAACCTTTATCACGCAGAATTTGGGCGGTAACGTTAGTTGATGCAATTGCATCGTCCCAAGTTACGTAGGTCATCCGGACTTTTTTGCCATTTCCATCGGGGACACCTTTCGTCCATTCAGCAACCTGTTGGGGATGGTCTTTGATAAATTGCTTGGCGGTTGTTTGTGGATCAGCCCCCTTGAAATTCTGATACATTACGTCGCCCATTAGATTAGAATTCCAGTGAAATTGCTGAAAGAATTTATAAGCGCCTGGATTGTCCTTTTCAAAGCCTTTGCGGGAAACTGTTTTGATTTCTTCAGCTTTTCCGTAAATGTTTTTGGGGTCTTTCAAGAACTTGATGGGGTATTTTTTAAACATCCAGTGTGGCTGCCAGGCCGTGACCACAATCGGCTGTTTATATTTAATTGATTTTTGTAGCTGACTGCACATGGCGGCAGTGGAACTAGTTTGCAACTGCCAGTTTTGTTCTTTCAGCCCATATGCGGGGATAACCTTTTGGGTTGAGCTCATAATTCCTGCACCAGCATCAATTCCGGTAATGGTGGTGTGCACCTGAGGACCCAATTTAGCCTTTGAGTCGTATTTCTTTGGAGTAATACTGCAAGCGGTCAGAGCTATTGTGAGTATTCCCAAGGTTGTGAGACCGAGTACAGTCTTTAAATATTTGCGTTTGCGCATGCAGACACCTCCTTATTTGTTCTGGTGACGTTTGCTACTACCCAAACCTTCTGATAAGCGATCCAAGATAATGGCAAGAATCACGATGGCGATTCCAGCAGCAAACCCAGCGCCGGCATCATTTCGACCAACGGCAAAGTAAACTAATGAACCTAGTCCCATCGTTCCAATCATGGAAGCAATGACAACCATTGATAGTGCTAACATCATTCCTTGATTAATTCCAGAGATAATCGTGGTTCGAGCAATCGGAAGTTCAACTTTATACAATTTTTGCCAATTATTACAGCCAAATGCGACAGCTGCCTCTTGTAAGTCTGCCGGAACCTGTTGGATTCCCAAACAAGTGGTGCTGACAATCGGTGGCAAAGAAAAGATAACGGAAGCAACAACCCCAGGCACCATTCCGATACCAAAGAGGGCCACCGCTGGGATCAGGTACACAAAGGCTGGCATGGTTTGCATAAAGGAAAGGATCGGTTTAACGATCATATTAACCGTGTTACTTTTGGCCATCCAAATTCCGAGGGGGACTCCAATGACAATAATAATCAAACTAGTAGCTAATACCAAAGTGAGGGTCTGGGTCATATCGTGCCAAAAGCCCTGATTCCAGATCAGTGCCAATCCGAGCAGTTCGAAAATCATGAAGCCCCAGTGCTTGCTGTTCCTCAAGATATACCAGGTCAAGGCTAAAATTATAATAATGAAGAGCCAGGCTGGGAAAAGATCTAAAATCCACTGAATCGAATCTAAGATGGCACCAATCCCGGCAGTTAAGGCATTGAAAAATCCAGCAAAGCCGGTTAACCAGTTTACAAAGCTGTTAATCCATTTAGCTAAAGGAATTGCCGGGATGCCACTTAAAATTACTAGAGCATTATTCATGATCACTGCCTCCTTCAACTCGTTCACCAGAAAGTGCTTCTAACACGCGACTTCTGAGAATGATTCCCTCTAGATGTTTTTCATCATCTAAGACTGCAAAGGGAACTGGTGATTTTGAAATTTCGGCCATTAAATCAGAAAGTGGTTTTTCAGCGGTAGTACGTGGAATGTTTGTATTTAAAACATCGTGTAAATCACGCTGATTGTTTTTTAACATCTGATCAACATCATCGGCATCGATGAGTCCTAAGAAATGCCGGTCGTTATCGACCACAAAGATACTAGAAATTTGATCGTCGTTCATGCGACGGAGCGCCATTTTAGGACCGTCTTTTTCGATGTTAACGGTATTAGGCTTGATCATGACGTTCCCGGCAGTCAAAATCTTAGAACGGTCAACGTTTTCAATGAAAGCTTTGACGTAATCGTTTTTTGGATGGGTTAATAGGTCTTCAGGAGTATCAACCTGAACTACGTCACCGTCATGCATCATCAAAATCCGATCCCCAATCCGCAAAGCTTCGTTCAGATCATGACTGATAAAGATGATCGTTTTGTGCAATTGGTGTTGCAGATCCAGTAGCTCATTTTGCATCTCGCGCCGGTTTAACGGGTCAAGTGCTGAGAACGCTTCGTCCATTAAAAGAATGTCAGGATCATTGGTAATGGCCCGAGCTAAGCCCACTCGTTGTTGCATTCCTCCGGAAAGTTCGTCGGGATAACTATCGTCATAGCCCTTTAAGCCGACTAGTTCCAGTGATTCATGTGCTTTTTGATTACGCGTTTCCTTGGCCACTCCCTGGACTTCTAGTCCAAAGGCAGCGTTATCAAGAATCGTACGGTTAGGCAGAAGTGCAAAATTTTGAAACACCATGCTCATTTTTTTGCGCCGCAAATCGAGTAAGCCCTTACCGCTTAGTTGCATAATATTTTCGTCATCGACATAGATAGTACCAGAGGTAGGTTCAATGAGTCGATTAAACATTCGCAACATTGTGGATTTTCCAGATCCGGAAAGCCCCATGATGACGAAAATCTCGTTATCATTGATGGTAAAGTCGGCATTGTCAACCCCTACCGTACTATTGGTTTGAGCTAGAATATCGGCTTTACTTTTTCCTGCTGACAAAAGTTCTTGTGCTTTATTAACATGGGGACCAAAAATCTTACTAAGATGGTCGACCTTGATTTTGACTTGTTTTTCAGCCACAGAACTACTCCTTTCTATTCGAGGTAACTCCAAATTAAAAAAACCTCCATAACAACATAACAAGTTCAAGTTTGAATTGTCAAACAAGTTACAACTTGAAAAAGCCGATATGACGGAATTTTTAAAACTTTTAAGCGTGGTCAAGCTAATGCTGAGTAAGGGATCCCGCAGGTTTATTTTTAGTAAAAATTAATTACATTTAGAAATAATGTCCAAAAATAATACCAACAAAATAATGGATAAACATAGTAATGATTCCAACAAACACATTCCGAATTACTGCAATCTTGACCATCCCATTACCAAGTTTGGCGCTGAGAAAACCAGTGATGGCAACAGCTATGATTACGGCTAGAATGGTTCCATCCCATTTTAAATTACTGGGCAGGAGGGTCATCGCTAATAAAGGCAAGACGCCTCCACTGGCGGCCGAAATCAGGGAAGAAAATGCAGCACTCCAGGGACTCATGTAGCGGTCAATCTCAAGATCGTATTTGATTGATATCATCGTTTGCAGGGGCCGTTTGCTTAGGAGATCATCAGCGATGGCTGTTGCCGTGGCTTCACTGATGCCTCGGGCTTGGTAGTAAGCGATGACATCGGCACGTTCACTTGCAAAATCCACTTCTAGTAAGCGTTGTTCCTTTGCGACGGCTGCTTTTTCGGTGTCCCGTTGGGAACTAACGGAGGCATATTCGCCACCAGCCATCGAGAAAGCACACGACAATAAATCAGACAGCCCGGCGATAAAAATTGTAAATGGATTCGCATTGGCAACCGCAACGGAGAACAGTACTCCCACCACGGTCAGAATTCCATCGTTGGAGCCGAGAACACCAGCTCGCAGGACATTTAATTTTTCATCCATGGTGGTTTTGCGATGACGATTAGGTAATTTCATAAGCTCCTCCTAGGCCAAAATCCCGACTAAGCGTCCAATGAGATAAGCAACGGACATCGTAATCAATCCAGAAATAACATTGCGCAACAGTGACCGGAGTCGATTGGCCTGACTTAAAATAGCAGCAATGTAGCCGGTGATAGCTAGCGCAATAACCACTGCTACAAAGGTGGTGAGAACGTGCCAGTGCGATGGACCAATAAAAATCGAAATGAGTGGAAGCAGCGACCCCAAGGGAAAGGAAATCATTGAAGCAATTGCAGCGGCATAGGGACTGGTGAATTTGGTGGGATCAAACGAATAGCGCTCTCTGACCGCAGTTAACAAGGGGTCCTTATCCATCATTTCATGAGTGGCTTGGGTAGCCAGCTCAGGAGCAATCCCAGTAGCAAGGTATTTTTGCTCCACAAATTTAAACTCCGCTTGAAAGTGATGCTTAAGGCGACTTTTTTCGCGAGTGATCGCCTGACGTTCGGAATCTTTTTGGGTGTTGACAGAAACATATTCACCCATAGTCATCGACACGGTTCCAGCTAGCATCCCAGCTAATCCGGAAATGAGAATAGCCCAGTCACTGGTGGAAGCACCAGCCACCCCGAGTACAATCCCAGCAATTGAGAGAATACCGTCGTTTGCTCCCATGACACTGGCCCGTAAAACATTGATTTTTTGGGCCAGTGAAAATTTTGGTTGTTGACTCATGAAAGACAACTCCTTTATAATATTTATAAATTTATATCAATTATATTCTAGACCATCTTACTCGAAAAGTAAAGTTAATTTAGTAACAAATTAAAAAAATCTCAAACCAAACAATTATCATCTTGGTTTGAGACGTTGATCTTTCAGAGTTATTTAGATTTATTTCTTTGTGGGATATGGCACAATCTCTAATTTTTGATTTACAAATTGTGCCATATAGATGTCTTCTAAACGAGTGTGATGTTGAGCCAACATTTCCTCTAGTTGGGTTTCTGTAAGTTTTTGATGGTCTAAGACAGCCTTGTTAATTTGACCATCGGTGATAATCGGATAGTTAACGGATTCATCATCATAGGTGGTAACGGTTAACTGACCATTTTGCTCTAAGGTAGCATTTTTAACATCTTTAACACTGGTAATTCCATGAGTTCTTAATTTAAAAGCTAGCTCATTGGCATTGATACCACTTTGTAATGACCGAGTTACGTTAACTTGTCCGTTATCAATCAAGACTTGTGGATTACCGTTAATGAAACGATTGAGTAGATTACTTTGACCAGTTAAAAACTTAGCGGTAAAAACAATCACGGCCCAGATTAGTAAGATGACTGCAAACTGCATTACGGTAATTTGGGGATTATAGATAACTCCGCCAATGATCCCCCCAAGAATGTAGTTTTGGAGCTGATCAACCGCATTAGAGGGCGCCAAATTTCCCTTTCCAGAGAGGTTGATTTGTAAGACGATCATGATGAAGCCGACAATAAATTTGAGTGCGACCGTGCCATAGTCATTGTTATTATCAATAATGCTGGTCAGACTAAAACTACTTTTATTGATATGTTTTGGTGAACTAACCAGCTTGACGGGCTCTAAACGGTAATTAGATAAATCATTATTAAAATGCAAGACAAAATAATGATTACCAGCTTGGATCGTCATTCCATCGCTAAGATTATTAGAACTGGCATACATTTGGTTCAGTGGAACCTGTTTTTCTTTCGCAATTTTTTTTAAAACCGTTACCGTTTGTCCGGTTTTGGTATCAGAATTTTGTTGTTCGAGAAACTGACCGGTCTGCATCACAATGATTAAGGCTCCGATCAGAGAGACGAGCACCAGCAGATTTCTAAACCGCGGATTATTACGGTTACGATAATAAAAGAAGGCGGTACAACTGATGATTGTAGCAATGAGGATGACGAGTCCAATAAAGAGATAATTACTAGCGCTGAAGTTATGGATGAGATATTGATACGAGTATAAATTCATAATCCGCCACCTTAGATGATAAGTTTAATTTAATAACTATTATAACAGAATCCACCCCTAAGAGCAGTTAACAACAGGGCACTGCTAGTTTAACCATGATAAAACCCCATGATTCAGCCGAAATCGACCAATTCATGGGGTTTAAATCACGCTATTTATTTTGAGCAGTTTCTTTCTTTTGACAATCGGAACAAATTCCGTGAATTTCTACATTTGTGATGGTTGGTTTAAAACCATCTTTAGTAGCAATTTCTTTGAAATGTTGTTCAATCTCTTCAAATTCTGGATCTTCCAAATCAAAAATATTATTACAATTGTCGCAAGTTGCATGCAAGTGGGGATGGTCATAAAAATCATACCGATAACCACCGTCGACGCTTGGCATCTCAATAATGAGATTCAACCGCTTGAAAAGTCGTAAATTGTTATATACAGTCGCCATACTCAAATTTGGAAACGTCTTTCCCAAAATATGGAAAATAGTTTCAACTGAGGGATGGTCATCAGTATCAATCAAGTACTTTAAAATAATTTGTCTCTGGGGGGTAATCCGCACATCGTTATCTTTCAAACGTTGCATTGCATTATCATATCGCTCGTCCGCCATAATAAGCCTCCTTCCTTTTAAAAATTTGTTACCCTAAACATAATAGAACCAACCGGGGCAACATTTCAACTAATAAAGATTATAAATCTTCATTCCAGAAATTCTTAACCTTTTCTTTAAACTGATGTTGGTTGCACACAACTTGATAATGAGACCAATGAGGCGGAAATAGCCTGGTATATCTTTTCTGAGTGAATCTTTGGTCAAAAAGAGCAACAATCCCACGATCAGTACTAGAACGGATCAATCGTCCAGCGGCTTGCAAGACATGATTAAAGCCGGGGAGTTGATAGGCGTATGCAAAGCCGAATCCATTTTTTTGGGTAAAATAGTCCTGGAGAAGATTAGTTTCAGGGTTGATCTTTGGCAAACCGACACCAACAATGGCAACGCCAATCAGTTGTTTGCCAACTAGGTCAATTCCTTCTGAAAAAATACCGCTCAGTAACGCAAAGCCTAGGACTGGTGGTTGCTCAGGGGCAAAGGCCTGTAAGAAAGATTCGCGGTCATCGCTAGACATGTCAGCCGTTTGTTTCACGGTCTTTACTTCGGGATATTTGCTAAGGAAGGCTTGATAAATCTGATCTAGGTAAACATTAGAGGGGATGAAAACCAGGTAATGCCCCGGATTGGCACTAATTAAAATTTTTAGACTTGCCAATAACTGGGGCAGTTCCTTTGTCCGGTTTTGATAAGTTGTTTTTAGATACGATGTGATCAAAACCGCTTGTCGTGCGGGTGGAAATGGTGAAGGTAACTGGTATTGGAGACTGTTAGATTCAGCACCTAGGAGCTGGCGATAATACGGTAGCGGTGAGAGTGTTGCTGAGAATAAAATGGATCCGCCCCCTTGTTGCAGGGTTTCAGCGATAAACGGACTGGGATCCAGGCAAAGGAGTCGGACACAGGTTTTTTGATCGACCCGCAATACCCGCCAACGAAAATGGTCATTAAAAAGTTCAACGAGCTTTAGATAGCGTAAACAGACAAAGTAATAGGCGAGAACCTGCTCGACAAGTGGACTCGGCTCCCGTTTTCTAAGCCATTGATGTAAGCGGGCACTAAGTTTTTCGATGGCAGTATTGAAATCTTCGTCAGGGTTAGTTTGATTAATAAATTCGACCTGCTGTTCCACCAACGATTGGTTTAGGTTAGTAAAAGAGCGTTGGACGCGGCGTAGGGCAGTCTTGACTTTACGCGTCGCTTGATCAGCTGGAAGGGCGTTTAATAGTGGTTGAATTGGTTCGTCATCAAGCTCTGTGGAATACATTTCGCGAGCCCGATCCACAAGGTTATGGGTTTCATCAATTAGATAGCAGTTTAGTGGATTTTCAACGGCAAAGAAGCGCTGTAAATGGATGATGGGATCAAATAAATAGTTATAATCACCAATGATGACATCACAAAAAAGACTGGCATCCAGTGAAAATTCAAAGGGATCCAGCTGGTAGGTTTGTGCATAACGCTCAATGATAGGACGAGTTAGTTGGTTTTGATGAAGCAATAAATCTTTGAGTGCCGGTTTGAGTCGATCATAATAGCCTAGCATGTAGGGATTGGCATCATCTGCTACGCCCTGTTCGGCTGGAAATCTGATCTGATCCTTGGCCGTAATCGTCAGACTGTGAAGACGTAGTCCTTGTTGGCTGAGAGCTGCAATGGCTTGCTCGGCTACCCGGCGGGTACTTTGCTTAGCTGTTAAATAAAAAATACGTTCGCATTGCCCAGTCCCTAAGGCTTTAATAGCGGGGAAAATGGTGGAAATGGTTTTCCCAGTACCGGTTGGGGCTTCCACGAAGAGGTGACGTCGATTTACGATCGTTTTATAGACGACCGCCGCAAGTTGGCGTTGACCTTGGCGAAACTTTGGAAAGGGAAAGTTAACCTGATTAGCACTGGTGATGCATTCCTGTTTTAGCTTGGTTTTTAGTGCCAGCCATTCGGCGTACTCATCGGTAACCTGTTTAAAAAAGGCGGCAGCGCTTTGTCGATCGATCGTTTTAGTAGTAATCTTACTAGTTTCTTCAGGGGTTTGGACGTAGATCAAGCGCATAGTAATACTAGAAAGCTCCGGGTTTTCAGCAAATAGGAGGTGAGCATAAATTTTTACTTGTCCCCAGTAAAGCTGCAACTGATTTTCAGTTAGTTCAGAAAATTCAACATCAGAAGTTTTAATTTCATCAATTTGTGCGTGCTTCGCTGCGAAAACCACCCCATCAGCGCGACCGTGGACCAGTAAAGGCTGGTCGGCTAGTTGGATGGTTGTTGATAAAGCGTATTCAGCATGATAGGCTTTTCCCTGCTTTCGCTGGAGTCGTTGGTGAATTCTAGTTCCAGCCTGGGCGGTATTCATACTAGTTTGTTGGCGATTGAGGTCGCCACTACGAAGAATAAAGCTGACCAACTCGCGGACACCGATCCTACTGGGCATGGCAATCAACTCCTCTGTTTAGTAAAAAAACAACCACTAGGGTTGTTTACTCTTCGGCCCAGCGATTGTATTTTTTAGCATTTTTCCCCATATCACGAATGGCTTCTTGCACTAATTCTTTAGCAACTTGTTTATTTGTTGCAGAATCGACTTGATAGAAGTTATAGACAAAGCCGGTAGCAATATCTTCGTATTTATCTTTGCGACCAAAACCGTCATCTTGTAGGAGTTGATCAATACCGCTGATCTCATCTTTCCCCGCCTGATACAGTTGTTGAGCTAAATCAGGTTTTGGTCCTAGGATTGATTCGGCGTATTTAATCAAAAAGTCGTTCATATCGATGATGACCTTTGCGCGTTCTTGACGTTCAATTTTTTTTCGTTTTGCCATGAAAACACCTCATTATATGGTTAGTTGATTAGTGACGAACACTGCGACCTGGCTGGTGCGAATGTATTTTGGTGGTCCGAACCTGTCGTTTGGGGCTATTTTGTGGTTCAATTAGCTGAAAGTCAACCAGTTTCCCTATCCAAGGCTGACCCGCTAAGCGCACAGCTGACCAACGTAACATGATTTGATAAATGCGGTTGGCGGCAGCGACACGAGCCGGTTGTTGTTCACGGCGGGCTGCCGGTAAAATATCAGTTACAACCTGTTGCGTTAACTGGTGATGATATTGCAGGAGTTCGGTGGTCAGCGGTGCTCGACAGTAGGAATTGAAGAGTGCTTGCACTTTGCGGAGTGCTTCTTTGGAAGTATGCGGTTGATAGTAACGTTCCGATTCTTTCATTTGTAAGGACTCCTTATTTTTTTAGTATAGTTGAGAAGCGATCGAAATGAAACCCTTAGATTTGGTCAATCCATCGAATGGGTGGCGAGTGTGGTACTATATAAGCTGAGTATTTTATAATTATAGGAGTTTACTTCATGAAAAAAATTCTAGCAATTCACACTGGTGGGACGATTTCGATGTCACAAGGAGTGAACGGCGGAGTGCTACCAAATGAAAAAAATCCCATTGATAATAATGAAGTTTTGGGATTAACTGACATTCAATTAGAAAACGACGAATTATTAAATTTACCATCACCGCAGATGACGCCTGCGACGATGTTACGGGTGAAACGACGTATTGAGCAAGCGATTGATAATGGAATTGATGGAGTGGTGGTGACTCATGGAACCGATACTTTGGAAGAGACCGCCTATTTTTTGGATTTAACACTACCCAACACGATTCCAGTGGTAGTTACTGGTGCCATGCGCTCGTCCAATGAAATCGGGGCAGATGGAGTATTTAATTTCAAATCAGCCATCCAAGTGGCAGCTAGTGACAGTGCCAGAAATAAAGGAGTGTTAGTCGTTTTCAACAGTGGAATCTATGCGGCTCGTTATGTTACAAAGACCCATACGACCAGTATTGATACTTTTAAAGATCCCGTCTATGGAACTTTAGGGACGGTTGATCATGGTCAGGTTTCTTTTGCGCAACAGTTGTTAGGCAGTGCTTATAGCCAGATTGATCACGTAGTCGATCACGTGTACTTGTTAAAAGCGAGTGCGGGGATGGATGATCTCTTGTTAAACGCCGTTAATCGTCCAGAAACTCGGGGGGTTGTGATTGAAGCAATGGGAGCCGGGAACTTGCCAGCTGCGGTTTTAACTTCGATTAAATCCTTATTAAAGGCGAAGATTCCCTTGATCTTGGTATCCAGATGTTTAAGCGGTGCCGCTCAACCAATTTATGCTTACGAAGGTGGGGGGATTGAATTACGATCCCTTGGTTTGACGTTTTGTGAGCAACTAAACGGGCAAAAAGCCCGAATTAAATTAATTGTCGGCTTGAGTTGCGGAAAGACCGGAACCGCATTGCATAATTACATGGCTAATGCGCTTTCGTAGCAGAAACAGGTGGGAAAATGGCATCAGAACAGCGCTTAGAAATTAAAGAAAATCTGCGAATATCTTTGCAGCAAGAAACTTTGGTAAACGTCATGCAAAACAACTCTTCTATTTTTTATACGGGGATCGTGGTAGCTCTTGATCAGGGTGGGGTCATTATGACGACCTACACGGAAGATGGCTTGGCAAATGGTTACGTTTACTTGACCTACCAGGACATTTTTGATGTTGATTTTGAAAGTGATGACCTTGCTAAAATGGAACAGCGGATTCAAATGGCGCAACGGCTAAAATTAATTGACGCACAGCCAGTTCCTTATCAGCTGAATCAGAAGGTGGCGCTGCTTACCCAGGTATTGGGTACGGCGCTGGTTGAACAACAAGCACTCTTATTAACTCTGCAGGATGGGACGATGCTGGAAGGGTTTGTCACCGCTGTGGAGCGAGACCACGTCAAGTTACGTACTTTTGACAAATTTGATAATCGGGAAGCGGGGCAGCGCCAACTAGATCAGCATCAGATTTGTTCGGCGGAATTTTTAGGGACTGAGTTGCGGTTGTTAGGTCAATCACATTCGTTGCTCTTTCGGCCCCATCTTGAACCCCTTAGTGAGACAACATCACTCAAGATCTTTGCGATTCTCAACCGGGCTTGTGAAAACGGACAGCGGGTAATTATGGTTCCCAAACTTAAACCAGAATTATTTTTCATTGGTCAAGTGCGGGCGGTTAATGCTAATGCAGCGGTGTTTGCAGTGGTGGATATGAATGGACTGTTTGGTGGATATGAGTTGATTCGATTAGATGAAATTGGACAGGTGATTATTAAAAGTGATTATCTACGCTTGTTAAATCATTTTGTGGGGTTAAATCTTAGTCAGGGAACCTATCGGCAGCCGCTCCTAAACGATGAGCGCGCCTTTGATAAAACGGTTGATTTATTTCAAATGATTCTCGAACAGTCCCGCCGGTTTAAACGGCTAGTACGCATTAAATTGACGGACGGGACGGCTTACTTTGGGTTGCCGATTCGCAGTCGCCAGCCCGGGGAACTTGGGTTGCGGTACTTTGATGAAGATGATCCATTGATTAGTAAACGGAAACGATTCAGATGCAGTGAAGTGGTTGAGATAGCTTTTGACTATCTTGATGCTGAACTGACCAAGCAACAATTTTTAGGTCACCATTAGATTTATGCAATAACGGAGGTTATGATGGAAATTTCAACTAAGATGCAAGCTTATCAATTTAAAAGTTATCAAGGACCAGCAGCTTTTGCTACCGTAGCTACCCCGCAACCAGCGGCAGATGAGCTTTTAGTAGCCGTTATGGCGGTCGGTTTGAATCCCGTGGACTACAAAATTCAGGCGGGCAAAATGAAACCACTGATGAAAGCGAAGTTGCCCCTCACCATGGGCAATGAGTTCGCGGGGACAGTAGTCGCCGTTGGAAAGCAAGTTACCGGTATTGCGGTCGGTGATCGGGTGTATGGACGTCCTGATCACCAGCATGCGGGAACCTTGGCTGAGTATCTCACGGTACCAGCAACACAGGTTGCTAAAATACCAGAAAAACTGAGTTTTACGGAAGCAGCCGCGCTACCGTTAACCGGTCTGACCAGTTACCAAGTGCTTCATGATGTCGCAAATCTCCAACCCCAAGAACGGGTGCTAATTCAAGCTGGAGCTGGTGGAATTGGTGTGTTGGCCATTCAAATGGCCAAACGAATGGGAGCTTTTGTTGCCACGACCGCTAGTGCTGAAAATGCTGACTTTTTGCGCCAACTTGGAGCTGATCAGGTGATTGATTACCGAAAGACGGATTTCTCACAGGTGCTTCATGACTATGATCTGGTTTTCGATACGCTGGGTGGTCGGGCCTTGCAGGATAGTTTTCAGATTTTGCGTCCTGGTGGTCAAGTTATTAGTATCAGTGGGGTCCCAACTGCAGCACTCGCGGAATCACAGCAGCTGGGGATTTTGAAAGAATTAATGTTTGCGGCGGCTAGTTACCCATTACAGCGACGAGCGCGGGCAAAGCAAACTAAATACCAGTTTTTATTGATGCATCCAAGCGGTTCCCAACTGAAAATAATTTCTGATTGGGTCACCCACGATGAATTACATCCAGTGATTGCCAAGGTTTTTCCTTGGGAAGAAACGGGAGCTGCTTACGATCAGCTTAAGGCCGGTCACGTACGTGGTAAATTGATTGTCCAAGTTCAAAAATAGTGTAATGATAATAAAAACCGCCCACAGTGTGAGCGGTTTTTTAATTTATAAAGGTTTTTAAGTAGGCTACCTCAGATTAACGATGGTGAACGGTGAAATCACGATGATTCGTCTTCTCTTTATGATGAAGCAGCGGGATTCGCTAACAGTTGTTCGGTAATCAAATCGGCAACGGAAAAATTATGATCATGGACGGCAGGATGTGGCAAAGTAGTTGTCATCCACTCAATGCCACTCAAGGGTACACCCCAGACGTAAAGTTGATCATTCGGCTTTCCTTGCTGATTAATCGGATGGTAGGTGGATAAGTCGGTCTTTACTGCTCCACTAGTAACGGTTTCATTGTTCTCAGGATGAAATTGGTAGGCAGTGATAATACCTTGTTCTCGCAAAGAAACTAATAAAGAATTCGTGGTCCGTTTTAAATTGGCACTAGGTAATCGGGCTTCAATTATTGCCTGAGCAAGGAAAGGTTCATCTGGATAAAATTTGGAACGAGCCAAAAATTGGTGTTTAACTCCGACCACCTGAAGTTGTGGTCCAAGAATTGTCACAATTCCAGCCCGCATTAAAGCCATCAGTTCATCATAGCGTGCGACTGGTGGACCAGCAGTTAGAAATCCGGCAAATGAATTAAAGCTCGGAAGAAATTTTTCTACATAATCACGATCGGTAAAGGTCTGGTCAGTGACTAGCCGTTGAATAGTGGTTCGTAGATCGATCAGCGTGGCAAGTGCGCCTGTAATGGGAGCATGATTTGAACCTTGCCGAGCATCGGACACCAGCTTGGCAAGCCAAGTTTGGAGGGTCTGTTGGTAATTGGCAATGTTCGTAATTTTAGTTCCAGCGACAGGATTTAGGATGGTTTTCCAACCCAGTCGCTCGCCGGGATGCCAGTGGTAGTTGTTTAAGAAGGATGTGCGATCAGCGGCAGCCGCAAAGCCAGCGCTAAACTCAGCGACATCGGATTGGGGATGGTTGTTTTGCAATATGATGCGATAGTAGACGTTCTCA
The DNA here is from genome assembly GCF_001436645.1 of Fructilactobacillus florum DSM 22689 = JCM 16035. GTDB lineage: Bacteria > Bacillota > Bacilli > Lactobacillales > Lactobacillaceae > Fructilactobacillus > Fructilactobacillus florum. The sequence continues at coordinate 73,455 of NZ_AYZI01000008.1, read as the reverse complement.
ATTTCTGCTTGGACGAGGTTAATAAAAGTTTTAAATGGCAACTTGCCAGCAACTGATCCCTGCTGGATGTGAGCAGGATTTAAAAAAATAGCAGGTCGTTGTTCCCCAACTTGGGCTTGGTTGATTGGTTTTGGATAATAAGGCACTCCCCGTCTAGATCCCGCAATAATATGGGGCTCCTGACCAGAAGGATGATATGTCAAACCGTGGTCCCCACTCCGGGTAAAGCGACCACCCCGAGCAGTTGTAAGTTGGCTAAGATAGTCAAAAAACGAAAGACCCATCCCCCGTATGATGACATTAGTTTTAGGCTTGATGTTAGTCAAATCAACTTCGTTGGGGTGATTGGGACCAAGATAGGTTAGCTGATGGGCGGTTGCATAGTCCTGAAGCGCTTGTTCAGTTTTTGTTAGTTGATTTGCAACATTTCCAGAGCTAATCACTAGTTTGTTAACATTGATTTGTTGTTTGGGAGTCACCAGGATGAACCCAGTGGAAGTTGGTTGGGCGGCGGTGACCGTGGTTGGTAAATAAGTAACTTGCTGCTGTGGGACCAACCGGTTTAATTGTTGGCGATAGAACCATTGACAATAAACACCAAAGAGAGCTCGCGGAGCATAGTCATTTGGCTGTAACTGCTCCATCAGCGCCAAAAAGTCATGCTGATAGTTTTCCTGGGTAACGAAGTCACGAGCAACCTTGCTCTGAGTCCATTCATAGAAGTTTGCACCGGGTTGATTATCATTAAATAGGGTTACTAGTTGTGCTGGTGAATTCATAATGTAATCCAAAGGTTGGGTTGGGGACCAAACTTTGCCCCCAATTGGATTGGGATCGAAAAGTGAAATTGAGAGTTTCCCTGTTTGTGATGCTGCCTGTAAAAGGTCTGCTAAGAGAATGAGACCTCGCGGACCAGCGCCAATAATGCCAATGTGCATAATATCATTCCTTTCAGCCCTACTTTAGCATACGTTTATTAAAATTGCTTTCTTTCAGATATTCAGTAAATTGGGTTATAATAAATCAGATTATTGAATTAAAGGGGAGAAATCAATGGCGATTCCAGAAAATATGGAAGAAATTAACCAAGAGCTCGGTCGGCAAGCCGCTGCTGGTAACCAGATAACCGAACGCACCCTGATTCTACAGACCGTGCAACAACTGCTCCAGCAGTATTTAATTGCAGCAGAAGAGGGATTCTATGATACCGTTACACTGGCCGATGACCGAACTTTGATTTTTTCAAGTGTGACCGGAAAACAGTTGGGGACGTATCAGGCTCGTGGCATTGATCTAGTGGCAGACTTTAAAGCAGATGCACTGCAGTTACGCTTGGACTTAGAAACCGCTGCCCAACAGATTGCCGGGGGTCGATAGCTCGGTGTGCGGGGTTAAATTAGCACCCCACTTCAGAATGGTCAGCTGGTTAAGAAATAAAGATTGAATTTTTTGCAAAATAGGCTACAATTAAACTATTGGGCGCTCCTAGTGTAATGGATAGCACATGAGATTTCGGTCCTCATAATCCCGGTTCGATTCCGGGGGAGCGCATTTTGGGCGGTAATTGAAGCGTTGCTGCCCATGCCGATGAGACACTTGGAGACATCCTACCACTGGTACTGGTTGGAAGTCTCTTTTTCTATTGCAGTTATTTCCACATTAATAATATGAGCTTATGGCTTGGAGGCAGGTATTGAAAAAACAAGATAATCAGAAAACTGGTAAGTTTAAAATTCGAAGCTTTGCTGGTTTGATCCGCCAAACGAAACCCCAATATTGGCAGTTGCTGGTTGGTTTAACGTTAGGGTTAATCGCTACCTTGGGGCAACTGGTAGTTCCTAAGTTTGCGCAACTGTTGGTTAACGAATTTAGCAAGGGGCTGAATGGCACCTTGTTGGCAATTATCATTGCGCTGTTTATCCTTAGCGCAGTTATTAGCGCAATTTCTGGGACTTTTTTGGGAGCCTTTGGTGAGCAAGTAGTTGCAAAATTGCGACAAATTCTATGGGAAAAATTGATTAATTTAAAAATTACGTATTTTGATAACGTGAAGGTTGGACAGATGACCTCACGATTAGTTAATGATTCCGACCAGATCAAGGATTTATTATCTAACTTTTTCCCCAATGCCGTTACCGCCATTTTTCAACTGGTGGGAGCTTTCTTCTTCATGTTGGTGATGGACTGGCGAATGACGTTGATTATGTTCATTGTTGTGCCGGGAGTCTTCATTATGATGCGCCCGATTATGCGCCAGACAATGAAAGTGGGACATGCTCGCCAGGAGACTCTTGCGGATTTCAATGGTCAGGTGGATGACACTTTGAGTGAGATTCGGCTAGTAAAAGCATCAAATGCGGAACAGTACGAGGTAACGACGGGACATCAAAGCATTAATCATTTATATCAAATCGGTTTAAAGGAAGCCATTTACAACTCAATCGCTGGGCCATTGATGGGAACCACGATGATGGCTTTAATGGTAGGATTATTAGCTTATGGAGCTCACCGAGTGGCAACCGGAACGATGACGATGGGAACGTTATTTGCTTTTTTGATGTATTTATTTCAGGTGATCTCCCCGGTTTCGATTTTAGGACAATTTTCAGTTCGGGTAGCAAAAGCGAGTGGAGCAACAGAGCATATCCAGGAGTTGTTAGCAGAGACCGAAGAAGATTTTTCCCAGCCGACAATCCCTGTGGTTGCTAATCAGCCGTTGAATCTAGAACATGTTGATTTTTCGTATCAAACAGGGCAACCGATTTTGACCGATATTAACATCACGGCTAAACCAAATACTACTGTAGCTTTTGTTGGTCCATCTGGGAGTGGAAAATCAACGATTCTTAATTTGATTGAGCGGTATTATCAGCCCACAGCCGGTGCCATTAAAATCGGGACACAAGATATTCACGATTTAAATCTTAAGAGTTGGCGCCAGCAGTTAGGGTTTGTTAGTCAAGATTCAGCGATTATGGCTGGAACGATCCGCCATAATTTGACTTATGGACTGGCAGGGGACTATTCCGATGATGAAATCTGGCATGTGTTGAAACTGGCCTATGCCGATGAATTTGTTCGTCAAATGGATCAGCAGCTCGATACCCAAGTGGGGGAACGAGGAGTTAAAGTTAGTGGAGGACAACGACAACGTTTAGCGATTGCCCGCGCATTTCTGCGCAATCCCCAAATTCTAATGCTTGATGAAGCTACCGCTAGTCTGGACTCGGAATCAGAGGCCATGGTGCAAAAAGCGCTGAATCAGTTGATGGCTGGCCGTACCACCTTGATTATCGCCCATCGGCTGAGTACGATTGTGGATGCTAACGAGATTTACTTTATTGATGATGGTCAAGTTAGTGGCCACGGAACTCATCAAGAACTGATGCAATCGCTTCCTAAATATCAGGAGTACGTTAAAATTCAATTTAAATAGCCTAAAAAATTAGAGCCCCCGAAATCTTGACTTTGAGATTTCGGGGGCTCTAATTTTTTCTAAATTGTTAGGGGGAATTTCATTGCCCTTAAATGATTTATCTGGTGGGAACTTCCTGCGCTAATTGAATAATAACGCGAACTGCCTGTTCCATGGTCTGTAATGACACAAATTCAAAACGACCGTGCATGTTTTCCGGACCGGCAAAGATATTTGGGGTTGGAATGCCCATGAAAGAAATTTTGGATCCATCAGTACCCCCACGGACGGGGAAAATATGAGGAGTAATTCCTACCTGTTCCATGCTTTTTTTGGCAAGTTCGACCGGCGTTAGATCTTTTTTTAGGACTTCACCCATATTGTAGTATTGGTCAGTTAACTCTAAGTGGACTCTTGGGGTTCCAAATTGTTGATTTTGCTGAGCAACTAAGTTGGTGAAGAGTTGTTTGCGGTCTTCAAATTTTTGCCGGTCGAAGTCACGAATGATGTAGTTTAGGGTCGCTTCATCACAGTTGCCAGCGATGTCTGTCAAGAAGAAAAATCCTTCGCGACCGGCCGTGTGTTCTGGTCGGTCATGCTTAGGCAGTTGCTCGTGAAAATTAATGGCTAGTTGTGATGCATTCACCAGCACGTCTTTTGCTTCAGATGGATGCACATTAGTTCCTTTGAAAGTAACCGTTGCAGCGGCAGCATTGAAGGTTTCGTACTGCAGATCGCCAAGCGGGCCGCCATCAATTGTATAGGCGAAATCAGCCCCAAAATCGTCAGCATCGAAGTGGTCAGCCCCAGTACCAATTTCTTCGTCGGGACCGAATCCAACGACAATTCGCCCATGTTTTGTCTCGGGATGGGCTTTAAGAAGCTGTAGTGCCGTCACAATTTCTGCAACTCCGGCCTTATCATCAGCTCCCAAAAGAGTTGAGCCATCAGTGGTAATGAGGGTTTGACCGGTATAATTTTTAAGGTTGGGAAAGACCGCTGGGTCGAGGCGGTAATTACCGGTGGCATCAAGTTTAATAACCGAATGACCGTCGTAATTTTTGATTATTTGTGGATTGACGTGTTCAGAATTGAAATCAGCCGTATCTACGTGAGCAATTAACCCGAGGGTAGCACGAGGAGCATCGTCCGTTGCTGGTAATTCAGCAAAAACATAGCCACTTTGTTTATTGGTCCGGACGTTTTGAAGGCCAAGTTTCTGTAATTCCTCCTTGAGGTCAGCTAAAAAAGCGACCTCTTTTTGATCGGAGGGAATGGTTTGTGACGTGGGATTAGATCGGGTGTTGACCCTGACATATCGTAAAAAGCGATCGCGTAATTCATTAGTATTGACGTCCATGAATAAAGTCCTCCTGAGGATAAAGTAGCTTAATTATAGCATGTTGCTAAGGTTAGAGCCGGTTTGTGGCATAAAAAAGGGAGCCGCATTAATGGCGGCTCCGGTTATAGCTTAGAGATCGGTGGGCGTTAGGACCACTTCGTCAGCGTATTTAGTATTAGTAGCCTCTGGAAAGTAAACTCCGTACCAAAGGATAAAGGTATAAATCGTAAAAATCTTTTGCATGCTCGATTTTCCATGAGCGTGCTGTTCCAAAATATAGTCGAGTTGGTCAACATTAAAAAACTTTTCGGCGATATCAGAGTGGAACGCTGTCACAATTCGCTCGTGGTATTTCGGATCATTAATCCACTGAGCAATTGGAGACGGAAAGCCAAGCTTTTCCTTATCAGCTACGACCTTAGGCACTTGTGATGCGGCAGCTTTGCGAAAGGCGGCTTTCGTAATTGGCTGTTTGTTTTCAAAAGTGATTCGCGTCTTGGTTGGCATCGTGGAGGCAAAGCCAGCAACTTCTTTATCAACTAAGGGAGTTCGGACTTCCAAACTATTAGCCATGCTCATTCGATCTGCTTTTTGCAGGATATCAAAGGGCAGCCACGTGTTAATATCAAAATACTGTTCTTGCGTAACCTCATCTTGATCGGCCACAGCATCAAAGAGATGCTTGGTGTACTTGGCAGTATCTCGATTTAAGGCGGGGTTTTTTAAAACTTTTTGGCGATCAACTTCATCAAAGACGTAGTTCACCCGATAATATCTTCGCCAGAGGGGTTCGGCACCACGAATTAAGAACCGGCGCCCATGGAATCTTGGGAAAATACTGGCAGCCTTTCCAAGGGCTCGCCTAATGACACTAGGAACTATTTTCTGGTAGCGCTCAAAGGTGAAAGCCTCTAGATAGGTGTTGTAGCCACCAAAGAATTCGTCGGCCCCTTCACCAGAAAGTGTAACCGGGACATCCTTACGTGCGCCTCGAGATAAGAAAAACAACTGGGGAGCCGAGGGATTAGAAAGCGGTTCGTCCATATAGTACATCATGGTTGGTAGTAGATTAAAATAATCATCACCATCAATTGTAAGGGGAGTATTTTCCTGGTTAATCTCCTTAGCAAATTTCGTTGACCAGCTCAGTTCACTAAATTTGGAGTTATTGAATCCCAATGAAAAGGAATGGATAGGTTTAACTTTCGCTGCTTCATTGAAAACGTAGCTGGAGTCAACCCCACTAGAAAGAAAACTGCCGACAGGAACATCCGCAATCATGTGAGCTTTAACAGACTCTGCGACCAGTTTTTTAATCTCGTCAGCTGCACCATCGATTGTTTGAGAATGATCAATGTGATCATAATTAAACTGATAGTAGCGGTGTAGTTCTTTGTGACCATCTTTGTAAATAAAGTATTCGCCAGGCATTACTTTATAAACGTTTTTGAAGAGGGTTTCGGCAGACGGAATAAATTCAAAACTCAAGTGGATCGCTAAGAGAGCCTCGTTAAATTCCTTTTTGAAGTTAGGATTAGCTAAAAAGGCTTTTGCTTCAGATGCCCACATGAAATTGTTGCCATCATCGTAATAGTAGAGGGGCTTAATGCCAAAATGATCGCGAGCACCAAAAATTTGATTTTGTTTTTCATCGTAGATGACGAAGGCAAACATTCCGCGGACTTTACTTAATAACTTATCAGGACCCCAGGCTTCGTAGCCACGCACCAGTACCTCTGAATCACAATCAGTATTGAAGGTTTGCCCGTCAGAAATTAGTTCCTGCTGTAGTTCTTGGTAGTTATAGATTTCACCGTTGAAGGTTAGCACGCTGGTTTCATGATCACCAAACATCGGCTGGGCTCCATGAGCTAGATCGATAATTGAAAGCCGCCGAAAGCCCATTGAAATATTTTCATCTTGAAAATAACCATCATCATCTGGACCACGATGTTTAATCTTATTTGCCATCTCGTTAATCGTTTGTTTGGGAATTCCATTTTTGTTGACGTAACCACAAAATCCACACATGGATATTTCTCCTTTAATTTTAAAAGTTCAGACACTAGTACTTAATTTTACGGATATTTTACAAATTTACCAGTTAAACGCCGGAACTAATTATTAAATATCCGTAAACAAGCCGCCGGGCTACTGGTGGGGGGATGTTTTAACACCAAACAAAAATGATTACCGAAAGCAAAATTCAGCAAGCATTCGTTAATCATTTGCTACTTGATAGGTTCGTTATCTAGGTTAGTTCTTACAATCATTACATCACAGGGAGCGTGTGAATTAACAAAGCTAGCCACTGACCCAACTAAGATTCGTTCGGCAGTACTTTTGCCAGTAGCACCCATCATGATTAGATCGATTTGGTAATCATGGGTAAAGTCATAGGTAATGACGTTGCGAGGGCTACCAAACCGAGCGTGATAGTGGATGTCTTTCACACCGGTTTTTTGGCTAGCTCGCTCAGTAATTTTTTTGAGATAGGCTAATTCGTCATCGACCATCTGAGTGATCGTACTACCATCAATGGCACCGTAGGAGAAACCGAAACTAGTAGTATTTAAAACGCTCAAGACATCGATTCGTGCGTTATTCCGCTGAGCAACTTCGCAAGCTTTTTGGAGTGCTGCTTCCGCTAGCTTGGAACCATCAACGGGAACTAAAATGCGCTTGTATTCGTTTTGCATATGCAACCTCCTAATTTTTGACTGGCAGTTTAATGGATGCCGAGGCAAGAACGTGTCCTTCTAGCTGTTGGTAAAGTTGATTCAACCAGAAACCATCAGTAAGTGGCAATTTTTGGTCAACCGCATAGACAGTTAGTTGATATTGATGTTCCTTATCTGGCGGCATGGGACCCAAATAATGCTGAAAAAGGCGCGGATCAGTTTCTTGGACAAGGTTACCTGCCAAACTATTATTACCATGAGTCATCGCAACTATATCACTTTGACTGGCATTTTCAGGTAATTCAGTGAGCGTGGCAGGCAAATTAGCTGCCACCCAGTGGATGTAGGTAAAACCACAAACGGGAATGGCATCATCGTCAAGTAACACCAAGGCTAATGAAACAGCTGTTTTTGGGACATCCTCAAATGTAATTGGAAATGAAGTTATTGGGTGATGATGAAGCTGATATTTAGCAGATGCGTGCTTTGTATAGGCATCAGGAAGATAACCGTTTGATAATGGTACTTGAATTTTCATTGGAACCCCTCCTGTGGTCATTATAACCTAAAAAGGGCGGTAAGAAAAAATTAATTTGAAACAACCAATCACCGTTCGAACGTCAGCACGTAGAAGCCCTGGCTATTTTGCGTAATGGTGTAGTTATTGTATCCAGCGGCGAGCCAGTTATTTTGTGTTGCACTAGCCCAGTTTTTTGCATCGACAACTGAATCAAAAACATGCGGTTGCGCAAACTCTGATGAGGTTGAGTTTGATGGGTCACTTCTTGGTGATTCACTTTGCTCGGCAGGCTTGCTTGGCGTAGCTGTGGCTTTTTTGGTCACCGGGGTGTTCGTTGTGCGGGTTGGAGTTGCTTGCTTATTATTTTGATTTGAAGTTTGGGATGGTGAATTTTGCGGTTGCTCCCCGCGTGATTTTGGTTGGGGAGACTGCTTAGTTTGTGATTTTTTAGAAGTTGGCTTTGTGGTACTAGGTTGGGACGTTGAATTAGTGGGCTGGGTTCGATGGATGATAAAACGGGCGGAGATGGCTAATGCAAGGACCACAACTGCTAGCCCGATGATCCAAGGCCAGATGCGGACGGGCCGATGTTTTTGTTGTCGTGTTTGCGTAGTGTTGAAATCATAGTGCCGATAACGGTGCTCTGACGATTCGTTTTTCATTTCATTCCTCCAATCACTAAAAGATTAGCACATTAAGACGATAAAGTTTGAAGTATCAATCGCTAGTGCTCTTTAACGCGATCATTAACGGACTGGGCATCCGTCATTTCGGCAGTGTTTTGATAGCTGTGAACTCCCCAGTAATAGAAAACCAGGGCCATTAAAATGATAACAAGAAAGTCAAAGGGGTAATGAATCCAGTTCTGTCCGCCAAAGGGAGTAGATCCAATGTAGGAAAACCCGGCCATGAAACACAGATAAGCAATCATCCACCAACTCCCAGCAAATTTTTGTTTGGTGTTGGACCAGTTTAACTTTCCTTCGTAAAAGAAATAGAATGGTAGGCCTAGGGCAATCACGATGATAACCTCCATCGTTGTCGGCCACATTGCCCAGTAAATTGCCAGGCTGGCTAAAACAAAGGCTAGCGGAGCCATTATTTTATAGGCATTGATCCGAACCGGACGTTTGAATTGGGGAGCGTGTTTTCTAAGGGCAGCTAGGGTCACGGGTCCGGTCGCATAAGCAATCAACGTGGAGGTTGAGATTACGCTGGCAAGAATCGCCCAGTTTTTAAAGACAGATACTAACAGACAACTAATAATCCAGTTGGCAATCATGGCAATTCGGGGGGTGCCCCATTTTTGATTGATTTTTCCGAGGAACTTAGGCATGTGGTGCGATTGAGTCATCGCCGCCAGCGTTCGACTGGTCGAGGCCACAAAGGAGACCCCCGTTCCAAACGGTGAAACAAAGGCATCAAGATAAAGAAGGATCACTAACCAGTTAATGTTTAACATAATGGCTAAATCGGCAAATGGTGATTTGAAATTGATGCCGTTCCAGCCAACTTTTGCGAGCATCTGTGGCTCGATCGCACCAATAAAGGTAAATTGCAACAAAACGTAAATGGCAATACTAATAATTAGGGCAATCACAATTCCCCGCCAAATATTTTTTTTAGGATTTTGAATTTCATCCCCGATGTTAATCACCGTTTGAAAGGCGTTGTAAGAAAAAATAATTCCAGAAACCGTAGTGGCAGCAAAAATTGGCGCCGATCCATAGGGAAAGAAGCCACCGGCCGCTGCCATGGTAAAGTTTTCCGGATGAAACCCTGATAGTAACAACATAATAATGGTCACAGAGGGCACGACGAGTTTGAAAATGGACGTCAGACTTGTGAATTTCGTCAAGATGTTCACGGACCAGTAGTTTAGTAATGTAAAAATCAAAATGAATAAGAAAACTACTAGTAAGCCACTCGTAGTTACGGTACCATTACTAACGAATCCATGGGTCCAATTGGCCCAACTCCACGGCCAAGAACTCATATATTGAACTGCGGCAACGGCTTCGATAGGGAGCAAGGTTACCAAAGAGACCCAGTTAGCCCACGAAGCAATGAAACCTAGCAGAGGTCCGTGGGTGTAACCGGCGTATTTACTCATCCCCCCACTTTCTGGAAACATGGTACCAAGTTCGATATAAATGTAAGCAATAATTCCGATTACAATGGCACCGATGATCCAGGAAATGATGGCCGCCGGACCGGAAATTTTGGCTGCCTCCCATGAACCAAAGAGCCATCCGGACCCAATGATCGAACTGAGGGCTAACATGACAACGCTAAAAAGTGACATCTTGGTTTTAGTGATTTTAGTTGGATTGTTGTTATTCATAAACGTTAATTAAATCCTTTCTGAGTAAACATTTGAGGGGTGTTGTTCATCAATTTCAATTAGATTACCGTCGGGATCATTAATATAGAGCGCCGATTGGAGTTGTTTGCCATGCTTTATGGTTAACGGCCCCTTGACAATCGGGACGGCATAGTTAGCTAGATGAGCGGCTAGATCAGTTAATGAATCTTTGATGAGAATGCTAAAAAAAGCAGCTCCGCAAGTGGGATGCGCAGGTCCTAGCTTCTGGGGATCGATTAGTTGGCAATGAAGTCGTTGCTTCCCTAATTGAAAGCATATTTCGTGTTGATTCGCGACGAGCACTGGTAAATCAAGAACTTCATGATAAAATTGAAGGGTCGTTTCCAAATCACGGACATAAATTTGGAGTTGAGCAATGTCGTGTACTCTCACGGGAGCATCTCCTTTTCTAAAAAAGATAATTGCTAGTATAACATACTGTAAGATTCTCTCAAATTTTGGTAAAATATTTATTATGGATTGCAACGAAAGCGAGATGAGCGTATGGCCCTATTAGATGTTACTGACTTAAGCATGAGTTTTGCAGATAAAAAATTATATGCAGACGCAAATTTTCAACTCAATAAGGGTGAACACATGGGGGTCGTTGGCCAAAATGGGGTCGGGAAGTCGACGCTAATTAAATTGATTACGGGACAGGAACTCCCGCTGTCAGGTAGGATCAATTGGCAAAAGGATATTCGAATTGGATATTTGGATCAGTATGTAGATATTCCCAAAGAGACCACCCTAGTTGACTTTTTACACACGGCCTTTGCAGATTTATACCAGTTGAATCAGCGGATGACGGATTTATACAATGAATATGCAACAACGATGGACGAGTCCTACTTAGAAAAGGCGGGACGAATTTCTGAACAACTAGAAGCCAGTGATTTTTATGAGCTTGAGACCAAAGTGGAACAGGTTATTACTGGTCTAGGACTTGATGATATTGGTCGGGATCATGAGATTGCCACGATGAGTGGTGGTCAGCGGTCCAAGATTATTTTAGCGAAGCTAATTTTGGAAGATCCAGATGTTTTGCTCTTAGATGAACCAACCAATTATTTAGATACAGCGCACATTAACTGGCTAGAAGATTACCTAAATCAATTTTCAGGTTCCGCCATCATTATTTCTCATGATTATGAATTTTTAGAAGCGGTTACTAACTGTATTGTTAATGTGGCCTTTGGTAAAATCACTAAGTATCGCGGTGACTTTAAATCTGCGATGCGGCAACGTAATGAAAAAGAAAAGACCCAACAACGGGAATTTGAAAAACAGCAGGTTCAGATTGAAAAAGCAGAAAAGTTTATTCAAAAAAACAAAGCTGGTAGTCATTCTAATATGGCCAAGTCACGAGAAAAGATGCTGGATCGCATGGATCGAATTGATCCACCGAAAAATAATACCCAAGCGGAATTTTCCTTTCCTTACCTAGAAACGGGCTCTCAAAATGCTCTGGTTGTTAACCAATTGTCGGTCGGGTATCAGCAACCGTTATTGCAACCGGTAACTTTCTCGGTGGATACGGATCAAAAGGTGGGAATGCAGGGCTTTAATGGAGTGGGAAAATCAACCTTGATTAAAAGCATTCTGGGAATTATTGCTCCACTCGGAGGTTCGGCAACTTTTTCTCCTTCCGCCAAGGTTTCCTATTTTAGTCAAGATTTGGTGTGGGATGACCCACAACAGACTCCCATGCAGTTGATTCAAGACCAACAACCACGGTTAACTCAAAAAGAAATTCGTAGCAAATTGGCACGGTCAGGAATGGAGGCGGCAAACGCCTTTAAACCGCTGGCAATGCTTTCGGGTGGGGAACAAGTTAAAGTGAAGTTAACGCTCTTAGAATTTGTTGCCAGTAATTTTTTGATCTTAGATGAACCATCCAATCATCTAGATGATGAAACGAAAAAAGCTCTCAAATTAGCTATTAAGCGCTTCCCGGGGAATGCAATTGTGGTCAGTCATGAAGCAAGTTTCTATGAAGGACTGGCTGACAAAGTCATTGACGTCGAAAAACTTAGCTTGAAATAAACGAATAATAAAAAAGAGTGAACTGATTATTGTTCGCTCTTTTTTTAATGCGAAGGTAAAAATTTGGTTGCAAGTAGGGAGGATTTCCATTAACATAATAACAATTTAAATTATTTTTTCAGAAGGGACAGATGTGAATGCTAACGCGTGCTGAGATTCAAAGATTTCCAAAAGCCGAACTTCATTGTCATTTAGACGGTTCCATTCGACCACATACCTTGCGACAGATCGCACGGGGACAAAACATGGAGATTGAAAGTAATTTGATGGAGTTGACTCGAAAGATGGTTGGACCGGCTGATGGGCAAAATTTAGCTGATTACCTGAAAACCTTTGATTTCGTGTTACCATATCTCCAAACAGCACCTGCTTTGAAGCGGGCGGCCTATGATGTGATGGAACAAGCTGAACAAGACGGGGTTCGATACCTTGAGTTACGGTTTGCTCCAACGCTTTCCACGGCGGGAGAGCTAAGTGTGATTGATGCAATTGAAGCAGTGGCGACTGGAATTGCTGAGGCAGAGGCTGTGTATCAGATCCATGGTAATATTTTAGTCTGTGGGATGCGGACGGATGACGAAGCAACGGTCGAGCAAGTATTTGCCACCGCAGCCGATCTACACGACCAAGTTGCAGGTGTGGACTTGGCTGGTCCGGAAGCACCAGATTTTGTTAACCAATATCAGGCACCACTTAATTTAATCGTGACGGGGCAGCAGGTTGGTTTGACGTTACATGCCGGTGAATGTGGCTGTGCTCAGAATATTTGGGATGCCGTGCAGGCTGGAAGTACTAGAATCGGTCATGGGATTGCAGCGCATGGGAACCATCGTTTGGAAAAACTATTGCAACAGCGTCAAATTTGTATCGAGGGTTGTCCCACCAGTAACGTCCAAACGCGCGCGCTTCCGACTCGATCCGCATACCCGTTGCAACGGTGGCTGAGTCAAGGACAGCGACTTTGTATTAATACTGATAATCGGACCGTTTCTGATACGACTTTAACGGAGGAATATTTTGGGTTAGCGCAAACAAATGGTTTAACCCGTGAGCAGCTGCTCCAGTGCAATCTTAACGCGGTCCAGGCTTCATTTGCGTCGCATGAACTTAAACAACAGCTGATTAATGAAATGACGATGTGGGCTTCTAACTAAAAAGGTTCTGCTACCAACCCTCAATGATGAAGGATTAGCGAGCAGAGCCTTTTTGGTTAGCTATTTTTGATTGAAAGTTCCCGCCTCGACAGATTGCAAAAAGTTGGCTAAGTGCTGGTAGTAAACCGGAGCGTTGTCAATCATGTGGTGATGACCACCCTCTGGGGTTGAAACAAACTGCGCATTAGGGATCATTTCAGCCATTCGGCGTCCCGTTGCTAGTGGCATGGTTTCATGTTCGCCAAAGGTGACTAACGTTGGAACCTTGATATCCTTAAGGTGGTCAGTAAAGTTCCATTCCCCAAGTTTACCGGTGATTACGAATTCGTTGTCACCTTGAAATGCATTGTAAAGGGGGACGCTCATGGTATTGACTAGGTGAGCAATTGCAGCTGGTTTTTTGCGATCAACATAAGCGTCATTTAATTTTTCGACAAGCTGCTGGTAGCGATCATTATCGTAATCATTATTTGCTTCACACTGTTGCATGTATTCAAGTTCAGTAGGGCTTAAAGCAGTCTTGCGAATCTGGTTGAGATGGTCTGTATAGTCTGAGATGCGATCAACCATAGAAGAAATGATAGCTCCCTTCAAATGTTGACCGTATTTAGCAGCATACAGTTGAACGAGGGCTCCTCCCCAAGATTGACCAATCAGGTAAAACTGGTCGATTCCAAGCTTTTGACGGACTTCTTCAATCTCATCAACATAATAATCGTAGGTTTGAATCTGGCTGGCAACTTCCGGATTGTCCCAATCAGGGGTGTCTGAATACCATGATCCAAGTTGATCATACATGTGAACCTGGACATCTAGTCCCTGTTTTTTGAGTTGTTGCGCGGTATCTTCCCAGTATTCATGGGTTCCTCCTGGGCCACCGTGAAGGGCTAGTAAGTGGATTGACCCGGTTCCTTGGGTATTCGTCCATAAATGGTAGCCGTTGTCGAGTGTTATAATGGTCGTTCCTTGTTTCATTTTTAAATCCCCGCTTTCAAACTTTATTTTTAATCATACCACGCTCAGCTCTTTTTGCGACCAGCGGATTTCTCAAAAAGGCGCGCTTTTTCTGGGCGTGGTTAATTTTGGTACGCTAGAAGAAATCGGTTTAAATTTGATTGACTGTAAAAGACGGAGGTTACTATGGGTGAATTGGGATCTTTAGCTGGATTGTTAGTGGCAGCGCTTCTAGCAGGACAGCTGGCGATGCGCATCGGCTTGCCAAATGTTGTGGGTCAAATCCTAGCTGGGATGGTTTTGGGACCGGCGGTGCTTGGATGGTTACAGCCTACACAGGCACTAGGACTTGCTGCAAACTTGGGAGTGATTGTCCTGATGTTTTTAGCCGGACTGGAATGCGATTTTCATCAGATTAAGCGGCACGCCAAGGCGTCACTGGGCATTGCTGTTTGTGGCGTGTTGCTACCATTACTTGCATTTACATCATTGGGGCTTCTTTGGCAACAAGGGTTGCGTGATGCCCTCTTTTGGGGAGTTATTTTTGCTGCTACCTCAGTTTCCATCAGTGTTGCGGTGTTGCAAGAATTCGGACAGTTAAAGACCATTGGCGGTACCGTGATTTTAGGAGCTGCTGTTGCAGATGATTTAATTTCAATTGTCTTGCTGAGTTTATTTAGTAGCTTGTTTAGCGCTAACGGACAGTCGCTTTGGGTAGTTGTTTTAGAGCAGCTCTGCTATCTGGGAGGATTAGCAGTTGTGATTAAATGGCTAGTTCCGGCCATTATTCAGCTGGTTGTTCGGTTTCGTGATCCAGTGTTGCTGGCAACCGTTGGCTTGATAATTGCATTGTTATTAGCGGAGTTAGCCGAAGTAGCGCATCTTAGTGCGGTTCTTGGAGCATTCTTTGCGGGGATTGCAGTGGCACGAACCTCTGGGAAGGCAACAATTGTTGCTAGTACCAACTTGGTGGGTTCAGTTTTACTAATTCCGATCTTTTTTGTTTCGGTTGGACTGGATCTGAAGTTGGTTACTAGTTGGCAAGGATTGGCATTGGTCGGGCTCTTAACCGTCGTCGCGGTGTTAACTAAATGGATTGGCTGTGGGCTGAGCGCACACTGGTTTGGTCTTGATTGGGGCACGAGTAATATAGTAGGTTCAGGGATGATTTCTCGTGGTGAGATGGCCTTGATTATTTCACAACTGGGGTTGCAGCAACACTTGCTTTCCAGTGGGCTTTATTCCGAACTAACGCTAGTAATTGTTTTGACAACCATCATATCTCCGATTTTATTGCGCTGGGGACTACGCCACCTTCAAACTGCGGTAGAATAGACTATAAGATGTTGTGGTCGGCTTGCATTGT
Source organism: Fructilactobacillus florum DSM 22689 = JCM 16035 (assembly GCF_001436645.1). GTDB lineage: Bacteria > Bacillota > Bacilli > Lactobacillales > Lactobacillaceae > Fructilactobacillus > Fructilactobacillus florum. The sequence goes on along the minus strand of NZ_AYZI01000008.1, from coordinate 57,612 downwards.
CGCTAAAACAACTGGGTCACTAAAGTAAACGGCATGGAGATGACGATTGTGAAGCAGCTCATTGTTTTGACCGGCGCTGCCGGAACGGGGAAAACAACGGTTCAAGATTACCTAACGGAAACCTATGGGATTCCAGCGATTGTGACCCACACGACTAGATTGCCTCGACGAGGCGAACAAGCGGGTCGAGATTACTATTTTGAAACGCCAGCGAGTTTTGCTAAATTACATTTGTTAGAGCAAGTTCACTATGCTGGACATCAGTATGGGTCTTCGTATGAGGGGTTGCAACGAGCGTGGCAAAAGGGATCAATTTGTTCCATTGTGCTAGATACAGCGGGGGCGCAAACTTATGTAAAGGCACTGGGTCGGCAGGTGATCGTGCTGGTGTTGCAACTACCCAGTAGGACTGTCCAACAGCACCGGATGCAAGTTCGCGGTGATCAGCTGGTAGCGATTCAAAACCGTTTGGATAGTCCTGAAAATCAGCGCGACTGGACTTTTTCGTTACCTCCAAGCGGTAATTTTTATCAAATAACAAACCAAGATTGGAAGACGACGGTCAAACGTTTGGACGAAATTATGGAAAAATTAAGCTAACATTAAACTATCTTTAACGTTTCTTTGAGATAGTTAAGGCTGACGATTTTGAAGGAGATGAGCTTATGAATCGCATACCGCCCTTTTTAACTCCATTTGCGATTTTCGCGATTTCATTGGGGTTGGGAGCCACTAATGTGGTTACGAACCAGGTAACGCATACTCGGGAAGGGGCTAAAGTTACCAATCAATCGACCCCCAACAAGTCAAATGATCAGACCAATCAGACTAATGATCAACAAAATGATTTTGATGGAAATAAGAACCAACCTAAGCAGCAACCCGATGATAATCAGAACCAGCCTACCAAGCAGTCCGATAAGCAGACAGAAGACCAAAACCAGGACAATAACCAAACTACTGGGACTAACGAGAATAATAACTCACAGCAGTCTAATGATTCGGAAAATAAAAATACCGACTCATCCAAGAGTAATGATGACAACCAAACTCCAAATAACTCGCAACAATCCAATAAAACAACTAATTCGACGACCACGGGAGGTGGTAGTCAAGGAACTAGCACATCAAATCAGAAGAGTGGGGGTCAATAACCATGTTTAGTTTTCTTGATGGAATCAATTCTTGGTTATCTTACATTAACATTGAACCAAAAACGAAGTCCCGACTGTACGTTATTTTAGGCTTTTTGGGCGAGTTATATCTGATTTACATTAGTTATCGGTTTCTTACAAATGGGGTGATAGTTCGCGGCAGTTTGTTTTTGTTAGTGACCATCGTCTTAGCTTATTTTCTCTATCTTAATGCCATTTATTATTTTCTGAATCGTAATTCAAAGATTGATTTAACCCCTAAGCTCTATCAACTGCTGCATATTAACCCCAAAAGCGCTACTGATACGCCACCAACGCAGTATCGTAATATTCCTGCGAACGGTTTATTCGATGATCGCGAGACCATGCCAGCAACGCTAGTTAGTAATCCCGCCCAACAAGCATTTATAAACCAGTTGGCAATTGCGCTTGAAAATGAACAATTGCTTCAGAAAAATTATGGGGGGACAACTGATCGAGAGTTAACTCGGCAGCTGAAACATGGCACTACCAAAACAGTTTCGGCGATTGGAAAAGGGGTTTTGATTCCCTATTTTTCATTGGAAAATCAACCAGACGGTTACCAGGTCCGAGCTGGGATCAACGCTGCGCAGGCCGATGTGATCGGTAAAATTGAAACGGTGGGTTTGCAATCGGTTACGCAATTAGATCGGCAACGAGGCAAGTTATATTTAGCGGGAGCTTATTTAACCGGTGGTAAATATAAGATGCTGGGTCGCAACGGTTTGATGGAAAATAACGATGATTATCATGTGGAGCTCCAGGTAGCATATCAACAGCCAAGTTCTTCGCCAATGAAATAGTTTGATCAGAGTAGCTAGTTAACCTAACTTATTAGGCGCTAGCTACTTTTTTTGGTTGGGCTACGGCTCTTTTTTTACTATAATTAAACCAAGTAACCAATATAAAATCAGTAGCCGAGCGTAGCTCAGGAGGATGACGAATGACCACCAAGTGTGTTTTAGGAGTAGATTTAGGAACAAGTGCCGTAAAGGTCTCTGCAGTAACGCGAGCCGGAACCATTCTAGCCCAGCAATCGTTTGACTATCCACTAAATCAACCGCAACCAGGTTATAGTGAGCAGAACCCCAATGACTGGGTGATGTCCACGACCGTTGCGATTGTTCGTTTAATTCTTGATGATCAAATCCGTCCTGAAGATATCGAAGGGATTAGTTATTCTGGTCAAATGCACGGTTTGGTGCTTTTGGATAAGCAATACCAAGTGCTGCGACCCGCTATTTTGTGGAATGATACTCGAACCACCAAACAGTGTGCCGAAATTGATCAGCTGTTAGGCGATCAATTTGTTAAGATTACAGGAAATCGTCCCCTTGAAGGGTTTACGTTACCCAAGTTAATGTGGGTTAAAGAAAATGAACCGGAAATTTGGAAGCAAGCAGAACTCTTTTTGACGCCAAAGGATTATGTTCGGTATCGAATGACGGGAACGTTGGGGATTGATTATTCGGATGCAACCGGGACGACGCTGCTCGACTTGCATACTAACCAATGGAGTGATGTTATTTGTGATGCCTGTGGTATCTCCAAGCGGATTTTGCCACCATTGGTACTGTCGGGAGAAAAAGTTGGCACAATTACTGCTCAGTACGCAGAATTTTCGGGACTTTCACAACAGACGGTCGTTTTTGCAGGTGGAGCTGATAATGCTTGTGGAGCTTTAGGAGCCGGCATCTTGACCCCGAATAAGGTTCTTTCCAGCATTGGAACATCGGGAGTAATTTTAAAATATGAAGCACAACCAAATGACGAGTATCAGGGACAAGTCCAGTTGGAGGACCACGTGATCCCGAATGCATATTATTCGATGGGCGTTACCTTGGCAGCCGGATACTCATTGAGTTGGTATCATCGAACCTTTTGCGAGGATCAATCCTTTGATGAGATGATTGAGACAGCGGCTCAAGCACCGAAAGGAGCTCATGGGTTGTTGTTCACGCCTTACATTGTTGGGGAACGAGCACCGTATGCAGATGCCAACATTCGGGGAAGCTTCATTGGTGTCGATGCTCGCCAGCAACGCGCAGACTTTACCCGTGCGGTGATTGAAGGCATTACTTTTAGTTTTCGGGATCTGTTAAATATCTATCGTAGCCAGCAATCAGATTTTGATACGGTGGTTGCCATTGGTGGCGGTGCCAAAAGTGATTTCTGGCTGCAACTGCAAGCAGATATTTTTAATACCCCGGTCACTAAGCTCGCAAATGAACAAGGCCCCGGTTTAGGAGCAGCGATGTTAGCTGCGGTTGGTCTCGGTTGGTTCCCTGATTTTCAAGCTTGTGCTGAGGTGTTTGTAACCACGCAGCGAGTTTATCAACCTAATCCACTCAACGTGGCTAAATATGATGAACTATATCAGAGCTATCAAGCAATCTATCCAGCGACAAAAGATATTTCACGGGCACTACAACGGTTTCAAGCCTAATTAAGATTGCAAACAAAAAGTCACGCTCACTGGCAGTTACCAGTGGGCGTGACTTTTATTTTGGTTAATTTAATTTAGCAATTTCACTTCGAATCCGATTACTTTCAGATCGGTGCGGGCTAGCTGTTGAAAAAATGATCCGATCATTAAGCTGTAGAGTCGTATCGCCCGTGGGCTGGACAATTTTGCCTTTGCGAAAAATCCGATTGATCGTAATTTGATCGATAAATGGGAGCTGACGCAGGGGAATTCCAATGTAGTTTTGGTTCTTCAGCGTAACTTCATGGATTACCGTTTCGTTTGATTTAATCATGTTAAAGGTCGAAGGAACTTCAATCAGTTCGCGCAGCATGGCAATACTAATCGAGAAGGTGTTATAAACCTCGACGCCAAGACTGGTTAATTCCTTTTCATGTGAATTCTTAACATTACGATCTTCAAAGCGAGCAATTACCCGTTTCACGCCGTAACGTTTAGCTGCTTTAGCTAGTTGGTAGTTTTTTTCAGCATCAAGATAAGCAAAAAGTGCAATATCACAATCAAAATAGCCGTGGGCACTCAAGTAATCAGCATCGAGCGTTGGTAATAAGCTGACGTTGGCTTCACTATTAAAGGATTCATAGCTTTGGGGATTGGCGGTGTAAACCATGACATCATACCAGCTACGACTTAGTTGTTGATCTAAGGGAATCGTTACGATGTTTACGCCAAAAATATTGAGTTTGATGTTGTGATAGATATCCTTGGCAGGGTTGAAAAAGTGATTGAAGGTTAGGGGACCCACAACACAAGTAATAATCGCTGCCAACAAAAAATCACCGGATTGTTGGGGAGTGATTACCTTGAGTTCTGCTGCCACGTTTAGGATGGCTAGCACCATTGTAATGGTGGCCATGGGAAGGGCGGTTCCGGCTAAAGCGTTTTTACGATTAAATCGCAGGCGTAGAATGGGATACAACATTAGTTTAGCAATGAGATAGCCGGCTAGAATCAATGGAATCAACAGGAGCGTACTTGGTGTGCTGAGTAACTGGCGGAGATTAAGTCCGACACCACTCATAATGAAGAAAATGGGGATAAAGAATCCATAACCAATCGAATCTAATTTTTCACGTGTGCTCTCAGATGGCTGGAGTAATTTATAAACCATTCCCCCAACAAAGGCTCCAAGAACGGCTTCAGAACCGACACTTACCGCGATAAGTGACAGGAGGGCAATCATGAAAAAGGCGAGGCGAACGTCGACTTGAGTGGTGGATTTGTTGATTTGGTCGAGATGTTTGAAGAAATTGCGAAACCGGTACAAGAGTAAGCCGGCAACTGCAAAGACAATTAGGGTCAGCCACAGTGATTTGGAATTGGTACCAAATAAAGAAGCATAGATGGTCAGACCAATAATAGGAACAATTTCTCCTAACGCCGATATCAGCAAAATTATTTGACCAAAACTGGTTCCAAGCGTGTCTCTTTCTTTTAGTGCGGAGATAACTACCCCAAGAGAAACCGTCATAAAGAGAATGGCGGCGAGCCAAAGATCGTTAAACAGTCCGGTTAATTTCATGATGAAGCCTAGCAGTAGGGAGAGAACCATAATTGAGAAATAACCAGCTCCCGCAAGTTTGAGGGGAGAGTATTTGGAAGCAGCGGCTCGTTGTTTTTGTTCAAGTTGGGAAGGATTTTTGGACCCGGGTCGAAAAATGCCGAAGTCAATTTCTAAGCCACTCAAAAATAGTAAAACAATCACGCCAATTCCAGAGAGTGCTTTTAAAATCCCATCATTTTGAATTAGATTTAATAAACTAGGACCCAAAGCAATTCCAACCAAAATTTCAACGACAGAGGTTGGGAGGGCTGAAATCTGAAAACGGTTTAATAATAGCGGTGTAATTAGGGCTGCCAATAAGATGATAACGATTGATAACTGTTGCATATAAGCCTCCTCTAGGTGCATAACGGTTGTTATCATAACCGTTTTTTCGGGGTTTGTCGATGGAACGCAGTCGTTATTACTAAAAAAACAAGCGCTGCTTTTCGCAGTGCTTGTTTTTTGTTTAATGGAAAGTTATAGCTGGACTTCTTTATCAGAAGCGCCAGTTGTCAGAATTGATAGATTGGCATCTAAAGCATATTGAACCATATTTTTAACAGCCACTTTTGTGTAAAAAGCCACGTGGGGCGTCACTAATACATTATCTCGTTGCATAAGATTTTTTAAGCGATCATCAGGAATTGCGTCAAAGTTAGCAAATTTAGTATTGAAAATGCCAACCTCGTCCTCGTAAACATCCAGAGCGGCACCACTAACCTGACCACTGTCAAGTCCACGGATCAGAGCATCCGTATCAATGAGGCTCCCGCGGGCAGCGTTAATAATCTTGATCCCGGGTTTCATCTTGGCAATGGCTTCGTCGTTAATGAGATGATCATTTGCAGCTAAGGCAGGTGCGTGTAACGTCAAGATATCAGATTGAGCAAACAACTCGTCAGGGGTCTCAACATAGATTCCCGCCTTTTGTAGTTCAGCATTAGGATAAGGATCGTAGGCGATGACCCGCGCCCCAAATCCTTGAACAATCTGGACAACGGTCCGTCCAATCCGACCGGTGGCGTAAATTCCCACCGTTTGCTGATTCATTTCTTCAGCAATGTCTGGTGCCCACGTTAAGTCTCCTTGGCGTTGTTTACTTTCAAATCGTTTGGAATGACGTAAGAGACGCATCATATCAGTAACAGCTAGCTCAGCGATGGCAGCTGGTGAGTAGGCTGGGACATTTGTTACCCGTAAATGATTTCGTTTAACGGCTTGTCGATCGATATTATCGACCCCCACGTTTCGCAATGATAGAACTTTGACTCCGTTGCTAGCAAGTCGGTCGAGAACCGCTGCTGTATATGGCTTTTGTTGATAAGCAACGACCCCATCATAACCGGCAGTTTTAGCGACACTGGTTTCATCTAAAAGTTCCGTTTCTTTAGCAACTGATACTTCTGGATGACGGGTGGCCCATTCTTCTAGATAAGGTGTTTCATCGTCTCTGATTCCGTAAGCAATGATTTTCATAATAAACTCCCCCTTCAAAACTAATTATACCATTTTAAAAATAAATCTTTTTCGGCATTTTTGAAAATGATAGCACTGTTATCCTGGCTGTTTGATTTGTAACCAGGTAAGCCATCCGGGATAAAAAAATTGGTAGAGTCCCCGACAGAGCGCCTTGGTTTCTGCTTCCTGATAGTTATGTTTGAGGATGTCACAGACAGTTGCAAAAAAAGCAAAGACTCGGAAGTGGAGTTCTTGGTAATTGAACTGAAATTCAAAGGAAATCACGTGCTGTTGCTGCATAACATTGATCAGTTCAATAAATTGTTGGGTGAAGTACCGGGTGGTCAGTTCGGCTAAATCACTGTACTGGGAACCGGCTGCATCAAATAAGAGTAATGCTCGTTTTTGTGGGTGGGCATAGATGATTGTAATCAGAGGGTCAAGATTCAACAAATACTCCTGCCAGATTTGACCGATCTTGACTTTGTTAATAGCGGCAAGTCCCTGCTGAAGCTGCTGCTTGTAGCTGTTAGTAAGGGCTGTGAACAGTGGGCTCAGGATAATTTTCAGGAGTTCGTTTTTGGATTGAAAATGCTGATAAAAGGCTCCAGTGGTGCGATTTGCCTTGCGACAAATTTCGCGAATAGTGGCATTGTCAAAGCCCTTTGTTAAAAAAACCGTCGTGGCGGCTTCAAGTAGGACCTGTTTGGTGGCTAGTTGCTCATGATGATTAGTGATAAGCGACTCCTTTCAAAGAAATAGTTGTCAAGAGTTACATAACAGTGTTATGCTTTGATAGTTGAATTCAACGCTGGTTTAATACTTTCGACAATTTTAAGTTAGCACGGATTAGGAGGAAACGCAATGAAACAAACACGACGCTGGGTTTTGATCGGGACACTTTTACTCATTCCCCTGTTATTAGCTGGTTGTAAAAAAAAGCAACCAGCTAGTAGCCAGCACCACCAATTAAAAGTGGTTGCTTCGACGAATGTTTATGCCCAATTAGCACAAGGAGTATTGGGTCAGGAGGGAAAAGCGACGGCCATCGTGCAAGGAACGACTGATCCTCACGATTTTGAACCAGGAACCCAAACGGCGCATACGGTTGAACAGGCCGATCTGTTGATTTGGAATGGGATTGGTTACGATGATTGGATGGCGAAGCTTGCTCAAAAACAGCCCCAAGTGGTGGCAGCCCATGTTTTAGATCGCCACGATGGTGAGAACGAGCACTTGTTTTTTGATCCAAGAATGCCACGAAAAATGATTACACAGATTGAACAGCAGGCGCGCAATTTGCGTCCCAAACAACAAAAGCAGTTTCAAAAGAATGCAGCGGCTCAACAAAAGAAGTATGCTGCGGTGACGAACCTAGCTGACCAAGCGCGGACTAATCTGGCTACTAAGCAGCTGAATCAGAAAGTGGCAGTGAGTGAGCCGGTATTTAATGACGCTTTAAAATATATGGGTTATCAAGTCGCAAATGCTAGTTTTGCGAACGCAATCGATAAAGAAGTCGATCCGAGTCCTAAAGCAGTGCGTGATTTGCGTGCGTCGTTGGAAAAACGGGAGGTCGCGTTTTTTGTAGACAATACTCAAAATGATAGTAAAGTGGTTCGCCAAATGGGATCTCTAGCGAAAAAGCACCAGGTTCCGGTGATCAAAATTACGGAGACCGTGCCCCCAAAGCAAACTTATGCTGATTGGATGACGGGAATTTACCAACAAGTTTTGGCGGTGCAAAAACAGGAACAAGGCTAATTGATCAAAGACTTCGCAGGACTGCGAAGTCTTTTTTTTTAATTAATTGTTGACTGTTGGTAAATTGTTGTGGGTAATTCTTGTATAATAGCGATAGAAATTAAATCAGTAAGCTTCAAACGAAGTAGGATGGAAAGGATTTAAATCATGGAAAACAATGCGATTCAAGTCAACTCAGAAATTGGACGCTTACAATCGGTGTTATTACATCGACCAGGGCAAGAGGTTGAGAACATTACACCACAGACTATGGAGCGCATGCTTTTTGATGATGTTCCTTACCAAAAGATTGCGGCCGCAGAACATGATTATTTTGCACAGACTCTCCGCAAACACGGGGTTGAGACGGTTTATGTTGAGCAATTATTGGAAGATATTTTTCAAGATGAGCAGGTTTTAGATGCATTTCTAACCGATTATTTGCGAGAACATTATTATACTGGGGCAGCAGCGCATGATTTGATGACTTACTTTCATACTTTGGCACCGGCAGATCTGGTGGCGACGATTTATGCAGGCGTCCGGCGCAACCAAGTAAGTTTTAAGCGGCCTTCTTTACATGATGTGGCTGGTTCCGACGCTGCCAATCCCTTTATCCTTGACCCACTTCCGAATGCCTACTTTACAAGAGATCCTCAGGCAATGATGGGAACTGGTTTGACGATTAATCGCATGAGTTTTGCTGCTCGGCAACCAGAATCTTTGATTTCACAATACATTATTCAATATCATCCCCGGTTTGCTGGAAAAGTCGATCTCTGGCAGGGACGGACGGGCGATGCTCGCCTAGAGGGGGGCGATGAGTTAGTGTTGAGTGATCATGTTTTAGCCATTGGAGTCTCACAAAGAACCTCAACGCGGTCAATTGAAAAGTTAGCGCGAGAATTATTTACGAATCCTCATTCACACTTTGACCGAGTGGTAGCCGTTGAAATTCCGCATAATCATGCCATGATGCATCTTGATACGGTTTTTACAATGGTAAATTATGATCAATTTACCGTCTATCCAGGAATCATGAATGAGGCAGGTGAGCTGAACATTAATATTTTGGAACCAGGAGCACATGGAGAATTGCGGCTGTTGCATCGAACTGACCTGGCGGCGACGTTGAAAGAAGTGTTGGATTTGTCAGAAATTGATGTGATGGAAACCGGAAATGGTGATCCAGTAGTGGCAGCACGAGAACAATGGAACGATGGTTCTAACAATTTAGCGATTGCCCCTGGAGAAGTAATTACGTACGATCGCAATCACGTTTCAGTGGAATTGATGCGGCAGCATGGACTCCAAGTGTATGAAATTCACTCATCAGAATTATCAAGAGGACGTGGCGGAGCGCGGTGCATGTCACAACCGATTCGCCGAGCTCCGCTAGCAAACTAACAGGAGACAAATTGATGACAGTGCTAAATGAATTAAAAGGTTTGCAGGGTCGCTCTTTTTTAAAGGAAGTGGATTTTACACCCGCTCAACTGGAAGCTTTAATTGAATTTGCTAGCCAGTTGAAGCAAGAAAAGCAACAACACGGAAAGGTGCCTCAATACCTGCATGATAAGTCGCTGATTTTACTGTTTCAAAAAACTTCCACTAGAACGCGGTTATCATTTGAACTTGGTGGCGCTGAAATGGGGGCCCACGTGGCTTACATCGATCCAACCTCCAGCCAGTTTGGAACGAAGGAATCGATTGAAGACAGTGGTCGAGTTTTTGGTGAATTGGCAGACGGGATCGAGTATCGCGGGTTTGCCCAGCAAGATTTAGAAACGTTGGCCACTGCCGCCCAAGTTCCGGTTTGGAACGGTTTGTCAAACGAGTGGCATCCAACGCAGATGATCGCTGATTTTTTGACGATTAAGGAAAATTTTGGGCATTTGCGTGGAATTAATCTGGCTTACGTTGGTGACGGGCGGAATAATGTGGCGAACTCGTTGTTGGTAACTGGTTCGATGCTGGGGGTTAACGTTCACATCGTCGCGCCTCCCGCATTGCAGCCGAGCGCGGCTGTGCAGCAACAAGCACAGACATGGGCGCAACAAAGCGGAGCCCGACCACTAGTAACCGCAGATATTGAGCAAGGGGTGCGAGCAGCCAACGTCATCTACACTGATGTGTGGGTTTCCATGGGTGAACATAATTGGCAAGCACGGATTGATTTGTTGCGTCCCTATCAGGTTAACGTGGCCTTACTTGAAAAAACCAAGACACCCGCTGACCAGTTGATCTTCATGCATTGTTTGCCGGCTTTTCATGATGGCAATACGACTACGGCTGCCCAGGTTGCCAGTCAATGTCATGGTTTAGATGGTCCGGCTTTGGAGGTTACCGATACGGTTTTTCGTAGTAAGTACGCCCGGCAGTTTCAAGAAGCGGGCAACCGGAAACCGGCAATTATGGCGATCATGGCGGCAACGCTCGGCGATTTAACCTTATTTTGAACCGAAGCGCTTATTTGGGAAGGATTTTTAACTAATGAATAGAAAAGGCGGCGTTTCTTTGGTGGGACTAATCATGTTAGTGATTAGTTCGAGCATTGGCGCTGGGATTTACAACGCTAGTCAGCAATTGGCAGCGGTTGCTACGCCGGGGCCAGCATTATTAGCCTGGTTGATTGTCGGGATTGGAATCTTGGGATTAGCCCTCAGCTTAAAGTCATTGAGTGAAACCCATCCAGAACTAACGGGAATTTCTGACTATGCCAAAGCAGGATTTGGTAATTTTGCGGGCTTCTTATCTGGTTGGGGTTACTGGCTGTCAGCTTGGATTGGAAACATTGCCTTTGCTACGATGATGATGTCAGCTCTCGGCTACTTTTTGCCGGTATTTAAATCAGGGAATTCTGGACCAGCCATCATTACCGCATCGATTATTTCATGGCTATTGACCTGGCTGGTAGTTAACGGGGTTGAAAATGCGGCTTTTATTAATTCCATTGTGACGATCGTAAAGTTAGTTCCCTTGGTGGCTTTCATTCTTTTGGGGCTCGTTACCTTTAATGCCGGTATTTTCACTGCTCATTTTTGGCAAAATTTTAGCAGCAATTTTACCTATTCGGTCGCCACCCCCAGTGGGATTTTCGAGCAAATTAAGCACTGTATTATGATCATGATGTGGATTTTCATTGGAATTGAGGGTGCTACGATGATGGCTAATCGTGCGCGCCGTCGCACGGATGCTAGTCGAGCAACTATTATTGGGTTTATCTCCTTATTGATTTTGAACGTGGTCATTTCGATGTTACCGTATGGATATCTGACGCAAGCCCAATTGGCACACGTTGGCAATCCAGCCCTAACCTATGTGGTGGAGCAAATGCTTGGTCCTGTGGGTGGAGCGTTTGTCAGCATTTCTCTGATTTTGACAGTAATGGGAACGTGGCTATCTTGGACGCTATTACCGGTGGAGGCAACCAGTCAGATGGCCAACGAACACCTTTTGCCCCAGTGGTTTGGTCGTTTAAATCGGCATAGAGCGCCCGCTAATTCCCTGTGGTTAACCCAAGTGTTACTACAGTTGTTTTTAGTCTCGCTCCTTTTTACTAATCAAGCTTACCAAGTGGCGATTTCCTTTTGTACGGCTGCCATTGTAGTTTGTTACGCCTTGGTCGGAGCTTACCAAATCAAAGTTGGCTGGGCCCAACATTCGCTGAAGCTCATGGCTCCCGGAATAGTGGCACTGGGATTTGAAGTGCTTGGGATTATCTTTGCCGGGCTCCAGTACCTCTGGCTGTGTTCAATTGCATATGTCTTGGGTTTTGTCTTTTATTGGTGGGCAGCTCATGAGCAACATCGGCAGCTGACAAGCTTTGAATGGTTAGTTATGATAATCATTACACTAGCGGCGTTACTGGCAATGGTGGCATTAGTAATCGGAAGAATTGTGCTAAATTAATAAAAAAAGTTTAAGAAAATAACACCGGGTATGCAAACAATTCCAAAGGTGTTATTATTATTCTTGTAAATGTGAATGTTTTAACAAGTGAAATTTTATTTTGAAACTAGCTTTAGGAGGAACGATAATGGTAAAAGCAGCAGTTGTGCGGGAAAATTCAGATGGATATGTGGACATCAAGGATGTCTCGTTACGACCAATCAAGCCCTATGAAGCCCTTGTGAAGGTTGAATATTGTGGTCTTTGTCACACCGATTTGCACGTGGCTGCCGGTGATTTTGGGGCAGTTCCTGGTCGAATTATCGGTCATGAAGGGGTTGGTAAGGTGACCCAGATTGGTGAGGAAGTTACAAATCTAAAGGTTGGCGATCGCGTTTCAATTGCATGGTTTTACTCTGCAGATGGAACTTGTAAATATTGTGTTACCGGTAATGAAACCCTGTGTCGGCAGGTTAAAAATGCTGGCTTTAGCGTGGATGGGGCGATGGCGGAAGCCTGCATTGTTGATGCTAAGTACGCGGTAAAAGTTCCCGCAGAGCTGGATCCCGTTCAGGCAACGTCACTTACTTGTGCAGGCGTGACAACTTATAAAGCGCTCAAGGAAGGACACACTAAACCAGGTGACTGGGTTGAAATTGTTGGCGCCGGTGGTCTAGGCAATTTGGCAGTTCAACTAGCCAAAAATGTGTTTAAGGCCCGAGTAGTGGTAACGGATGGTGACCCAGAAAAACTGGCTGCTGCCAAGAAACATGGGGCTGATGTTCTCATTAATCGCCATGATGATGATGCAACTGAGCAGTTGCTTGCCCAGACAAATGGGGGCGTTCAAGTGGCTGTGGTCACTGCAGTTAGTTCACAGGCATTTACAAATGCCGTAAAAGCCTTGGCTCCAGCGGGAACTCTGGTGGCGGTAGCCTTACCCAAGGGGGAAATGGGGCTTAATATTACCAGTGCGGTTCTTGATGGAATCAAAGTAGCGGGTTCGCTAGTCGGGACGCGCGAAGATTTACGTGAAACCTTTTTATTTGGCGCCGAGCACGCCGTGGAACCGATCGTTCGAACGGATAAATTGGAGCATATTAATCAGGTAATTGACAAGATGAAGGCTGGTAAAATTGTTGGACGGGTCGTCTTCGACTTTACGCATTAATCTTTGCGGAGCGGTCAGGAACCGCTTTTATTTTTAACACATATGTGAATTGTTGAACAAAATCTATTTAAAGGAGCTACACTATGAAACGTGAAACTCAAACTAATCAGGTCGCACAAACGATCGATGAACTAGTTAAAAAATCACAGGCAGCGTTGGATACAATGAGTCAATTTGATCAAGCGAAGGTTGACAAAATCACTCAAGCCATGGTTATGGCAGGGGTGGATGCCCATCAAATGCTTGGTCAGTTGGCATATGAAGAAACTGGCCGCGGAGTTGCAGAAGATAAGGCTATCAAAAATTTGTTTGCAACAGAAGAAATTTGGCATAGTATTCGCAATGATAAAACCGTGGGCGTAATCAATGATAATCCTGAGGAAGATTATCAGCAGGTCGCTGAACCACTGGGAGTGATTGCTGGAATCACGCCGGTTACTAATCCAACTTCGACGACCCTCTTTAAGGCAATTATTGCCATGAAAACCAGAAACACCATTATTTTTTCGTTTCATCCGCAAGCTTTGCAGTCGTCAATCAAGGCAGCAAAAATTGTTCGTGATGCAGCAGTGGCAGCTGGAGCACCTGCAGATGCCATTCAGTGGATTACTAAACCCAGCCGGGAAGCAACGAATTATCTGATCAATCATCCCCACGTCGCTTGTACCTTGGCGACCGGGGGACCAGGATTGGTGAAGGCCGCTTACTCGACGGGGAAACCAGCCTTAGGAGTCGGTCCTGGAAATGGTCCGGTGTATATTGAAAAAACCGCTAACATTTTGCGAGCAGTTAATGATTTGGTTTTGTCAAAAACCTTTGATAATGGAATGATCTGTGCCACTGAGAACAGTGCGGTAATTGATCAGCAGATTTATTCGGCAGTTAAAGCCGAATTAGAAAAAAATCGAGTTTATTTTGTTCCGCAGGCTGAACAACAGCAACTAACGGAAGCGATGTTTGATCCGGAGCGGCTGAGTGTCAAGGGTCCCATTGCCGGAGCCACAGCACAGCAGATTGCTGAATTAGCTAATCTCAAGATTCCCGTGGATACTCAGGTATTAGCGGTTGAAATGACTGGTATTGGACCAGATTATCCGATGTCTGGAGAAAAGTTGTCACCAGTGATTTCGGTTTATACGGCAACTGATCAAAACGATGCCATTGCGAAAGTAGAAAAGTTATTGGAATACGGTGGTTTAGGGCATACCGCTGCTATTCAGACTAGCGATGATGAGCTGGCCACCAAATTTGGGGTAGCAGTCAAAGCTTCGCGAGTAATCGTGAACTCGCCCTCGGGGTTAGGAGGTATCGGAAATCTTTACAATAATATGACTCCGTCACTAACCCTTGGGACTGGTTCATGGGGCGAAAATTCGATTTCGCATAATGTAACCGACATGGATTTGTTGAACATCAAAACAATTGCTAAGCGAAGGAATAATATGCAGTGGATTAAACTACCACGAATCTATTTTGAAAAAAACTCGGTTCGTTATCTTAAAGACATGCCTAATATCACTAAAGCGTTTATTGTTACCAGTCCTTCAATGGTTAAGTATCATTATGTTGACAAGGTTTTAGATGAACTAAATGCCCGGCAAAATCAGGTTCAGTACTACATTTTTGATGATATTCACGGCGAACCTAACCTAGAAATGGTACAGGCCGGGGTTACGCAAATGCAGGCCTTTCAGCCGGACACGATCATTGCGCTTGGAGGTGGGTCACCACTTGATGCGGCTAAAATGATGTGGTTGATCTATGAACAACCAGACACCGATTTCTTTGGCGCCCGCCAAAAATTTCTTGATATCAGAAAACGGGTTTATCGGTTTGAAAAACCGCGTAAATCGCAGATGGTTGCTATTCCTAGTACTTCGGGAACCGGATCAGAAGTTACGCCGTTTTCGGTTATTACTGACGAGCAACACCATGTCAAATACCCATTAGCTGATTATGCATTGACACCAGATGTTGCCATTGTCGATCCACAATTTGTAATGAGTGTACCGCAGGGCACCGTCGCGGCTTCGGGACTCGATGCCCTAACTCATGCCATTGAATCCTATGTTTCAACGATGGCTTCTGACTATACTAGACCGTTGTCGTTACAAGCCATCAAACTGATTTTTGACAATTTAACGGCTGCCTACCATGGGGATCAACATGCCCGTGCTGAAATGCATACGGCGTCAACAATTGCTGGGATGGCATTTGCCAATGCCTTTTTGGGAATCACCCATTCGATTGCCCATAAAATTGGCGGAGAATTTGGGATTACCCATGGAATTGCGATTGCCATCACGTTGCCGCACGTAATTCGCTACAATTTTAAACAACCAAAGAAAATTGCAACTTGGCCTAAATATGAATCGTTTCGAGCAGATCAAGATTACGCCATGATTGCTCGCTATCTAGGGTTACCGGGGCAAACTAATGAAGAATTAAAAGAAGCGCTTGTGCATCGCTTTATCGAATTGGCACATTCAGTTGGGGTAACGCTGAGTCTTGAGGCGCAGGGAGTTAACGAAGCAGAGCTTGAAAAACGCTCCCAACGACTGGCAGAACTAGCGTATGGTGATCAATGTACAACGGCAAATCCGAAAGAGCCATTGATCGAAGACTTGCGACAAATAATTCAAGCTGAATATCATGGTACGGGTGTCGAGTCATCCGCTGATAATGCCGATTAATTGTCATTGCGCCTGATGATTGATTGTGTTACATTTAACTTAATTAAATTATAGGAGGTTTTACCATGAAAAATTTATTACTAGGTTTTAGCTTAGCTGCCAATGTTATCTTAGGATACGCGCTCGTGAAAGATTCTGACGGGATTGACTATTTAGTTGACAAACTGGACGGTTTGGGTGATCAGTTCAAAGGTAAAGCTGAACAGGTTGAAGGGACGCTGAAGGATGATCCAGCTCAGAAACTAGCTGGTGATTTCGATGAAGAAAAAGGAAATGTCAAAGATAAGATTAATGATATTAAATCCGATTTAACTGACTAAGATCAATAAGTCACTTTGTTAAATAAGATCTTTAAATTAAAAATTAAAGCGCTAATCATAGGATGATTAGCGCTTTTTTATGATTTTTTGTTAACCGTGGTTGGTAAATTTAATATTAAGGTTCTAATTATTTCGTGATTAGGCCTTTTTGGTTTGAACTCGAAAGACATAGAGGACGATGCTTCTAAATCTAAAGAAAATTCGCTGACCAAAGTGAATAATTAATCATTAGTAATGATTCTGCAATGTGAACAAGCTTGTGACCTGTAATCTAAGGAACCAGCCCAACAAACAAGGCCAGCGGAACTGCTTTAAGTTTTTTCCTGTAAAGTAAGCTGAATTTTATCAAGTAAGAAAGCTGTTAAAATAACAACAAGTATGGTTAGCAGTAGGGAAGTTATTATTGTAGTAATATCAGGGATTCGATATATAATCGATCGCAAAGCACGTAACTGGTAGGTCATTGGATTTATATTTGCTAGTATTTTTAGATATAGGGGTTCATGACCGTCAAGATAAAAAGAAGGGGCAGTAAATGCGATGGGGGTGAATACTAATTGAATGAAGATATCCCGTTGTTGATAATTTTTAAACAGGCAACTACAAATTATTCCCAAGGAACTCCAAAATAACAACATTATAATTCCCACCAAGATGGCTATCGGGAATAAGACTACCAATCCCTTTATCTTAAATACGATTAACAATAAATAAAGGATCAAACATTGATATAAATAACCAAATATTGGGAAAACACTCATCCCTAAAATATATTGAAATGGTCTAACCCCATTCATAAATTTAATGGCCATTAATCCAAATTGTTTGTCCACAGTGCTTCGATAAACAGCTTGCGACATCTGAGTTGTCATAATTAAACCGACTACACCAATAGAAGCGTATGATGCATATGAAATAATTATGCCATGGTAATTAAAATTATTAGTCGTTGAATTTAATCCCATAACCAGAAATGCAAAAAAAAGGATTGGTTGCATCGTCATTGAAATTAATCCACCAAGATTAGAGAAGAAAGCATTAATTTCATTGTACATAACAATAAATGCTCCCCTAAAACCAATGGATTGTTTTCTAAAATTTAATGGATCCATCGCTTACTTCTCCAAACTCATATCTAGATAAATATCGCGTAGACTTTTTTGCTGCATACTAATATAATCAATAACTTCATTATTTTTTTCAGCTACATTCATAAATTTTTCAAATTCACTAAAGTTAATAATTAGGTTACCATTGTCAGATTCTTTAAAAGTACTAACTGATTGTTTAACCACCTGACTAAAATTACCAGACTTAGGTGTGATTTCTACCAACTTATTGCGAGCACCTTTTTGAATAAACTCGCTCATTAACCCATTAAATTTTACTTTATTATTTCCAATTAAAACGATTTTATCAGCATATTCTTCAACAATTGTTAGGTCATGACTTGAAATTATTACGATTGATCCTGCAATCGATTTTGTTTTTAAAAATTTAAATAGTTTTTCCGATGAATAAACATCTAACCCCGTAGTTGGTTCATCTAATATAAAGACGTCGGGATTTTTAGCCAACTCTCTTGCAATCTGCACTCTTTGCTGTTGACCTCCGGAAATATGATCCATTGGTCGATTCCTTAAATCATAAATCTGCATTTGTTTCATAGCACTAATACTTAATTTATGGCTTTTTTTAAGGGTTTTTCCGGATAGGAGCGGTCCAAGAATAACGTTGTTTTTAACACTAGTAAACCAATCAATTAGTGGTACTTGAGGACAAAACCCTACTTTATTAAAATTTGGCTGATTTAAATCATTTGTAACCTTAAATTCAATTTTTCCAGATAGGGGTGGTAAAACTCCAACAATGGAATTTATAAGAGTAGATTTTCCAGCGCCATTAGGACCAACAATTGCTGTGATTGTTCCAGGTAAAAAATCAATATTGATATCATTTAAAACGATATGTTTTTCATCATGACCATAACCCAAGTTTGCTTTTTTTAGCTTAATAAAATTTTCATTCATCGAAACATCTCCTAAATAAATTACTATACCATAATTATAATAAATAAAGGAGATGATAAATATGACGAATGGATTTTAAAAATAATTGGTAGTTTACAATACGCTCTCTAAATACAATTTAAAAGCTTTTGAAAAGAATGCTTTACTTGCTAAAGAGGCTGAAGGTCTAAATAAATTAGCAAGGTTTAAGGGTAATAGCAACCGACAATGAACAGGATCCAGTTTTCCATGATTTATAAACATGGTAACCCTGTGAAAATTTTTATCGATAAAAGAGCAGTCGAAAGACTGCTCTTTTGGGTTGGGTCTTAAGCTATCCGGGTTGGTTACAAACCAGTGTAGTAGTAGCCAGCCAATTTCCTGTTACTTGAGGGTGTCGCTGCTTTGAGTACATCGAAAGTGCGGTCATACAGATCAAAATTAAAATAAATGCGGTAATCAATAGAATTGTTCTTAGTTTATGCACATGGGCACCTCCCTAGTCATATTCTAGCAGTTACACTAGGTTTTGTCTGTTTGACTAGATTTTTATAAATTGATAAGATTACCGCTATACTTATTTTACGAAAATCATTAGTTTGTTAAAGAAAGGTGATGGAAATGGTGGCAAAACAGCAGCAGGACTTAAAGCGCGGTTTAACCTCGCGACACGTACAAATGATTGCAATTGGAGGGGCGATCGGAACCGGACTTTTTTTGGGTTCTGGGACGGCGATTAAATCAGCTGGTCCGGCGCTGATTGTGGCTTATCTGATTACCGGGATCTTCTCATACTTAATGATGCGGGCAGTCGGAGAATTACTCTTGTCAGATCTGCACTTACATTCTTTTATTGATTTTGTGCGCGAATACTTAGGTGATCGCTGGGAATTTGCGATTGGTTGGGCGTACTGGCTGAGCTGGGCTAGTTTGGCAATGGCCGATTTAACGGCTTCTGGGATCTATCTCCGTTTCTGGTTTCCAGCACTTCCGCAGTGGGTAACACCGCTGATTGTTGTGGCAATTTTAGTGACTTTTAACTTGATCAACGTGGCGTGGTTTGGTGAGCTCGAGTCGGCCTTTTCTAGTATTAAGATTTTTGCAATTTTGGCGCTAATTGTAGCGGGAGTCTGGATGATTGCTGTCGGTTTTCATACCCAAGGGAATACCGCTTCATTGACTAATTTAGTGAGTCACGGGGGCTTTTTTGCGACCGGCGTTTGGGGATTCATTCTGGCCTTTCCCATGGTGATTTTTGCCTTTACGGGGATTGAAATGGTCGGATTAACGGCCGGAGAAACCCGAGATCCACAAACTGACATTCCCAAAGCAATTAATTCGGTTCCCGTTCGAATTCTACTTTTTTACGTCGGGTCAATGATTGTAATCATGTCGGTCTATCCATGGAATGAAATTAATCCCAATCAGTCGCCGTTTGTTCAAATTTTTTCGGGATTGGGGATTAAATTTGCAGCTAATTTGATTAATTTTGTGGTTTTAACGGCAGCATTGTCGGCAGCTAATTCGGCGATCTTTTCCACGTCGCGGACGTTGTATATTTTAGGCCGTAACGGTCAGGCTCCCAAAGTATTTAGCAAATTATCGCGTGCCAACGTTCCATACGTGGGTATTTTGGTTTCTTCTGTGGTCTTTTTGGGCATTGTCTTATTAAACTACTTTTTCCCTAGCAAGATTTTTGTGTTAATTACGGGAGTCGCAACAATTAGTTTTATTTTTGTGTGGTTGATTATTATGTTGACCCACATTAAATTTAAACAAGCGACGGTCGGACAACCGGCAACGTTTGCAATGCCTTGGTTTCCAATTACCAGTTATGTCACCATTGCCTTCTACGTGGCAATCTTAATCGTGCTCCTCTTTGATCAAGCTACGCGGATCTCAGTAATTGCGACAGTGATTTTCTTTATGGCGTTGGTCGTTGGTTACCGATACTGGAATAAAAAGAAACAAACAGAGAAAATCAGCTAAATAATCCGAGATGGGTAAGTTAAATTTTAAATCCCAACATTAATTTAGAAAAATGCCACTCCAAAAGGGATAAAAGTGGTAAGCACTAGCTGGTTGTTGTTATAACAACGTTGATTAACCAACGGGTTGATTCACAACCAGCGTAAACCGTACTAAAACAACTGAATTCAAATTAAAAAGCATCCGTTCATGATTGAACGGATGCTTTTTAGTATGGAGAGGGTGGTTGGTAGCTGGTCATGCAATCAGCTGGTTTTAATTACCAACAAGTTAGCTCAGCGATTTGGTAAAGACAAGAAGGGGACCATTTGGACCAGAAATGACTTGACCTGTTTTTGTAAAACCAGCCTTTTGATAAAGATGTTGTGCGGCTTGGTTACGCTGATTTACCCCTAATACCAACTCAGTAATGGTCGGATAATTAGTGCTAAGATAGCCTGGCAATAAATCTAAGGTGGCTTGGGCGTATCCGTGTCTTAAAAAACGTTCGTTTGTGGAAAAGCTTTTTAATAAAATACTATGTGGATTTTCTGTGTACTTATCTTTAGTGGAGTCAGTATCGAGCATTAAAAAAGTGCAGACTTCGTTGGCATCGTTAATTAATAGCACCGGATGTTGGTTTTGATCGCGATGTGCCCTTTCAATCGCAGTAATTGGTGGAGTAGTGAATTCAGGATTGGTGATGCGATAGGCTTGAAGTTGTGAGCTGAAAGGGGCAGTATATGTCACTAATTTCATAAAATCCTCCTAGTGGGCGAATATTTAAGTAGTTTAACAGAATTTAAAATTTAAACAAGCTCACGCCCAGCTTTAGACGAGGTCGCTACGAACTAAAAAGCCCTCGCTCCTTAATTGTTCTAAGGATTGAGGACTTAGCATTAGTTATGGTGCTTGCGCATCACTTTAAAGTAATAGACGGGACAGCCAACTGCCACGATGCTGAGCGATACGATGACACCGATCGGATCAGATAAAATCTCTGAGCCAATCACAAACAACGACCCAGCAATTGCTAATAGGGGAGTAAGTGGGAATAACGGAACCGAGAAGACCCGTGGCTGGTTTGGATTTCGGCGTCGCAAGAGAAAGAGCCCTACAAACGCCATGACATAGAAACAATAGATGGTGAAAATGCAAAGTTCTGAGATGCGGTCCGGATTAGTCAAAACAATCATGAGCCCAGCAATCACGATGACCGCAATGATTGAAAAAATTGGGGTGCGCGTTTTGCGGTTGAGATAGGCCAACTTTTTCGACCATGGAAGCTGATCCTGTTTGGCCATTGCATACATAATGCGGGGGAAAGTCATAATTTTACCATTCATACAACCAATAATAGAGATGATAATCCCAATACTAAGGATTTTACCACCGATTTGCCCGAAGTCTTTTTGCGCAATGTAAGGAATGGCAGCCGTTCCTAGGTCGTGAACTTTTTGGGCACCGATACTTTTTAATACCCCATAAGAAACCAAAAGGTAGATTCCCATGACAGTTAAGATTCCAAGCGTAATGGCTCGTGGCAACATTTTTCTGGGATTTTTAATTTCTCCGCCAAGGTTGGCAACTAAAATCCAACCATCGAAAGCAAATAAAGTGGCGAGCATTGCCACCCCAAAGCCCCCGGCCGTGGTCTGAAGCCCCTGGATACTGCTAGAAAAGGCATCTGCGCGACCAAAAAAGAGACCAAAAATGATGAGGGCGGCAACGGGAACTAGTTTACAAATCGTGGTGATGATGGCAAATGCCCCCCCATAACGATTAGGGAACATATTGAGGATACCTACCAGACAAACAGATCCAAGTGCAATTGGCAGGTGCCAGATGGGAGCAGTATTGAAAAAATCACCCACTAGGACGGCTAGATAAGAACCAAGGGCGGCAATCATGGCTGGTCCATAGACAATGATCTGCATCCAGCCAGAGAGAAAGCCCCAAAACTGGTTGTAGATTTGTTCCATGTACGCATAGAGTCCTCCGGTACTTGGATTTTGCGAAGCAATTTCTGCAATCGTAAGCCCAGCAGCTAGGGTTAGTAACCCACCAGCAAGCCATGCCAATAAGGCAGCTTTGGCGGAACCAGCTTCATTAATAACCGCAGCTTGGCGGACAAAGATTCCAACTCCAATAATAGTTCCAATCACTAGTGACAATGCTGACCACAGTCCAAGGGAACGATTTAGTTCAACCTGTTCTGAATTTTCTGGTGATTTCATGATAATTCCTCCTAAATAAAAAAGTCCCTGACAAATTACTGCCAGGGACGCAAGCGCGCGGTTCCACCCAAATTCTTTGGAAAAGTTTCAAAGCACCTTGATAGCTAATTATGACTAAAGAAAGTTAATCCCGATAAAAAATTTAAAAAGTCCCTGACAAATCAATGTCAGGGACGCGAGTGCGCGGTTCCACCCAGTTTCTTCCAGCTGCAGTCTGGAAGCACTTTTATCGGTATTAAGCTAAACCCTGAAGCGGCTAACTAAGCAACAACATCTGAATTACAGAATACATCAGACTCTCTTTGAAGCAACGCTTAGATTTCTTCTTCAAGTAGTAATTGTATTCTAATCACTTTAAATTGAAATGTCAAACGTTAATTTTAATTATTGGTTAAATATTTTTGGTAACGACCTACTGCTGCCTGGGGGAGTCGGACGGTTAGAACTGTTCCAGCTTCAGTGTAGTCCGTTTGTTGGACGGCGAATTGACGGTTGAGGGATTCAACGACGGCTCCATCAGCAAACGGAATGGTAAATGATTTAACCACTTCGTCGGCAAATAATTGAGTGATGATGGTCTCCACCAAGAGATCGATAGAATGCTCATCTTTAGCGGAAATGATGATCTCATGCCCCGTCCGAATGGGGTAAGCAGCCCCAGCGAGATCGGCTTTATTAAAGACGGTAATCATAGGAAGTTCTGGGACGCCAATTTCTTGCAGTGTGGCATTCGTAGTTTCCATCATCAGGGCTTGATTAGGATCTGAATAATCAACGACTTGGAGGAGCAGGTCTGCTTGAGCTGCTTCTGAAAGAGTGCTTTGAAAAGCGGCGACCAGTTGGTGCGGTAGTTTACTAACAAACCCAACTGTGTCACTGAGCAAGCAACTACGGTGTCCAGGAAGCTCTAACTTACGAACGCTAGTATCTAAAGTCGCAAATAACATATTTTTAACAAAGACTTGTTTGTCTTCATTTTCGCCAAAACGTTGCACGAGTTGATTCATGATGGTTGATTTACCAGCATTAGTATAACCAACTAACGCGACGGTTTTGAGATGACTTTCGGCGCGGCGCTTTCGTTGAGTGGCGTGGGATTGTTCGCTCTCCTTGAGTTCATGGCGAACGTGGTTAATCTGATGTTCGATCGTTCGCCGGTTTAATTCTAATTTTGTTTCTCCGGTACCCCGGTTGGCGAGCCCGCCCCCAGCCGATTGCTGGTCAAGGTGTTGACTGGCTCCGGTTCGCAGACGTGGTAACTGGTATTTTAATTTAGCCAACTCTACTTGTAATTTTGCTTCCCGAGTGTGAGCCCTGGTAGCGAAGATTTCCAAGATCAGTCCTGTTCGATCCATAACAGTTGCATTAGTAGCTTTTTCAAGGTTGCGAATCTGACTAGGACTGAGTTCGTCGTTAGCGATAATGGTGCTGGCGTTGGTGGTAACTACTAGTTGAGCCACTTCTTCGACTTTCCCCTTGCCAAAGTAGGTTGCCGCTTCTGGATGGGGAAGTTTTTGCGTTACCTTACCCACGGTTTTTAAATGATTAGCGGTGGTAAGCTGCTCCAGTTCTTCCATTGAATAATTAAAATCGGCTTGATCCAGATTAAGTCCGATAATAATCGTATTGATATTTTGTTCCAAGGAGGCTCCCTTCTAGTCAGTCGGCAAGCTGCTCTGGTTATACCAAGCAACTTGGTACTGACGGTCAGTAACAGTGATTTTTGTGAGACTACCGTTGCGAATGGGAGCGGTAATATCATGATCGCTATATTTGCTAACAAGGCTACGAATTAAAGTTCCATGTGAGGCTACCAGAATGTTACTATTAGCCGGTGCGTGTTCACTAATGTGATCAAGGATTGGTTGTAAGCGATCCCAGAATTGTTGATCAGTTTCTGCGTCACCATAAGGGTCTGCTGCTGCAATCATGTCACGGGTTTTTTCAATTGAAAATTGACGAATTAGTTCGCCATAGGTTACCGCATTATGCGGACCACCGATGATGTTCCAAGTTTGACCGGCATCATTGCCTTCAAAGAAACCAAAATTTTCTTCTCTTAGTGCGGCTTGGGGTTCAGCCACAGTGATGGATGATACTTGATTGGCTGCTAGAATCAAGTTAGCGGTGTGTTGAGCTCTGATGGTATCACTGCTAAAAGCTTGGGTAAAATTGATTTGAGCAAGTTCTAGCCCAGCTTGATTTGCATCCGCGATTCCCTGGGAGGTTAAATCGGAATCGGCCCACCCTTGGAGGCGATGATATCGATTTAACTGGGTTTGTCCGTGTCGGACGAAATAGAGATTGGTAGTTGCCACTGCGATAATCCTCCTGGAGATAAACTAGTTTGATTCTATCATACTACGTCTCTGTCCTGGAAAGGTCGTTATTGCGAGTTATTTATGGTAAAATTACTAGTCAAGTTTAGTTATTGGGAGGGAAGCTACATAATGGATCAGAGAACCGCGAATCAATACAAAATAGAACAAAAACGGCTTGATTTTGTCAGAGGACAATTGGCAGTTGCCCAAGAACAGCTTGGTGATACGATTAAAAAGTCTAAGGCAAAACAAAAAGACCTTGAAAGTAACTTTTATGATGATGTGCGGGTAAAAACCAGTACTTATGAAGGTCAGATGGAAACGGGAGTATCAGTTCGCCAACAGCAACAGTTACTGACCCAGCATCAAAACCGTTGGCAGACCGCCACTCGGGATTTGAAGACCTTGCAACGACTGGAACAAAATGCCTATTTTGCTAGGGTTGACTTAACCGAGGGGAAGGATGCTGCTCTAGAAAAGATCTACATCGGGTTAGCTTCGTTTGCCGCATTGGATAATTCAGATAATTATTTAATCTATGATTGGCGCGCTCCCATTTGTAGTGTTTACTACGATAGCGGAATGGGCACGATGACTTATGAAGCCCCGATGGGGTCGCGAAAGGTTAACGTGCAACTCAAACGAGAATTGCAGGTAGTTGGTTCTCAGGTCAAACTGGTCTTTGATACTGAAGAAGCGGTGGGAGATCGCGTGCTCCTTGAGAACCTACAACAACAATCAAACCCAAAGATGAAGAGCATTGTTGCTACCATTCAGCAGGAACAAAACACGATTATTCGGGATACGAAGTCGGATCTCTTAATTGTTCAAGGAGCGGCGGGCTCTGGAAAAACAGCAGCGGTGCTTCAGCGGGTTGCTTTCTTATTGTATCGTTATCGAGGCAATTTAACGCCCGGTCAGCTAATCCTATTTTCACCTAATCAACTGTTCAACGACTACATTAGCCAGGTTCTCCCAGAACTGGGGGAACAAAATATGGTGCAGATGACTTATTATCAGTTTTTAAGTCGGCGAGTTCCACGTTTGACAATCGAAACATTAGAAGCAAGATTCCTGAACAATTTGAACCCACAACGAGCAGCAGTGACAGATTTTAAGAATAGTCTCAACTTTTTTAAGTTATTGCAACAGTATGCAGAGCAGCTCAATCAAGCTGGAATGGATTTTAAAAATATTCTCTTCCGGGGTCAGGTTTTGATCAGTAAGGAGCAAATTACAGAAATTTATTATCAGTTTAACCAAAACTATAACCTGCACAATCGGCTGGAAGCCACCAAATCAGAGCTATTAAAAATTGTTAATCGCCACATTCAAAGTGAGATGAAGAAGCGGTGGGTTGATGAAAAAATTCAAAACTTTTCACGCGAAGAAATCGAGCAGCTCACTGCCACGGCGCAAACCCCCTTACAAACAGAGCAGCAACAGTATCAATTTTTAGCCCGAAAACTGGTACGAGAGACTTTTCAAAAGGTCCGTAATCAGATTAAACGCAACCGGTTCTTCAATATTAATCAGCAATTCATTGATTTTTTGCAGGCGGTGCCAAAACTAGTTTCTCTCGCAACGGTGGGGTTAGATGCGCCTAGGTGGCAGCAAGCTGTAACGACAACGGTTCGCGATTTTAAAGCTGGTAAGATTAGTTTGAGTGATGTTTCCATTTATTTGGCGCTGTTTGATTTAGCCCTTGGAAAACATCCAGATCCTCAGATGCGGTTTCTGTTTATTGATGAGGCACAAGATTATACCGGGTTCCAGTTAGCCTATTTACAATGGAATTTTCCACGGGCTAAGTTTACGCTTTTGGGTGACCTCAATCAGGCTATTTTTACGCATGAAAGTGCCCCTGCCTGGAGCCGAGAATTGAGCCAACTTTTTGATCCCGCCACCACTCGAATGATCAACCTGCAAAAATCATATCGTTCTACCACAGAAATTACCAACTTTAGCAAACAATTACTAACAACGGGAGCGACGATCGAATCGTTTGCTCGTCGCGGACCCCTTCCCGTTATCCAGCAAGTTAAATCGGCGACAGCGGCCTACCAATTTTTGGCTGATGAGTTACAAACTAAGTCACAGGGGACCACAGCAATTATCACTAAGACACTTGAGGAAGCGCACGTGGTCCGTGATCAGCTTGAAGCTTGCGGGCAAACCGTCCGACTGATTCAAACGGAAAATCAACGACTGACGCGGGGGGTACTGGTAATTCCAGCTTACCTCGCTAAGGGATTAGAATTTGATCAGGTTATGTTATGGAACGTATCGCAAGAAAACTATCCTAACCAGAGCACTAATGAACTAGTCTATACGATGTGCACGCGAGCCATGCACCAACTGACCATTATCTCTGTAGGGACTCCAGCGCCCGCTTTTTCCCAAGTTAATCCAGATGATTATCAGCTAGTAAGGGAGTAATTGATGCAAAATTTTAATAGTTACACTAAACAAAAATGGAATAGTTTGTATCCAGCAGATATTAATCCGATTAGTAGTGAGCAGTTAGATCGCTTAAAAGCTTTTAACGACCAGATCGATGTGACTGATGTGCAACAGGTCTACTTACCGTTGGTATACTTACTAAATTTAACGGTTAATAGTCAACGTCAAGCAGAGATTACGCGTGCTGAGTTTTTGCAGGAACAACCACTCCATATCCCTTTTATTGTGGGAATTTCTGGGAGCGTGGCGGTTGGAAAATCAACAACGGCACGCTTATTGCAGTATCTCTGTGAGACGCTGTTACCAAATCGGAAAACCCAGTCACTAACTACTGATGGATTTTTGTACCCCAATCAAGTCTTGAAACAGCGCGGCTTGCTTGCTAGTAAAGGCTTTCCAGCTAGTTATGATATGCCCGCGTTAATCGAATTTTTAAAGCAGGTTAAAAGTGGCGCTCAGCAGGTGCAGGCCCCGGTTTATTCTCATCAAAGTTATGACATCATTCCTGATCAGCACGTGACAATTAATAATCCAGATATTTTGATTTTGGAAGGGATTAATACGCTCCAATTACCAGCAGATCAAAATGTCTTTATTAGTGATTTTACTGATTTTTCAATTTATATTGATGCTGATACGAGCTTGATAAAACAGTGGTACTTAAATCGATTCCAACAATTACGGAAAACGGCCTTTACTGATCCGAATAACTATTTTAATCAATATGCTAAGTATGATTTAGAGACGGCTTTGATGATGGCAGTTAAGACTTGGAAAACCATCAATTTACCGAACCTAGAACGCTATATTCTTCCGACTCGTCCCCGTGCTAATTTGATTATTCATAAAGGGGAACAACATCGAATCGATCGCTTGTACCTACGTCAATACTAAATTTAGAAGGTTAAAAACGCTTGAATTGCAATTTGATTCTGGCGTTTTTTTTATAAAAAGCTAGCAGTCATTTTACTTGTATAGTTTACAAATGTAAACTATACTAAGCATTGTTGATTACAATTGTAGACGAAAAATGGGGCGGATAAATGACCGAAAAAACAGTTTCTGGAGCAGAATGGAGCGTGTTACGGATTGTGTGGACGCTAGGATCTTGTACAACCCGGGAAGTGATTGACACGTTACAAAACGAATCTGACTGGAAGGATTCGACCATTAAAACATTATTAAAACGTCTTTGCGATAAAGAATTTTTAACAACAACCAAGCAGGGACGACAGTTTACCTATCAGGCAGTGGTGAATGAGCAAACGGCGATGAATCAAACTGCTGTGACTATGTTTAGTCATTTTTGTGCTATGAAACAAGGACAAACTTTGATTGAATTAATCGAACAGGAAAAGTTGAGTCGCTCTGATTTACAAAAGATTGAAAAATTGGCGCATGTCAGAGCCATGACGGCACCGGAACAAGTCGATTGCAATTGTTTACCAGATGGAACTTGTGATTAATTTAACTAGAATGGAGTGAAAACAATGGATATGCAAAATAATCAAAATCAACCTAGTATGGGTCAGATGGACATGGATCACAGCAAGATGCAGATGGATCATGGATCGATGGATGGTAGCATGATGATGGGTGGACACATGATGCACATGGGAAATTTAAAACGACGGTTTTGGATTTCTTTGCTGCTTTCATTACCAATTCTGCTATTATCACCATTTATGGGAATAGTATTGCCGTTTCAAACTAGTTTTCCGGGCTCAGAATGGGTGGTTCTAATTTTTGCGACGCTGTTGTTCTTCTACGGTGGGCAGCCGTTTTTTGCGGGTGCTAAAGGAGAACTTCGTGGGCATGAACCGGCGATGATGACCCTGATTACGATGGGAATTAGCGTGGCATATTTATATAGTCTATATTCATTTGTTATGCAGCAGTTTGTGAATCCTCAGGGACACTATATGAATTTCTTTTGGGAATTGGCCAGCTTGATTGTCATCATGCTGTTAGGACATTGGATTGAAATGAATTCGGTGATGAACGCCGGGAATGCATTACAAAAAATGGCAGCCTTGCTCCCAGACGAAGCCCAGGTCGTTGACTCTGCTGGACAGGTGCAAACGATCAAACTTAGTGATCTGAAAGACGGTCAAATTGTCTTAGTCCAAGCTGGAGCTAAAATTCCAACCGATGGGGTCGTGATTGCTGGGGAAAGTTCGGTCAACGAATCCTTGGTCACTGGAGAAGCAAAAGTCGTCGAGAAAAAGACCACCGATCAAGTAATTGGCGGGTCAATTAATGGCGACGGAACCCTCCGAGTGAAAGTTACCGCTACTGGTGAGAATGGCTACCTAGCCCAGGTAATTAAATTGGTCCAACAAGCGCAACAAGAGAAGTCAAAGGCAGAAACTAAGGCCGCACTGGTGGCACGTTGGCTGTTCTATGCTGCTTTAGTGATTGGTATTCTAGCATTGGTGGTCTGGACACTGATTGCGGGATTTAGTTATGGCTTGGAACGAATGGTAACGGTGTTAGTAATCGCTTGTCCTCATGCTTTGGGGCTGGCGATTCCGCTTGTCGTAGCACGGAGTACCTCGATTGCTGCTCAAAATGGTTTGCTAATCAGAAATCGCGAGTCACTAGAGGCCGTGCGCCAGCTTGATTACGTCTTTATGGATAAAACGGGAACCTTGACTCAAGGAGTTTTTCAGGTCAACCAAGTTGTTGCTAATCAAAAGCTGAAGCAAACGGAGTTGTTAAAAAAGTTTGCATCTTTGGAAGCTAATTCCAGCCATCCTTTGGCAACTGGAATTTTGCGAGAAGTTCAAAATCAAGAATTGAGCTATCAACCAGCCAATCACGTTCAAACGATCCAAGGGGTTGGACTGCAAGGTGAGATCGGAAATGAAACTTATCAGATTGTGAATGCTAAGTATTTAGATCAGCACCAAATCACTTATCAGCGGGATCAGTTTAAGCAGCTGGCCGCAGCTGGAAATTCGATTAGTTATTTAATTAAAAATCGTCAAGTTTTAGGCTTAGTTGCCCAGGGTGATGTCTTACGGCCAGAAGCCACTCAACTAATCAAAACGCTACAAACAATGCACATTACACCAGTGATGCTTACGGGTGATAATGAATTAACTGCGCAACGGGTGGCAAAACAACTTGGTGGGATTGCCTATCAGTCACAATTGCTACCTGATGATAAAGAACAAATCGTCAAGAGTTATCAGCAACAGGGGCACCACGTGATGATGGTGGGTGACGGAATTAACGATGCGCCAAGCTTAACGCGTGCTGATATCGGAGTCGCCATTGGAGCCGGAACAGAAGTGGCCATCGATTCTGCCGATGTAGTCTTGGTGCACAGTAATCCAGATGATATTGTAAACTTTCTTAATCTAGCAACGGCTACCAATCGAAAGATGGTGCAAAATCTGTGGTGGGGAGCAGGCTACAATATTATTGCGATGCCACTCGCTGCTGGCGTGTTAGCCCCAATTGGAATTGTTTTGTCACCAGCAATTGGAGCCATTATCATGTCACTATCGACGGTGGTAGTTTCTATCAATGCCTTCTTGCTCCGGCTTAATAAAATTGATTAGGATAAAAAAGCATTCGCAGTTGCGAATGCTTTTTTATTTCGCTCATGGGATGTGGTGCGGTAATTGCAGGAAGTACTGACATGCGTTACCATGAAGACATTCAATTTGTGAGGTGACGACGATGGCTAATTTTAGACTACGATCCAAGGTGAAAAACAAATCTAAATATCCGTTAATGATGAGATTTTCTTTGTTATCGGTTTCACTGGTATTAGCTAGTTCCCTCTCAGTTTCTGCTGCCGTTCCAGAGTGGCAGCGGGCCTTTCCAGGTCATTCATATGCTGCAATCGAACTAATTGCCACGATGCCTTCGCTGGCAGTTATTATCTTTTTGTTACTGAGTGGTTGGATTGCCAAACAGCTCTCCCCCAAAAAGACAGTGATTTTAGGTCTAATTATCAGTGGCTTATTTGGAATTTTGCCACTAATAGTCACGAATTACTATTTGATGTTGCTCTCCCGGTTTGGTTTTGGGGTCGGGTTGGGGCTAATTAATGGACTGGCAGTTAGTCTGATTGGAACTTTTTTTGCTGGCAATGAAAAAAACATTTTGATGGGGATTCGAAGTGGTTTTGAAATGTTTGGGGATGCCGTATGTGCTTATATTGCGGGAGCATTGCTAGTTGATTACGGGTGGCACAGCTCTTTTCTAGTGTATGGGCTGGCTTTTCCCGTCGCAATTCTTTTTTATCTCTACGTTCCAGAACCAACCACCCCAACATCGACTCCAACAGCGGTTAAAAAGGAGCGTCGGCGGCGTTTAAATCCTGATGTACTTTTTTGGACAATTTTATTAGCGGTTTACCAGATTACTTACGTGGGAGCGACTGTCCGACTGGCGGAGTTCATTGAGGATAGTAAGATTGGCTCGGTGCAACAGGCGGCCATGATTATTAGTATTGCTCCCTTTTTTGGATTAATGGGCGGAATTATTTTTGGGCGAGCCTTGCAGTATTTGCGGAAATATTTGTTACCACTTGCGATTATTGCAAGCGGAGTGAGTCAGATAATTGTTTCTTTTGCCCACTCGTTTTTTACAGCAGCCTTAGGGATGTTTTTGGTGACGATGCTTGACACAATTGTGGTCTCTTATATCTTAAATATTGCGACTGAGATTTCAGAACCCCAAAATTTAAATGTTGTTACATCAATTTTATTAATCGGAAGTAACTGTGGGATTTTCCTAGCTCCTGTGGCGCTAGGAAGTGTCAACAATCTATTTAATACGAACTCTCCAGGACTATCTTTCTTAATCTCTGGCATCGGTTTGTTATTAATTGGGGGAATCGGGATTTACGATCTGCGATTTATTGGTCATCGGATTTTTCGTGATTGATGAATGACAGCTTCTGTCATTGGGAGCTGTTTTTTTTATGAATAAATTCAATGAGGAGGCGATACCCATGAAAATTAGCTGGATGAATCGAACTGATACGACCTTGGGAGTAAAGCAGTTTTTGTTGCTTAAAGGGGTAAGCCAGCGTCTCTACTCAGAAGTAAAACAACAGCCACAAGCTTTTTATCGTAATCAGCAACCGATTACGCCGGCTGCTCAAGTTGCTCCAGGTGATCAAATTACGGTAGTGTTTCCACCGGAACGCCCAGATCCCCAGTTAGCCAGTAGTTTGCATCCCTTGGAGGTCATCTATGAGGACGCACACTGGCTGGTCATTAATAAGCCGGCGGGCTTAACTTCCGTTCCCGGACCAAGTAATCGGACGGATACTGTAGTTAATCGAGTTAAAGGTCGGTTAGAGCAGGCGGGAAGTGAGAACCTTCGTCCGCATTTGGTAACCAGGTTGGATCGGTTTACCAGTGGGATCATGCTGATTGCTAAGGATCGGTTGGCAAACAACTATGCTACGCAACAGCTTGCTGACCGGACTTTGCATAAAGAATATCTAGCGATAGTCAGTGGTCGGTTGACTAACCAGCATGACGTTATTACGCTACCGCTGGGTCGTCGCCCGGGTGAAATTGCTAGAACAGTGCTTACAACTGGGCAACCGGCTCAAACTGAATATTGGGTTGAGCAACAAACAGCCACGGCCACGGTCGTCCGAGTACAGCTGCAGACTGGTCGAACCCATCAGATTCGGGCCCACTTTGCATCACTGGGGCATCCGTTGCTGGGTGATCAATTATATGGAGGTCCAATGCACGCAGGGATGGATCGGCAAGCACTACACGCCTTGCGTATAGAATGGTTTGATCCTTTTTGTCAGCAGTTGCGAAAATTTACGGCTCCGCTCCCAGATGATATGCTAAACTATCAATAGAAACTGGAGACGGGGGAATGAGATGGAGGACAAATTAGAGTTAGGGCAACCGGCATTTGCTAAGATGATGTTCACGTTAAAAACACCGGTCACTTCCAAAAATCATAAAGATTATAAATTTAACGAATATGAGCTGGTTGAGATTGCTCCGGATGTGTGGGCCATGCCAGTTTATATGCAAGCCAATGATGACTTTACGCTGTTTTTGGTTGTCACCAAGATTGCAACACAAGCAACTGTGATGGCTCTTGCCCAAGGAACCAGCACAACTGATGGACAGTTCGCTCTCGATCGGCCACTGAATACCGGGGAAGGATTAAACCGCCTGTTTCAACACGATCGGCAACGAGCAGCACAATTACTACATTTTTTTAATCTAATTTCAAAAGCAAATGAAGGCGATTGGCGCCTTGTAGCAGATGACAAAGGAGAACCAGAATAATGGCCAAAATCTACTTAGCTAGTCCCTTTTTTGATGCAGAACAGGTCACTCGGATTGAAAAAATCGAACAAGCTCTTACACAAAATCCGACAGTAACCAGTTATTTCTCGCCCCGTAAATATAAATTGCAAGGTGATTATCAAGAATTTACTAAGCCGTGGGCGCAGGCGATTTACCGCGTCGATATGGAACATTTAATGGCTGCCGATGCAGTGTTAGCGATTGTTGACTTTGTGGATGATCAAGTTGATAGCGGCACTGCTTATGAAATTGGGGCGGCTGTTCAGATGAAAAAGCCGGTGATTGTTTTTCAAGAAAAAACGGCCACGGTTAATTTGATGATTTCTGAAAGCTTACAGGCATATTTGAAAGATCCCGCAGCAGTAGCCGGGTATGATTTTGAGAAATTGCCCCGCAGTGAGTATGAAGGTCCAAGAATTTAAACCTGAAAAAGGGGACTTTAATTATGAAGGAGGATTCGCTGTCCGGGCTCCGATTTCTCGAAGTTACGGTATTGAATTCATTAATTACCATTTTGGAATTTGTCGGAGGACTACTTTCTGGTAGTCTCTCGTTGCTTTCAGATGCGGTTCATAATCTAGGTGATTCGCTCTCAATCATTTTTAGCTACGCCGCTCATTTATTGAGTCGTCGAAAACAAACGCACACTAATACTTACGGGTTTAAGCGGGCAGAAATTTTATCGGCACTGTTTAATTCGATCTTTTTGGTATTGATCTCGGTGTTTTTAATGGTGGAAGCCCTTAGCCGGATTCAGCACCCAGAAAGAGTTCACGGAGGATTAATGTTTGTCGTGGCGGTCATCAGTACCATCGCAAACTTAGGATCAACGCTCTTATTACATCGAGGCTCACAGCATAATTTAAACATGAAGGCGACCTATCTGCACCTTTTGAGTGATACATTATCATCGCTGGGGATTATTGTCGGAGCGCTTTTGATTCAACTGTATCACTGGACCATCATCGATCCATTGATTACGCTGGTGGTTTCGTTCTACATCTTATGGGAATGCTGTCCGGTAATTCGGCGCACCATTTCGATCTTGATGGAGGCGGCTCCCCGCTTGGACTATCCGGCTATTAAGCATGATCTGTTGTTAATTGACGGCGTCTACAGTGTGCACCATGTACATGCTTTAATGGTCGATGAAAACAGCATCGTCTTTTCAGCCCACGTCAATCTGCGTGACATGCCGCTAAGCTCAGTGCAACCAATCTACGATCAGATTAATCAACTATTAAAGTCGAAATATCAAATTAAACACGTAACGATTCAACCTGAAACGACTCGGGGGGCGGACGAAGCGCTCTTTTCCGATACAGATCAGGATGTTTAGTAGTACAGACGAACTTGGATAAACTTTCCGAGTTCGTCTTTTTTAATTACTGAATCAATAAGTTAGATGTTAGCATTTTCTGACGAAGCCATCGTTAGCAACCATAGAGACGTACTATGTAGCTTTTTTTATTACATAAACAGTAAAAAAGCGAATAAAAATGTCTTTACAAGGGCATAAAAGCATAATATTATGAACTTTAATAATTTTTATAAACAGTTAGAACTGCTAGTTTTGAATGGAGATATTCCATTTTATTTTCCTAAAATGATTTCAAAAGAAAATAAAGATAAAAGACTTAGATATTGAGGTAATCCGTTGATATGAAAACTATTTGGAAATTAGCAATTAATGATTTCGTTGCAGCCACTGCTTCAATGGCATTTTCGGTCTACACGATTTGGTATTTGGGAGCCGTTTTACATGACCAGAAGATGGTCGCCGTCTTTGGCTCGTTATCCATCATTAATATCTTATTAACACCGCTGGGAGGGCGTTTTGCCGATCAAGTTGCTAAGATAACGATTATTAAGTATGCGAGCATGCTCAGATGTTTATTATTTGCCCTCTTTTTTATTAGTTACTATGTAACACATCAATTGGTATTGCTGCTCATCGCACTTAATCTGCTATTAAGTATACTAGGCTCGTTTTATGGACCCGCAATTGAATCAATCGCTCCTGATTACGCCACCGATGAAAGCGAGCTGATCTACAATAACTCGTTGATAAGTATCGCAACGCAAGTAGCTACAATTGCCGGGGCAGCGTTAGGGGGAGTGTTGATCATGTTGTTTGATGTTGTTGATGCGTATGCAGTGGTCTTGGGGTTACTAATGGGATCAGCACTCTTGGTTTTGTTCATAAAAAAACCAGTAGAAGCAGCTACTGCTCCCGTTGTTGGTGCAAGTAAGCGCTCCCTTTGGGAGGATCTTAAAATAACGCTACAAATTCCAATTATTAAGCGTATTTTACCTTACGCAGCCATTGTCAATTTAAGCTTTTGGTTGTATTGGTATCTCATGCCACTGTATCTAAGTCAGCAACTGCCACAGTATCCGATTGCTTATTCGGTGCAAGATTTAATCATTGGTGTCTCAGCCTTACTGGGGGGCTTGTATCTTAGTAAACATGCGAATAAATTGATGAAGATGGCTAAAAATTATCCTAAATTGTTATTGTTGCAAGCACTCGGGCTGGGATTGTTACCGGTTAGCTTTCAGTTGATGTCCAATCAAACCATGCGCTTTGGTTTTCTCATAATCGCTTGGTTAGGTTACGGCATCTTCAGCTTTTTTGCCAATATGATTTTTGTCACTGCCATTCAACAACAAGTTCCAGGAAAAATGTTAGGGTTAGTAATGGGGATTGTCTTTGCTATTTTTGGTAGTCTAGCACCAATTGCTTCTGTAATCAGTGGCTTTTTTGCTAGACCAAGTAATGGATTGATTTTGCTGATTGCACTTCCCATGATTATCATTCCGATTATTATGAATTTTGACCATCGAATTGGCAAATCATTGGTAGCTAAATAAGCGCTGATTAATGATAATCACACTGTTGGCACGCTTGCTGGATGCATGCAGAATCCCGTTCACAGGGAAACAGACGCTTGGCAAGGTGTTCGAAAGAAATGAATATTTTAAAATTGAAGAAAAGCCACTCCATATCAATCTGTTACTCGTTGATATGGAGTGGCTTTTTTGTTTGAAACATCTATGAAACGGCGAATCGATTTGGATCACCGCAGGTCTTTTTACTGATTAAAGTGTGGCATTTGGATCTAGTTGATCCGTTTGTTCGGTGTACCAAGCATCCCAATCAGTTGTTGGATTACCATTTTCAAAGTATGCTTGTGGTAATTCCTGCATGAGCATTAAGAGGTTTTCGTGACAGTAGTCGGCGACAAAGTCGTATAAGTTGTTAGTTGCTTGATTACTGGCATCAAAAATGACGCGGTTAATATTAGCCATGACTTGCCGCTTGTCAAAGGTTGTCATAACATCCAATTCATCACTTCGCAGCTTTTGAATGTAAAAAGGTAGAAATGATTTAATTGCCTTTGCCTTGGCGGTAGTTTCCAAGTTTGAAAAAGTTGAATTATCGCTCATTGAGATCCTCCTAATTAAACAGCAGCACTATCTTCTTAATTATAGCGATTTTGCGAATGTTAGTAAATTGGTTTCTGCGCTGCCTGTTAAAACGTCCCTGACGATAGTAAAATAACGGTAATGATGTTTTTGCCCAATTAAAGGAGCTGATGTAATGAACGAACCGACTCTCTCAATTAAAGAAAAGAATTTATTGGTTCAAACCTGCCTGCTAGCTGGGAAAATTTTGATTGAAAACGGGTCGGAACTTAATCGAGTTTCCGACACGATCAAAAGAATTGCAGCCAATGCAGGCGTTCCCAATTTGCGAGCCTATGTGACAATTACGGGAATTATGATTTCAATTGATGATGACGACACCGTTGCTAAGATTGCTGAGATTGATCAGCGAGACTTTGATTTGCGTCGTATTGAAGTTGTTAACCGGCTGTCGCGCAAATTTGCTGCTCATCAAATTACTTTACATCGTTTTTATCGGATGCTACAAAAAATTCCGTACTTTGGTCGTTATTATCAATTTTGGCAACGGCTCTTGGCGGCAGCATTGCTTTCTGGGATGATTTCAGTTATCTTTACCCACGATTATGGTGACTTTTGGTTGACTTCGGTCGTAGGGATGCTTGGCTGGTTGATTTATCAGGGGGTGCGAAAACGAGTTACCGCTAGCTTCATTAGTGAATTTGTGGCAGCAACGGTGATTGGAATGGTTGCAATTATGGCAGTGCGCCTTGGACTGGGGCATAGTGCCGACAATATTATCATTGGGGCCGTGATGCCACTAGTCCCTGGAGTTCAGATTACTAATGCGGTTCGGGATCTGATCTATGGGAATCTGATTAGTGGACCAGCACGGGGCATTGAAGCATTGATTTGTGCCTGTGCGTTGGGATTTGGTGTTTCACTGGCTTTGATTTGGTTGGGGTAGTTAGGAGCAAATGAATGTATTTTATACTGGTTTTAATTGAAGTTTATATTGCCACTGTCGGGTTTGCTGTCCTGATCAATGTTTCGCCACGGGCGCTAAATCTCAGTGGATTGGTCGGAACGGCCGGTTATGTTAGTTATCTGGGTTATCAGGCGCTGATTAGTGACAATTACGTAGCTGAAAACTTGGTGGGGGCGTTTACAATTGGAATTGTGGGCATGCTAGCAGCACGGTATAAAAAAATGCCGGTGATTGTATTTAACATTCCGGCATTAGTGCCCCTTGTCCCGGGCGGGCAGGCTTATCAAGTTATGAAGTACATAGCGCTTCGCCAGCCCCACGTAGCATTTTCGTATGTGAT
Source organism: Fructilactobacillus florum DSM 22689 = JCM 16035 (assembly GCF_001436645.1). Classification (GTDB taxonomy): domain Bacteria; phylum Bacillota; class Bacilli; order Lactobacillales; family Lactobacillaceae; genus Fructilactobacillus; species Fructilactobacillus florum. The sequence goes on along the minus strand of NZ_AYZI01000008.1, from coordinate 19,085 downwards.
GCAGGTGGTCATGATTGCAGGAGCCCTAGCAATGGGATTTTTGTTGGCAGAACTATTTATTCAAGCGGGAGACGTAGTGCACCGCTGGTTTTCGACTTGGCGAGCGACCAGTTATCGACGAAAGTAAATTCCGAGGATGAAACTAGCGATTAGAATGAGCAAGACAAGCGCAGTAATAACTACGTAGAGCCAGTCATGTTCGCGGTAAAATGAATAGATCGAGGCAACTACGCGAAGAACCGGAGTCAAGATTAAGATAAAAATACCTAGCATCATAATTGAATATGGTTTCTGTTCGGCTAAACCTGAAAAAAGCTCCTTAAAACTGTGCACATAGTAATTGTTTGGATAACCAAGGCCACCGTGCAGGAGAAAGGCCAGTAAACCGATCACCATGATGATGATGGCTAGTGTTACTCCCCAGCGCATGATGCGACCAATGGTCTTTTCCAATTGATTGGTTTTGGTTGCAATTGGTTTTTTGGTTGTTTTCATTTTAAATTGTCACCCCAAATCCTTTTAGAATCATCTGTAGTCCGAGATATAGTAAAATCGGAATGAAAATGATCCGAATTGATTTAGCTGAAAGGTGCTGCATGATACGAGAACCAACTGCGGCACCAACAATAATTCCAAGTGCCATTGGGACGGCGATTTGCGGGAGAATTGAACCATTTAGAAAGTAAATGGTGGCACTGGCAGCTGCAGTAACACCCATCATCAAATTACTAGTGGAACTGGATGGTTTTAATGGCATTTGCATGAAGGTGTCCATGGCAATCACTTTGAAAGCCCCCGAACCAATTCCAAGCAACCCACTGGCAATCCCAGCACCAAACATCACGCTCAAACCACCAGGTACATTGGTAACGTGATAGTCAATTTGTTTTTGAAGTTGTTTGTCGTAGTAAGATCCATCTAATTTTAGTGCGGTAGCCAAGCGATCATCATGAGCTGCTCCGGTTTCTCGACTGTGTCCCCACAACTTGCGCACCATATTGAATCCAGAAAAAAACAGTAGCAAACCAAATAGTAGGTAGAGAAACAATGGATTGATAATTCCGGTTAGGAGCGCGCCAATAATTGCTCCTAGGGAGGTAGCTAATTCTAGAAACATAGCAACGCGGAGGTTGAGGACGTTATCTTTTAAGTAAGCAATGGTTGCTCCCGAACTGGTGGCAATGACAGCTACGATACTGGCTCCGATGGCATACTTAATGTCAAGACCAAAGCCAAGGGTTAGGATGGGGGTAATAATCATGCCACCCCCAATTCCGAGGACGGCACCGAAAATCCCGACTAAGACACCGACGATTAGCATTATCAATAAGCTTAGGTACATAAAATTTTCACTCCTTATGGTAGTCATGGTTGTTATTGTACGCTTTTTTTAGGTAGTTTAAAATCGCCTGATTTTTAGTGAATGGTCGGTAACAATTAGTTTGGTATGGTATACTTTATTCAGATGTTTGCGGAGGTAAGAAAAATGATGATAAAACAAGATCCAAGTCGCCCCTATAAGTTAGTGATTGCCGCTATTATTTTTGGGGTGGTTTTGATTGGGGTGCAGATGCAGACGGGGTTTTTAAACTTTTTTGACACCTTACTGATTATGGTTGTCCAAAAGTTAAAGTTCGGATCTGCTGATACGTTGTACACCTTGGTTAGCTTTATGGCTAGTCCGAAGTTAGATGTGATTTGGATGTTGCTAATTGCATTCTTTTTGTGGGGATCGCGCTATAAGATCCCAGCGATTTTTTCGTTAGCGTTATTGGTCGGAGCTAATGCCCTGGCCTTTGTGGTCAAAACAATAGTTGCTCGTCCGCGTCCGATGTTGCATCTTAAGCAGGATACTGGTTATAGCTTTCCTAGCGGACATGTCATTGGAACTTTGATGGTGGTTAGTGTTTTATGGATTTTAGTGATCCCACGTTTAAAGAGCGGGACTAATCGCTGGCTACTTCGTTCGCTGTTGGGAATCTGGCTGGTGTTGGTAATGCTATCGCGGGTTTACTTGAATGCTCATTTTCCGACGGACGTGATTGGAGCCTTTGCCCTTGGATACGCATGGCTACAAATTTCAGAGTATCTTTACCGCTGGTTAGCACCGCAGTTGAGTCACTGGCATATTTTTCAAAATTCGAGTTATTAACTTTTAAATTTAATCTAAACAGGAACTACTTCAAACGAAGCAGTTCCTGTTTTTTGTTTTCAAATTCTGCTTGGGTAATGATTCCATCCGCTGCAAGCTGCTGATAAGCCCGAATTTCTGCTGGGATATTATTGTGCAAGTTAGTAGGCGGATTGAAGATGGCAATAAACGCACTGGTGAGCATTCCTACGAAGCCAATCCCTACCAGCATTAATAAAACAGCGACAACGCGGCCAACCGTTGAGTGGGGGCTTATGTCACCGTAGCCAACGGTTGAGGAGGTTACAATGGCCCACCAGAGAGCTTTTGCAAATGAAACATTTTCTGAAAGGGAATAGACGCCAGCAGAGATAATAAAAATCAAACCACAGAGTAATAGTAGATAGATGAAACCGGTTTGTTTTAAGAATTGAGCTGCTCGACTGCGCAGTTTTCCAAAAATCCCGACCAGTCGGAGTAAACGTGATACCTTAGCTAGTTTGGTTAGCTGTAATAAGCGGGTGAAACGAAATAGTTTGAAAAACGAAAAAATGGAATTGACAGGGATAATTGCCAATAGGTCAAAGAAATGTGATCGCAAGTAGGTTACTTTGGACCGAGCTAAGAAGAACCCTCCAAAATAATCAATGACAAAGATAACCCAGATGGTGAGATCAATCCGTTGATAGGGTTGGTGGTTGAGTTTTAACACTCCTGCAAAATCCAAGAGCACCATGAGTACTGAGACGAGGGCACACAGTACAATAAAAATGTTATAACCATTTTTGATTCGTAGTAACCGACTTTTGTCCATAGATTTAACCACCTTGAAAGTAAAATAAGCAAAGTTAGCAGCTGACTTGCTCACCGGAGTTGTTGACGCTGGGCTAGCATGTACTGTAAAAAGTGTTGGCTTGCTAATGAAAGCGTTGCATGAGGGCGGTATGCTAGTTCAATTGGATGGATAATTGGCGGATCTAGTGCAATTGGTTGGATGGGAAAGGCGTCAGAATCTACCATTAATTTTGAAATCACGCTAACGCCTAGCCCTGCTGCCACCATCGCCATCACGGTGTAATCGTCTTGGATTTGATCTTTAATTTCTGGATCAACGCCGGCGCCAGCAAAGGCTGCTAAAACTTCTTGATGGGATCCTTCGGGAATAAGGATGATGTTTTGGGAGCCGGCTTTTAATTCTGAAAGTGTAATGGTCTGCTTGGTTGCTAGCGGGTGCGCTCGCTCAACGATTGCAACGTATTGTTCGTTTTTAAGGAACTTAGTGGTAAGTCCGCTGGTATAACTTGGTTTTAAAAAGCCATAGTCCACTTTTCCGGTTCGAATATCGGTTCTGATCTCATCAAAGTCACCTTGATACAGCGTGAAATGGACGTGGGGATGTTCTGTTTCAAAGCCTTTGATGAGATCTGGAAGCCAGTACCGCGACAAACTATTAGTTGCTCCAATTCGCACCGTACCAGTTTCTAACCCATTAATCCGATTAGCTAAGACTTGGGTATCGTTATAGGTCTGTAATAAGCGTTGAAACGCAGGATAAAGTTTTGCGCCTGCGGGGGTTAAAGATACTCCACTACGGGAGCGATTCAACAGTTGTACCTGAAATTCTTGTTCGAGACTGACGATTGCTTGACTAATGGAGGACTGGGTGTAGCCTAAGGCAGCAGCTGCCTGGGTAAAGCTACCGGTCTCAATAATTTTTTGTAGTGCTAATAACCGGTTCATAGATAAGTTCTCCTAATACTTAAATTAAAAAGATTAATTTTACTTATTCAAAAGCTCCTTGTATATTAAATTTATTGCTAAACTAGTTTAACTGCAAGACCTAAAATAATTTTAACTAATGGGGAGAAAATAGTATGTCCACAAACATTTTTAAAAAAGAATCAGTTGCGCATTATCTAGCGGCTGATGCAAAACTAAAGCGAACTTTGACGGCCTGGGATTTGGTCGCACTAGGAATTGGTGCAGTGATTGGAACTGGAATCTTTATTTTGCCAGGACATGAAGCAGCACAACATGCTGGGCCAGCCGTGGCAATTGCATTTTTACTGGCAGCTTTGTTGTCAGGGGTTGTTGGGATGGCTTATGCGGAGTTTTCATCAGCAATGCCGATTGCCGGTTCGGCGTATTCTTTTGGGACAGTGGTTTATGGTGAAATCGTTGGGTGGCTCCTTGGTTGGGCGCTAGTACTTGAGTACTTTTTGGCAGTTTCTGCGGAAGCCACGGGTTTTGCTGCTTATTTCAACCAAAATTTGCTAGCGCCATTTGGAATTAAAATTCCGGTGGCATTACAGGCTGGACCTTTAGAAGGCGGGGTAATAAATCTAACCGCGGTCATCATTGTTGGTGTGATTGCAGTGATAGTTTTGCTAGGGGCAGAATTGTCAAAACGGGTCGAAAATGTGGCGGTGCTTGTTAAAATTGCAATTATTTTGATTTTTATCGGGATCGGAATTTTTTATATTAAGACCAGTAACTATGTTCCTTTTTATCCAAAACAATTTCATGGGGCACCGTTTGGAATGGGGGGCATTTCGACCGCGGCGGCAACCGTTTTCTTTGCTTTTATTGGCTTTGATGCGCTAGCAGCTAACTCTGCTGAAACCATTAATCCGAAGAAAAACGTGGTCCGTGGGATTCTCGGCACCGTTTTGATTGCAGTAGTACTGTACGTCACGTTTTCGTTAGTACTAGTGGGCATGGTGCATTATTCACAATTGAATGTGGATGATCCAGCGGCCTATGCCTTGCACGTGGTTCATTTGGATGGCTGGAACAAACTGATTACAATTGGGGCGTTGTTTGGGATTTTCACGGCAATGTTGACGATGTTCTTTGGAGGTTCACGCTTGGTTTATGCCTTGGGACGAGATGGCTTGCTACCACAGGTAATGGGAAAGGTTTCTGACAAACATCATGTTCCAACGAATGCCGTTATTTTTGCACTAATTATCCAGGCCGTATTTGCAGGGCTAGTGCCACTTGCTCAGCTGGCATCACTGATTAATGCTGGAACTTTGCTGGCATTTGCTTGCATTTCTTTTGGAATCCTTCCATTGCGACAGCGGGCTGACATTAAAAATGATGGGTTTAAAATGCCTTGGTATCCAGTCCTCCCTGTGCTGGCAGGGCTAGCCAGTATTTACTTTATTATTATGTTGCCGACTGAAACCAAGCTTTCAGTCTCGATCTGGCTGGTAATTGGAGTGGTGGTCTATTTTGGGTATGGAGTCCATCATTCCAAGCTCCAGCAACGAAGTGCTGCTTCATAATTTAACAAAAAAAACAGCGACCTTGGCAATTGCCAGTAGGCGCTGTTTTAATTTTAATTGCTAGTTGCTGGCTTATTCGATAACTTTAGCTCCAAGGCTACTTTTGAGATGGTCAAAGACGAATTGTTCGTTTTGACCGGTAAAACCAGCACTACCACCGGTATGCAGAATGATCTGATAATTGAGGTTGTAGGCGCTGATGGCTGTATGCAACAGACAAATATCGGTGGCTACCCCAACTAAATGAACAGTGCTAACCTGGCGTTCCCGCAGGCGTAGATCTAAATCAGTACCGGTGAAGGCGCTGTAGCGGGTCTTATCAATTTGCCAAATTTTACCTGGTTGCTGGTACTTTTCATACCAGGTCTGTAGACCGCCATATAAGCATCTTCCCCACGTATTTCGGACGTTGTGGGTTGGAAAAAGTTTTGATTCTGGATGATAAGGATCATCGGGTTGATGCACATCAGTTGGTAAAATCACAAACTGCTGGTTTTTACGAAACTTTTCGGCCAGTTCGAGAATTCGATTTTCACAGGCTTGGGCTGGTTTTTTTAGGGATAGAGCACCTTGGTCGGCCACGAAATCGTTCGTATAGTCAATAACTAAGAGAGCATGATTGTTCATTGGAAACTCCTTTCTGCTTTCCATTATATAATAACCTGAAACGGCTCAAAAATTAATTCCGTCTTGCAATCCGAATTTTAAAAATCTATACTAGAATAAGTTTAATTATCTTAAATAAAGAGGTGCGTTGTTCATTAGTAAATTGGGGGAGGCTGCTCAGTCGTAGAAACCAATTAAAAGGGGCCATCGCCGAAATCAAGCTATTAGCACTGGCTTGATTGGGGTTTGATTGAACAAGTCAAACACTGTCGCATGTAAATGCGGGGCGCTTTGTGGGATCGATTTACCAGACAAAGGGGCGTTACCGCAGTTTGCGACGACGTCTTTTTGTTTGCAATTATTTTTGGAGGATTTTTACATGGTAAAGACGGCACCAGAACACGTTAAACGAGGTTTGAAGTCTCGACACGTATCAATGATTGCCTTAGGAGGCTGTATTGGGACGGGGTTGTTTGTGGCCAGTGGTTCGGCGATTCACACCGCGGGGCCAGGCGGAGCGCTAGTGGCTTACATCCTGATGGGGATCATGGTTTATTTCTTAATGACCAGCCTTGGTGAAATGGCAACGAATCTCCCCGTTTCAGGTTCGTTTGCTACTTATGGAACCAAGTATGTTGATCCAGCCGTGGGGTTTGCCATGGGGTGGAATTATTGGTTTAACTGGGCGATTACAGTTGCCGTTGACATTTCGACCGTTGCCTTAGTCATGCAGTTCTGGTTCCCACATTTTCCCACGTGGATTTGGAGTGGGTTGGCATTGATCCTAATTTTTGGAATCAATGTGCTGGCAGTCTCGGCTTTTGGCGAAACTGAATTTTGGATGTCTCTGATTAAAGTGGTGACGATTTTTATCTTTTTGGGAGTTGGATTTTTAACGATTTTTGGAATTATGGGCGGACATGCGACGGGGCTAACTAATTTCACCTATCGCCAGGCTCCCTTTGTTGGTGGCGTTCCCGGCATTATTAGTGTCTTTGTGGTTGCCGGCTTTTCCTTTCAAGGAACCGAACTAGTCGGGATTACGGCCGGGGAAGCTGATGATCCTCGTCACAGTGTGCCAAAGGCAATTCATGAGGTTTTTTGGCGGATTATTTTATTTTACTTCTTAGCCATTTTTGTGATTGCAGCCATTATTCCGTACACTAGTCCCGATCTGTTAGGCTCAACGGCTAGCGATGTGTCTATCAGTCCCTTTACGATTGTTTTTAAACGGGCGGGACTAGCTGCGGCTGCAAGTGTGATGAATGCCGTTATTTTGACGTCGGTGATTTCTTCAGCCAATTCGGGGATGTATGCTTCCACGCGGATGCTATATTCAATGGCAGATGAAGGCTATGCACCGAAACGGTTTGGTCGGGTCAGTCGACGTGGGATCCCAGTGTTGGCACTGCTGGCGACTACCGTAGTCTCTTTATTAACCTTTTTAACCAGTTTTTTTGGGCCAAAACTTTATCTGTGGTTAGTGGCAGCCTCAGGCTTAACCGGCTTTATTGCGTGGTTCGGGATTGCCTTATCTCACTACCGGTTTCGCCGTGCTTTTGTTAAACAAGGACATACTTTGTCAGAACTAAAATATCACGCCCAGTGGTTCCCATTTGGGCCCATTATGTGTTTGATTCTTTGTATTGTGGTAATCTTTGGCCAGGACGTTGGGGCCTTTGCCCACGGCAACTGGTTTCAAATTGGAGTAACCTACATTAGCGTTCCGCTGGTACTGATCTTATATCTTAGTTATAAATGGATTCACCATACAAAACTAATTCCCCTTGATGACATTGATGTCTCACCGGCACAGTTAACTGATGACAACCAAAAACAATAAAAAGAAGGTGTGACGATGCTGGTTTTAGCTGGACCAATCGGAGCAGGGAAAACTTCGTTAACTACGATCCTGGCGCAGCATCTGCAGGCTCCTGCTTTTTACGAGTCTGTTGATGATAATGAAATTCTGCCGTTGTTTTATGAAAATCCACGTAAATATGCCTTTTTGTTACAAATTTATTTTTTGAATAAACGGTTAGCTAGTTTGCGAGCAGCGACCGCTAACCCGTTGAGTGTTATGGATCGATCAATCTTTGAGGACTCACTTCTTTTTCATCTCAATGCTGATCTCGGGCGGGCTACCGCAACTGAAGTGGAAACCTATGATGAACTGTTGGCAAATATGTTGGATCAAGTTGGGGAAAATGATTTTCAAAAAATTCCAGATTTGTTAATTTACGTGCGGGTCTCCTTTCAGACCATGCTAGAACACATTCAGCGGCGCGGTCGGGTGTTTGAACAACTGGACAATGATGCCAGTTTGTATGAATACTATCAAGAGTTAAACCAGCGGTACGCCAGTTGGTATGCTAACTATAAGCTGTCCCCTAAAATTCAAATTGATGGCGATCAGTTTGATTTTGTTAACAATCCAGCTGATCAAGAGGTCGTCTTGGCAACGCTTGATGCTAAAATCAAACAAATTATGGCACTTGATTAGAATCTATGCTATATTAATCATTAATTAATGCAGCATACTTTTAAGTAGGACAACAGAGAGATGGCGGTTGGTGCAAGTCATCGTCCGAAAATTCCGGTATGTAGATGCTGGCAGTTAATCCTGCCCGGTGATGCCGTTACAATTATAAATTAAGGGTCTGCGTTAGCAGGAACTTTGGGTGGTACCGCGGAAAGACTTTCGTCCCAGTGATGACGAAAGTCTTTTTGTTTAGCCAAATTTTCAGGAGGAAACTATGTTAGATCGTAAGCTTATTCGCCAAAACCCAACCTGGTTCAAGCAAAAAATGGAAACTAGAGGGATTCAGGCGACTACTATTGATGAATTGTTGCAGTTAGATCAACAGCGTCGAGAGCTAATTGTCAAAACGGAACAGCTTAAAGCGCAACGAAATGACGTCTCTGATCAGATTTCACAAAAGAAACGACGCCATGAAGCAGCCGATGATGCCATCGCACAAATGCGTGCGACTGGCCATCAGATTAAACAGTTGGATGAACAGCTAGAACAGCTTACTCAGCAACAATTAGACCTCGAAGCACATTTACCCAACATTCCTAGTGATCAGGTTCCCGTTAGTCTGACGGAAGAGGGCGCCGTGGAATTGCGGAAATCTGGGGAGCTCCCCCAATTCTCGTTTTCCCCTCGTTCTCATGATGAAATTGGAGAGCAGCTCCACATTCTAGATTTTAAACGGAGTGCCAAAGTTTCTGGGAGTCGGTTTGTTTACTATTTGGGAGCAGGCGCCTTGTTAGAACGAGCCGTTTATAATTTTTATCTAGATCAAAATCAGGCCGCAGGGTATACGGAAGTGCTCCCACCTTACATGGTCAATTCTGCTTCGATGTATGGGACAGGGCAGTTTCCTAAGTTCAAAGAAACAAAGGCCGGTTTTGAAATCAAGGACAGCGATCTAACCATGATTCCAACGGCTGAGGTTCCCCTGGTGAATTTCTATCGAGATGAGGTCATTCCGTCAGAGAAGTTACCCGTGAAATTCACGGCGCTTAGCCCTGCTTTTCGCTCGGAAGCTGGTAGTGCCGGTCGGGACACGAAGGGACTGATTCGGCTCCACCAATTTAACAAGGTCGAAATGGTGCAGTTTACAAAACCAGAAGATTCATGGGAAGCACTTGCGGAAATCACCCAACAGGCGGAAGCATCGTTACAAAAATTAGAAATCCCATATCATGTCATTACGTTAACCAGCAGTGACATGAGTTTTACGGCAGCAATGACCCACGATATCGAGGTGTGGATGCCATCGCAAAATTGCTATCGAGAAATTTCTAGTTGTTCAAATACAACTGATTTTCAAGCCCGACGAGCTCACATTCAATATCGAGATGAAGCTGGGAATTTGCAGTATGTGCATACCCTAAATGGTTCTGGCTTGGCAGTTGGACGAACTGTGGCTGCAATTTTGGAGAATTTTCAAAATGAGGATGGTAGCGTTTCGATTCCACAGGCTTTGCAACCCTATATGCACGGGATTAAAAAGCTTACTCCGCAACCACAATTTTAAATAATCATTGGTTAACAGTCGTTGGCAACGGCTGTTTTTTTAATCCCGGTTTTTGAGTAAAACACGAACATTATTTAAGTAAAGGATATTTAAGACAAAAATATTAGATAATTACGAATAATTAATCAAAAAACATTGTTATTGTTGGTTTATTCTGCTAAACTAGCATCATTACAAACACTAGGAGTTGGAGGGAGTTCAATGATGCAGAAGAAGTGGTGGAAAGTAGGTTTATTGGGAAGCGCGCTGGTTTGTTTAGCAGTTGGAATGGCAGCCTGTGGCAAGTCCAATCAGTCAACAACGGCTAACTATAAGCCCAAAAAGTTGACGGTTGAATTTAATCCATCTTCAAATGCGGGCAAGATGGAAGCACAGGCTAAGCCGATGCAAAAGATGTTAGAAAAACAGTTGCACGTGCCGGTCAAGGTGACGGTGGCGACTAGTGGAAATGCAATGGTAGAGGCGCTTGGTTCTAAAACAGCCGACATCGCGTTTCTTACTCCCACTAGTTATGTTCTAGGACACAAAAACTATGGCATTAAGGCGTTATTGCAAGCAACTCGTTATAAATATGCTGCTGGAAATGATGAGAATCTAACTGAGACGCCCAGTGATCATTACTATGGTGAGATTGTGGTTAAAAAAGGCGGAAAAGTAAAAAAATTATCTGATTTAAAAGGGAAGAAGATTGCCACGCAAGATACCACGTCAACTGCCGGCTACGTATTCCCAGCGGCCGAATTATCACAGAAGGGGATCAACATTAATCAAGATGGGATTAAGACTTTTACCGTCAAAGGTTCTGATCAGGGAGTCCTAGCAGTTTATAACGGGAATGCTGATGCCGCGTTTGTCTTTCAGGGAGCTCGTAAGATTGCCGCAAAGGATGATCCTAAGGTAATGACCGATACTACGGTGTTATATATGACCAAACCGATTCCAAACGATACGATTTCAGTACGAAATGATATGGATCCAGCTTGGAATCGTAAGATTACGACGGCATTTGAAAACATTGCTAAAACTAAAAAAGGGCACGATTTAATCTATCAAATTTATGGGCATCAAGGTTATGTGGCAGCGAAGGATAGCAATTTTGACCCCGTTCGCAAGAATTTGAAAATTGTTAATCAGCTTAGTAAATAGGAGGAATTTTGGTGACAGCAGAGACGGTATTGGAGTTTCAACATGTAAGCAAACGTTATCGAAATGGTGTTTTGGGGTTGGATGACATTAATTTTTCCGTACCTAAAGGACAGTTTGTCGCCGTGGTTGGTTTGTCTGGAGCTGGGAAGAGTACGCTCCTAAATTCGGTTAATCGGATGATTGAAATCACTAATGGATCCGTACTTGTTAATGGGCAAGATGTTACCAAGGTTCGTGGGCGAAAGCTACGGCACATGCGGCGTCAAATCGGGATGATTTTTCAAGGCTTTAATCTAGTTGAGCGGGCAACGGTGCAAAAAAATGTGTTAGCTGGTCGAACAGGCTATTATCCGACTTGGAAAACGTTACTGGGATGGTATAGTACGCAGGACCAAGCCTTGGCTGTCGAACAGTTAAAAAAAGTTAACCTTGTCCAAAAATTATACCAGCGGGCGGATCAACTTTCTGGTGGGCAGAAACAGCGGGTTGCGATTGCCCGAACCTTGATGCAGGATCCGACCCTGGTCTTAGCAGATGAACCGGTGGCCTCCCTAGATCCAAAGACTAGCACTGGCGTTATGCGCGATTTATACAACTTGAAAAAATATGAAAAAATCACGGTTTTAGTTAACCTACATTCCGTTGAGTTGGCACTCAAATATGCAGACCGAATTATTGGTCTGCGGGATGGACGAATAGTCTACGATCGGGCTGCTGACCAGAGTAACCAAGCAGAATTACAAGAAATTTATGAACACGGAAAGGAGTAGTTATGCAAGTCCCGCAACTTAGTTTTTGGAAACGCTATCACGTGCTTGGCATTAGTGTGACCCTGCTACTGGTTCTCTTGACGGTTATTTCCGCCCAGCTGACGGGCGTGGACGTGGGTGCATTTGCAAAAAATTCGCCCCAGTTTCTGGTGATCTTAAAACAGATGCAGCAACCGGATTGGAATTATCTCAGTCAAATTCAAAAGCCGTTGGCACAAACAATTCAAATGGCGGTATTGGGAACCACGCTGGGGACGATTTTGGCAGTACCATTCGCCTTCTTGGCCGCCCGAAACATCGTTAAAAATTGGTGGGGAAGGAGCTTGGTTAGATTAGGCTTGTCTTTGATTAGAACCTTACCAAACCTGTTATTGGCAGCTCTTTTTGTGGCGATTTTTGGAATTGGACCAATGACTGGCATGATTACGCTAGCAATTTTTTCCTTTGGGATGGTCTCAAAACTCTTTTATGAAATTATTGAGACCATCGATATGGGTCCGGTGTATGCGCTTCAGACGACGGGAGCTAGTTTGCTGCAAACGATTCGGATTGCCATGCTGCCACAGTTAGCTGGTCGATTTGCTAGTGATATTTTGTATGCACTAGAAATTAATGTCCGTGCGTCAACCGTGCTTGGGTATCTAGGCGCTGGCGGAATCGGACTCGATTTGCAACAGAGTTTGGATCAGTTTGCCTATCCACAAACGGCGGTTATTATTATTGCTATCTTCGTGGTCGTGTTGATAATTGATCTGATCAGCAACCTGACGAGGAGGCATTTACAATGAAGAAGTTACGGAGTAAATGGGGTCGTTGGGAATGGATGATTGGTATTGTCCTCATCATTTCATTGTACTGGTGGTCAATTCGTGGGATTCCCTTAGTTCCCATTCAAAAATCTGCTGGGCAGGTTAGTGCATCAATTTTGCATGGCATGTTTAATCCAGATTGGTCCTATATTTACAATGGTAGTGGGGAAGATTTGGTGTCCCAACTGGTCATTACCTTAGCCATCGCATTTTTGGGAACTTTTATTTCGGCCATCATTAGTGTGCCCTTTTCCTTCCTTGCTGCCCAGACCAATTCGCGGTGGTTTCATCCGCGGGCGACCATTGGTAAATTATTATTAACAGCGATTCGTGCCTTTCCCGAAGTTATCTTGGCCATCATGTTTATCAAAGCGGTTGGACCCGGTTCGTTTGCGGGAGTCCTGGCGGTTGGATTTCACTCGGTGGGAATGTTGGGGAAACTTTTTTCCGAGTCCATCGAAGCAATGGATCACCGAGCAGAGCTTGCGATTAAAGCAACTGGAGGAACGAAGTTGCAACGTTTTTGGTTGGCAACGCTTCCGGCAATCTTGCCCGCTTTTTTATCGGCAACCTTGTATCGGTTTGAGATCTCAGTCCGTTCTGCTTCCATTTTAGGAATTGTGGGCGCCGGTGGGGTGGGAACTCCGCTGATGTTTGCACTCCAAACGCGCGATTGGTCCAAAACCGGAGTGATTTTACTGGGGATCGTCTTAATGGTGATTCTGATTGACGGTTTGTCCAGTTACCTGCGACGACGCCTACATTAATTTTTGAGCAGCTCCGTGTAATTCGAAACCCAAGCAAAAAAGCCTTAATCAGTTTTGATTAGGGCTTTTTGCTTAAGTTTTTTTAGCAAGATAAGGCTTGTCATTTACACAACATTAGCAGGCAGACCGTCTGATGAAACTTAGTCAGTTTGCCAGGGTAAAATTAACCGACTGGCTTGCGGCTGCAGTTGATAGGTAATGGCTTGGTTGCCACGGATGGTCATCTGAAAGTCGGTACTAAATAAAATGACCACTAGTTTGCGCTCCGCGAGAAGATGATAGTAAGTTGGTTGTAATGGGAGTTCAACGTGATAAAACTGATTTGCAATTAAGTTTTGATCTTGATCTGCACTAATCCGGTTTTGTAAGTTTAGGTGACCACGGGCAATCAAGTGCGCTGCGCTCGGTTGCTGAGCCAGTGTAAACTCAAAAAGATTGTCGGTATACCAGCGATACCCCAGAGGCATCCCGTTGGGCATTAACTTGGTGGGCTGGGTGGTGAGTCGGTGCGCTTCGCCGTAATCAAGTAGCATGGCACTGATCAAGCCTAGAGGTTGACTACTGCTAAGGGTTAATTCCAGACGAGGAATTCCGTTAATGGTTCCTGTTTTGTGCGGGATTAAGGCGGTGACTCGTTGGTTAGCTAATCTGTCATCTGCAAGGTTCCATAGGTCAGTTTTCCAGCGCTCCGGATTTTGGCAGTAGAACTTAAAGGTAGCTGGCTCAATTTCATTGTGAAACGAAGCATGATTAAAGCTTAGTGGCAGGGACTTTTGGGGAGCGGTGAGCCAGTTCGGGCGGGTTTCCCAGGTTTCTGGAAGTAGATTATCCTGCACAATAACCGTTGGTAGTGCTTGATCAACGTGGTTATCACACTGATAGAGTTTATTGCTAAGCCACAGGTTGACGATGTCTGTGAAATCAAAGGACGGAAAGTTGTTTAGATAGACATGCTGACCTTGGTGTAAAATCAATTTTTTACTAATTGGGAGGTCTTTGAGACCAGCCCACAAGGCTGCTGGATTTTTAAGTTTAACATTTTCGTCATTCAACCCGTGGACTAACAGGACATCACATTTAATTTGTTGCAAGTGGTTACGATAATTGCGATCATCCCAAAACTGGTTATAACTACCGCTAGTTCGGTCTTGTCCTTGCTGCAAGTCAGCGAGTTCTTGCTCGAACGCCGTTTGTACTTTTAGATAATCCCCCGGTCGTTGACGTCTGGAAAAAGTTTCAGCAGCGAGCACATCACAATCCTCACCTTGAAACCCACCAGGCGCAACCACCAGCCCATTTTCACGATAATAGTCGTACCAAGAAGAAATCGCCGCCTCTGGAATAATCGTTTTGAGACCAGGAACCCCAGTCGTTGCCGCCGCAATTGCTAACGTCCCTAGATAGGAGCGACCGGTCATGGCAACGTTGCCATTGCACCAGTCTGCCGCCACCGCTTGCTTACGATTTTTGCTAACAAAGGCTGGTCGGTCACCGTGTAGCCATTCAATGACGGCAATCGTAGCGTTTGTTTGGGCAGGATCACCACAGGTTTGGAGACCGTCAGAATCGATGGTACCAATTCCGGCGGCATAAATGCTGGCAAATCCCCGCGGAAGCAGGTAGTCGTTGAGCGTATATCCCGGATGTGGTGGTGGGCATTGAAGTGTTTGACTGGTGGCAGGCTCGGTTACGGGGGACTTCGCTTTTCGTGGCAGCGGTTGGAAAGGTTGGTGGTGATGTTGAGCCGGTTGTTTTCTAGTCAGGGGCACGTCAACTTGATGTGTGAGCTGTTCGCCATAGCGATCGTTAGTTCCTTGATCATAGGGTGAGGCGGTATAGACGGCAGGAACTGGTACCGAACTGGTTGGACGGGTGATTTCAACCCGAATTAAATCCAGCAAACCATCGCCATCAGTATCAACATCAGTCGGTACGTACACTAGTTCATGATGAAAGGCATTTGTTTGAAAGGTTGCCTGGGCCTTACCATTGAAAAAGAGCTGCTGATTCTGTCGAAAATGTGGTTGCGTGAAATATCCTTGGCTGGCTAGGTGATCTAAATAGGTGAGGCCAAAACGGGTATGGGTAGTTAGCAACTGGTACCAAGCCCTTGCGACGTCTGTTTCGGTTGTTACCATTTCAATTGGGGCTAAACCAAGATTTTTACGACTAGTTTGGGGGTGGTTGGGATCAAAATCATCCCACGGTAAAAATCCCAGTAATTGCAGGCTAAGTAAAGCAAAGATGGTTGGTGTAAGGGGCGCTTTGCTCGCCAAAAAGGACGCCATTGTCTGGGTTGGAGTAGCTAACAACTGCGCTTCTTGCTCTTGGAGGGATCCAGTTTGCTGTTGTTGCCAATAGACTTTTTCTAAGTAGGCAGCTAGCCGCTGCTTGGCACCGATCGTGTTGGTTTTGAAGCCGACACGTTCTAATTCGATTAGTTGGGTGTGATAATCAGTTGTGATAGTAGCAAATTGATTAATTTTCATGCCAAAACTCCTTTATAATTTAGTTAATTGTACCCTTATTCCCGGTTTTTGTGAGGAATTAGTGTAAAATAAGCTATGTTTGTTTGGATTCTGAAAGTAATTGGAGCGAGAGTATGACACCAGATTTAATGAAAAAAATCAAGCCCTCCGTTAAAGCGGCGCGGCTTTCTGATATCTATCAATTTAGCGAGAAAATTGCGGACATTCCTGGGTTGATCAATCTTACCTTAGGCGAGCCTGATTTCCCCACGCCACGCCACGTCAAGGATGCGGCAATTGCGGCGATTAATGCTGATCAGAGTCACTACACAGCGACGCGCGGTCTTTTGGAGACCCGTACGGCGGCGGCTCAGTTTTTGCGTAATAAATATCAACTTGATTATGATCCAACGACCCAAGTGGTGATCACTAATGGAGTAACCGAAGCGATGTACGTGGCGCTAGAGACGTTTGTAAATCCACAAGATGAAATCTTGATGCCGACGCCAGCTTTTCCGGTCTATGACTCATTATTAGAGTTAAACGAAGCTCGCTTGGTGGAAATCAACACGGCCAACGATCAGTTCCAACTAACGCCGGCCCGTTTGCAAACAGAGTTGGCGGCGCATCCAAAGGCTAAGGCAATTATTTTGAATTTCCCTGCGAATCCGACGGGAGTTAGTTATTGTCGCAAACAGGTGCAGGAGTTGGCGGCAGTTTTAGCAAAAACCGATCTATTGGTAATCAGTGACGAGATTTATAGTGAATTGACTTATGACCAAACGCATACCTCGATTGCTGAGTTTATCCCAGCGCAAACCTTGTTATTTAATGGATTGTCAAAATCGCACGCTATGACCGGGTGGCGGATTGGGGTTGTTGCTGGTCCTGCAGATATTATGACGGAAATTGCTAAAGTGCATGAATTGATTTCGACTTCGGTTATGACCGCTGCTCAAATTGCGGCTGCAGCTGCTTTTCGCGATGGTGAAGACGATGCAGCCCAGATGCGGGTTGAGTACGAGCGTCGGAGAGACTATTTGCACATGGCTTTAAATGACCTCGGCTTTGCTAATCAACTGCCGCAGGGGGCCTTTTATTTATTTGCAAAAATTCCGCAACAGTTCAATCAAAATAGTTATGAGTTTTGTCTGGAGGTAGCGCGAAAAGCGCGAGTTGGCTTGATTCCGGGGAGTAGTTTTGGCGCCGGTGGCGAAGGCTATGTCCGCATCAGCTATGCTACCAGTCAAGCTAAGCTTGAGGAAGCAGTCGCCCGCTTGAAATCCTATGTTAACGGTTAAGGACTAGGCAAAAACGACAGGATTGAAAATTAAATAGCTAAATAAAAGCACCTTCAACAACTAGTCGACTAAGTCGACCTAATTAGCGAAGGTGCTTTTTTATTTATAAAATTAAGCAGAGCAGCTTGGGCAAAAGTGGCTTATTCTAAGCCTGTTTCTTCCATTCCCTTGTGAGCAGTTGCTAGCAAGGTCTTAGCAGAAGCAGCCATTTTAGCTTGTTCTTCAGCACTTAATGGGATTTCTAAGACATCGGCAATTCCGCTGGCGTTGATGACGGCAGGGGTCCCAATGTAGATATCATTTAACCCATATTGACCTGTTAAAGGAGCACCAACGGGCAAAACGGTATTTTCATCGCGTAAAATCGCACGCGAGATCCGCATGAGAGAAGTTCCAACCCCATAGAAGGTTGCCCCTTTCATATTGATGATTTGGTAAGCTTTATTTCTGGTTTCATCTTCAATCTGTAGAAGATCTTCCTTGGTTAAGCCCCGTTTGGCGGCAAAATCAACTAATGGAACGTTACCGACCGTAGCTTCGTCGATATTGGCAAACTCAGAATCTCCATGTTCACCTAAAATATAGGCATCCACACTAGCTGGATTAAGGCCTAATTTTTTGGCAACTCCGACGCGGAAGCGACCAGTGTCAAGCGAGGTCCCAGAACCAATCACTTTTTCTTTGGGGAAACCAGATAACTTTTGAGTGGCGTAGGTTAAAATGTCAACGGGATTAGCAGCAACAAGGAAAATCCCATTAAATCCGGATGCGACAACTGGTTTTACAATTGAAGCAAGAATCTTAAGGTTCCGGTTCACCAAATCTAATCGTGTTTCACCGGGTTTTTGCGGAGTACCAGCAGTAATGACCACCAGGTCGGCATCCTTGCAGTCAGGATAATCGCCAGCGTAGATGTTTTTAGGGAAGGTGTATGGAGTGGCATCCTCTAAATCGAGTGCATCACCCTCGGTACGTTCTTTATTGATGTCGATGATGACAAATTCTTCACCGATCCCTTGCTGAGTCATGGCAAAGGCGTATGAAGAACCCACAGCGCCGTCCCCAACTAGTACAACTTTTTGATGTGTTTCAGCCAAAATAATCATCCTTTCACGACTTAGTTAAATTTACTACGACCTAATTGTAACATTTATTCGAAGCAGCTTTCAGATTCCCAGCAATTTGTATAATTAATTCTTAAGCCCAGTGGGAGGGGAGCTGCTAATCGAAAAGATCTGCCATCGATATTAAAGCGATTATATAATGAAGTAATCGTTTAAGGAGTCCTGATAATCAATTTTTTGATGTTATCTGCCAATAAAAATCAAGATTTTAGTTGACGTCCAATTAGTATGATGATATTATTAAATAGTTGTCAAAACGGCTTTTGTTTTGTTCGCATTCGGAAGATTAGCTCAGCTGGGAGAGCATCTGCCCTACAAGCAGAGGGTCACAGGTTCGAACCCTGTATCTTCCATTTGAGCCGTTAGCTCAGTCGGTAGAGCATCTGACTTTTAATCAGAGGGTCGGCAGTTCGAACCTGCCACGGCTCATTGCACCATAGATTTGCGGACGTGGCGGAATTGGCAGACGCGCTAGATTTAGGTTCTAGTGTCTTCGTGACGTGGGGGTTCGAGTCCCTTCGTCCGCATTATATTTTGCCGACTTAGCTCAGATGGCTAGAGCGCGTCACTAGTAATGATGAGGTCGGAGGTTCGAGTCCTCTAGTCGGCATTATGCGGAAGTAGTTC
>NZ_AYZI01000007.1 GCF_001436645.1 Fructilactobacillus florum DSM 22689 = JCM 16035 | reverse complement strand
TGTAGGTTCGACTCCTACTAGGTGCATTTTTCATCGGGAAGTAGCTCAGCTTGGCAGAGCACCTGGTTTGGGACCAGGGGGTCGCAGGTTCGAATCCTGTCTTCCCGACTTAAATATTGCTTAAAACGATGACACTGCGTTCATCGTTTTTTGTGTTAGCTGGAGCTCGTTTGCTTGTTATTTAATTGAAGTCCCGCTATAATTAAAGTCAAAATTAGTCAGAGATGAGATGAGATGATGGCAAGTCACAGCATGTCGGACACAATTGAGGAGTATTTGAAACAATTGTTAGTGAATGCTGATGCCGAGCAGGTTGAAATTCGCAGGGCCGATTTGGCGTTACGCTTTGACGTAGTACCGTCCCAGATTAACTATGTCATTAAGACAAGGTTTACTATTCAAGATGGGTACTTAGTCCAAAGTAAACGTGGTGGCGGTGGTTATATTCGTATCGAGCGCATTAAACTGATGCAGGATGCGGATGTTTTTGATCAACTGATTGCTTCGATTGGCGATCAGCTGACTAACCGAGAGGCCACAGTCTTGTTACAAACCTTAGCTGAGCATGGGATTTTATCACAACGTGAGGTGACATTAATTGCTGCGCTACTTGCACCAACGGCACTTGCAGTCACCGACCGTTACACTGAAGCTCAAGTTCGTGCTCGAATCATGCGCTCTTTATTGATGCGCCTCAAGTACGAATGTTAATCGAAAGGAGTTCCTAAATGAACGATGCATTAACCCCGAGTGCAAAAGCAGTACTAGTTGCTGCTCAAGAAGAAACACGCCGGTTTAAGCAGCAACATGTTGGCAGTGAACAATTGCTATTAGCATTGGCACTCGTTAAGAACGGAATTGCTTATCAAACGCTCAAACAACTATCAATTACAGAACAAGATATTAAAGAAGAGATTGAACAACTGGTTGGCTATGGTGATCAAGAAGTTGAGGCCAGTGATTATCTGCCATATTCGCCGGCAATGCGAACGATTTTACAAACCGCTGGTCAAGTCGCTCAAGAGTACGGTAGTTCCAAAATAGCTCCAGAGCATCTGTTGCTGGCTGTAACTGCAAACGAAAAGACGGTAGCAGCTCGGATTTTCATCGCGTTAGGTCACCAACCAGCGGATGTTCGCAAAATTACGATTCGTAAAATGGGGGTTCCTGATCAGGGGATGACCGTTGAAAACAAATCAGCTGGTAGCAATCAACAAACGCCAACGCTCGATTCGTTAGCAAAGGATCTGACGGCCGCGGCGAGAAATAATCAGTTGGATCCAATTATCGGTCGAGACGCCGAAATTAAACGATCAATTCAAATTCTTAGTCGGCGAACGAAAAACAACCCGGTGCTGATTGGTGAGCCCGGGGTAGGGAAAACCGCGATTGCTGAAGGATTGGCACAAAAAATCGTGCAAAAGCAGGTACCCAAAGATCTGGCTGACAATCGGATTATGATGCTTGATATGGGTTCGCTAGTTGCTGGCACTAAATATCGTGGAGAGTTTGAAAATCGGCTCAAGAAAGTCATCAATGAGATTCAGACTGCCAAAAACGTAATTTTATTTATTGATGAGTTGCATACACTCATTGGGGCTGGTGGAGCAGAAGGAGCCATTGATGCTTCTAATATTTTAAAGCCGGCCTTAGCTCGTGGTGAACTGCAGTTGATTGGAGCTACCACGTTGGATGAGTACCAAAAACACATTGAAGCAGATGCTGCTTTAGAGCGACGTTTTGCTAAAGTGCAGGTCGAGGAGCCCAGTGTCGATCAAACTAAACGCATTTTAGCTGGGATTCGTCCTCGGTATGAAGAACATCACCACGTTCAGATTACTGATGAGGCCATCAATACGGCAGTTGATTTGTCGAAGCGCTACATTAGTGACCGCTATCTCCCCGACAAGGCGATTGATTTAATGGACGAGGCGGCTGCAAAAGTTCGCATTGATCAATTGGCGAAGGTTACTAAGTTGAGTAAGCAGGAAGCCAAACTATCTCAGGTACAAATGAAAAAAGATCAAGAGCTTGCTGACCAAAATTTTGCCGCAGCTGTCGAGTTACGCCAGCAAGAGCAGGTACTCACTACGAAAGTTACCCAATTACAGCAACAAGAGCAGCAACAACTAAAGCGGGAGAATCAACAGCATGAATACCAGTTGGTAGAAACTGGTGAGGATGTCGCACAAATTGTTTCTGAATGGACGGGGGTTCCAGTTACACACCTCACGAAGCGTGACAGTCAGCGTTTGGTTAATCTTGAGCAGGAACTTCATAAGCGAGTAGTTGGTCAGGATGAGGCGGTTTCATCCGTTGCTCGAGCAGTTCGTAGGGCGCGCAGCGGTTTAAAAGATCCTAATCGTCCGATTGGCTCCTTTCTATTTCTTGGTCCCACCGGAGTGGGTAAAACTGAATTAGCCAAAGATTTGGCTGAAACCATGTTTGGTTCTGAAGATGATGTCATTCGGGTTGATATGAGCGAATACATGGAAAAATATTCCACGAGTCGGCTCGTGGGTTCGGCTCCGGGCTACGTTGGTTTTGAAGAAGGCGGTCAACTGACTGAAAAAGTTCGCAAACATCCTTATTCAGTGATTTTGCTAGACGAAGTGGAAAAAGCTCATCCTGATGTGTTTAACATCATGCTGCAAGTGTTAGATGATGGCTTTTTAACTGACTCTAAGGGTCGGCGCGTTGATTTTCGCAACACGATTATTATTATGACTTCCAACCTTGGAGCTGCGGCGCTCCGCGATCAAAAGACCGTTGGTTTTGACGCAGATCATGCTCGTCGTGATGAAAAGGCGGTTCGCAAAGTCATTGATCAGCAGGTTAAGCAGTTCTTTAGACCAGAATTTTTGAATCGAATTGACGAAACGGTTATTTTTCATGCACTGACTAGTTCGGAACTCCATCGAATTGTAAAATTGATGTCACAGTCTCTGGTACAACGGGTTGCCGAACAAGGATTTCAATTAAAAATTACCCCAGCTGCTTTGGATGTTGTGGCAAAGAGTGGATATAACCCTGAGTATGGGGCACGTCCTCTGCGCCGGGCCATTCAAACGAAGCTAGAGGATCCGCTTAGTGAAGAATTATTACAACATCAACTACAACCGGGAACCAAGATTACGATTGGTGCCCGCAATAAGCGGATTACTATAACCACCAAACAACCTACCGCCGTTTCGGTGTAAAGTTCTTTCTTGACGAATGGTTAGCAGACTGATATTATTATTAATGTATAGATATTGAATTGAAATGGATCGTTTCGATCTCTTGTCCGGAACGGTGCGCATAGAAAGCCAAAAATAAGTTCGCTTATTTTTGGATTTTTTTTGCCTTAAAATCGCTTTTTTGACAAATTGTAATGAAAACGTAACATTTCTTTTCGTGGATTTTTAAGAGGAGGTACACAACTTGGCTGGAAACGTTGTTAAGTATGGAAAACACCGGACCAGGAGAAGTTACGCCCGCATTAAAAAGGTGTTGGATTTACCCAACCTGATTGAAGTGCAGACTGATTCTTACAATTGGTTTTTGGACGAAGGCTTACGGGAAATGTTCCAAGACATCATGCCGATTGATGACTTCCAAGGGAAATTATCATTGGATTTTGTTGACTATCAATTGTTAGAACCCAAGTATACAGTGGCTGAGGCACGCGCTCATGAAGTGAATTATGCTGCTCCGCTTCATGTGACGCTTAAACTGACTAACCACGAGACGGGTGAGATTAAGACCCAAGATGTGTTTTTTGGCGATTTGCCACTGATGACAGACCAGGGGACCTTCATTATTAATGGAGCAGAACGGGTAATTGTGTCTCAGTTAGTACGGTCGCCAGGGGCTTATTACCACCGAGAATTGGATAAGAATGGACGCGATATTTATAGTGCTACCGTAATTCCTAACCGCGGTGCTTGGATGGAATTCGCAACCGATGCTAAAAACATTTCGTACATTCGCATTGATCGAACCAGAAAGTTGCCCATTACCGAGTTAGTTCGCGCTCTTGGATTTGGTTCTGATGATGAGATTATCGCAATTCTTGGTAATACCAGCGATAGCCTTAGTCTAACCCTCGAAAAAGATGTCCACAAAGATACCAGTGATACCCGAGTTGAAGAAGCGTTAAAAGACATCTATGAGCGCTTGCGTCCAGGAGAACCTAAAACTGCGGACTCTTCAAGAAATCTGTTGACTACAAGATTCTTTGATCCTAAGCGTTATGATATGGCTCCAGTGGGACGTTATAAAACCAACCAAAAATTAAGCTTGAAGAATCGGTTGATGGGAACGACGCTTGCTGAAACCTTAGCCGATCCCGAAACTGGGGAAGTAATTGCTAATAAAGGGGACCTGGTTGATAAAACACTGATCAAACAATTATCCCCTTATCTAAAAGATCCAGCTTTTAAAGCCGTGACGTTTACTCCAGCTGCCGAAGCCGTAGTTACAGAACCAATGACGGTTCAGATTATCAAAGTTTACTCTGCCAATGATCCAGAAAAAGTGGTTCCAATCGTTGGTAATGACAACATCAGTCTAGACTACAAACATATCACCCCCGCTGATATGTTGGCAGAAATTAACTATTTCATGAATCTACAAGAAGGACTAGGAAATGTCGACGACATTGACCACTTGAGTAACCGGCGGGTGCGTTCAGTAGGGGAGCTTTTACAAAATCAATTTCGAATTGGGTTATCCCGGATGGAACGAGTTGTGCGTGAACGGATGTCAATTCAAGATCCAGCTACGGTAACCCCCCAACAACTAATTAATATTCGTCCAGTAGTGGCTTCGGTCAAAGAATTTTTTGGTTCATCACAACTTTCGCAGTTCATGGATCAAACTAATCCGTTGGGTGAATTAACCCACAAACGACGTCTCTCTGCGCTTGGACCTGGTGGAATTACCCGGGATCGAGCTGGCTATGAAGTTCGAGATGTTAACTACACCCACTATGGGCGAATTTGTCCGATTGAAACGCCAGAAGGTCCTAACATTGGACTGATCAACTCCTTCTCTGGCTATGCCCGCGTTAACAAATACGGCTTCATCGAATCACCATATCGCCGGGTAGATTGGCATACTCACAAGGTTACTGATAAGATCGATTACCTGACGGCCGGCGATGAGGATAAATACGTAATTGCGCAGGCCAATACCCCTCTTAACGATGATGGGACTTTCCGTGATGAGCAAGTCATGGCTCGTGATAAATCAGAATACGTTGAAGCAGACCGTGATAATGTCGATTATATGGATGTTTCACCAAAACAGGTGGTGTCGGTCGCCACAGCATGTATTCCCTTCCTAGAAAACGATGATTCGAACCGGGCCTTGATGGGATCAAACATGCAACGGCAAGCCGTTCCACTGATCAATCCACATGCACCGCTCGTCGGCACCGGGATGGAATACAAAACGGCGCATGACTCAGGGGTTGCAAAGATTGCTAAGTACGCTGGAACCGTTGAATATGTGGACGCGACGCAGGTTAAAATTCGGCGTGATAACGGTACCCAAGATACGTATGAGTTAACTAAATTCATGCGTTCTAACAACGGAATGAATTATAACCAGACTCCAATTGTAAAGACTGGTGATCATGTCGATGCTGATGAAATTATCGCTGATGGACCAGCTATGGAAAATGGAGAACTCGCTTTGGGTCAAAATCCAACGGTGGCTTTCATGACCTGGCAAGGGTATAACTTTGAAGATGCGATTGCTATCAGTGAAAAATTAGTTAAAGAGGATGCCTACACATCGATTCATATTGAAGAATACGAATCAGAAACGCGGGATACTAAACTGGGACCTGAGGAAATGACCCGCGAGATCCCTAATGTCGGTGATGATGCCCTGAAAGATCTTGACGATGATGGAATCGTACGGATTGGAGCAGAGGTACACGATGGTGACATTCTCGTCGGAAAAGTTACTCCCAAGGGGGTAACCGAATTATCGTCAGAAGAACGGCTTTTACATGCGATCTTTGGGGAAAAATCGCGCGAAGTTCGCGACACTTCACTTCGAGTTCCGCATGGGGCAGACGGAGTAGTTCAGGACGTCAAAGTCTTTTCCAGAGAAAATGGTGATGAATTACAACCCGGTGTGAATAAAATGGTTCGCGTTTACATCGCCCAGAAACGGAAATTGCAGGTCGGCGATAAGATGGCCGGAAAGCATGGTAATAAGGGAACGGTTTCAATTGTGATTCCGGAAGAAGATATGCCGTACATGCCTGACGGAACCCCGGTCGATATCTTGTTAAGCCCCATGGGAGTTCCTTCTCGGATGAACATTGGTCAGGTGTTAGAAATGCACCTGGGGATGGCTGCCAAAAAACTGGGAATTCATGTTGCTACTCCTGTTTTTGATGGAGCACGGAGTTCTGATGTTTGGGATGCGGTTAAAGAGGCTGGCATGGCTAAAGACGGGAAAACCGTTTTGTATGATGGTCGGACTGGTGAACCTTTCGACAAACCAGTTGCGGTCGGTGTAATGGGCTATCTAAAATTGAACCATATGTCAGAAGACAAGATTCATGCTCGTTCGATTGGACCTTACTCGTTGGTTACCCAGCAACCACTAGGTGGAAAAGCGCAATTTGGTGGACAACGATTTGGGGAAATGGAAGTTTGGGCACTGGAAGCCTATGGTGCCGCTCACACCCTCCAAGAAATTTTAACTTATAAGTCAGATGACGTGGTTGGTCGGGTTAGAACCTATGAAGCAATTGTCAAGGGCGATCCGATTCCAAAACCAGGCGTACCGGAATCATTCCGCGTGCTGGTTAAAGAACTGCAGGCCTTAGGACTTGATATGCAGGTGCTTGGCAATGACCATCGCTCAATTGATCTTCGTGATATGGACGAAGATGATGAGGTAGTTAATGTAAAGGCGCTAAGTAAGATGGCCGCCACGCAAGATGATTCGGCAGCTTCAAAACAAAAGGCTGGTCAAGCTGCTGATCCAGCTAACCACGATGATGCTGAATAACGATTACAAAGGAGGGATTGCCAATGGTCGACGTTAATAAATTTAAGACAATGCAGGTGGGGTTGGCCTCACCTGAAACGATTCGCAGTTGGTCATATGGTGAGGTTAAAAAACCGGAAACCATTAACTATCGGACGTTGAAACCGGAAAAAGACGGTTTGTTTGATGAACGAATCTTTGGACCCACCAAGGACTGGAAATGTGCCTGTGGTAAGTACAAGGGAATTCGTTATCGCGGAATTGTTTGTGATCGTTGTGGAGTTGAGGTAACGCGTGCTAAGGTTCGCCGTGAGCGCATGGGACACATCGAGTTAGCTGCCCCCGTTACGCACATCTGGTACTACAAGGGAATTCCTAGTCGAATGGGACTAGTTTTAGATATGAGTCCCCGCGCCTTAGAAGAAGTGATTTACTTTGCTTCTTATGTAGTGACTGATCCGGGAAACACCCCCATGGAAAAGAAACAGCTTTTGTCCGAGCAAGATTATCGGGATAAAAAGCGTGAATATGGGTCTCGGTTCCAGGCTAAGATTGGTGCAGAAGGAATTCGGGCACTGCTTGATGATGTCGATTTGGATAAAGAAGTTGCTGAATTAAAAGCAGAGCTAAAAAAGGCGACTGGACAGAAACGTACGCGAGCCATTCGAAGATTGGATATTTTAGAAGCGTTTCTAACTTCTGGTAACCGCTTGGGCTGGATGGTGATGGATGCAATTCCAGTAATGCCACCAGATTTGCGTCCGATGGTTCAACTGGAAGGAGGCCGTTTTGCCACTTCTGATTTGAATGATTTGTACCGGCGAGTGATTAACCGGAATAATCGATTGAAACGGCTACTTGATCTGCACGCACCTGGGATTATTGTTCAAAATGAAAAACGGATGCTGCAAGAAGCAGTTGATGCACTGATTGATAATGGTCGGCGTGGTCGTCCGGTTGCTGGGCCAGGAAATCGTCCTTTAAAATCACTTTCGCATTTATTGAAGGGAAAACAAGGACGTTTTCGTCAGAACTTGCTCGGGAAACGGGTTGATTACTCAGGACGTTCGGTTATTGACGTTGGTCCGTGGTTAAAATTAAGCCAAATGGGCTTGCCAGTATCAATGGCAATGGAATTATTTAAACCATTTATTATGCATGAACTAGTTGAACGTGGATTGGCCTCCAACGTCAAAAATGCTAAGCGAGAAATCGAGCGCAAAGACGATGTTGTCTTCGATGTCCTTCCCGATGTTATCAAAGAACATCCTGTACTTTTGAACCGAGCTCCTACGTTACACCGGTTGGGAATTCAGGCGTTTGAACCAGTCTTGGTTAGTGGAAAATCAATGCGGTTACATCCATTGGTGTGTGCGGCTTACAATGCCGACTTTGACGGTGACCAGATGGCGATTCACGTGCCACTGTCAGAAGAAGCTCAGGCAGAATCACGGATGCTGATGGCCGCTGCTGGACATATTTTGGCACCTAAAGATGGTAAGCCAGTGGTGGCTCCGTCACAAGATATGGTAATTGGAAATTACTACCTTACGATGGAAGAACCTGGTCGTGAAGGCGAAGGAATGATTTTCAATGATCCAGCCGAAGTTGAGGTAGCTTACCGTGATGGACTAGTTCACTGGCATAGTCGAATCGGGATTCCTGCAGCAGCGTACCCTGACAAGCCATTTACCGCTGAACAACGGCAGCAGATTTTAGTAACTTCGGTCGGGAAAGTCTTGTTTAATGAGATCTTACCAAAAGACTTTATCTATCTAAATGAGCCGACTGATACTAACCTCCACGGCTATGTGCCGGATCAATACTTCTTACAGGCGGGCGAGAATATCCACGATCACATCAAGGATGCGTCGTTGATTAAGCCGTTCAAGAAGAGCTATCTGTCAGATATTATTGCCGAGGTTTATAACCAGTACAAGGTTACCGAAACTTCCCAATTGCTTGACCGCATTAAGGACTTAGGAAATGATGAATCAACTAAGTCTGGATTAACGGTTGGAATGTCAGACATTACGAATTTGACCGAGAAGCCGGAGGTTGTTGCAAACGCCCACAAACAGGTTGCGATGATCACCAAGCAATTTCGGCGAGGCTTGATTACCGACCAAGAACGTTATGAGCGGGTTGTGAACGTTTGGAACGAAGCGCGAGACGACATTCAAGATATTTTGATGCAAAACTTTGATCCAGAAAATCCCATCTTTATGATGAGTGATTCAGGAGCACGGGGAAACATCTCAAACTTTACCCAGCTAGCCGGAATGCGTGGTTTAATGGCTTCTCCTGATGGTAAAATCATGGAATTGCCAATTACTTCAAACTTCCGAGAAGGAATGTCCGTGTTGGAAATGTTTATCTCAACCCACGGGGCGCGGAAGGGAATGACCGATACGGCCCTGAAAACGGCTAACTCAGGTTACTTGACAAGACGATTGGTTGACGTGGCTCAGGATGTGATTATTCGAGAAAAAGATTGTCACACCGACCGTGGTTTGATTGTACGTGCCATCAAAGAAGGCAACGAAATGATTGAACCGTTGTACGACCGAATTTTGGGTCGGAATGCGATGAAGACGGTGGTAAATCCTAAAACGGGAGCGGTAATTGCCACTAAAAATCAGATGCTTGATGACAAACTTGCCCAAGAAATTGTAGACGCCGGAGTTGAAAGTGTCGAAATTCGTTCGGCCTTCACGTGTAACACGGCTCACGGGGTTTGTGAGAAGTGTTACGGGCAGAACTTGGCTACTGGAGATGAGGTTGAGGTTGGCGAAGCAGTTGGAACTGTGGCTGCCCAGTCAATTGGAGAACCAGGAACGCAGCTAACTTTGCGGACTTTCCATACCGGAGGAGTTGCCAGCAATACTGATATCACCCAAGGACTTCCCCGAGTTCAAGAAATTTTTGAAGCTCGAAATCCCAAGGGTAAGTCAACGATTAGTGAAGTGACTGGGAAGGTTGACCTGGTGGAAGAAAACCCTGCTGAAGGGGTGAAAGAAGTTACCATCCAAGGGAAAGCCGATACAAGAAAGTACAAGGTTCCTTTGAATGCTCGAATGCGGGTAGCCGAAGGTGATGTGGTTCGCCGTGGTGATGCGCTTAATGAAGGTTCCATTGACCCGAAGGAACTGCTCAAAATTCGAGATACGTTATCAACGGAAACCTATCTGTTAACGGCGGTTCAAGAAGTTTATCGACGTCAGGGTGTGGAAGTGAATGATAAGCACGCTGAGATCATGGTTCGGCAAATGTTGCGTAAGGTCCGAGTTATGGATCCAGGTGATACTGATATCTTGCCGGGCACGCTGGTTGACATTGATGAATTTAAGACTCGGAATCACGATGCCGTTGTAACTGGCAAGGTTCCAGCGACCGCTCGTCCGGTCTTATTGGGAATTACCAAGGCAGCCCTTGAAACCAACAGTTTCTTGTCGGCAGCTTCCTTCCAAGAAACCACGCGAGTACTGACTGATGCCGCTATTCGTGGTAAGGTTGATCCGTTGATTGGATTGAAAGAAAATGTAATTATTGGTAAATTACTGCCAGCCGGGACCGGAGTTCATGAATATGAAGATATTGAACCCGATGAATTAAACCAACCTGCTGTAAACGGTCCTGCTAGTGATGCATCTTCGGTTACTAGTCCGGATCATGATAATTAGTAAAGGCGATAGTTTCAATTGTTGCCAAGCTCGATAAAAAAGACCTCCAACGTTATTAGTTGGAGGTCTTTTTTTGATGGAATTTATCTCGATGGTTCATCATCAAGAAAGGTTACCGTTTGGTGTTCCAGTGATTTGATTCGGGCAAGTGATTGTAAGCGATAGTGTTGCTGGTGCAACCATTTTGCTCCTGGTTGGAAAGATTTTTCAATAACAATCCCGATACCTGAAACGGTTGCGTGGGCGTCAGCAATGATTTGTAAGAGACCTTTAACGGCTTCTCCATTGGCAAGAAAGTCATCAATGATCAACACGTGGTCTGTGGGAGCAAGAAACTGTTGCTCAATATAAATCGGCGTTTCGGTCTGTTTTGTGTAAGAAACAACGTTCGCTTGGTAAACATGATCGTGAACGGTTAGGGATTTGCTTTTACGGGCAAAGACGACTGGAACTTTCAGCGCCAAGCCAGTCATGACTGCTGGGGCGATTCCAGAAGATTCAATCGTAACAACTTTAGTAATTGCTTCTGATTTAAAACGAGTGGCAAATTCAATCCCAATGGCCTGCATTAATTCAGGGTCAAGCTGATGATTCAAAAAAGAATTAACCTTTAAAATATTTCCTGGTAACACCGTTCCGTGGTCGCGAATGGCTTGTTCTAACTGCTTCATAAGGTCCTCCTCAAACCGTGGTAAATAGGATGATTGTTCTAATTGTACTCTGAAAACCAGAATAAATAAATCACCACTGTTACCACTTATGTGGGAGGGTTCAATGATTATTTCACCATTACTAGGTTAGCTTGAGCAAGAGGGTTGCCAGATACAGACAGGGGAAAAACGGGATGCTGTGACAGCGTTCGTAAAGGGCGCAGCTAATTCCGATCAGAGCGGCCCATAAAACGAGCCAGGACCATTGAAGCGGGTCATAAGCAATAAACAAAATTAGTAAAAGGTCCAGATCTCCACTACCAATCCAAGGTTGGGAGTGTAACCAAGGCTGGATGCTTAGGTAGGAGATACTCAACAAGCAGTTTATTTGGAAGGAGTGCGGACTAAAACTGCAGGCGATTAAACCCAAGCAAATTAACCAGCCTACTGGCACTTGACGTACTTGCCAATCACAGCAAGCGGTAAGTAACAACAACATCCCAAATAAAAGCCAACGGGTATTGCCAAGGGAGGTAGGCGGACAAGCCCACCACCATAACCCACTGCTGATTTCACAACTCAGTGACCACCAGCCAATTGGAACTTGGCAAGTTTTGCAACAACCGTGTAAGCATCCAAAGCTTAGAATGGGCAACAGTTCAAACCACTGTAATTGGCGGTGACAGTTCTTACAGCGCGACCGTTGCATAGTTAGGATGGCAGGCCACCGTTCGACGCTTGCTAACATAAAGGAGCCGACACAGCTACCACAGATAAACCAGATTAAATTCATATAATTCAGCTCCTTGCCAATAAGTACGAAATCTTGGTTGACAATCATGAACCGCGATGCTATTCTAGAAATTGTGCTTATACAAGGTAAGCGATTTTTGTCCCTAAAAATGGTTCACCTGGATGTGTGGACTTACAACTATTTATGAAAGGAGGACTTTTTAGATGCCTACAATCAACCAATTAGTTCGAAAAGGTCGTAAATCTAGAAGTTCTAAATCAAAATCACCAGCACTTGGCTTTGGTTATAACAGTTACAAAAAAACTCATACCGCCAATCCTGCTCCTCAAAAACGTGGAGTTGCTACCCGTGTGGGTACGATGACTCCCAAGAAGCCTAACTCTGCTTTGCGGAAATACGCTCGTGTGCGCCTTTCTAATTTGTATGAAGTAACGGCTTACATTCCCGGAATTGGTCACAACTTGCAAGAGCATAGTGTGGTTTTAATTCGGGGTGGTCGTGTTAAGGATTTACCTGGGGTTCGTTATCACGTGATTCGTGGAGCGCTTGATACCGCCGGAGTTCAAGACCGACGTCAGGGCCGTTCAAAATACGGAACGAAACGACCAAAAGACAAGAAATAAGCGATTATTGAGGAGGACCTTTAGATGCCTAGAAAAGGAAAAGTGCAACAACGCGAAATCCTTCCTGATCCAATCTACAACTCCAAGTTGGTTTCCAAATTGATTAACCACTTGATGTTAGATGGAAAACGAGGAACTGCATCAGAAATCTTATATGGTGCATTTGATGAAATCAAAGATGAGACTGGTAATGATCCAGTAGAAGTTTTTGAAGAAGCAATGAAAAATGTTATGCCTGTCTTGGAAGTTAAGGCTCGTCGGGTTGGTGGGTCAAACTACCAGGTTCCGATCGAAGTTCGCCCAGCGCGACGCACAACTTTGGGACTCCGCTGGCTAGTTAACTACGCACGTTTACGTGGTGAACACACGATGACGCAGCGGTTAGCAAAGGAAATTATTGACGCTGCCAACAACACTGGGGCTGCCGTTAAGAAGCGAGAAGACACCCACAAAATGGCAGAAGCCAACCGAGCTTTTGCGCACTACCGCTGGTAAGCAGGCGGCTGCTTAGCGGGCTGAATGAGCGGCTAATCTATTAGCCGCTTTTTTTAGAACTAATTAATTAAAAAAAGGAGTTATGAAATGGCTAACAAGCGTCAATTTCCGCTAGAAAAAACACGGAATATCGGGATTGTTGCACATATCGATGCTGGTAAGACAACTACCACTGAACGAGTGCTTTACTATACCGGTAAAATTCACAAAATTGGTGAAACCCATGATGGGGCTTCCCAAATGGATTGGATGGAAGAAGAAAAAGAACGTGGAATCACGATCACATCGGCAGCAACCACGGCCGAATGGGATGGTTATCGTGTTAACATCATCGATACCCCTGGACACGTGGACTTTACCGCTGAAGTAGAGCGGTCTTTGCGAGTGCTTGATGGAGGCATCGTGGTGCTTGATGGACAAGCTGGAGTAGAACCACAAACTGAAACGGTGTGGCGTCAATCTTCTGACTTCAGCGTTCCTCGGATTGTTTTCATTAATAAAATGGACAAAATCGGTGCGAACTTTGATTACTCAGTTAAAACCATTCGTGAACGTTTAGGTGCTAATGCTGTGCCCGTTCAGATGCCAATTGGGGCTGAGAATGAGTTTGCTGGTGTAATTGACCTAATCAAAATGAAGGCCTACGTTTATGATGAGGATAAGGAAGGTGAAAACTGGGATACAGTTGACATTCCTGCCGATTTGCAAGAAAAAGCCCAACAACAACGTGACAACTTGGTAGAAGCAGTGGCCGACGTTGATGATGACGTTATGTCTAAATTTTTGGAAGGCGAAGAGATTAGCGAAGCTGACCTGAAAGCCGGGATTCGAAAAGCAACGCTGGACTTAAATATGTATCCAGTTTTCGCTGGTTCCGCCTTTAAAAATAAGGGAGTACAAATGATGATGGATGGAGTGGTTGATTACCTTCCATCACCATTGGATGTGCGTCCTTACATTGCTACTGACCCAGATACTGGTGAAGAAGTTGACGTGCAAGCTAACGATAAAGAACCTTTTGCCGCATTGGCCTTCAAAGTGGCTACTGATCCTTACGTTGGTCGGTTAACTTACATTCGGGTTTATCGGGGTTCTTTGGAATCAGGTTCTTACATTTTAAATGCTACGAAGGAAAAACGGGAACGAGTAGGTCGACTACTGCAAATGCACTCCAATAATCGGGAAGAAATTTCGGAAGTCTTTTCTGGAGATATTGCGGCTGCCATTGGTTTGAAGAACACGACCACGGGTGATTCTTTAACGGATCCAGACCATCCATTGCATCTTGAATCTATGGAATTCCCTGCTCCTGTGATTGAAGTAGCGGTAGAACCTAAAACCAAAGCTGATCAAAACAAGATGAATACGGCTTTGCAAAAGCTATCAGAAGAAGATCCAACTTTCCAAGCAAATACGAACCCAGAAACCGGGCAAACTATTATTGCTGGAATGGGTGAGTTGCATCTGAACATCATTATTGAACGAATGAAACGTGAATTTGGAGTGGATGCCTCCATCGGTGAACCACAGGTTGCTTATCGAGAAGCCTTTGGCAAACAGGTCCAAGCCGAAGGTAAGTTCATTCGCCAATCTGGTGGTAAAGGTCAGTATGGTGATGTTTGGATTGAGTTCACTCCAAATGAAGAAGGCGCTGGATTTGAGTTTGAAGATGCCATCGTTGGTGGAGTGGTTCCTCGTGAATTCATTCCTTCCGTTGAGCAAGGTTTGAAAGAATCAATGGAGAATGGAGTTTTAGCTGGTTTTCCACTGATTGATTTAAAAGCTAAACTTTATGATGGAAGCTATCACGAAGTCGATTCTAGTGAAGCAGCCTTCAAGATTGCCGCTTCGATTGCCTTACGAGAAGCTGCTAAAAAAGCAGATCCCAAAATTTTGGAGCCTATCATGAAAGTTGATATTCGAGTTCCAGAAGAATACATGGGTGATGTCATGGGTCAAGTGACTGCTCGTCGAGGTAATGTTGAGGGAATGGAAGCGCAAGATAATGCGCAAAATATCCATGCCATGGTACCGCTAGCAGAAATGTTTGGTTACGCAACCGATTTGCGGTCTGCTACGCAGGGACGAGGAACATTTGTAATGTCCTTTGACCACTACACTGCCGTGCCAAAGAGTATTCAAGAAGATATTATCAAGAAAAATGGTGGCGACGCCAACTAAACTGGTTTATAAAAACAGGAATCCATTGCAGCGATGGGTTCCTGTTTTTTGTTTGAATATAAAAATAATTAAAAGCACAGCTGGAGCGCACGTGGGAACTTCACGGTTTACTTTTTTGAAATTATTGTGTAAAACCCTTGAATCCGTGACGTTTTTCCAGTATGATGTAATAGTGTTTTAAATTAAGGGCGACGTGCGCCCAAATTACACGTGACAGCGTTGATGTAGAAGGTTGCGGCACACCCGGCCGCTTTGCCATGGCAGGTAGTCCGGTAATTTCTACGGAGTTAGTCTGATTTTGAAAATAGACGAAGGAGGGATTTTGATGGCAAAGGAAAAGATTCGGATTCGCTTGAAAGCTTACGAGCACCGTACTTTAGATCAAGCTGCTGATAAGATTGTGGCAACGGCACAACGGACGGGGGCTAACATTTCTGGTCCCATTCCATTACCAACGGAACGGGCTTTATACACGGTGTTAGCATCACCATTCAAGTACAGCAAGTCACAGGAACAGTTTGAGATGTTAACGCACAAACGGTTAATCGACATTTTGAACCCAACCCCTAAAACGGTTGATTCATTGATGAAACTTGATTTACCGAGTGGTGTTGATATTGAGATTAAACTATAATTAATTATCAAAAAAATTGGAGGTGTACTCATGACCAAAAAAGGAATCTTAGGTAAAAAGGTCGGTATGACTCAGGTTTTTGCTGATAACGGGGAATTAGTTCCCGTAACTGTAGTTGATGTAACCCCAAACGTTGTCTTACAGGTTAAGACGATGGAAACAGACGGTTACGAAGCAGTTCAGTTGGGCTTTGATGAAAAGCGCGCTGTGTTAAGCAACAAACCAGAACAAGGTCATATCAAAAAGGCAAATACTACTCCTAAGCGCTTCGTTCGTGAAATCAACGATGTTGACTTAGGAGACTATCAAGTCGGAGCAGAAGTTAAGGCTGACACGTTTGCAGCAGGCGACATGGTTGATGTTACGGGTACTACAAAAGGTCATGGATACCAAGGTAACATTCATAAAGATGGTCAGCGGCGTGGTCCTACGACTCATGGTTCTCGTTACCACCGTCGTCCTGGTTCACTGGGAGTTATTATCAACCGAGTGGTAAAGGGAATGAAACTGCCCGGTCGCATGGGTAACAACACGGTAACAATTCAGAACTTAGAAATCGTTAAAGCCGACGTTGAAAACAACGTTTTGTTAATCAAAGGGAACATTCCTGGCGCCAACAAAACCTTGGTTAAAGTTCGTACAGCAGTTAGTGCTGCTAAAAAATAAGAAAGGAGGATTCGACAATGACAAGCGTATCAGTATATAAACAAGACGGTAGTCAAGCCGGCACAGTTGACTTAAATGACAACATCTTTGGGATTACTCCAAATGAAAATGTCGTTTTTGATACGGTCTTAATGCAACAAGCTTCGCAGCGGCAAGGAACCAACGGGACAAAGTCGCGTGGTCAAGTTCGCGGTGGTGGCAAGAAGCCATGGAGACAAAAGGGAACTGGTCGAGCTCGACAGGGTTCGATTCGTTCACCTCAATGGGTTGGCGGTGGAGTAGTCTTTGGACCTTCAGCACGCTCATATGCTTACCACTTACCTAAAAAGGTAACTCGGTTGGCAGTTAAATCAGTTTTATCTGAAAAAGTAGCTAATGGCGATCTTGTGGTAGTCGACTCCCTAAGTTTTGACCAACCACAGACCAAAGCTTTTGCTAGCTTATTGGCCAGCTTGGATGCTGCTACTAAGACTTTAGTGGTCTTAGAAGATGGCAATGACAATGCTGCTCGTTCGGCTCGCAATTTGGATCGAGTTCAGGTAATTAGTGGCAAGGGCGTTAACACGTTGGACGTGCTTAACAGTCAAAAGGTCGTTATTACCAAAGCTGCTCTTTCTCAACTAGAGGAGGTGCTCGCATAATGGATGCACGTGATATTATTTTACGTCCAGTAATCACCGAAGCAACTACTGATCGGATGGATGACAAGAAGTATACGTTTGATGTTGCTCTTCGAGCAAACAAGCACCAGGTTAGAGATGCTGTTGAAGCTATTTTTGACGTTAAGGTTGCTAAAGTAAACATCATGAATGTTCGCGGAAAAGAAAAACGTCAGGGACGTTACATTGGATTTACGAAGAAGCGCCGCAAGGCCATCGTGACCCTAACCCCTGATTCAGATGAAATCAAACTTTTCTCTGAAGAATAATCTATAGTATAGGAGGAAAATACCGTGCCTTTAAAGAAATATAAACCAACTACCAACGGTCGCCGGAATATGACTAGTATTGACTACAGTCAAATCACCACTAACAAACCGGAAAAGACTTTGGTAGAAGCCAATGCACACAAGGCCGGACGGAACAACTCCGGTCGTATGACTGTGCGGCATCGTGGCGGTGGGAACAAGCATAAATATCGTGTGATTGATTTCAAGCGAAATCATGATGGCGTTCCAGCAACTGTTAAAACCATTGAATATGATCCTAACCGGACGGCTAACATTGCGCTAGTTGTTTATGCTGATGGAGTTAAAGCTTACATTCTAGCTCCTAAGGGCTTGAAAGTTGGCGATGTTGTTCAATCAGGTGCTGATGCTGATATCAAGCCTGGAAACACTTTACAACTACGTGATATTCCAGTTGGCTCGACAATTCACAACATTGAATTGAAGCCTGGTAAGGGAGGGCAGTTGGCTCGCTCAGCTGGTAACTCTGCTCAATTAATCAGTAATGATGGAAATGGCAAATATTCGCTAGTTAAATTACCTTCTGGTGAAGTTCGGATGGTTCTCTCAGTTTGTCGCGCTACTATTGGAACGGTTGGCAATGAAGAACATTCGTTGGTCAACTGGGGAAAAGCTGGTCGGACTCGCTATCGTGGTCAACGACCTCATGTTCGAGGCTCGGTAATGAACCCTAACGATCACCCACATGGTGGTGGTGAAGGAAAAGCTCCAGTTGGTTACCCATCTCCTTTGTCTCCTTGGCACAAGAAAACGGTGGGAAAGAAAACCCGTTCGAAGAAAGCCCGCTCGAACAAATTTATTGTTCGTCGTCGCAAGGGTTCCAAGATGTAAACTTGTTTAGCAGGTTTACGGTATCAATACATTTAAAAGGAGGTTCCATTCATGAGTCGAAGCCTAAAAAAAGGACCTTTTGCTGATCAGTCATTGTTGAAAAAGATTGAGGCACAAAAGGATCAAGAAAAGAAGTCAGTAATCCGGACTTGGTCGCGTCGTTCGACGATCTTCCCAAGTTTCATCGGCTACACGATTTCTGTCTATAATGGACGTCATCACGTTCCCGTTTACATTCAAGAAGACATGGTTGGTCACAAACTGGGTGAGTTTGTCCCCACTCGGACTTTCCATGGCCATGGTAACAACAGTGCCGATAAGAAAACCGTATAAACAAGGAGGATAACTAATGGCTGAACAAGTTACATCAGCAAAAGCAATTGCGAAAACAGTTCGAATTGCCCCTCGTAAGGTCCGCCTTGTTTTAGATCTTATTAGAGGCAAACAGGTGGCCGAAGCAGTGGCAATCCTGAAGTTCACTCCTCGGGGTGCTTCTCCAGTGGTTGGTAAAGTTTTGCACTCAGCAGTTGCTAATGCAGAAAACAACTTTGACCTTGATGGTCAAGATTTAGTAGTCAGTGAAGCATATGCTGATGAAGGTCCCACTTTAAAGAGATTCCGTCCGCGCGCAAAGGGATCAGCTTCACCAATCAACAAGCGTACGAGTCACATTACCATCGTAGTATCAGAAAAAAAGGAGGGATAGAGCATGGGTCAAAAAATTAACCCAAATGGTTTCCGAATTGGAGTTAACCGTGGCTGGCAAGCTCAGTGGTACGCAAACGATGATCAGTTTGCAAACTACTTAAATGAAGATTTAAAGATTCGTGAATATCTTGATAAACGGCTTGCAGACGCTTCTGTCTCGGCTGTTGAAATCGAACGTGCGGCTAAACGGGTCAACATTTCGATTCACACTGCCAAACCAGGAATGGTGATTGGTAAGGGTGGTTCTGAAGTTGAAACTTTGCGACAAGAATTAAACAAATTAACTGGTCGTCGCGTTCACATTAATATTGTGGAAGTTAAGAAGCCAGATCTTGAAGCAATTTTAGTTGGTGATAACATTGCAAAGCAACTAGAAGGTCGAGTTGCCTTTCGACGGGCTATGCGTCAGAGCATGAAGGGCGTTATGCGCGCTGGTGCTAAGGGTGTTAAAACGCAGTCAGCTGGTCGACTCAATGGTGCCGATATGGCTCGAATCGAAAGCTATTCAGAAGGTCGTGTTCCACTACACACGCTCCGGGCAGACATCAATTATTCCTGGAACGAAGCACACACGACGTATGGTTCTATCGGAGTGAAAACTTGGATTAACCGGGGCGAAGTTTTACCTGACAAGCCCGAGGAAAATCATCAGGGAGGTAAGTAAACATGCTAGTACCAAAACGTGTTAAGCATCGTCGAGAACACCGTGGTAAGCTTCGCGGGCACTCTAAGGGCGGTAACAGCGTTGCTTTTGGTGAATATGGTTTACAAACCATCGATTCACATTGGATTACTAATAGACAGATTGAAGCTTGTCGTATTGCGATTACCCGAAGCATGAAACGTGGCGGGAAAGTTTGGATTAAGATTTTCCCCCAAAAATCGTACACTGAAAAGGGAATTGGAGTTCGAATGGGTAAAGGTAAAGGTAGCCCAGCTGGCTGGGTTGCTCCCGTTAAGCGTGGCAAAGTGCTTTTCGAGGTTGGTGGTGTTGATTCAGAAACAGCCATCAAAGCTTTGACGTTAGCTTCCAACAAACTGCCTGTTCGTACTAAGATTATCAAACGTGAGGAAGTAGGTGGCGAATCAAATGAAGGCTAAAGAAATTAGTCAGTTGACTACCGATGAAATGCGGGCTAAAGAACAAGATTACAAAAAAGAATTGTTCAATCTTCGTTTCCAATTAGCCACTGGTCAATTGGAAAACACGGCGCGCTTACGAACGGTTCGCAAGACGATTGCCCGTTTGAAAACAGCTCTGCGACAAGCAGAATTAAACAAATAAGATTCGATAAAGGGGGTATATCTTAATGAGCGAATCACGTAATGAACGGAAAACATACCGTGGACGGGTGGTTTCTGACAAAATGAATAAAACCATCACCGTTGCTGTTGAAACTACTAAAAAACATTCAACTTACGGAAAGCGGATGAAGTACACCAAGAAGTACATGGCACACGACGAAAATAACACTGCTAAAATGAACGACATTGTTGAGATCATGGAAACTCGGCCTTTGTCAAAAAATGTTCACTTCCGCTTACTTGATGTTGTCGAAAAAGCCGTTATTATCTAGCTTTGCTTCATTTATCGTATTCTGATTTTAAGTTGAAAGGAGGCCACTTACTATGATTCAACAAGAAAGTCGTTTGAAGGTTGCCGATAATTCTGGAGCGCGCGAATTGCTGACTATCAAAGTTTTGGGCGGTTCTAAAGTGCGGTATGCTGGAATTGGCGATACTATTGTTGCTACTGTCAAACAAGCAACACCAGGTGGCGTTGTCAAAAAAGGTGATGTTGTTAAAGCAGTTGTCGTTCGGACTAAGTCCGTTGCACGTCGAACTGATGGATCATACATCCGGTTTGATGAAAATGCTGCTGTTTTAATTAATGACGATAAGAGCCCTCGGGGAACTCGGATTTTTGGACCCGTTGCTCGTGAATTACGAAACAACAACTTCTTAAAGATTGTTTCATTAGCTCCAGAAGTACTTTAATCCAAGAAAAACCAGGGAGGTGTCAGATTAATGTTCTTAAAGACTGGTGACAAAGTTCGTGTCATTGCTGGTAAAGATAAGGGCAAAGACGGTACGATTACCCGCACCATTGCTGCGAAAAATCGCGTGGTTGTGGACGGAATCAACATGGTTAAAAAGCACCAAAAAGCATCACAAAACAATCCGCAAGGGAATGTTTCTGACGTTGCAGCTCCAATCGATGCATCGAACGTGATGTTGTTAGATCCATCTACGAACAAACCAACTCGGATCAAGGTTGAAATCAAAGATGGTAAAAAAGTTCGTATTTCAAAAAAATCACAGAAAGCAATCGACTAGATTGTAGTGAAAGGAGGAATTAATTCGCATGTCTACTCGTTTACAAGAAAGATATCAGCAAGAAATTCTCCCAGCACTAGTAGAAAAGTTTAACTATTCATCAATTATGCAAGGACCAAAACTTGAAAAAATTGTTTTGAATATGGGTGTTGGTGATGCTGTAACAAACTCCAAAAACTTAGATGAAGCAGTGAGCGAATTGGCGCTAATTTCTGGTCAAAAACCGC
This sequence comes from Fructilactobacillus florum DSM 22689 = JCM 16035, assembly GCF_001436645.1. Classification (GTDB taxonomy): domain Bacteria; phylum Bacillota; class Bacilli; order Lactobacillales; family Lactobacillaceae; genus Fructilactobacillus; species Fructilactobacillus florum. The sequence continues at coordinate 83,090 of NZ_AYZI01000007.1, read as the reverse complement.
TCATTACTAAGGCTAAGAAGTCGATTGCCGCTTTTAGACTCCGCCAAGGAATGCCAATTGGTGCCAAGGTAACGTTGCGCGGCGATAAAATGTATGATTTCTTAGATAAGTTGATTAACGTTTCTTTACCACGAGTTCGTGATTTTCACGGAGTTTCAAACCGTTCCTTTGATGGACGAGGAAACTTTACTCTCGGTGTAAAGGAGCAATTGATTTTCCCAGAAATCAACTATGATGATGTTAACCGAGTTCGTGGATTAGATATCGTGCTGGTTACTACTGCTAACACTGATGAAGAGGCTCACGAACTGCTTGCTCAGTTTGGAATGCCATTCGCTAAATAGGAGGTTTTAATTTGGCAAAAAAATCAATGGTCGAAAAGAGTCAGCGTCCTGCTAAATTTTCAACGCAAGCTTATACGCGTTGTGAACGTTGCGGCCGACCTCGTGCAGTTTATCAAAAATTTCATTTATGCCGCATTTGCTTGCGTCAGCTTGCTCACAAGGGTCAGATTCCTGGCATGAAAAAAGCTAGCTGGTAAACCAAAAAAATTAAAGGGGAGGTTTCACGTTCATGGCAATGACAGATCCAATTGCAGACTTTTTAACTCGAATCCGCAATGCCAATATGGCACGCCACCGTTCGGTTGATGTACCTGCATCTAAAATGAAACGTAATATTGCTGAAATTTTAAAGCGCGAAGGATTCGTGAGTCGAGTTGAATATCTCGACGATGATACTCAGGGTGTTATTCGCGTTTTTCTAAAGTACGGCGCTAACGATCAACGTGTAATTTCAGGTTTGAAACGAATTTCAAAACCCGGCTTGCGTTCATACGTTAAGTCTGATGATGTTCCTAAAGTTCTTAATGGTTTAGGGATTGCCATCATTTCAACTTCCGATGGTGTTATCACCGATAAAGAAGCACGTGCGAAAAAAGTCGGTGGCGAAGTTCTCGCCTACGTCTGGTAATAAATAATTTCGAAACGGAGGTGTGTATAAGATGAGTCGAATTGGTTACAAAACGATTGACCTGCCCGAAGGGGTTTCGGTCAAACAAAGTGGCGACCAGGTCACGGTGACGGGTCCCAAGGGGAACCTAACGCGGACGCTTGCTACTGAAATCGAAATGAAAATCGATGGGAACGAAGTGAACTTCACTCCTACTGGTAAGTACGACAATCGTGAACGAGCATTACATGGAACTTCACGTGCCAACATTGCCAATATGGTAATTGGGGTTACTGATGGTTTTCAAAAAACTTTGAAATTAGTCGGTGTTGGATACCGAACCCAATTAAAAGGGACTGAACTGACCTTAAACGTGGGATACTCAAATCCAGTGATTGTTCCAGTTCCTGAAGATTTGGAAGTTAAAGTTCCTGATAATACGACGATTGAAATTTCTGGGATTAGCAAACAACACGTTGGTGACTTTGCTGCCAAGGTTCGTTCCATTCGTTCTCCAGAACCTTATAAAGGTAAGGGAATTCGTTATGTTGACGAACACATTACTCTTAAAGAAGGTAAGACTGGTAAATAAAGTTTAATCACAACAAACAGAGGTGACTAATTTGATTACAAAACCAAGCAAAAATAAAACTCGTAAGGCACGTCATGCCCGAGTTCGCAGTAAAATTGCTGGTACTGCTGAGTGCCCACGTTTAGACGTCTTTCGTTCTAACAAAAACATCTACGCTCAATTAATTGATGACGTAGCGGGTGTAACGCTAGCTAGTGCCTCAACTCTAGATCAAGAAATTAAAGCCGGTGACAAAACAGCGCAGGCAGCTGAAGTCGGTGCCTTAGTTGCTAAGCGGGCCCAAGCTGCTAACTTGAAGCACGTTGTGTTTGATCGCGGCGGTTACTTATACCACGGACGGGTTCAAGCGCTCGCTGAAGCAGCTCGTGAAAACGGGCTCGAATTTTAATCAAAGGAGGATATCACACGCATGGCTAAGTATATTGATCCAGATAAATTGGATTTAGATGACAACGTGGTTGCCATTAATCGGATTACCAAGGTTGTTAAAGGTGGTCGTCGGTTACGATTTGCCGCTTTAGCAGTTGTTGGTGACAAAAACGGACACGTTGGTTTTGGAACCGGGAAAGCACAAGAAGTTCCAGAAGCAATCCGAAAAGCAGTTGAAGCCGCTAAAAAGAATCTGATTGAAGTTCCAATCGTGAACACAACGATTCCGCATGAAATTGTGGGCGTTTACGGTGGGGGCCGCATTTTATTAAAACCAGCTGAAGAAGGTGCTGGGGTTGCTGCCGGTGGTGCCGTTCGTTCGGTCATGGAATTAGCCGGAATCAACGATGTTACTAGTAAGCGACTGGGTTCGGATACCGCCATTAACGTTATCCGAGCAACGTTTGAAGGGCTGAAAGGTCTGAAGAACGCTCACGAAGTTTCCGAGCTCCGTGGGGTTTCAGTTGATCATTTAGCTGAATAAGGAGGTTTTTCAGATGGCTCAATTAAAAATTACCCTAGTTCACAGTGCTGCACATCGTCTTCCTAAACAACGTAAAATTGTGGAAGCCCTTGGTTTAGGACGGATTAACAGCAGTGTCACTCGTCCTGACAACGCAGCGACACGGGGAGCACTTTTTAAAGTCGCTCACCTCGTTAAAGTTGAACAAGTAGAAGACTAATTATTTTCTAAAAAAAGGAGGTGCCACTCACTATGAAGTTACACGAATTAAAAGCTGCTGCCGGATCTCGTTCGACTCGAAGTCGAAAAGGTCGTGGAATGGGTAGCAAAGGAAAGACTTCCGGTCGCGGTCAAAAAGGTCAAAAAGCCCGTGGCAAGACTCGTTTAGGTTTTGAAGGGGGCCAGATGCCTTTGTACCGGCGGATTCCTAAGCGTGGATTTACTAGCATGAACCGGAAACAAATTGTGACGGTGAGCTTAGATAAACTCAATAGTTTTGACAGTAATGCTGAAGTTACGCCAGCAGTGCTTGTTGAAACTGGGGTTGTTCGTAATCCCAAAGATGGGATCAAAATCTTAGGAACTGGTAAGCTAGACAAAGCTTTGACGGTTAAAGCCAACCAGTTCTCTGCAAGTGCTAAAACAGCAATCGAAGCAGCTGGTGGTAAAGCCGAGGTGATTTAATGTTATCTACCTTAAAGAGTGCATTTGCTGACAAAAATATTCGTAATAAGATTTTATTTACGCTTTTTGTCCTAGCAGTTTTCCGGTTAGGAGCCTACATCACGGTTCCTGGGATTAATGCTAAGGCACTTCAAGAAGTTGCGTCTTCTGGGTTAGTTAATGTTTTAAATATTTTCAGTGGTGGTGGTTTAACCAACTATTCCATCTTTGCGATGGGAGTGTCACCCTATATTACGGCCCAAATCGTGGTGCAGTTGTTGCAAATGGACATCGTACCGCGTTTTGTGGAATGGAGTAAGCAGGGTGAAGTTGGTCGACTAAAACTTGATCGGGTTACTCGGCGGTTGGCCATTGTACTGGCCTTTTTCCAGTCGGTGGGAATTACCGCCGGTTTCAATGCTTTAAGTAGTTTGCATCTAGTGCAAAATCCCGGAGTTGGCACCTACATTAGTATCGGGCTGATTTTGACGGCGGGTACGATGTTAACCACGTGGATGGGTGACATGATTACCGACAAGGGAATTGGTCAAGGGGTGTCCATGATTATTTTTGCTGGGATTATCGCTAACATTCCTAATGGATTAACGAGTTTTTATCAGCAATATATTGAAGGCACCGATTCGAGTGATTTGTGGCAACCGGTTCTGATTGTCATCGGCTTGATTGTCGCCATGTTGATCATTGTGACTTTTGTTACTTGGGTACAACAGGCGGAACGTCGGATTCCAATTCAATATACCCGACGCTCGGCTGGTTCTGGTAAATCAAGTTATCTTCCATTGAAGGTTAACGTGGCCGGAGTGATTCCGGTAATTTTTGCCAGTGCTTTTATTTCAACCCCGCAGACCATTTTGCTGTTCTTCACTAAAAATTTTGGAGAATCAGGCTGGTATAAGGTGCTCACGCAACTCTTTAATATGCAGACCCCTAGTGGGGCAACTTTTTACACCATTTTGATTGTGGTCTTTACTTTCTTCTATGCTTTTGTGCAGGTTAATCCAGAAAAATTATCCGAAAACCTGCAAAAACAAGGAAGCTATATTCCTGGGGTCTGGCCTGGTAAGACAACGCAAACCTATGTTTCGCGTTTGTTAATGAGATTGAGTACCATTGGAGCGCTTTTCTTGGGGATTGTTTCTTTGATCCCTCTGATTGCGCAAAATGTTTGGAATCTCAACAACTCAATTGGGCTCGGTGGGACTAACCTGCTGATTATTGTCGGGGTTGCCATCGAAACGATGCAGCAAATCAAAGGATTGACCATGCGCCAAGATTACGTCGGCTTTATTCAAGCTGATGATACTGGCAAAAAGTAAGGGAGCGACGTTTTTGACAATGAATTTATTTTTAATGGGATTGCCAGGTGCTGGCAAGGGGACCCAAGCCGAATTTATTACGGAACGTTATCAAATTCCACATATTTCGACTGGTGATATTTTCCGTGCGGCAATTAAAAACCAGACACCAATGGGTCTCAAAGCCCAGAGTTACATTGATAAGGGAGATTTAGTCCCCGATGATGTAACTTGTGGAATTGTTGCGGATCGTTTGCAGCAGGCGGATACCGCTAATGGTTATCTGCTTGATGGCTTTCCGAGAAATTTGGCACAGGCAGAGCAGTTAAAGCTCATTGGGACGCAGCTCAATCGTCAACTTTCTGCGGTCATTAACATTGACGTAGCCCCATCAGTTTTAGAAGAACGGCTTTCTGGTCGGTTTATCTGTAAAAACTGTGGAGCAACCTATCACAAATTGTATAATCAGCCCAAAGTGGCTGGAACTTGTGATGTATGTGGTGGGCATGTTTTTTATCAACGCAGTGATGATAAACCTGCGACAGTTAAAAATCGGTTGAAAGTCAATGTCGAAATGAATACGCCGCTGCTGGATTACTACCAAACAGAGCACCTGCTGCACACGGTGAATGGTGACCAAGCAATTCCGACGGTTACCAAAGAAATTAATCAAATTCTCAATAACTTGTCGTAGCCTAAGGCAGAGTTTGTCGTTACTGATAAAATATGCTATATTAGAGCATGCTGATAAGTTTGCAAAGAATTTGTTCGACTTAAGTTTTGGAGGATTGTTTTGGCAAAAGATAATGTCATTGAGATCGAAGGAAAAATTACGGAAACCTTACCAAACGCCATGTTCAAAGTCGAACTGGAAAATGGGCATGAGATTCTTGCCCATGTCTCTGGCAAGATTCGGATGCATTACATTAAAATACTTCCAGGAGATCGGGTAACCGTTGAAATGTCACCGTATGATTTAACGAAGGGCCGGATTACTTATCGATTTAAGTAGGTCCTGATGTAGGAGGTTTATAATATGAAAGTCCGTCCATCAGTTAAAAAGATGTGCGAAAATTGCAAAATCATCAAACGTAAGGGTCGTGTGATGGTGATTTGTTCTGCAAATCCTAAACACAAACAACGACAAGGAAAATAATTTTATAGGAGGTGGATTTAATGGCTCGAATTGCCGGAGTTGATTTACCACGTAACAAACGGGTTGTCATTGCTTTAACCTACATTTTTGGGGTTGGAACAACGACGGCTACCAAAGTGCTTGCAAAAGCCGGTGTTTCAGAAGACGTTCGGACTCAGGATTTAACTCCTGATCAAGAAGATAAGATTCGGGTAGCTCTTGATGACTTTACAATTGAGGGAGACCTACGTCGTGAAGTTAGTATGAATATTAAGCGACTCTCTGAGATCGGTTCATACCGTGGCTTGCGTCATCGTCGTGGTTTACCATCCCGTGGTCAGCACACGAAGAACAACGCTCGAACTCGTAAAGGGAAGCGAAGCACCAAATAATCAATTAAAGGAGGTTATCAACGCATATGGCTAAAACTAAAAGCACACGTAAACGTAAAACAAGAAAACACGTTGAAGCAGGAGTTGCTCATATCCACTCAACGTTTAATAACACGTTAGTAATGATTACTGATGTACAGGGAAATGCAATTGCTTGGTCTTCAGCTGGAGCCCTTGGATTTCGTGGTAGTCGTAAATCAACTCCATTCGCTGCTCAGATGGCAGCTGAAGCAGCTGCTAAAACGGCCATGGAACACGGTATGAAGTCCGTTGAAGTAGCGGTTAAAGGACCTGGTTCCGGTCGCGAATCAGCCATTCGAGCTTTACAAACTACTGGTTTGGAAGTTGCCGCAATTAGAGACGTTACTCCCGTTCCTCATAATGGGTGCCGTCCTCCAAAGCGTCGTCGAGTTTAAGCTTAGTTAGGGATGATTTTAGGATTAGACTCAACGCGGTTTGAAAGGGGTACTTCGCATGATTGAATTTGAAAAGCCTAACATTCATAAAATTGAAGAAACAAATAATTACGGTGAAATAGTTGTTGAGCCATTGGAACGCGGCTATGGGACTACTTTAGGCAATTCTTTGCGCCGAGTTTTGTTGGCTTCGTTACCTGGAGCTGCCGTTACCAGCGTTCAGATTGACGGGGTTTTGCACGAATTTTCAACGATCAAGGGTGTGACCGAAGACGTTACCAAGATCATTTTGAACTTAAAAAAGCTCAAACTTCGATTAGAAGGTGACGAACAAGCAGTCCACTCTATGAGTGTCGAAGTTACCGGTCCAGCTGAAGTGACGGCGGCAGACATTACGACCGATAGCGAAACTACCATTTTGAACCCTGATTTACATCTAGCAACGGTAGCAGAAGGGGCAACCCTGCACATGACGATGACGGCTGATAAGGGTCGCGGGTATGTCTCTGCAGAAGAGAACAAGGCTCGCAATGATGATATGCCAATCGGTGTGTTACCAATCGATTCTATTTATACCCCAATCGAACGTGTGAACTACCAAGTGGAAGATACACGTGTTGGACAACGTGATGATTTCGATAAATTGACTTTAGATATTTGGACCAATGGTTCGATTACTCCTTCAGATTCAATCAGTTTGGCAGCTAAGATTTTAACTCAGCATTTGGAAATGTTTGTTGATTTGACAGATCGGGCACAAAATACCAACGTGATGGTTGAAAAAGAAGAGAGCCACAAGGAAAAAATGCTCGAAATGTCAATCGAGGAATTAGATTTGTCAGTTCGTTCTTACAACTGTTTGAAACGAGCTGGGATTAACACGGTTCAAGAATTAACCGATAAATCCATGGCGGATATGATGAATGTTCGTAACCTAGGACGGAAGTCCCTAGAAGAAATCGAACAAAAATTGGATGCCCTAGGACTATCCTTTCGTAAAGAAGACTAAGATAAAAGGAGGAATCGACTTATGAGTTATCGTAAATTTGGTCGTAAACAGGGTCCTCGACGAGCACTCTTGCGGAACTTGACCACGCAACTGATTGTTAACGATCGGATCGAAACAACTGAAGCCAAAGCTAAAACAGTGCGCTCACTAGCTGACCAAATGATCACCCTAGGTAAAAAGGGGGACTTAAGTGCACGTCGTCAAGCAGCTGCTTACCTGCAGAATTCAATTGCAGATGTTAAAGCTGAAGGCGATGACGTTAAGGTTACGACGGCACTACAAAAGTTATTCGATGAATTAGCACCAAAGTACCAAGATCGTCAGGGTGGCTACACGCGGATCTTAAAAACCATGCCTCGGCGCGGTGATGGTGCTCAGATGGTAATCTTAGAATTTGTCTAAGCTTTTTTTGAGCATTTAATTTAATATTGCACTGAATCACTAAGATTGAGGTATAAAGCGTTATGATGATGGAATTCCAAGTCTAGCTTGAATGTGGATTTTTTTCCATGCGCCTCAACCTTTTAGTGATTTTTTTATACATAAAATTGAGGGGACTTGGTGGGATGCCTGGTAAAATTGAATTTAATGACGTTGCCTTTTCGTATGACGGCGCGGATCCAGTTTTTGAACAGCTGTCCTTTACGTTGCAAAGTGGTCAAACCACGGCACTAGTCGGTCCAAATGGTAGTGGTAAAAGCACGATCATTAAGCTTTTAGATGGGTTACTGCTACCAACTGCAGGCACCATTAAGCTTGATGATGAACCCCTTCGGCAGGAAAATCGGCAGCGGTTACAGCAAAAATTAGCCTTGGTTTTTCAAACACCGGCTGATCAGCTGATTGCGGGCACGGTTGCTGAAAATGTCGCTTTTGGGCTCGAGAATCGGCAAGTTGATTATGAAACCATGCACCAACTGGTTCCGCAAGCCATGAAACAAGTTGGGATTAGTGAACTTGCCGAACACGACCCCAGCTGGCTGTCGGGCGGACAACAACAAAAGGTTGCCTTAGCCAGTGCCTTAGCAGTTCAACCTGAAATTTTGGTTTTAGATGAAGCCACCAGTATGCTCGATGCAGCGACAAAGGAGGCTATTACAACTGTTTTGACGCAGTTGCAAAAGACCACGCAACTCACGATTCTAATGATTACGCACGATGTTTCTGCGGTGGCTCAAGCTGACCAGGTCCTTGCACTTAATCAGCATAAAGTCGTATTTCAGGGGGCGCCCGCACGATTTTTTGAGCAACCAGACTTACTTACGGCAATGCAGATGCAGGCGCCCTTCAGTGCACAAGTACAACACCAACTGTGCGACCGTGGGATCACAGTGCCCGCACACTATTTAGATGATGAAGGACTGAGTCAATGGATTTCCCAGTTGTTTTAAAACAGGTTAATTATAGCTATGGTTTGCAAACGCCGGTTGTTCATCCAGCGTTGACTGATATTTCATTACAGATTGCACAAGGAGAAACCGTTGCTATTGTGGGTGCAACCGGGAGTGGCAAGTCGACCTTAATGCGACTACTAAACGGGTTGCAGTTCGCTACGAGTGGGACGGTAACCATTAATGGTCTTCGACTGAATCGCCACACGAATCGGCGGGCGTTGCAGCAGTTACGGTCCGAGGTGGGCATGATTTTTCAAGCACCCGAACATCAACTGTTCGCAGAAACGGTTTTGGCAGACGTTAGTTTTGGACCGCAAAATTTTGGCAAGTCCGAGAAAGAGGCTCGACAGTTAGCACAGCAAGCTTTACGGGCCGTGGGGATTCCACCAGAATTTGAAACACGCTCACCCTTTGAACTTTCGGGGGGTCAAATGCGACGGGTTGCAATTGCTGGAGTTTTAGCAATGAAACCACGGTTGCTGGTCTTAGATGAGCCAACGGTGGGCTTAGACGCTGCCGGAGTCCAGCAATTATTGGACTTATTGGGACGCCTCCAGCAGCAACAAGTAACAATCATCATCATTACACATGACATGGATGTGGTTGCTCAGTTAGCCGCGCGGGTCTTGATGTTACAAGCAGGCCAATTGATACGAGATCAACCCGTACGTGAGTTTTTTGCAACCGCACCTACGGCAGTCCCACTTCCAGCTGCGGTGCAATTTTATTACCGGCTGCAAGCTCACGGAGTCCAGCTGGCACAATTACCATTGACCGCTACAGAAGCAACGAGGCTGCTGGTTAACGATATCCATCAGGGAGGTCATCCATGCAACAAATAGTTTTTGGCAATTACCTGCCCGGAAACTCATTGATCCATCGTTTGAATCCGGTAACCAAAATTTTGGCGGTGCTGCTCTTGATTACGTGGACCCTGGTTGCAAATAATTGGCTTAATTATGGCATATTGGGGTGTGCCTTAATTGTCCAAATCAGTGCGGCTCGCCTTTCACTGTCCATGATGCTTCATACGATTATTCCCTTTTTATGGCTAATCGGGTTTACTCTCCTGATTCAAATCTTGTTTGGAACGGGGGGGACCATTTATTTTCACTGGGGTGTTGTTAAGATTACATCGACGGGTTTGGTAACGGCTGGGCTGATTTTAGTACGGTTTACGCTAATCATTATGGAAGCAGCCTTGTTGACCATGACGACTTCGCCAAATGCGATTGCGGCAGGAATTGAACGGCTACTTCAGCCCCTAAAACGACTTAAAGTTCCTGTCTCCACCATCGGGATGATGATTTCAATTGCCCTGCGCTTTATTCCCACGCTATTGACCGAACTGCAAACGATTATGGATGCACAACGCTCCCGTGGCACTAACTTTAATCAGGGCAAACTCTGGGAACGAGTACGAAACATTGGAACTTTGATTATTCCGTTGCTAGTGGCATCGTTTCGACATGCTGATCATCTGGCGGACGCACTGGGAGCGAGTGGTTACTCCGTTCAGGCTGTGCGGACTAGTTACCGTAAATTTATTTGGCGGCCGGCTGACACGGGATCGTTAGGGTTAGTAATTGTACTAGGTCTTTTAGTACTGGGAACGCGAGGATTTTAATGCCACGGTATAAAATTACATTTGCATATGAAGGGACTGATTTTGCGGGCTTTCAACGTCAGCCACACCAGCGAACGGTAGAAGGGGTTTTAACCAAGTTGATAAACATTATGGCTAAAAACCCAGAACCAGCAATTGTTGTGTATGGTTCTGGTCGGACTGATGCGGGGGTGCATGCGCTGGCACAAACTGCTCATTTCGATTTTCCATTTCAACTAGCAGCTACCAGTCTCTTGAAGGGTTTAAACAGTATGTGTCCGTTAGATATTGAAATTATTGCTGTTGCCAAAGTAGCAGCTGATTTTCAGGCTCGTTATGACGTAACTGGCAAACGATATCTTTACCGGATTGCTCAAGGGGAATTTACTAACCCATTCAAGCGGCGGTATACTGCCCACTGGCGCTTTCCGCTTGATGTTCAAAAAATGCAACAAGCTGCTACTGATTTATTAGGTCGCCATGACTTTTCCTCATTCGTGGCGGCTGGTGCCAAGCCGGGAAGTCGGGTTCGCACGATTTTTTCCGCAACCGTTCGAGAGGATTGCGCTCATGACGAGGTCCATTTGTCGTTTTATGGCGATGGTTTTATGTACAACCAGGTGCGAATTATGGCGGCGGTGCTAGTTGAAATTGGGATGGGAAAGCGTCCTGTTCATGATATTGAACGGCTCTTGCAGGTGCGAAATCGTCAAGAAGCTCGGTTGACGCTGCCGGCTCAAGGGTTGTATTTAGAACGTGTCTATTATCCTGGTGATGATCCGCAACATTCACAAAAAAAGCATCGGGATCTTGATTGACTTTTATACTAATAATTTGTATTATGGTAGATGGTATTGTTTGCCCCACATAAGCCCCGGAAACTTATAAGGTGTCGAACAAACACAGAAACACGGAGGAAAGAATAGTGCGTACAACATACATGGCTAAGCCCGGTGAAATTGAACACAAATGGTATTTGATTGACGCAGCTGGGATCCCTTTGGGTCGGCTAGCAAGCGTCACCGCAACCGTTTTACGCGGTAAAAATAAGACCACTTACACACCCAACGTTGATTGTGGTGATCATGTGATTATCATCAATGCTGCTCAGGTAGCTTTGACGGGTCACAAAGCTAAAAACAAGATGCACTACCACCACACGCAATACATTGGTGGGATTAAACAAGAATCATTTGGCATGTTACGCGATGAAAAACCAGACAAGTTAATTGAGCAATCTGTTAAAGGAATGCTTCCTCACGGAACTTTAGGTCGTAAAATTGCAAAGAAATTGCATGTTTACGCTGGTGCTGATCATCAACAAGCTGCCCAACAACCTGAAGTTTTAGATATTAACCATCTAATTTAAGGAGGAAACTCAATTGGCTAAAGTACAATATGCCGGCACAGGTCGCCGGAAAGATTCAGTTGCGCGGGTACGTCTAGTTCCCGGTACTGGTAAAGTTGTCATTAATGGTCGTGACGTGGAAGATTACATTCCATTTCCAAGTTTACGTGAAGTAATCTTACAACCATACAACACAACGGAAACACTAGGAAATTACGATACCCTAGCAAACGTTAACGGTGGTGGTTTCTCTGGACAAGCTGGAGCCATTCGGTTAGGGATTGCACGAGCATTGCTCGATGTTGACCCTGATTTCCGTGAAGCATTAAAGAGTGCCGGCTTATTAACCCGGGACTCACGGATGAAAGAACGAAAGAAACCAGGTTTGAAAAAAGCCCGGAAAGCACGTCAATTCTCAAAACGTTAATATTTTATTTTGGCACTCATGCATTTGGCATGGGTGTTTTTATTAATCATTGTTTGCTTCCAAAAAAGCAGTATCTACATTCATAACGAATGTAGCTACTGCTTTTGTATTATAGATTAATAGTAATCATGATCATCGTAATCATCGTAAGGATTATAATCATCAAACCGATTGTAATAATAGCCATGATAGCGATGGTCACCAATCCAATATCCAAACCAAGGAGTTGCCCAAGCAAAGAGTCCTTGGAATAAGATAAACAAGCAAATTAAAACGAGCCAACCACCATAGTAAAGGACAAAGGGTAGTGACCATATGAGGAGTCCAATGGTCACTAGATTATTGAGTAATCTGATGGTTGCTGACGTTCGCCAAGGATTATATTTTGAATGCAAGAACCAAATTCCAAAGATGACGAACGGAAAGATTTTAAAATTCATTCCTAACATGTGATTTTTGATAAATTTTATCGCCATCACGTAATATTCACCGTTGGGACCACCGGAAATAATATTGAAAAATTTACCGAAGTCTATTCTAGAGATCACGGAATAGAGAAATAATACTAAATATCCAATCCAAAGGATCTCTTTCAAGTTTTTCTTCTTTTTTTGGGGGGATGGTTCTTCTAATTTAGTTGTGTTATTAGTCGCTCTATTGGTACTTTCTTGCTGATTAGTAGTATCTGGCGTAGGTTGGTCATTGATCATTTTTACGTTGAAATCAGGGTTTTGTTCGGCAATTTGCTTGATTTCTTGATATTCTTCCGGAGTAACTTCAAAGTTTCCTCCCTTTAAAATCGTTTCTAGTGAAACTTGTTTGGTGGAATATTGCTTTTGGGGTGAATCGTTGCTGGTTTTAATTGAAATGGTTTGCTTTGGTGTTTGTGACATGGTTCAACTTCCTTTAAGTGATCGATATGTAAAAGTTAATTCGTTTTGATGATACTCAAATACTAACATGTTAGTATGTTAAAATAAATTGTTAGAATATTATCTATCGATTTTTAGGAGTATTAAAATGAGCAAGATAATCTGAAAATTTTTGACAAGATAAAATAAGATTATCGATTTTATTTAAGCATTCGTTCTTGATGTGGACGGATGCTTTTTTAAGTGAAGTGGTTTGATTTATAAAACTTTGAAACCATTAATTGACCACTATGCTTGTGGATTGCTCCTAAGTTGATATGAAAGTCTTTACTCGAAACTTGATTTACTTTACACTTAAAGTATTATCTTAAGATATTAATTATAAATTAGTTGTAGGCGATTAAATGGAGATTTTTTTATGCAAAACAAACCAAATTTGAAATTGAGCCTTATTATCGGAATTTTGTTAGCAGTTACGGGAATCATTGGACAACCACTGGTTGTACAGGCCAATCAAGTTGTAGCTCAAAACGCAAGTGAAATTACCGATCAGACTCCCATGACAGCCGTCGTACCTGATCAAACCTTCCAACAAATTTTAGCTGAGCGTCTTGATAAACCAGTTGAAGCGGTAACGGTTGGTGATTTAGCCACGATTAGCTACCTCGAAATCCCAATTTGGGGAGGAAAAATTAAACAATTGCCCCAAAACTTTGAAGGGATTCAGTATTTAAATCATTTAAATCGACTAAATATTGCTGCTGCTTTGGCTTCTGACGGAGCTCCCGATGACATTGATTTGAGTAAGATAGCTGACATTCCTAGTTTACAGAATTTAGAAATTTCAGGTATTTTCGTACCTAGTGAACGCATGCCGGACTTTTCTAAGCTAACTAATTTAGATACGTTGGCGCTTTACCAATTAATTACGGCTGCACCTGGATACGAATATCAAAAAATCGATAATCAAATTTTTGAGAAAATGATGGGTTTACCCAATCTGACATCGCTAACCATCGAGGGTACCAATATTGATTCGATTGCAGCGCTTCCAGCTATCAAGGCTAGTTCTCCACTGACCAAGCTGGATCTGTCGGAAAATAAAATCTCTGATTTTTCTCCACTGGGCACTATGAACCTACAAGGGATGGATATTGATATTAGTCTACAGAAATGGGGAAGTCGCTACTATGAGATTCCCAGATCGTCTTTACATTATGATCAGCAAACCCATCTGCTAACTATTCCGGCTGATCAATTGCGCGGGATTGGGACGCTTTTTAATGGAGAAAAATCTTGGATGGGCAAGCTTGCATATGATTTAGGAAGTCTTGACATTAGCGGAGAACTTAAAGAAACGGATGATGGTTGGCAAACTGATCAACCGCTTACTCAATCACAGTTTTCCCAGCTGTCATCTTTGAGTGTTAGGTTTAACGGAAATCTTGATTTGCCGACCCCACCTGGCGTTAATAGTTTTCAGCAGGGAAATAATATTTTTGCAAATTATATTACAATTGAACCAGATGCCGGGCAGCCAGTAACCGTGTATTATCGGGACGAAAACGGCGATGATTTGGCTCCAGCGGAAACTTTAACTGGATCAGTGGGTCAGAATTATCAAACGACTGCTAAGGAATTTCCTGATTATCAACTAAAAAAGGTTGCGGGAAATACAACCGGTCAGTTTAGTGAGCAACCCCAAACCGTGACGTATGTTTATACGAAGCAGCAGGCTGACCAGGGAACGGTTACCGTGAAGTATCAGGATGCTCACGGGCAAGACTTATTACCACCACTGACACTTACTGGTCAGGTGGGAACTGACTATCAGACAACTGCTTGCGAGATTCCGAATTATAAATTGCGGACGGTGCAGGGTTCGCAGCTGGGTAAATTTACTAGTGACGAGCAAACCATCATTTATCAATATGAGCAACTGGCAAGCGATCCTTTCAAACCAGAACCAACGCCAACGCCAACAGATGAGCCTGGTAATCAGAAACCAGGGCTTTTGCAGGTTCCTGAATCATTATTAGAAACAATCGATAATTCCTTAACGGAGGTTTCAACAAAAAAACATCCCCAGCAGACTCGGGCACCCCGGCGAACTAAACATTGGTGGCGATTACCACAAACCGGGGCAGCCCCAGTAACTATCGTCGTAGGATTAGTTGGAATAGTTATGCTTGTCGGTGTTACTGGACTCTGGTGGCGCAATCGGAAATAAAGATCGTGAGATACTGGATTGCTAGTTGTGTTAGGCTCCAAAACTTGTTAAGATAAACTCATGATTACATTTTAGAATTTGTTAAGGAATATGATGAAAAAGCAAGCAGTTACTATTAATTTAGCTCCAGAAGAGATGCATACGTTGACTTTGCTTGCCAGTGCCAAGGGAATCTCGGTAGCAACTGAGATTGAGTCCATCATTGCGCAGCATTTTGCCCGCCCGCCACTCATTGGGATGCCAGATTTGGTGGGCACCGAGGTGCAAGGGAGCGCGCTTCAACCCGATGGGCTAGTTAAATTAAACGGAGTACTATATTTCTATCAACTGGTCGGCACTAAAAGGATAGCTCAACAGAGCTATGTCGTTGCTGAAGTTTCCGAACAAAAAGTTTATCTTGTCACTAAAGGAGAATATCATGCTGGGAATTAAGATTGTTCAACAAAACAACGTTGGTTTGGTTACATTTTTAGGGAAATATTCGCGCCAGTTCGAAAGCGGGTTGCACTTTTACATTCCGTTTTTTGAAAGGGTACGCACCATTAGTTTACAGTCACAACCTTTAGCCCTACCGGTACAAACGGGGATTACTCGTGATAATGCCAGCATCAGCATTCAGGTCACGCTAAACTACCGGATTACGAATGCAGAACGGTACACCTTTGGAAATAGTAATTCGATCCAATCAATGGCCTATCAG
Organism: Fructilactobacillus florum DSM 22689 = JCM 16035; assembly: GCF_001436645.1. Lineage (GTDB taxonomy): Bacteria > Bacillota > Bacilli > Lactobacillales > Lactobacillaceae > Fructilactobacillus > Fructilactobacillus florum. Next base: position 67,147 of record NZ_AYZI01000007.1, on the reverse strand, counting down.
GTAAGTGGAACATTGCGAGATATTATCGGTAGTATGGATTTAGACGAAGTTTTAAATTCAACGGATAAAATTAACAACCAGTTGATGCAAAATATCGGTGATTTAACTAACACCTATGGAGTCATGGTGGAGCGGGTTCAAATCGGCGATCTTACCCCTTCAAAAGGGGTTAGTGAGGCCATGGAGAACCAGATCACGGCTTCTAAGAACAAGCAGGCAACGATTTCGGCCGCCCAAGGAGATGCTGAACAAGTTCGGTTAAGTACCGAAGCTAAAAATGCGGCAAAAATTGCAACGGCTAAGGCCGATAAGCAACAGACGGAGATTCATGCAGACGCGCAAGCATATGCCACGAAGATCCAAGCCGATGCGCAGGGGTACCAGATTGACAAGTTGCAAACAGCCTTGGCGAGTGCTGATCCGAAGTACTTTAACGCACAGTCGATTGAAGCGATCAAGCAAGCCGGTCAGCAAGGTAACCTAATTATTGTCCCCAATCAAGACAACGCTGAGTATGGGCAACTAGCAACTTTTAGTAAGTTGTTGCACGAACAGCCAGCACCCAAAAAGAAATAGTTTTTGCAGATTTTAGCAGGCATGCCTCGGCATGCTTTTTTTATTGGAAAAATTTTCGCCACCACTTGCCAAAATCAGCTATGATGAACTTAATGTAATTTTAGTGTAGAAAGGAAGATGTTAGTGAACATTACGCAGCTTGCCAACCAAATTATCATCTTGTTTGGACTAATGTTTGTTGGTTTCTTAATTGGGCGGCTTAATTTGATGAAGCCACAGACGTCCCGTGACTTGACCTCTATCTTGATTGAAATTGTTTCTCCATGTCTGATCATAGTTGCCTTTCAAGCACCATATTCAGCGAGTCGGCTACGGCAATTTTTCCTGGCCTTTGTAGCAGTTATCATCCTGTATGGAGCAGAAATGATCATATCGCACGCGCTGTTTTGCAAGGTGGGAAATGCGAATTTGCGACTGATTGCCCAGTATGGGAGCATCTTTTCCAATGCCGGTTTTATGGGAATTCCGTTAATTCAAGCGCTATTTGGTCCCGTTGGTGTGTTTTATGCGGTGGTGGCGTTGGCAGCCTTTAATCTCTTTAACTGGACCTACGGGGTCGCCATGTTTCAGCCAGCGGACCATCTGCACCCCGGGATTGACTGGCGTCAAGTTTGTCTAAATCCCAACAATCTAGCAATTTTGCTAGGACTGGTTTTCTTCTTTCTGCAAATTAAAATAACCGGCTCATTGGGGAGTGTCCTAGGCTACGTTAGCTCCCTTAATACGCCGCTTGCCATGCTAGTGATTGGGAATAGTCTGGCACATGTCAAGTTGCATCGGACGCTATTTAATTGGTCCCTCGGACTAAGTTTGCTGTTGCGCAATTTGCTTTATCCTTTGTTAGCGCTCGGATTATTTCGATTGGTGGGGTTATCGGGAACAGCACTAAATACTAGTGTAGTTATGGCAGCCTGCCCCGTCGCCGGATTAGTCGTACTGTTTTCACTACAAGCCCGCCACGACCCAGCTCCCGCAATTGCACTAATGAGCTGTTCGACCATCTTGTGCCTGGTGACGATTCCGTTGGTGTTTTTCATAAATAATTTTATTATTTAGTTGTTTATGGTAATCGGTCTAGCAGGATGATTTGACCACCTATAAAAAATAAGCCCTTGTCGTTATTCGTAGACAAGGACTTATTGAAATTATTTATTCGGCGGCATCATGCTCGTCAGTTGCTGGTTGCTTTGGATGTGGCGCAGCCTTGATCATGGTGAGATCTTTCCAATTCACGATCGTTTTATTATGGTAGCTATCAATGATATCAGCATCATCAGTCTCAAAAGTTACGAGAAAGGCATTTTTATATGCTTTTTCAATCAGACCAGTAAAGGTTTCCTTTTGGAGCTCAAAGCTGACTTCGTCGCCAATTCCAAAGGGCGATTTTTCAGTTTCGGTTAGTTCATCATTCTTTTTTGGCAAAATTATACGCCTCCCTTTCATTTCCGTTGGTTGGAATCTAACTAATGTTAATTCTACACTATTTTGTAGTACAATTTAACCATATCGAATGCAACCGAGGTTTGTTGTGGCAAATAAAAAAAGAAGGCGTCCCCGCCAACGGCGTAGACGACCGAGCTCTAAAAAGAATATTGTACAAACCGGGCAGTTAACCAGTTATGGACTGCTTTTTTTGCTCATCTTGTTGATTGGGGCGGCACTCGCTGTTTTTAATTATGCGCGTGAACCAGACGTGCCAACGTATCGTAATGAAAATACGAGTCGCCAGCACCGGGAGTTTATTAATAAGCTCCTGCCTGAAACAATGCGAGTTAAACAAACTTATAACATTTTACCAAGCATTACGTTGGCTCAAGCGATTTTAGAATCAGATTGGGGCCAAAGTGAACTGGCAGCTAAATACTATAATTTATTTGGGGTTAAGGCGGAGCCAGATCAACCCAACGTTGAGTTGCAAACGACGGAGTTTACGAATGGAACCCCGAGTCTCGTGAAGGGGCGGTTTCGTGTCTATCAAAACTGGGATGAATCGATTGCAGCGCACGCTAAATTGTTAGCCTACGGCACGGATTGGAATCGGGAACAGTATAAAAATGTGGTCCAGACGGATGACTATCAAGCAGCAGCCCTGGCGTTGAGCCAGTCTGGTTATGCGACGGATCCTAGTTATTCGCAAAAGATCATTAACATTATTCAGAAATATCATTTGGATCAATATGATCAAATGGCGATGAAGGAGAAAACACGATGACGGCGGTTTTGAAACCAGGAGATACGATTGGAATTTTGGGTGACGAGTTTAGCAGTACCCAGCTCATTAACTGTTCTCGTGATGCCGGGTTACGCATCGTTACCTACAGTACAAAGAGTAATAGTCAGATTCGGCGTCAAGCTGATGTGGCTTTGGTCGGTGGTTGGGATGACCGCGACCAGTTACGCCGCTTTGGTGAGGCGTGTCAGGTGGTGACCTACGTCTCTGATGAACTTAGTGCTGCGATGGTTGATTATTTGCGCCAGTTTACGATTGTTCCGCAGGGGAATGATTTGTTAAGTATTGTGCAGGACCGAGGCCTACAACATGCCTTTTTTGACCAGTTGAATGTTAATAGTGTTCCCTATGAGACGGTTGTTGATGAACATGACATGCAAGTAGCGACGGCATCTTTGGGATTTCCGGCCGTTTTGAAGCCCATCGTCCGCATGACCCGCACGGATCCGTTCTTTATCTTGCATCAAAGTTCGGATATCCAGTTGGCTTCGCAGTACTTTCAAGCTGGCAGTTTTGTAATGGAATCTGTCGTTCCGTTTCAACAGTCTCTCGCAGTAATCGCAACGAAAGATCAGCAAGGGGAGATTCAACAATTTCCGCCCGTTGTGATTAAGACCTTTGCCCAGGGACAGCGTACTATTTATACTGTTATGGACGACGTTGAAGCCGAGTTAGTCGCAGAAATGCAGCGCATCACAAAGGAAATCGGGCAACACGTTGACTATGTTGGCACCTATGAGATTAATTTTGGCTACACCGCCACCGGGACGCTGTATGTTTGTGGGGTTGAGACAACCGTATCCAACACCGGATATTTGTTTGATTTAGCAATGAATATTAATGAATACCGCCAACATCTTCGCGCCATTTCAGGGTTGCCAATTTCACCCGTAAAAAAATATCGTGATGTGATTATGCAGACGTTCACGCGCCGTCAGGTTCCCCTGGTCTTGGAGTTGCGGGAGCAGCATCCAGACTGGCAGTTTATTTTCTCTTACCGCCAGGCAGCCTTGTCCAACAGCTATTCAGGCTGTTTACTGATTCAGACAGCTGATTTACAACAAGCCATGGCCGAATTAGAAGCCAGCGGGCTCGGTCCGCAAACCGCAGGAAAAAATTAAGCGACGACGATGTGGTCGTCTTTTTTTTGCTATAATTAAACTGACTAATGCGAAGCGAGAGGACGAATAAATCATGGCGGACGCCGACCTTTTAAAAAATATGAATGACAAACAACAAGAAGCGGTGCAACAGGTGACTGGTCCGTTGCTGATCATGGCCGGAGCAGGAAGTGGGAAAACCCGAGTGTTGACCCACCGAATTGCCTATTTGATCGAGGAAAAGCATGTTTTGCCATGGCAGATTTTAGCGATTACTTTTACCAATAAAGCCGCTCGGGAGATGAAGGAGCGGGTTAATCAACTCTTAGAAGTTGGGGGTAATGATGTCTGGGTTTCCACTTTTCATGCCCTTGGGGTCCGCATTTTACGGCGTAACATTGAAAAATTAGGGTATCATCAGGCTTTTTCGATTGCCGGAACTAGCGAGCAGAAAACCCTAATTAAACGAATTTTGCATGACTTAGATTACGATCCCAAGAAAAATGATCCGCGCGCAATTTTGGGAGCCATTTCAAATGCTAAAAACGAATTACAGACGCCAACTGACTACCAAAAAGCGCATGACTCAGATGATCCGTTTGCCCAAGTTACGGGCGAAGTTTATCGCGAATACCAAAAACAACTACAGGCTAATGATGCCGTTGACTTTGACGATCTAATCATGTTGCCAATCCAGCTGTTTGAGCAGTTTCCCGACGTGCTTCATTACTATCAAGACAAGTTTCACTACATTCACGTTGATGAGTATCAGGATACCAACGAAGCCCAGTACCGTCTAGTGCGCATGTTAGCTGCCAAGCATCACAACATTTGCGTGGTCGGGGATGCTGACCAAAGTATTTATGGTTGGCGGGGCGCCAACATGAATAACATCCTGGACTTTGAAACTGATTATCCAGATGCGCACGTGACCCTGTTGGAGCAAAACTACCGGTCAACTAAAAAAATCCTGCAGGCAGCCAACGATGTTATCCAAAACAACGAAGAGCGCAAACCAAAAAAATTATGGACCGAGAATCAAGCCGGCGAACCCATTACGTATTATCGGGCGCAAAGTGAGCGGGATGAAATCCAGTTTGTGGTCACACGGATTAAGGCCGAGATGGCCAAGCACCATTATTCTTACAATGACTTTGCGGTTCTCTACCGAACTAATGCGCAGTCGCGAATCGTTGAAGAAACGTTTTTGAAGGCCAGCATTCCCTACACCATGGTGGGCGGGCATCGGTTTTATGAACGCAAAGAAATCATGGATGTGTTGTCCTACCTGACCTTGATCGCCAATGGAAATGATTCCATGAGCTTTGAGCGGGTCATTAATGTTCCTAAACGGGGGATTGGCAGTACCAGTGTAGAAAAACTCCGCCAGTTTGCCACGGATCAAGCTAGCTCATTGTTGGCGGCGGCACGGAATGCAACCAACGCCAATGCGCTATCTAGTCGGGCTCGCAATGCGATTTCTGGCTTTGCTGACACCATTACCCAGCTCCAGAAAGTAGCTGAAACTGGGGACGTGACGACAATTACTGAGGCAGTGTTAGACCAGACCGGTTACCTGAAAAGCCTGAAAGCAACCGATTCACTGGAAAATGAAGCTCGGGTAGCCAACTTGGAAGAATTTCTGTCAGTCACTCAGGACTTTGACGCGCGGTACCATCCAGCTGAAAGCGAAACCGGGAACCAATTGGTTGATTTTTTAGCCGACCTTGCACTGGTTTCTGCCCAAGATGATGTGGACGAGGAAGCGCAACAGGTGACGTTAATGACGCTTCACGCCGCTAAGGGACTTGAATTTCCCGTCGTGTTTATGATTGGGATGGAAGAAAACCTCTTCCCACTTTCGCGAGCGGCAGACGATCCAACTGAACTAGAAGAAGAACGGCGCTTAGCCTACGTGGGGATTACCCGAGCCCAGCAAAAGTTGTATTTGACCAATGCTTACGGGCGAACGTTATATGGACGAATGCAAAATAATCCAGCCTCGCGCTTTTTGGATGAAGTCAGTCCTGATCTGTTGCAAACGGATCCCGGTCAAGGAACACCTCGAGCGTCTGGACTCCGAACACCGTTTGACAGTCCCCAGAACCGGCGAACGGCTCAGGCGCTGAGTTCAACCTACCGTGGTCCGCAAACGCCACCAGCTCAGCATCAACACAGTGGTGCATCAGACACTAACTGGCAGGTTGGCGATCAGGTGACGCACAAGGCGTGGGGCACCGGGAGAGTTGTCAAAGTCAGTGGCAGTGGCGAGGATCAGGAATTAGATATTGCATTTGAAGCTAAAGGAGTGAAACGGTTGCTTGCAGCCTTTGCTCCGATTACAAAAAACAACTAAGGAGGATCGTATGGAGCAGCCAGCAGTATCATCCCTAACTTTAACGACGGCGCGGGCAGAAATTGGACCGCTGCGCCAAAAGTTACGTGAATGGGGTCAGCAGTACTATGAAGCTGATCAGCCAACCGTTCCAGACGACGTTTACGATCAACAATATCGGCGATTGGTTGAAATTGAGGAACGGTTCCCAGAACTGGTGAGCCCCGATTCACCGACACAGCAAGTTGGTGGGGCCGCGGCCAGTGAGTTTACCAAGGTACAACATCGGATTCCACTGTTGTCGTTGGGGGATGTTTTTTCAGTCGATGAGCTTCATGGATTTATTGAACGGTTGCAACAAGCATATCCAGCTGATCAGGAATTTAATTGTGAACTAAAAATTGATGGTTTATCAATTTCGTTGCGTTACGAAGCGGGACGGTTAGTACAGGGATCGACGCGGGGCAACGGCTTGATTGGCGAGGATATTACTGCCAATATCATGACGATTCCTTCCATTCCACACCAATTGACGCGTCCCATCGACATTGAGGTTCGTGGAGAGTGCTACATGGGCAAAGCGGCCTTTTTAAAACTCAACGAGCGCCGGGAAACGGAGGGACAACCGACCTTTGCCAACCCCAGAAATGCAGCCGCCGGGAGTTTGCGGCAACTCGATCCGCAAGTAACCGCATCTCGGCACCTCAGCACCTTTATGTACAATGTTGCTGACTATCACGATGTCAAGGCCACGACTCAAAGTGAGCTGTTAGCCGAATTACAAGAACTGGGTTTCGCCATTAATCCTGATTATCAGGTTGCCAGTCAGCTAGCGACCATTGATGCCTATATTGCTAAAAACCAACAGCGGCGTGATGAGCTTGCCTATGGAATTGATGGAATTGTCATTAAAACCAATTCGTTGGCGCTTCAAACCGAGATTGGTCACACAGTGAAAGTACCCAAGTGGGCGATTGCCTTTAAATTTCCGCCAGAAGAGGCCCACGTTAAATTGGAGGCAATCGAGTGGACAATCGGACGCACCGGAGTAGTAACGCCCACAGCCACTTTTGCACCGGTGCAACTTGCCGGAACTCAGGTTGCCCGCGCCTCACTACACAATGCCGACTATCTGAGAAGTAAGGATTTGCGGTTAGGGGATACGGTCGTAATTTATAAAGCCGGTGATATCATCCCATCGGTGGATCGCTATCTACCAGATCAACGCCCCCAGACGGCGCGTCCAGCTGAAATTCCCACGACCTGTCCTTCTTGTGGAGCTAAATTAGTTCATTTAGATGATGAGGTGGCTTTGCGGTGCATTAATCCGAAATGTCCGGCCCAATTATCCGAACAGGTTACTCATTTTGCTTCGCGAAATGCAATGGACATTGCCGGCCTGGGTCCGAAAATTGTCGCCCAGCTTTTCGCCCATCATCTGATTGACGATGTGGCCAGTCTCTACCAGCTGCAATTTGACCAACTGGTTCAGCTTGATAAAATGGGAGAGAAGTCGGCACAAAATTTACTTCAAGCACTTGCTAATAGTCGAACTAACTCATTAGAGCGGGTTCTTTTCGGTTTAGGAATTCGGCACGTCGGCAGCAAGGCGGCGCAATTGTTAGCGGCTAGGTTTGAAACCATGACGCAACTGCAGCAGGCCACCAAGGATGAGCTTGAAGCAGTTCCGACAATTGGCGGGATTATTGCCGATAGTTTGGTAACCTACTTTGCTGACCCTAATAGTCAAACGTTGTTAGCCGAGCTAACGGCGGCTGGACTGACGATGACGTATCGCGGTCCAAAAACGAATCACAATACATTTTTTGACGGAAAAAGAGTAGTATTAACTGGAAAGCTGACCCAGCTCACGCGACCGCAAGCCACGGCTTGGATCACGGCTCATGGCGGTTCGGTCACGAGCAGTGTCTCTGCCAAAACCGATCTGGTAATCGCTGGTGAGGCTGCAGGTAGCAAACGTCAGCAAGCAGAACAACTTCAAATCCCCATTTGGGATGAGGTACGCTTTCAGCAGAAGATGCAAGCGACGGATGATTAGGAAGGTGAAGGTTTGAAACGACGAATTAGTATCTTGGCGATTGCCGCAGCGAGCACCGTTTTGTTGGTGGGATGTGGCAACCGCAACAAAATCAGTACCAACAGTGGCTCACAAAAGACTCAGTTAACTGGCAGTAATTCGAACAACGACTATCAAAGTTTGATTAAGGATGGTCATTACCAGGTTAGCAAAGCTGCTGGCATTAATGGTCAGCAGACAAGTAACCAGTTTAACCTGCAGGGTTTTCAGCGGGGATTGCTGGAGATTTCCAAACAAAATTTTTCTCCAGATAAGTATATTTTCCAAGAAGGGCAGCAATTGTCTGCGACCACGGTCCAAAACTGGGTGGGACGCAAAACTGATGATAATCCCGATGGGCTAAATCCTAACCAGCCCAAAGACAAGGTTGTGCCCGAGTACCTCCAACAGATTGAAGAACAGGATTTTCTGCAAACGGTGGATGGTAAAACCGAGCTTAAGGGGATGACCATTGGAGTTGGTTTGAATTCCGTTTACTATTACACAAAGGAAAAATACGGAGCGCAGTATTCTAAAAACCTAACCGATGCTGAAATCGAGTCTAATGGGAAAGAAATTGCTAATCAGATTTTGGCGCGCCTCCGCAAGCAAGCAGATTTAAAAAACATTCCAATTGTGGTGGCTCTGTACAAAGCGGCCCCAGATGATAGTTTGGTGGGAGGAAACTTTATTGCTTCCTCAAATAACGCACCCCAGTCTACCAAGGTCGATAATTGGAAGACGATCGATCAGAAAAACTATGTCTTTCCGATTGCGAACGGGCAAAAAGCACCAAATGACAATGATGCAGCTGCCTTTGATCAGTTTAAACAACAGGCTCAGAGTTATTTCCCTAATCTAAGTGGGGTCACGGCTCAGGCGCAGTATACCAACGGAACGTTGACTGGGATGCACGTGAACGTGACGACCCAATTCTACAGTTACACGGCAATCAACAGTTTTACCCAGTATCTGCAGACTTCGGCTCAAAAATATCTACCCCAAAATAGTCCGATTGAGATCACGGTTGGCTCAACGAACGGAATTCAAAGTTACCTGTATCGGGGGCAAGATCAAAAGAAGTTTAGTTCACACGTCTTCACTAACTACTAGCAAACATCCCGCAAGGAGGAATTGAGATGACCATGAAAGTTGACGAAGCCCGGACACAGCATATCGCTAGTCTGGCCAAACTAAAATTAACCGAAGAGGAAGTTCCTCGGTTTACCGAACAGTTAAATGACATGCTGGGCATGCTTGATGATTTAGAAAAAGTGCCGACTGACGGCGTCGAACCAACCTACATCGTGACCGACCGGTTAAACGCAATGCGAGCTGATGTAGCTGACAATTGGGATCAATCCGCTAAATTATTAAAAAATGCTCCGGAAGCAGCGGATGGTCTGATTCGCGTACCAACAATTATTGATGAAAGCGAGGATTAGTCATGAACTACTTTGAGCACGATTTAGAGAGTCTGCATCAAGAATTAGTCAGTGGACGCTTGACGGCGGAAGCATTGACCCGGCAGACGCTGGATAAAATCAAGCAGGATGATCAGCAGGTTCAGGCGTATTTGGCGCTAAATGAAGAGGCACTGGCGACTGCTAAAGAGCTCGATCAGACCGGAATCGATCCAGATTCAATTTGGTCTGGGATTCCGATTGCCATTAAAGATAACTTAGTAACCACCGAACTACCAACGACGGCCGCTTCTAAAATGCTTACTAACTTTACCTCGGTCTATGAAGCAACGGTGGTCGAGAAGTTGAAACAAGCGGGCGCGATTATCATCGGGAAAACCAATTTAGATGAATTCGCAATGGGGAGTTCGACTGAAAAATCAGCATTTCAAACCACGCATAATCCGTGGAAGTTGACGACGGCTCCTGGTGGTTCTTCAGGGGGCTCTGCTGCCACGGTTGCGGCTGGGGATGTATTAGCGAGCCTTGGTTCTGACACGGGTGGTTCGATTCGGCAACCAGCAGCCTTTACGGGAGTAGTCGGTCTGAAACCAACGTATGGTCGGGTTTCTCGCTGGGGATTGATTGCCTTTGGTTCTAGTTTTGACCAGGTTGGTCCGTTGACTAGAAGTGTTAAAGATAATGCTTACCTCTTAAATGTAATTGCGGGAGCTGACGAACACGATGCAACCTCCTCACAAACTGAGGTACCAGACTATACGGCTCAGCTGGAGCAAGGGGTTTCAGGGATGCGGATTGCCGTTTCTAAAGAATACCTACGATCCGGTGTGCAGCCCGAGGTTAAGCAAGCGGTCCAAAACGCCATCGCAACGTATCAGAAACTTGGAGCAACGGTTGATGAAGTTGATTTGCCAAATGCAAAATACGGTATCATGGCTTACTATGTGTTAGCATCTGCCGAAGCTTCCTCTAACTTAGAGCGATTTGACGGGATTCGGTATGGATTTCGGGCTGAAAATGCTCAAGATTTGGACGATGTTTATGTTAAGACTCGTTCCGAAGGTTTTGGCGATGAGGTCAAGCGCCGGATTATGTTGGGAACTTTTTCGCTTTCATCAGGTTCGTTTGACAAATACTATAAAAAAGCAGCCCAGATTCGTACCATGATTACCGATGACTTTCAGCGGGTCTTTGAAAAATATGATGTACTGATGGGAGCTACGGCTCCAACCACAGCTTTCCCATTAAATCATGAATCTCAAGATCCCACTCAGATGTACTTGAATGATAGTTTTACGATTCCGGTTAATTTGGCGGGCTTACCAGCGATGTCAATTCCCGCTGGTTTTAGCGAAGGCTTACCAATCGGGATGCAGCTGGTTGGAAAACCATTTGACGAAGCTACGCTCTACCAAGCAGCTTATGCCTTTGAACAAAACACTGATTTTCAACAAGCAACGCCACAGTTGGGAGGGCAAGAGTAATGAATTTTGAAACGACGATTGGTCTAGAAGTCCACGTGGAATTAAAAACCAAATCCAAAATTTTCAGCCCCTCACCGGTGCAATACGGTGCTGAACCAAATGAAAATACAAATGTCATTGATTGGGGGTATCCGGGAACACTGCCAACCATTAATCGTCAGGTAATTGCGAACGGGATTACCGCCGCACTGGCCTTACATGCGGAAATTGAAAAACATCCGCACTTTGATCGTAAAAACTACTTTTACCCCGATAACCCCAAGGGCTATCAGGTTACTGAAAACGATCGACCAGCCGCCACGAACGGTTGGATTGAAGTACAAACTGATCAGGGTCCGAAAAAAATCGGGATTGCAGAATTGCATGTCGAAGAGGATGCCGGGAAAAACACCCACGGGAAACGGTATTCTTACGTGGACCTGAACCGGCAAGGAACCCCGTTAATCGAAATTGTGTCAAAAGCAGAGATGAATTCTCCGCAAGAAGCCTATGATTATCTAGAGGGATTGCGGGAACGGATCCAGTTTACCGGGATTTCAGACGTGCGGATGGAAGAGGGTTCAATGCGAGTTGATTGTAATATCTCAATTCATCCGATTGGGAGTAGCACACTTGGTCAGAAAATCGAGTTAAAAAACCTAAACTCATTTAACTATGTCCGCAAAGCTCTGGCTTACGAGGAAGAGCGGCAAGCTCAGGTAATTCGTTCCGGGGGCACGATTGGCGCAGAAACGCGTCGGTTTGATGAGCTTACGGGCAAAACGTACTTGATGCGGGTTAAAGAGGGGAAGGATGATTACCGTTACTTCCCAGAACCTGATCTACCTAGCTTATCAATTAGCGACGAGTGGATTTCTGAATTACAAGAACAATTGCCAGAGATGCCAGAAAGCCGACGAGCACGTTACGTCAAAGACTTTGGTCTAACTGATTATGATGCAATGGTTCTGACGCAGACCAAGGAAATGTCTGACTTCTTTGATCGAATGATGGAACTGCAGGCCGATCCTAAGATGGCTTCTAACTACCTGCAAGGGGATGTCAATGCATATCTGAATGACCAACAGACGGTGTTGGAACGTACCAAGATTACACCGGAGGCGCTGGCCAGCATGATTAAGATGATTAGCGATCAAACAATTTCAACAAAGATGGCGAAAAAAGTCTTTAAAGCGATTACTAACGGTGAGGATCCCGCTGTTTATGTCAAAGAACATGGGCTGGTTCAGCTGTCTGATCCCGACCAATTACAGCCGATCATTGACCAAGTGTTAGCTGATAATCCGCAATCAATCGTTGACTTTCATAATGGAAAAGACCGAGCCGTCGGCTTTTTGGTGGGTCAAATTATGAAGCAAACCCATGGCAAGGCTAATCCGCAGATTGTGAATAAACTGTTGATGCAGGCGCTAAACAAGTAGGAGGCGGTGACTGATTTGCAAAAACGGGCACGAATTATTTTTAATCCCACATCAGGACGCGAAACTCTGAAAAATAAGCTGGTTGATATTCTTAACGTGTTAGAACAAGGTGGTTATGAAACCAGCATCTATGCGACAACTCCTGCTGAAAATTCAGCACAAAACGAAGCACGGCGAGTGGCGCAAGCTGGGTTTGACCTTGTGGTTGCAGCGGGTGGTGATGGGACTATCAATGCGGTCATTAACGGCATTGCACCGTTGGAAAAGCGTCCTCGTCTGGGAATCATTCCAGCTGGGACCACCAATGATTTTGCGAGAGCTTTAGGAATTCCTCGTGATGATTTTGTCGAGGCGGCTCGCGTGATTGCTAACGGTCAGACGACCGCAATGGATGTCGGGAAGGCTTCTAATCAGAAACTGACCCACTACTTTATTAATATTGCGGCGGGTGGGCGGTTAACCGAACTAACCTATGATGTTCCCTCTGATTTAAAGACCGTCTTTGGGTACATGGCCTATCTGATGAAAGCAGTTGAGATGCTGCCACAGGCACGACCAATGGATATTAAGGTTCAATACGATGGGGGCTCCTATGCCGGCAAGGCGTCGATGTTTTTTTTGGCAATGACGAATTCAGTTGGTGGGCTTGAACAAGCAGTTCCCAATGCCTCTTTGAGTGATGGTAAATTCACGATGATCATCGTGAAGACCGGGAACATGGTCGAAATCATGCAGCTGATTATGAAAGTGATGAATGGAGGGCGGCATGTCCACGATTCACGGATTATTTATCAGGAAACAACTCACTTTTCGGTGAAGGATAACCAGGATAAAATGCCAATTAACCTGGATGGTGAGTACGGTGGCGACGCACCGATGGATTTCCAAAACTTGAAAGAACATATTGAGATTTTTTCGAATTTAAAAGCTGTCGCAGATCCAGCTACCCAAGCATAAACAGGTTTGTCGGTTGTCCGACAAACCTGTTTCTTTAAGGAGAATTTAATGAAGCAAAAATTTATGGCCCCGGTTCAGAAAAATGAAATGCTGACAGTACACATTACCGATCTAACCTATGAAGGACTCGGGGTGGCAAAAGTTGACCAGTTCCCGCTGTTTATTGAGGAGGCACTCCCAACGGAAACCGTGCAGGTTCAGGTGGTTAAAGTTAAACAACACTTTGCCTTTGCCAAATTACTGAAGATTATAACGCCCAGCGCTGATCGGGTGGAGTCGGTGGATCCCCGCTATACTCAAGCTGGGATCGCGCCCCTACAACACCTTAAATACGAAAAGCAACTGGAGTTTAAACAGCACCAGCTAGACCTACTTTTTCAAAAAGCGCAGTTGAACGTGACAGTGGCGCCAACGATTGGAATGGAGCAACCGTTTCAATATCGTAACAAGGCTCAGATCCCAGTGCGTTCGATTAACGGTCAGCTGGAAACCGGATTTTATCGCCGCCATAGCCACGATCTAATTCCGATTGAGGATTTCTACATCCAAGAACCAGCAATTGACCAGGCATTGCTCGTTGTGCGAGACGTCTTGCGTGATTTTCAGGTACCAGCCTACAATGAAGAGACCCACCGGGGCGTGATTCGTAATATTATGGTGCGTTATGGACATCATAGTCACGAATTGATGGTGGTGTTAGTAATTAATGAGGAGCTGGTTGATGCGGAGGCCATTACTCAGGCTATCTTAAAGAAATTACCGCAGCTGACCAGTTTGTTGGTAAATGTTAATCATAGTCATGGCAATCGATTGCTGGGTGATAAAACTTATTTGTTAGCGGGACAGGAAACGATCACCGACGAGATCTTGGGAACTAAGTTTATGATTTCTCCACTATCTTTTTATCAAGTCAATCCAGTTCAAACCGAACGGCTATACCAGCAGGTGCTTGATAAAGCTGCGTTGCAACCGGATGATTTGGTGATCGACGCCTACTGCGGGATTGGTTCGATTTCACTGGTGCTTGCTCCGAAGGTCAAACACGTGTATGGAGTTGACGTGGTGGCGGCAGCGATTACGGATGCCAAGGCTAATGCAAAATTGAATGGCATTGATAACGTAACTTTTGTGACGAATAAAGCCGAAGACCAGCTCGCCAAGTGGGAGGCAGATGGGTTACATCCCAACGTAGTCGTAGTGGATCCACCACGTCGAGGGTTAGATGCTAGCCTGATTAACAGCGTGCTGGCGATGAAACCGGAGCGGTTAGTATATGTCTCGTGTAATCCGGCAACGCTGGTGCGGGATGCCCGTTTGTTGCACGATGGTGGGTATAACATTAAACAGCCGGTGCAACCAGTGGATCAGTTCCCCCAGACTCCCCACGTGGAGAGTGTAACGGTGTTTGAACGGGATTAGGAAAATAATATATGTTTTTGGGGTGATTTTTTGAAACAGCATGGAAGTAGTGGATATAGAACTAATGATAGTGGTTTGAAATTTGAAAAGACTACTGATCTAATGACAAAAGTCCACACGGATCTTTATAACGAATATTATTTAAAAGAGCATACGTTTAGATAACAAGATGAAATTATTAAATCTAAAACTGTTTCATATGAAATCTACAAAAAATCTGATAATCATTATGTTGGTTTGATTACAAAGCAAGCAGCTTTTTACAATGCATTGCATGAAACAACTGAATTAAATAATGTAAACAAAAAATTATGGAAACCAGATGAGGCTTTCTTTAATTTTGATACAAACACTATTTTTATAGTTGAAAAGAAATGGCAGCAAACCTCTGGTTCTGTCGATGAAAAAATGTTTGGATTTGTTAATAAAAGAAAATTGTATCAAAAGATTTTTAACGAATTACAATTTGAACCAAAACCAACTGTTCAATTTTCAGCTTTATTTAACAGTAGTTGGTTTATTTATGGTAAAGGTAAGGACAAAAACGATGCAAAGACGCAGCAAGTAAATGCTCAGGAAAAATATGAGGATTACTTTGATAATTTACGTAAAGATGGAATTAAAATATTTTTTGATAAATACGATTATTGGTAGTTTGGTCTATAATTTTAATAATTAGTTATGATAAATTCATCGACCTTACCTCTTTTTTTACCGTTAGAATTTATTGCTCTGCCAGCTCTAACGGTTCGTATTTTAAATGTTTTTGATTTATATAGTTCTTTTGTAATCTCACTTGAAGAATTTGAAATCATAACTTTTACATTTTTATGGGTCAATGAAATTGCTAGATCTCTTAGCTCTTTTTGTTGAACCATACCAAACCCATTTTTAGTATAATTTGTGAACGAAGAAGTCGGTGTAAGAGGTATATAAGGCGGATCAAAATATACAAAATCATTTTTTTGAGCAGTTGAAACTGCATCTCTAAAATCATAATTAATAATTTTAACATCGTTATTTTCTAAATAGTATGCATCATTTCTTAAAGATGATGGAAATAAGTTTAATTTTTTGTGTTTACCATAGGGAACGTTGTTTTGTCCGTTGGAATTGACTCTCCATAGACCATTAAATCCTGACTTATTTAAATAAATAAATAAACCTTGCAGCTCTCTCTACATCAGAATAATTTAAAAACAGTTGCAAGTAATTATCTACTTAGCAAATTTACTTAAAGGTACGAGAAAGTATTAAATTAAATTTTATTATTGAAATAATTTTATAAATTTTTATGGTAGAGTGTGGTAAAATTGACTACGAAGTATAAAGATTATTTATTATTTGGTAAACTTTACTACCCTTAATCGTTTCTGTAAACTAAGCATAGCTCTCTTTTAACAGGTTACTATAATAATATTTTTATTAATATATATGGGGTGATGATTTTGAAAAAAAACGCAAAAATGTCTGACATTTTAAAAAAAAATGAATCCCCAACCTATTACGATAGATATTTAGACACTGATAGTGAAGCATTTATAAATCCAATACTTGTATGTAAAAATAAAAAAAAATTTAGTGGCGAGGATAGTGAAAATGCTGAGAAAAGAATTGATTCATTCTTTGAATTTGTTATGGGAAACAAGGCAGAAAACCTTTCAAAAATAGATTCAGTCCCTGAAGAAAATGCTACTGGGTTAGGATATAGTAAAAATAAATCAGTTGGACATGGTCCGAACAAAGACCTTTTTCATGAAATGTTAAATAGTTTGAATCTTAATACTGAGAAATATTCTGGTCTTGCTAAACTGAATGGAAATGCGTGCAGGCTATCAGCTTTAACGATGTTCGTTCCTGGTTTTTCATATGATAGTGTTTCAGATTTAACTACTAGATTAATTGAAAAAGAATTATACAATTTTACTATAGAAACTGTAAAAAGATTGGGACGTGATAATTCTTTGCATAAAAGAACGGAAACTTTATACTATTGGGCTGATAAGGATTGTGAATGGAAGAAAGAAAATGTAGAAAAAAATTTCTACGCCAATGGTAAATTCACACTACTTGTACCTAATTGTATGGTTGAAGAAAAAAAGTTTAAAAAAAATCCAGATGATTATATTAGAAACGTTATTGCACCACGAATAATTAATGATAGATTACAAAAAACAGGCAAAAAGCCGAAAAAAAAGCAAATTATAGATAAAGCTAAGAAGGATGCTGGTGGTGCAAAGAGACTTATTGAAAACGATATAGCAAAATATCCAAATGATTTTATTGACTATTATAATAATGAAGATTTGTAAAGTTAAATTATAAAAATAAAATTAATTTTTTATATAATTTTTAGTTTTTATATTGATATCATTTACATTTAATTAGTTAGTAATTAGTAAAATGTTGAGTTTATTTATCTATTATTTTTGAAATCAAAACATGAAATTACAGGCAGTTTATCAATAATCGATCATTAAATTTAACGGTTCCGATACTAATACTTATGTTAAAAAATTTTGAAATAATTATTAAATTTGCCAACTTAAAAAACAATCATCATAGTTATTAGGATGATTGTTTTTTTACTTTTTCTATTGGATTTTAAGGTAACGGCAAAATTATGAGGGTTAATCTGGTCTGACTTACTTAAATTACCAATTTCTTTAAAATTTAATCCAGTGGCTGGGAAACTGAAAACATTTCCAAGATTAACCAACGAAGTCTTTTTAATCTAGCTATTCGCTAATTATCTGATAATATTGTTTTTTGAGATTTGATATTTATTTTAAATTTTTACATTGTCTGTGATGCTATTTTCCGAATTAATACTGGTCGCGACTTGCCGCCGCTAGTTTCTATGAAAATAACGTATAGATTAATTAAGTCATTATTCCTCATCTGGATTATTGAGCAAGTTAGTAACCGCTTTAGCTCCCTTAAATTTAGTTACAGGCTTATACTCAGTAGCTTTTAATAAGCGTAAATTTGTTTTTTATCTTCATTTAAAACGGCTTGGGGATTGTTTTCCAAATTTTTATCAAGCATATAATAGTACGTACCATTAGAAGCATGCTATCAAAAAAGACAGTTGTTGAGTGATCTTGAACTTTTACTATGTTAAGTGAGTGCAATACTAATTATATTCAATTGGCCTATCGTGTACATAATCCCAATCTGGATTATGTACTACTGGTTTTTCGATTTCTTCTCCAGTTTCAGTGTTTCTGACAATTACTGTATTATCATCTTTTCCACTAACAACCTCGTATGGACCTGGGTTATTTTTCGAAACTAAGTAATCGTCAGGAACTTGAGATTGCTCTGATTCCTGATTGTTATTCACTGTGTCCGGATTGGGATTCTTTGAAAATCTAGCCGTACCACCATGAAAGGCTAAAGTAATCGTATCAGCATCCTGCCGCTCAATGAGATAACTTGAGTTTTCAAAGGGTGCACTTCCTTGCGGAGTTAGATTATAACCAGTTCCGTCTCGATCGATTTTAAAAACATAGGTTCCTTGTTCTTGCTGTGGTGCAGCGATTGTCCAGGTTAACGTCTCATTATTGATTTGGAGATATCCGTTTAAACCAGAAATGTTTTCATCATCGGCCGGATACCAGGTACCTTGCATTGCTTCGGGAATTGCTTGGTTACTGGTACTCCTGTTAGTCGGGATATTTTTGTTAGTAGCATCGTGATTATTTTTTGGTTTTGTCTTTATTTTCTTATCAGGTTTTCGTGTTTGGCTTGTTTTTGGGTGATTTATAGTAGCTTTTTGCTGAGTTTGACGGTATAAATACAGTCCTAGTATGACTAAGAAGATTAAACTAATTATTAGCATAATGAAGGTTACTTTATGGTGTTTTTTTCCTTGGTTTCGTTTTAGACGGGTTTGCATGAGAATCCTCAATCTTTCCGATTAATAATTAAATTAATTATATCGAATTAACCTAGTTTTCAACAGCTTGAATTATTAATTAGTTGTTTTTTGGGGGTTATCTTAATCTCATAATCTTGATAGAATTAAACTAGTTAATTAATTTTAGTATTATTCTGATTTACATAGTTAAGCTTAATTTTAAAGCAAGAGATGGAGCAGGAGATTGCAATCAAAAAGTAAACCTATTGACGCTGGCAGTATCAATGTCCTTGATTTTTTAAAGAATGACAACGTGATTCTTGAAATCCCAGTTTTTCAGCGCCATTACGAATGGAGTACGGATCAATGCGAGACATTGTTTGCAGATTTAGAGCAGATTGTTGACAGCCAAAAAGAGCATTTTTTTGGGACGATTGTGTACGTTTCGTACCGAGAAATAAATGTTAAAGAAACCAAGCAGATGATTGATGGGCAGCAACGTTTAACTACCCTAATGCTATTGATTTGTGCCCTTAGAAATTCGGATAAACAGTTGTCAGATCAATGTGATCAATATTTGCTTAATTCGAGATTGTCAGATAATGAACGTGTAAAATTGAAGTCGGTCGAACGAGATCGCATGGCTTTTATGAGTATTGTTCAGGAGCGCTCCGCCGAAATTCAATCTGAATCGAACTCGAAGCTAGTTGCAAATTATCGATTATTTTGTCACAGGGTGAGTCAATCAACTTTTTCAGCGCGTACATTGTTAGATGCTTTGCGACAATTAATCATTGTTAACATTGAGCTCACATTAGGACCAGACTCAGAAAACCCTGAGGTAGTTTTTGAAAGTTTGAATTCTACTGGATTATCATTATCGGCGACTGATTTAATTAGAAATTATTTACTAATGCAGGTGGGGCCAGATGAACAACGCAATCTTTATCAGAATTATTGGGTGAAATTAGAACAGCTGTTTGCGGGCGCTGATTTCACTGAGTTCATTTGGCGTTATTTAATTATGAGCATGCATGCTAGCCACCCAATCAAGAAATCTGATGTTTATCATGGGTATCAGCAATTTTTCATAGCGCAACATTGGAATCCTCAACAAGCCTTAACTGATTTACTACGATTTGCTTATTATTATGTGCATTTTCAACAGTCTCAAACGGATAACCCGGAAATCAACCATTCTTTGGAAATTATTAATCGAATGAAAAGTAAGGTTGTATATCCCTACCTACTAATGTTGCAAGACCAAGTGGTGAAAAATCGACTCTCAAAAGCAGATTGGATTAAAATTGTTCAAACTTTAACTAACTATTTGTTCCGACTGAAGATTTGCCAGTTAAGTACAGCAGGATTAAATAGTATTATTAGTAATTTATGTGTTTTACCAGCAGCTACTACGGGGTTTTACCAACGGGAATTAACGCTTCTTCGCAACCGGTTTGTTTCTGATCGTGATTTTACGGAAACATTGAAAACAACAGATATCTATCGAGAGTCAGATTTAGCTAAATTAACCTTGGAATTATTAGAGCAACATCGATCAAAAGAAACCATTGATTTTACTGATGCTCAAATTGAACATGTTATGCCGCAAACGTTGAGCAATGATTGGCGGCTAGCAGTTGTGAATGTTGATTCATTTCATGACAGATATGTTAATACGTTAGGAAATCTTACTTTGACCAAATACAATCAAGAAATGAGTAATGCTCCATTCGATAAAAAGCGAGCAGTATATCAAAAATCTAATATTATGATTACGAGAAACATTCCCAGTGACTACGATATTTGGAATGCAACTTCTATTGCGAAACGGACAGCACAACTGACACAGGAACTATTGGAGATTTTTCCGTTTCCAACCTTTGCGGTGAAAAATAATGGTGTGCAGTCCGGTACCTATCGGATTGATACTGCTATCAATGTGACTGGGAAAAAGCCAGTAAATATTATGATTCAAGGTAAGAATTATCGCATTAGTTCTTGGCAAGAATTTTTGTTTACTTTTATGAATTATTTGGTAACCAATAAACCATCTAAATATCAGATAGCAAGGAATGATGTAGCTCTAAAACGCCAATTTTTCACTAATCTTAGGAAACCCAAAAAGTTAGTTAATGGTGACGAACTGGAACGAAATCTTTCGGCTAACCATATTAAAGCTTTTGTTACTAAAGTTGCTGAAATTGCAGACTTGAGTAATCAAATTTTTTACACAATCAGATAAGCTTTTTACGCTTGTTATTAGTAAAAATGTTCCGTTCTCAATTTGAGGACGGAACATTTTTAATTAACATCAAAACTTAATTTTTTTTAAGCTTTATCAGCATTTTCATGTAGCAACCCAAATTTCTTAAAATGCTGGCGCAAATATTGCAAAGTGATGCTCGTGGGCTCTTTGACCAATTCTCGTGGGTTTCCGGCGGCCATTAGCTGACCGCCTTGGTCGCCTCCTCGTGGTCCGAGGTCAATCATGTAATCGACGTTGGCCATCAAGTCAAGGTCATGAGTAATGATAATGATCGTCGCACCACGTTTCTTTAATTGATTCAAAACCCCAAGGAGAGTCTGGACGTCCTTGGGATGAAGCCCGACCGAGGGTTCGTCAAAGACAAACAGCGTTTTGGTCTGGCGTTTTTTTAGATGACTTACCAACTTGAGACGTTGCGCTTCACCACCAGACAGGCTGGGAGTACTTTCACCCAGGTGCAGATAATCTAGCCCGATATCAGTTAGCAACTGGAGTTGTTGTTCAATCTTAGGCAGTTCCGCAAAGACTGGGAGTGCCGTTTTAACGGACATGTTTAGGATATCGACGATGCTATAACCGTGCCAGCGAATTTGTTGGACAACGTCTTTGTACTGCGTGCCATGACAAACGGGACAGGTTTCGACGACATCCGGTAGGTATTGAACATCGAGCGTAATGGTTCCGACCCCACCGCAATTAGGACAGGCGCCCTGCTTATTGTTATAAGAGAAAGCAGCGCGACCTAGCTGCTGCTGTTTAGCAGCAGGTTGGGCAGCGAAGAGGGTGCGGAGCTGATCCATGATGGTTGTATAAGTTGCCAAGGTCGAACGGGTATTTTTACCAACTGGTTTGGCATCCACACTGACGACGTTGGTAAACTTTGTTTTAAGTTGAGTAACCTGCTGGGGAAGTCGTTCACGGGAGGCGTGTGCTTGAATGGCTGGAACCAAACTATCGAGGATGAGACTGGTCTTGCCAGCTCCCGAAAAGCCAGTCACGGCGGTGATTTGATTGCCAGGGATCGTGATTTTAAGTTGCTTGAGATTAAAATAATCCTGAATTTTCATTTCGGTATCCAGACTAGAGCCATTTTTAGCAGTGGGAACCTTAGGATGCATAATCGTGGCCCGACCAGCTAGAAATGGCCCGATCAGAGAATTGGGGTTGTTTGTGAGTGCTCGGGGTGTGCCGGTCGCAATTATCTGACCTCCAGCTGCCCCCGATCCAGGGCCAATCTCGATCACCCAGTCGGCGGCTGCAATCATATCAACATCGTGGTCGACTACCACCAGTGAATTTCCCTGCGCGATGAGTTTTCGAAACACGTTGACCAATCCCTTGAGATTGTCCGGGTGTAACCCAATCGAGGGTTCATCGAGCACATAGAGCACCCCGGTAGTCTCCGTACGGATGGTTTTAGCTAACTGAATCCGTTGTAATTCTCCGGTCGAGAGGGTATTACCATCCCGGGCTAAGGTAAGATAGTCAAGGCCGAGTTCAAGCAGTGGTTGCAGGGTTTCAGTGAGATTTTTAAATAAGGTCTTAGCCAACTGCTGCATTTCATCCGGCAAACTAGCGAGGGTTTGTTGTTGCCAGTCACCTAGTTTTCCGAGGGTTAGTTTGGAAACTTCCGCAATGTTACGGCTCCCCACCAGTTGGGTTAATAATGCGGGATCTAATCTCGTTCCGTGGCAGACAGGACAAGTTGAAAAATGGAAAAACTGGTTAATTTTGGCCATTGACCGACTACTTTTGACCGTCTGCAAAGAATCATAGACAGCTGCGTAGGCGTTTTCGTACAAGGTATTATCAGTGTGAAAGACCCGACCAGTGGAAGTTCGAAAGTCGACGGGGTACTTTTTCTTGGACCGTGGAGTACGATGTCCTTTTCTTGTTTTGTCAGGTCACGGTAGGGAATATCGGTTCGTACGCCCAGAGTCGCAGCAACATTTGGCATAAAGTTACGACCGGGCAGATGCCAGGCAGCAACCGCCCCCTGATCGAGACTAAGATTTTCATCACCAATTAGTTTACGTTCGTCTAGTTCACGAATTTGCCCACTGCCGTGGCACTTTGGACAAGCACCGCCACCGTTAAACGCGAAGTCTTCAGCAGATTTTGCCATAAAGGCAACGTGACAAACAGGGCAGGTAATCATGCCCATCTGGCTGTGCTCCCCAGCTGGGAGATCCATGGCTTGTGCAATTTTGAGGCTGGGTGGTAACCGGTGCCCGTTCGGACAAACGGTGGAACCTAACCGGGAAAAAATTAATCGAATGACGTTAAAGAGCTCGCTCATTGAGCCGACCGTCGATCGCTCGGAAGGAACCGTGGGCCGTTGCTTAAGCGCGATGGCAGACGGAATATGACGGACTGTTTGAACTTGCGCCTGTTGATCCTGACTGATCCGGCGTCTTGTATAGGTCGAGAGGGCTTCTAAATAGCGACGCGAACCTTCGGCATACAGGATTCCCATTGCGAGTGAACTCTTTCCAGAACCAGACAAACCGGAAATTGCGACGAATTGATTGAGCGGGATGTTCACATCAATGTTTTTAAGATTATGGACTCGTGCACCGCGGACTTCGATTTGCTTGACCGCTGGTTGGTTATTTTCCATTTTAAAACTCCTTGTGAAATTTTATTGATGTTGTTGATGCCACTTTTTGATTTGGGCAAGCCGTACTTTGAAGCGCTGTTCATGCCCCTGTGTGGTTGGGAGATAATATTCATGACCGGCGACGGACGGAGGCATCGTGGTCATAGTTGTTAGTTTATCCTTGGTATTGTGAGCTAATTGGTAATTGCTCCCATAACCGAGGTCTTTCATTAGTTTGGTGGGAGCGTTGCGAATCTGCATGGGAACCGGATCGTTAGCGGTCTGTTTGACATCTTTAGCCGCGGCTAGTCGGGCTTGATACAAAGCATTTGATTTAGGCGCCAGCGCCAGGTAGGTTACGGCTTCGACTAGGTGGACGTCGCACTCCGGCATGCCGATGAATTGGCAAGCTTGAAATACATTGATGGTGACGTTGAGGGCATTAGTGTCGGCCAGTCCGACATCTTCACTGGCAAAGCGAACGAGCCGGCGAGCGATGTAGAGCGGATCTTCCCCACCTGCCAACATCCGTGATAACCAGTAGATGGCGGCATCGACGTCGCTGTTGCGCATGGATTTATGCAAAGCGGAGATCAGATTGTAATGCTCTTCGCCATTTTTGTCATACAGAACCTGTTTGTTGGAAAGCAACTGTTCTAGGGTTTGGTTGGTTACCGTAACGTGATTGCCGACTTTTTCTCCGTTGAGAATAGCCATTTCAAGCGTGTTGAGCGCCGTGCGCGCATCGCCATCGGCAAAATCAGCGATTGCTTGTAGTTCCTGATCTGTAATCGTGATGACTTGCTCTCCAAAGCCTGCTGGGTTGTGCAGGGCATGTTGGAGTAGGGTTACGATGTCTGCTGGGGTTAGTGGTTTGAGGACGAAGACCTGGCAACGGGACAACAGGGCGGAGTTGACCTCAAACGAAGGATTTTCCGTGGTGGCACCCACGAGGGTAATGCTGCCACGTTCAACATAGGGTAAAAAAGCATCTTGTTGGGCTTTGTTAAATCGGTGAATTTCATCAATAAATACCATCGTGCGTTGTCCGACTTCCCGATCCCGCTCAGCTTGCTGCATGATTTTTTTGATTTTACTAATGCTACTGTCAACAGCACTAAAGCTCAGAAAATTGGCTTGGGTCTGGCGAGCAATGATTTCAGCCAGGGTGGTTTTACCAACGCCGGGAGGACCCCAAAAAATCATGGAAGAAACCTGATCGCTTTCGATGATTTCGCGGAGAATCTTCCCTGGCTCTAATAAGTGTTGCTGTCCGACAAATTGGTTAAGGGTTTGGGGCCTTACCCGATTAGCAAGTGGTGTCCTGGACGGTTGATTGGTGAACAACGATGCTTGTTTCATAGATAAATCACCTGACTTTCTAACTCAAATCCTACCATTAATGCTAGACTATAACGTAACGTGACAGTCAATTGGAGGTGGTCAGAATGTTAAAAATTAGTGAGATGGCCAAGCTGGCACATACGACGCGGCGTACGCTGATTTTTTACGATCAGCAAGGGATTTTTCGCCCTCAAACTAAAAGTGATGCGGGATACCGCTATTACGATTATCGCCAGCTATACGATCTATTGTTGATTCTCGGATTGCGTAATCTAGGGCTGTCGCTGGCAGAGATTCAGCAGTTGCAAAATCAGGACAGCGTGATGCCGGTTGACCAACTGCTGCAGGTGCAAACTAGGGTAGCGGCTAAGATCAAAGCACTGGAGAAAATCCAGCACATTTTAGATGAACACCTCCAACAACAACCAACTGGACATGATTTTCAACTTTATCAGCCACAGCTAACCACGGAGACCGACACCAGTTTTTGGTGTTCTAACCAGTCGGCGGGGTGTTCTGAAGCTGAGGTGGCTGAGCTATTTTCTGATTTTTATAATCAGCTAGACGAACTAGCAATTATGGAAACCGGGCAATCCGGATTTTTAACTGATTTGCCGGTGACCAATCCAACGGGTTACAAGACGGCAGCCTTTCGGGTCATCAAACAGACAAAAACAACTCGGGTGCAACCACCGATATCTCAAATTACGAAACCAGCTGGGCAGTATGCGACCATCATGGTCGAAAATAATCTGGCTGGTATCACCCGTGGACTGACTAAGTTAGCGCAGTTCACGCAGCAACATGATTTAAAGACGACTTGTCATCTTTGGCAATTGAATTCAGGAGCGCCATTGGTTGCAACGGGAGCCTCGCGGTATGGTTGGTTGGAATATGAGCTTCAGCGATAATTTTTAAAACGAGAAGCTAATTTAGCTGAGCAAAATATAACCCCCGGGGATCTAAGTGTTCCGAGAGGGTTGACTTTGCGGATTAGGATCTAGCCAAGTAATTACTGCGGGCTCTTTAGATTTTGGTGTGCTTAATCCATCAAAAACAACAATTACTAGACTAACTCAAAGTAGTAATAAGTTAGTTTTTTTCTGAAAACCATCTATGGAGCGATATGAAAATGCTTTCAAAAGCAAGGTGCGGGCATTCTTCAAGAAACAACTTATCGCTTACAACTTTGATTTACAGCGATCGACGTGGTTG
Organism: Fructilactobacillus florum DSM 22689 = JCM 16035; assembly: GCF_001436645.1. Taxonomy (GTDB): domain Bacteria; phylum Bacillota; class Bacilli; order Lactobacillales; family Lactobacillaceae; genus Fructilactobacillus; species Fructilactobacillus florum. The sequence continues at coordinate 40,835 of NZ_AYZI01000007.1, read as the reverse complement.
AACCTAGCTGGTATGGTGATCAATCCTACCTGAATCAGAATCTGGTCAAGAACCTGGGAATTCGAGATGATCATCAGTTTTTGTAGAGGCTTTATTAGTAGATTATTGCTACGCTGATTAATTAATTTGGTGCACAAGTGACGCAGTAACTGGTAAAATTAAAGAATAGTAATTAATTAAATCTGTTGAAGCTTGATTGGTAGAATGCTTGAAACCATTAGAAGACCAGCGATTGTCGGAAAGGTAGTTTTTATGAAACCTGTGTTAGAGCGTGTCACCACTACTGCAGACTTAGGTAAGTTGCAGGACTTAATTAGGGATACGTTTCGCGATACGTATTGGGATACAACGGATAATCGAGAAATTGAAAAATACCTTGACACAGAATACAGTTTGCCAAAGTTGCGGTCTCAGGTGGTCAATCCCGATTGTCATTTTTATTTCCTAAAACAGAATCATGCAGTGTCAGGCTATGTAAAATTGAATTTTGGAGAGCAGCAAACCGAGACTTTGCCAGAAAACAGTGTGGAAGTGGAAAAACTTTACGTGCTTCCTGAGTATAAACGACAAGGAGTTGGCCGATTTGCATTGGCTGCGGCTGAGACAATTGCTAAAAAACAGGGAGCTAAAATTTTATGGTTAGGTGTTTGGGAAGGAAACACCAGTGCCCAGCAGTTTTATGAACGTGTTGGTTTTCGTCCGGTTGGCAAGCACACCTTTCAACTGGGAGCAGAAGCACAGACGGATTTAATCTTGACTAAATCACTATCAGAGATTGAGGAATGATCATGCAGCGTGCGGAAAAATTAAAAATATATGAAAAATTAGTTGCATTTGATACCAGTCACGGACATGAACGGCCAGCTGCTCTTTATGTCCAAACCTTACTGCAAACCCATGGGATTGCCAGCCAGATTATTCCGATGGCTGATGACCATGCTAACTTAGTAGCAGAGCTTGGCACGGGTCAAGCACCGGTACTGGTTGCTAGTGGACATTTGGATACTGTTGCGATTGCTCAAGACGAATGGGAAACTGATCCTTTTGTACTGACTAGCAAACACGGTCAAGTGTATGGCAGTGGCGTTACTGACATGAAGGGTGGCGTTGCGGCTTTGCTGATCGCGATGATTGAGCTCCATGATGCTCAGGTGCCCCTGGCGGGAACGTTGCGTCTGGTTTTGACAGCCGATGAAGAAGGACAGATGAGTGGTTCGCGGTATTTACAAAGTGAACAAGTAATGAAGCAAGCGGATGCGCTATTGATTGCTGAACCAACTGGCTATCGGGTCGTGTATGCTAACAAGGGCGAAGTTGATTTACGGATTACGGCGCAAGGACGGGCTGCTCATAGTTCTCGACCTAATTTTGGGATTAATGCAATTCAAAATCTGATGGATTTCTTGGAACTGACTAAGCAACGGATAGAGTCCCAGGCGAAAGCACACCCAGATGCCGTATTAGGACAGACGACTAGCACCGTCGATATTTTTCGAGGTGGAATTCAGATTAACTCCATTCCGGCGCAAGCAGAAGCCGAATTAAATCTTCGAGTGGTACCAGCGTATGCAAACCAAGCTGTTTTAGCTGATTTCAAACAGTTGTTGAGTAAATTTAATTCTGAACATGCCGGCGAACTTCAATTGGAAGTTTTAATGAACATTCCGCCAGTGATAGGAGATGCAACGTCTCCCTTAATTGAAGATATTTTGCAAATTGCTACCCCATATCTCAAAAATAGTCAATATAACGAAGCTGAGTTGAAGTTGGGTCAGCACATGCAGGAGAAGCAGGGTTTTAATCCTTTTGATCCCGATGAAATCGTGGTGATGGGAGCCTCTGGAGGCACAGATGGCTCGGAGCTCTTACAAGAGCATTTGCAAGGTTTCCCCTATGCCGTATTTGGTCCAGGAAATCCGATCAAGATGCACCAGAGCAATGAATCAGCTGATTTGGCGATGTGGTTTGACTATATTGAGATTTATAAAGAATTGTTTCAGCGTTATTTGGGGTAGTTATGAAAAAATATATTGATTCGAATGCAATTGAATTGAATGATCAGATTATAAATGAATATAGGAAAACTATTTTTAAAACATTAAGGATATAGCACAAATTATGAAATTTCATTTTGTAATTGGGGGACTCTAATGCACAATGGCCCTCAGTAATCTTGATAAAACAGCCCCCAATATCTATAATTCAGATATTAGGGGCTGTTTTTTAGATAAAGTGTAAATTAGACCATAAAAATAAAAGGAGCGCGGAATATGTCGCTGCAAGAAATCGCAGACCTAAAAATCGGCAATTTTTATACAAATAATGAAATAATGTCGGCATTTAAAGTTGCTAATTCTGGGGGAATTAGATACTCAAAAACGACAAATTCGATAGTTATCTTTTCGTTTACGCAAGTTCGCTCGGTTAAAGAAATGCCTTATCAAGATACATGGCAAGGAACTACTATTCATTATACTGGGCAAGGCAAATCAGGCAATCAGTTTTTAACTAGAAACAATAAAAAGTTGGCTGAATCAAATAAAAGTGATATACCTGTATACCTTTTCGAGGCCTTTAACAAAGGTGAAAACATATATCAAGGACAAGTTTCTCTAGTTAACAAACCATATCAAGTGACCGAATTGGATTCAAATAATAATTATCCGCGTCTATAAATTTCCACTTAAGCTATTAGGACAAGGGGCGCTAGTATCTAAACGGCATCTTATAGATTATGAAGAAAAACAAAAAGACTCTTTAAATAAAGTTTCACAAGCAGACATAGCGAAAGCAGCTAAAGAAGTTAGTCGAGTAAATAGTCAATTAGCTAAAGAAGGTCATATAAAAAATAATGGCTCAAGAAAAGTGGTATATGAATCTTATACACGAAATCCTGCTATAACGAGCTATGTAAAACAAATGGCAAACGGCATTTGTGCTCTTTGTAATGAGTCGGCTCCTTTTTTAGATAAAAAAGGAAACCCCTTTTTACATGTACACCACATTGATTATTTAGCTAATGGTGGTCTTGATGTAATTGAAAACTGTGTTGCTGTATGTCCCAATTGTCACGCTCGGATTCATAGTTTAAATGATCCCCGTGACAAAGAAAAATTAATGCAGAAGGTGGAAAATAGGTCGCTATGACTCAGTTAATTGTCTTATTAATCAAAGATGACTAGCGTAACTACACCATTTTTAAAATTGATAACTCGATACAAACTGATTGTTTTTTTAGATTCAACACCCTAATTGTCACGTCACCGAAAAACAGTTCTATAAATATTATGATAAAAGTCGACTATCTTGTTATTCAAACCATGCACAAGACTAGAGCTGATTAAATTTAAATGCAATCTAATATTATTTTGTTCATACAATTACTAAACCACGCAGATAAAGTAATGACTTTAGCATATTTGGGTTTGAACCAAGTAAGTATGAAAACCATGTTAAATCAAAGTGATTTTAGTTAATTAATTTTAAATTTATTACTTAATTCTGACAAACTACAATTATTGCATTTTAATACGTTAGTTTTGAATTTCATTGAAAAATGACTGATTCGGAAACATTAACTTTTTTGAACAACATAATTCTACCAGCAAAATTTTATTTTTGGCATAATAAAACCCACTAATTTAGATCTTTGTCCAAATTAGGGGGTTCATATCATAAAGCTTTAATCTAGAGGATTTTTTTATTGGTTGGTTAGAGTCGGAACGTATTTGTGTAGAAACTGGTCTCCAAAAGCAGTAATGGATCTTGGTTCTTGATTAAAGCACCAAGTTAACATGATGCCACGAAGTAGGGTTTCAAATTCAACTAACGTTTCTTCTGGATTTCTTGCATCTTTTTTGGCGATGATGGTTTTAATTTTTGCCGGAAACGTACGACTTTCAAGATGATGACCGGGATGTTCATAGTTGGTCATTAGATTTGCACTAAACGCATTAGTAGTAACTTCACGACCAACTTGATCAACAAAGTTAAATTCAAAGTTACCGATTTTGATTAATAACTGTGTAAGCGATTCCGCATTAACGTTTAAAGTTTTTAAGCGTTCTTGCATGAAATCATTAAATGAATCATAGTAAATCGCACTGATGATTTCTTCCTTTGATTTAAAATGGACATAAAAAGTACCGGTAGAAACACCGGCATTTTGGGCAATCTCACCAGTTTTCACAGCTTTGATACCATTGAGCTTAAAGAGCTTAATGGCAGTCTGCAGTAGTTTTTTACGAGTATTTGCTTTTTGAATGCTTCGATTCATAAAATTATCACTCTTTACTTGTATTTTTGAAATTTCTTGCTATAATGAATATATTCACTGAAATTATTCACTAAAGGAGAAATAAATGTTTTTTCTTAATTTAACATATCTAAAGCCAGTTAGCGACGTTGAACAACATTTAAAGGAGCATAATGCTTATCTGGAACATTTTTACCAAGCAGGTAATTTTATTTTCTCTGGTCGGAAGGAGCCAAGAACAGGAGGAGTGATTCTTTGCCGAGCAGCTGATCTATCTACGGTAGAAAATATCTATCATCAAGATCCTTTCTATCAAAAACAAATCGCTCGTTATGAGGTCACAGAGTTTTTACCAACGAAAATGATTCCTGAATTTGAAAATATCATTGATAATAAAAGGTGACTGGATGCTGGCTACAAGATGACTATCACATAAATGATTCAAACAGATATTGGTAATTTTGTATGCCGAAGGAAATTACAATTTAAAAGTAAAGTTTATGAAACTACGTGTATCTACATTGTTCTTCGGATAAGACAAATTATAATCGGCTATCAATTATTCCTGCCGATCCTCAATGCTGAATTAATCCTAATAAAAAAGGGCGATCATTTATGATCGTCCCTTTTTTATTAGCTAATGATAATCAAGTTTGAGATCTTCAGGTTCATGGAAATGTAGTTTATTAATAAAAAGATAGCGACTAATAAATGCCAGTAGTAGAGGAACAATTAGAAATAGGGACACGATGACAATTGTGTGAGTCAGAGAGATATGAGGATGGGCATCTAGGTCAGCTAACGGGCCCACTAAACCGGCCAAGCCAAATCCAGCACTCACAGGGGTTCCTTTGACGTCAAAAATAGCTCCTAATCCACCTAAGATACCGGCGTTAATCACTGCTGGTACGACTAGTTTAGGTTTGGCAAGGATATTTGCCATCTGAATCTTGGGAGTTCCGATAATGTGGGAAATGATCGTTCCCATTGAGTTAACTTGGGATCCAGCAACTGCCAAGGTAAAAGCAGTTGCTACGATACCTAGGTTAGCAGCTCCAGCAGCAATACCACTAATGCCGATTGCGGTGGCGATGCCTACAGAACTAATCGGTGAAACAATGATGAGGGCAAAACAAATTGCGATCAGACAACCCATCAGTACCGGTTGTAAGCTAGTTAGTTGGACAATGCCAATCCCGATTTCTTTAGTAAAGAAGTCGACCGGGCCAAGGGTTAGTCGACCGATTCCACCACCGACTAACAGGACAATCGTCGGTAGCAACAGGATGCTTAAGTCTTTGAGTCGAGTTCCAATTAGTAAAATTAAGCAATAGGCAATCCCAATTGTAATCCCAATGTTTAATACGTTCCCGCTGCCATTGATTAATAGATTTCCATTACTGAATTTTGCATTTCCAGCGCCGACGGTAGCAGCTAATGCTAGCGCTGCCGATTGCATTGGGGTAAAGTGCGACAGCATGCCAACACAGGTAGCACTGGCTGCGGGTAGAATCATGGCTGCCATGGCTGTGAACCCCAGAACGACTGTAAGCGCCGGAAAAGTGGGTAGCAGTGGCTTTATGATGGAATTTAAGATTGCACCCGGAATGAGGGTGACGATAATCCCAATCGCCATTCCATTCAAAATGTTCAATAAATGTTGTCGGAGATGTGTTTTCATGAGCAAGTCCTTTCTAAAATAAAAAGCCTGGTTAGCAGGGGGAGCTAACCAGACTCTAATAGTTATTAGGAAAGTAACGACAATAACTAATGAACAGACCTGGTTAGCGATAAAGACCGATCTAACCAGGATTTAAGCACTAAAAGCCTTAATTAGATACAGGTTTGTACCAAATAAAGGCTAAATATAGGTGTGTTTGACTAGGCATTAGTGATGACATCGTTAACGATCCTTTCTATTAGATTATGGATATTAAACAGGATTGTGGCGCTGGCGTCAATTGTTTTTTGTAAGTAAAATTATTAATTCGTAATTTCAACCAAAAAGACCTTGACAACCTTAATTGTCCGGCATAAAATTAAAAAAATTATTTCCAAGAAGAATTGTTGAGTATAGGCGCAACCCTTTCAGAGAACTCCTGGCTGGTGAAAAGGAAGTAGGGGAACGTTTAGAAGATGGACAGTTCTGAATAACTTTGTTAGTGAATCGTTAGCTAGCACCGGATTCGTCACCGTTATCAAGACGCAGTTATGGTTGTAACTGGCGGAGGTTCATTTTGTGAGAAATGAATTAATTAAGGTGGTATCACGAGTACACTCGTCCTTTTTATAGGGCGGGTGTTTTTTATTTTTTCGAGGAGAAAGCGAATGACTAAAGCACATTTAGCCCGTGCCATCTCAGCCCGGCAGGTTCTCATGATTTCATTAGGCGGAGTGATTGGAACCGGCTTGTTTCTGAGTTCCGGGTACACGATTCATGAGGCAGGACCATTAGGAACTGTCCTGGCATATTTAGTAGGGGCGTTGATTGTTTATCTAGTAATGCTGTGTTTGGGAGAGTTAGCAGTAGCTTTTCCAGAAACCGGTTCGTTTCATGTTTACGCGCAACGCTACTTAGGAAAAAGTGCGGGGTTTGTCGTGGCGATTTTATACTGGTTGACCTGGACGATTGCATTGGGATCGGAATTCACCGCCGCTGGATTAATCATGCGCCATTGGTTTCCACAAACGCCCGTTTGGATGTGGAGTGCTCTACTAATTATTTTGATTTTTAGTTTAAATGCAGTTTCGGTTAAATGGTTTGCGACAACTGAGGGGTGGTTTGCCGGCATCAAGGTGGTCGCCATCGTGAGCTTTATTGTGTTAGGAGTAGGTGCAATGGTGGGATTGCTTCCCTATCATGGGACACGCCAATTCATCGGCTTACGTAATTTTTACCGATCTGGGTGGTTCCCCAATGGCTTTTCGGGAGTCTTTACCACGATGCTCACCGTTAATTTTGCTTTTTCCGGCACTGAATTAATTGGAGTAACCGCTGGTGAAACCAAAGATCCGGCAAAGACGATTCCCAAGGCAATTCATGCTACCTTATGGCGACTCATTACCTTTTTTGTGGGTAGCATGGTGGTTATGAGTGCTTTGTTGCCCTACCAACAGGCGGGGGTAACGCAAAGTCCATTTGTAACGATTTTCTCCGGATTGGGGATCCCCTTGGCAGGGGATTTGATGAATTTTGTAGTGCTGACGGCGATTATTTCGGCAGCAAACTCGGGGCTTTATGCCGCAACTAGGATGTTATGGTCATTAGCTAACGAGGGAATGGTTGCTCCCATTTTTCAGCGGACGACGAAAAAGCAGATTCCAATTTATGCGCTTGTCGCCAGCATGGGTGGTGGCATCCTGGCCCTCTTGTCGGCAATCTATGCTGCAAGTTCCGTCTACTTAGTGCTGGTTTCGATTTCAGGATTGGCGGTAGTCTTTGTGTGGATGGCGATTGCGTTATCAGAGTTTCAGTTTCGCAAACAATGGCGACAAACGGGACATCGGGATACTGATTTACAGTGTCCAACGCCTGGATACCCAGTAGTTCCGCTGTTAGCTTGTGGTCTGTGCTTGCTATCCTGTTTGCTGATCTGGTTTGATCCGCAGCAGCGGATTGCTTTAGAATGTACCGTTCCTTTTGTGATCGTTTGCTACACCGGTTATGCCATGAAGGAACATTTTCAAAAGAAACGGAGGACAACAAAATGAAGCGACAGATTTTATCGACAAGTCTAGACCAGCCCTTGGTGCTTGATGGTGCTATGGGTACCGAACTTGAAAAATTGGGAGTGGCGACTAATGACGAGCTCTGGTCAGCGAATGCTTTAATTGATCAGCAAGAAAAAATTTATCAGGTGCATGCCAGTTATTTTCGAGCGGGAGCAGACCTTGCGATTACTGATACTTACCAAGCTAATGTAGCCGCTTTTGCTAAGCGAGGGATTGGACATCAGCAGGCCCTGGACTTACTTGCGACCGGGGTTCATTTGGCTCAAGCTGCTAGAGATCGCTATCGTCCGACCGGTTTAGTGGCTGGTTGCATTGGACCGTATGGAGCTTATCTAGCTGACGGTTCTGAATATACAGGAAACTATACTAAGACAGTAGCTGAGTATGAACAATTTCATCGGGAAAAAATCTTGACTCTGATAGATGCCGGAGCAGATTTGTTGTCGGTTGATACGATGCCTAATTTTCAAGAAATCCAAGCGGTAGTCGGCATCTTGGCAACGCTTGATCAACGGATTCCGTACTGGATTAGTTTCAGTGTGCGAAATCAGCGTCAGTTAAGTGATGGAACCGACCTGAATCGGGTGGTCGCTTGGTTACGGCAGCAGCCAAGTGTCGGTGGGATTGGAATCAATTGTACTAAAATGGAAAATATTACGCCGTTGGTTAAATTAATTCGTGCGCAAACCAAGTTGCCGATAATTGTATATCCGAATCCGGGAGATTTGTATGATCCGCTGACGAAGACTTGGACGACCGTTCCCCATGTTGATTCTTTTACAAAAGAAGTTCCTCACTGGTTAGCTGCTGGAGCCAATATTATCGGTGGTTGTTGTCGAACAACGCCGGCAGATATTGCCCAGATTAGCAGATTAATACGTCCTTCTGTTTAGCTTATCCAGTTAAATCTTTGGAGGAGGCTACATGCTTCGTTTTAATTCATTACCAGTTAGCAGCCCACAATTAACTAAAAAAATGTATAATGTCATTATTAGTGAATTTGGCTAAAACTAAAAGGAGGCAGCCATGGAAAAAAATGAATTTCAGTATTGTCAACAATGCGGAACTAAAAATGAACAAATGGCACAGTTTTGTATAAACTGTGGCAGTGCTCTGCAGACACAGAGTGAATCAGCTACCACAAACAAGACAACCATGACAAATGAATCGACCGCAACCACGACATCACAACCAGCGACTGTCACGAGTCAACAAGTTACAACAGAAGCGCAAGAAAATGTTGATTCAGTATCATCATTAACTCCACAACATCATTCAGGGATGATTGATGAAGCGACTCACGAGTTAAATAATTGGGCCGGAGGCGACGGCTCGGTGCACTTGAAATTGAGCACCTTTCTTAGCGAGGTGTTTAGAAATCATACGCAAGAAGAAGCCGAAGAAATCTTCATTGTAGGAACAAGAGAAACCACGCCACCGTTGGCAGATGTAGTGGACGACAAGATTCAACCCTGGCTTTTTTCTCGGGTCTTGGTTTTGATTGTTTTCTCAGGTTTTTTACTACAATTCCTGGCGCTTCTAAATGCTAATTTTGGAACCGTGTATTCGATGGATGCCATTATGGCGATTTCGGTGCCCGTAGCGGCGCTGATGCTCTTTTTTGAGATGAATATTTACAAAAATATTAGTATGTATCAGGTTGTTCAGATTTTTTCCATTGGTGGGATTTTGTCGATCATAGCGGCCGTCATTATTGACCTTTTGATTGGAAATGGTGGTAGCATTGACTTTGTTGGTGCAATGCTAACTGGTTTTGCTGAGGAGTTGGGCAAGGTGATTGTAGCGGCGTACTTTGTCAAAAAACTCAATGCCAATAACATTTTTAACGGAATGCTGATTGGGGCAGCGGTTGGAAGTGGTTTTGCAGCATTTGAAAACATTACCTACATGTTTGGTAGTCACGGGCAGTTTGCTCCCATCTCCTATGCGCTCTTTCGCTCGATAACTTCGATTTCTACGCACGGTGAGTGGTGTGCAATTGCGACTGCCGGATTAGTCGTTGCTAAGGGCTACGGCTCATTGGAATTTTCAACGTTCTTTGATCGACGCTTTCTGCGTTTCTTTTTTATGGTCGTGATCTTGCATATGTTGTGGGACTGGAACCTATTGAACGGACTAGGGCTTGTTCGGTATGTGATTCTTGCAGTTTGTACCTGGGTGTTGGTGTTTGTGTTTATTAACGCAGGACTTCAGCAGGTTAAACAGCGCCAGATTGAGCAACGGCGTGAAATGCAAACTTCAGCGTAAAGTAATCAAAAAAACAGCTTCGTTGCCGATAAATTATCGGTCGCAAAGCTGTTTTTAGTTTGTTTTGATAACGCTAACCTTAGTTAGCGGACCAGTTAGAGTTTCATATAATTACAGAGATGGAAAGTTAAGTAATTGATATGTTTGGGGAAGGTCCACGGACTAAAAGCTACTAATTCATTCCATAAACTGATTATATCTTTAATGTTTGTTATCGATTACGAAAGATCTGATAAAGTTTTTTTAAATGAATCATTAATCACTTTGATTTTTGTAAATTATTAATGTTAACCGTGATGATATTAGCTTGACACCATGGTGGCAAACCATGTTGATTAAGCGGCTCAATGGCGCAATTTATGGATGTAAAAGAATGGAATTCCAGCAAAGGTTACTCCAATCCCCGTCAAGGCCAAGAGGGGCTGATTGATGATGGTGGTAATAAGAATAAAGAGTCCTCCAACTAGTGCGATAATTGGAATGAGCGGGAACCATGGTACACGGTAAGGACGGGGCAACCCTGGCTCTCGTTTGCGTAACAGAAGCACCGCAAAAAAGAGCAGACAATTAAAAATCCACATGACAAATACAAGCATATCAGTCAAAACATCAAACGAACCTAAAAAAACCATAATCGTTGCAATGCTGAAAGTTAAAATTGTGGCCCAGTAGGGGGCAGCATACTTTTTCGATAGTTTTTTGAGCCAGTGACTACCGGGTAAATCATCATTTTTAGCCATGGCGTAGGTAACTCGCGGACCAGTTAAGGTATAGCCATTGATGGTTCCATACACTGAAACCAAGATACCAATGGTAACAAGTTTGCCACCAAATTCACCAAAGAGCCGTTGGGCAGCTTCAAAGGCAGTGTTTTCATTGCCTGCTATTTGATTTAGTGGCAGTTGTTTCAAGAAAACCCAGTTTACTAGTAAATAAATTACCATAATAAGAGCTAATCCTAGACCAATGACTCTAGGGAGATTCTTTTGAGGATTTTTAATTTCACCAGCAATGGTTCCCACGTTAATCCAGCCTTCATAAGCAAACATGGTGGCAATTAATCCACCAGAAAAGGCGGTAATGAAGTTGGTATGACCAGCAGGGTTTAGCGGGAAGAGGCTTGTTTCCACGTGACCGGGCATCCAGAGCCCCCCGATAATGATAATGGCAAGGGGGATGAGTTTTCCTAGAAAAGTCAGGGATTGTACCATGCCACCTGCCCGCGCTCCAAAAAGATTGATAATGGTAATACTAGCCGCTGTGAGCAAGGCAATTGGGACTAGCAATCCGGGGTTTAAATGAAAAAGGTTAATAACCTGAGTTGCAAAAATAATGGCGAGGGCGGCAATGTTGGCAGGAAAATAAATTAACATTTCCGACCAGCCGAGCAAAAATCCCGTTATTTTGCCGTAGGTGTGTTCTAAATATTTAATGGAGCCACCGGTTTCTGGAAAAGCGGCGCTCAGTTCGGAAACAGTTAAACCACCGCAAATAGTTAGTAGACCACCGAGCACCCAAGCTAGGATTGTGAGGCCAGCTGAATTGGTGGCCGCCACGACGGCTGCTGTTTTAAAGAAGACACCGCCTCCGATGACAGTTCCCATGACGGTTGCCAGGGCGGTGAATGGTCCAATATGTGGTTGCATGGTTTTATCAGCCATGAAGACACCTCCGAATTTATAATGATTTATTATAGCATTTTCAAGAATATAAAAGATAGCTATTTTGTTGGAGGTTGGTTAGAAGATCTGCCAGTAATAATAAAACGACTGAGTTCAGGGAGAATTCAGTCGTTTTATTAAATTCGTTACGAAAAGTACCTCAATTGGAAACTAGTCGTTACTTATGTTTCCTAAAATAAATGATGGAACCAATGAAGATTAGCAGCGTACCAATCATGGTTAATCCGGCCGTTTGTTGACTACCGGTTTTTGGCAGTAGACGATCAATTTGCTGTTTGCCAGCGGTGATTATTTTTTTAGCAATATTAGCATCGGATTGCTTTTTATTATTATTTTTATCCGAATTAGTTGAAGATCCATTCGAACTTGATCCAGCTGGCTGATTTTTGGATTGTGGCTCTGGTTTGGATTTCTGTGGTTCAGGATCCTTTTTTTCTTGATTTTTCTCCGATCCGACTGATGAATCAATAGGTTGTTTTGGTTTTTCTCCGTTAGGTTGCTGGGAGTCATCTGGTCGCTTTTGTGGGGTAGGGACATTGTTGGTAGCATTAGCGGTATAAACGTAAGTGACAGTTTGCGGAGCATCAGAGAACTTACCATTTTCTTGTCCCTTAACTTCTTTTAAGGTATAGCCTTTGATGTCTTTTTTGGTAGTTGTGTAAGGGTCGTCATAATTACCAGTAATTTTTTCGGGTTTAGCAAGTTGATGACCGTTGGGATCAACGTAGTTAACGGTCACATCAGCGGCCTGATTAGGGGTATAAACGTAGGTGACAGTTTGCGGAGCGTCAGAGAACTTACCACTTTCTTGTCCCTTAACTTCTTTGAAGGTATAGCCCTTGATGTCTTTTTTGGTAGTTGTGTAAGGGTCGTCATAATTTCCGGTGAGCGTTTCGGCCTTAGTGAGTGGATGACCGTTGGGATCAACGTAGTTAACGGTCACATCAGCGGCCTGATTAGGGGTATAAACGTAGGTGACAGTTTGCGGAGCGTCAGAGAACTTACCACTTTCTTGTCCCTTAACTTCTTTGAAGGTATAGCCCTTGATGTCTTTTTTGGTAGTTGTGTAAGGGTCGTCATAATTTCCGGTGAGCGTTTCGGCCTTAGTGAGTGGATGACCGTTGGGATCAACGTAGTTAACGGTCACATCAGCGGCCTGATTAGGGGTATAAACGTAGGTGACAGTTTGCGGAGCGTCAGAGAACTTACCACTTTCTTGTCCCTTAACTTCTTTGAAGGTATAGCCCTTGATGTCTTTTTTGGTAGTTGTGTAAGAGTCGTCATAATTTCCGGTGAGCGTTTCGGCCTTAGTGAGTGGATGACCGTCGGGATCGACGTAGTTAACGGTCACATCAGCTGCTTTGGGTGCTTCACCGCTAACAGTCACATGAGCGGCATCTGTACTACCATCAGGATTCTTAGCTTGAACAGTGATAACCTCGCCTCCTTTTAGAGGGCGCTTTGTACTAACTGAGTAAGTTCCATCGTTATTGATACTTCCAGTACCAATTTCATTTCCAGCCCCATCGGTTACTGTAAGTTGGGCGCCCTCATCTCCTTTACCAGTAATCTTTTCGTCTCCTTGCTTTGCCGGATCGACGGTGATTTGTTTTGCTAAAGTAATGATAATGTCCTTCATATCATTTGCTTGGGTATAATAAACATCTCCCGAATTTGAACCTGAATCTGAAAAGCTATTTGTGCGCATGGCAGGTCTTAATAAATCAGCTTTCCCATCAGTAATGGGGACTGTATATGGAACCCAATCATGGTTTTCCATATACTGATAATTATTATAATTTTGGGAAACATCTCGATACATAACAGAAATCGCCTGTAAATCGGGATTTTTTGTCATATTGAAAAATTTGTTCCTAGAGATGTAACTCTCTCGGTCAGACAGACCAGCTGAGAAATCGATATCACTATATTTTTTAGGGTAGGGGACTTGGAAATACAAACCAAAATAAGATTCTTTAGTAGCTGGATTTGCACGGTTTGATAATGCAATATTAGGAGTCCATTTTATTTGGCAGTCAGTAACTGTCACGGTACCCTCATCCTTATTTACCTGATATTTCAAGCTAACGTCAGCAGATCCTCCAAATAATTGAGTCGTTCGATAGCTATCAGGATTCATGGGATCGTTTTTCCCCAAATAACGACTGAACTGACTTGTCACTGAGAACATTGAATCAAAATCAAAATGTCTTGATAAGGTTTGAATTTCGGATTTATCAGTTGTCTGTGGATCTGAAGCAGTTTTTACGTAATTTGGGCTCTTTGTATCGGCAGAAACCGTTGTATTGTTGACCAGCCCAATTCCTATAGAAATCATGGTGGTGGTCAGTAATAATTTACCCGTAGGATAAATTATTTTGGGGGTGAATGGTTTTTTTAGCATATCAAGCACTCTCCTAATTAATATTGTTATTACCAAAGGAATGTAAACTTTCAATATATCTTGAAAATAATATTTTTTGAAAGGTTACAAGTTTAACTAACCAAGCTAAAATAGCATGGCTACGCCATTGTGTCAAAACCAAGCATGTGTTTTTCGTGCAACAAACATTACAATTATAATCGAATTTCAATACATGTGTCTAGTAATTATGCAATAATAAAAGCAACTGAATTCTGGTTATTTCAGTTACTTAAATAAATTAGTAAATAAATTTTTTTTATTCACTTATCAAAGTATAAAAAAAAGACCTCTCAAGGTCTTTTTTTGTTGTTATTTATTTTGATTGAGTTCATCTGCTTCTTGTTCTCGCTGATAAGTAGCAATGTTTTTATATTCTGGCTGTAGATAACGACTTAATCGAATGTAAATTGGAACTAATTGGCGATAAGCTTCGTAATTTTCCTGATTAGGATGATGTTTATTCGTAACGCCAACAAATTTGTGGACGTCATACAAGCTATCAATCATTCCCAAACTGTACATCCCCAAGGTGGCTGCTCCAAGCGCCGTTCCTTCAAAGCTTTCTGGAATATTAACATCATGCTCAAAGATGTCAGCTAACATCTGACGCCATAATTCCGAACGAGCAAATCCACCCGTCGCCTGAATACTAGTTGGTTCGCCAACGACCTCTTCAAGAGCTAGTGCCACTGTATATAAATTGTAAACAATTCCTTCTAAGGCAGCTCTAATCATATGAGCCCGTGTGTGTTGTCTTGTTAAACCAAAGAAAGTTCCACGGGCATCAGCATCCCAAATGGGAGCTCGTTCCCCACCTAAGAAGGGAAGGAAAATGAGACCGTTCGAACCAGCAGGAATCTCGGCTGCCATCTTGGTCAATAAATCGTAGGCATCGACATGCATTTGTTCAGCAGTAACTTTCTCTGGTGCACAGAGTTGGTCACGAACCCAACGAAAGACAATGCCACCGTTGTTGACTGGTCCGCCTACAACCCACATGTTTTTAGACAAGTAGTAACAAAAAACACGTCCCTTAGGATCAATTTTGGGCTTATCAGTAACCACTCGTACGGCCCCCGAGGTTCCGATGGTAACGGCAATTACTCCAGGTTTGATTGCGTTGACCCCGAGGTTAGCCAGTGGACCATCAGAAGCTCCGATGATAAAGGGAGTTTGTTTATCAATCCCAATCATGTTGGCATAGTGATCGTTCATACCCGTTAGTTGATAATCAGTGTCAACTAGTTCTGGCAATTGCTCCCGATTGATGCCAGCAACTTCTAGTGCCTGATCGTCCCAGTCCATGGTAAAGATGTTAAAGAGTGCAGTAGCATTTGCGATCGAGTAGTCTTCTTTGAGAACTCCAAATAACTTATAGTTAATGTATTCCTTGATACCAACGAACCAGCGGGTCTTTTTGAAAATCTCGGGATGTTCATTTTTAATCCACATGATTTTGGTGAGCGGAGTCATTGGGTGGGTTGGAACCCCAGTTTTTTTGTATAACTCCATTCCAATGCCATTTTTCTTGAGCTCATCAGCATAGTTTACGGCTCGATTATCTGCCCAAGTAATGGCGCGCGTCAGTGGTTTGTGATCTTCATCTAAACAAATCAAACTGTGCATGGCACACGAATAAGAAATCCCCTTAAGCGTACCTTGCTGCAAGTCAGCTTTTTCTAAGACTTTTTGTAATCCCTGAATCATGGCACTAAAAATTTCTTCTGGATCCTCTTCAGCCATGTCAGCCGTGTCCTGGTATAGGTCATACAAATCATTAGAATAGCCCTTAACCGCGCCTTCATCATCGTATAAAACGGTCTTAACACTCGTGGTACCAATGTCAACGCCAATTACGTAGTCCATAATATTTCCCCTTAATTAGCTAATTTTATGCTGGACAACTCAACGAGCAAGTTGTTGTAACGCTTTCATTATATTGAAAAGCGCGTGGGACTTCAAGCAGGAGCAAAATAATCGTGCTAAGATAAAGGAAATTTTAAAGATTAGATGAGGCATAAAATGGTAACGGAAACAAGAATCATGAGAAATCGTCAGTGGCAGCGTCAGCGCCAAAAATATTGGACGGTTCTTGGGCTGCTACTAGCGATCGGGATCATCTTGGTCGGACTAGTCGGTTGGCGCATGGTGCACCAACGAGAAGTCAGACAGGCACTTCTACAAAAATATCCGGTTCGTGGTTTGGAACTTGATCAGACGTCAGCGTACGTTGACTTTAATCAGGCTGCACGCCATGGTGTTAAATATGTGTATTTGCGGGCAACTCAGGGGGGCACATTGACGGATGATGATTTTAGCAATAATTATGAGCGCAGCCTTGGTTCGGGAATGCAGATCGGTGTTTATCATCAATACTCATTTACGGCAAATATTCGGGATCAGGAACAAAATTTAATTAAAACGATTGGAAAAAAGCGGGGTTCATTACCACTGATGATTAACATTGCTTACTATGATAATTACACTGCAGCTAACGTTAATCGCCAAGAACTACGGCGTCGAGTGGAGCAATTTACGCAAGATTTATTTCACCGATACCAGCGACCGGTTATAATTCAAACTGAGGCGGAAAATTATCGTGCGCTGCGGGGAATTGCGCACACTGAATTTTGTGGAGAACTTGGCAAATCAAGTCATCCAGCCCGCTTCGTCACGCTTCCTGATAACCAACAATACTATCCTGACGGTGCTGCCAGTGGCTATCGGATGACCGCTTTTTTGGGAAATAAGTTACAATGGAAGCACTATGCACAAAAATTACCTCAGGTTGAATAAGGGAGGGGTTCAGTGATGATTAATTTAGGAACGATTGGGACTAACTGGATTACGGAGCGAATGTTGGAGGCAGCAACAACGATCGGAGCATATCGTCTGCAGGCTGTATATTCACGTCACAGTGCCACAGCAGCACAATTTGCGCATGATCATGCTGGACAGCGTTCGTATACCAATTTAACTGATTTTTTCAACGATGAGCAGGTCGATACGGTTTATATTGCTTCACCTAATAGTCTCCACTTTCAGCAGATTTTGCAAGCGTTGCGGCATCACAAAAATGTGATTGTTGAAAAACCGGCGGTGTTATCACCGTACCAGTTACAGATGATTCTTGATGAACAGGCACGGCAACCAGATCTGCAGGTGTTAGAAGCCGCCCGGAACGTTCATATGCCAGCTTTTAAAGCCGTCGAGCAACAGTTGGCGACGTGGGATCACGTTGAGGGAGCGGAATTCAATTTTAGTCAATATTCATCGCGTTATGGTCAGGTGCTTGCTGGCGAGCTACCAAATGTCTTCAATCGTAAGTTTGGCGGTGGGGTACTAACTGATCTAGGCGTTTATCCGATCTATGATGCAGTCGCATTGTTTGGAGTTCCTCAGCAGCAATTTTATTATCCGACTTGGATCAAAACCGGGGTCGATGGTAAGGGAACTGCTCGTTTAGAATATGATGGGTTTACGGTTATCTTAAATTTTAGTAAAATTAGTTTTTCTAATCAGGCTTCTGAAATTTATGGTGGCCGACAACTAATTACCATTGATAATGCTGGTGAATTTACCCAAGCGGACTACTTTACTGGTAAGGAACAGCAACAGTTGAGTCCCGCTTATCGTGATAACCCGATGATTCCAGAAATGACTGATTTTGCTGCCTTATTGGAGCAGCCGAACACGCGAATCGCTAAGGAACGTGGAAATCGGGAGCGCCAACTGATGAAACAGGTCAATCAGGTATTAGACCGGTTAGCAGCAAGTGCGGGGATTAGTTATCCCCAATAATTATGGAGGAACGATTTTTGTTAGAACAATTCGAACAGCAGTTTGCAGCAGCAGGATATCAACAGCCCACTGCGATCCAAACGGCGATGTATGAACCAATGATTAACGGAGAAGGTGATGTGGTTGGCTTATCTCCGACAGGATCGGGGAAGACCCTAGCCTTTTTAATGCCAATTTTAGCTAATGTCTTAGCAGGAGCGGGCACTCAAGCAATTATTTTGGAGCCGTCACAGGAATTAGCCATCCAGGTAACTGAGGTTGCCCGTACTTGGGCGCGGCCGTTTCAAGCCAAGATTTTGCCACTAATCGGCGGAGCTAATGTCAAACGCCAGCAGGAACAGTTAAAGCGTCGCCCTGAGGTGATAATTGGTACGCCAGGGCGGGTGTTAAGTTTGCTGACGGAGCGAAAACTCAAAGCAACGGCAATGGATACCTTAGTGATTGATGAGGCTGATGATTTGTTACAAGATGATAGTTTGGCTAAGGTTCAGCAGATCTTAGCTGCCTTACCACGGAAGGTTCAGGTGGCCTACTTTTCAGCAACTGATAGCCCCATTCTGCACGAACTTGAACCGGTGATGGGGAAGCCCGCGACCGTCATCGATGTAAGAGCTCAAGACCAAACCCGAGGTCCCGTTCGCCATGGGTTGTTTCGCGTTGCACGAGCTAACCGCAATGGTGTTTTGCAACGCCTAGCTGGAATTTCCAACTTTAAAGCGTTGATTTTCTTTAATCAGAGTGAGACGCTCAATCGAGCTTATAATTATTTTAACCACCAGAGTCAGGTCCCGGTGGCGAAACTTAGTGGTGCCGAAAACAAATTACAACGCGAGCGTGCTTTGACGGGTTTTCGCAAGGGACAGGTACGTTTCTTATTAACCACCGATGTAGCAGCGCGGGGCTTAGACATCTCCAAACTCCCAGCAGTGATTAATTATGATCTTCCTCGGTCAGCGACCACTTATGTTCATCGAGTTGGACGGACTGGTCGGATGGGAGAACCTGGATTAGTTTTGAATTTTGGAGATGACCATGATTTGCGGGATTTAAAAAAGTTGATTCGACCAGTCGGATATGAGCCAGTGACCATGACGTATTATGAAAAACAACTGGTGACAGAGCGACCGCAACCAGTTAAGCCACCAGTCAATCAGCTTAATCAGGAAGTTTCGGTCAAGCACAAGCCAACGCATAAAAAGCACCGACAACGAGACCGTAAAAACAAGGGTCGTCCTCGCAGGTGATTCTGAACTTTACGGGCTACTGTTTTCATGAGAAAATAGGAAACAGTTTGCTGGCCCCATAGCACAACTGGATAGGGCAACCGCCTCCTAAGCGGTCGATCTCAGTTCGAGTCTGAGTGGGGTCATATTTAGCTTAGCAGCTGTAACATGTGGCAGGCACGGTCGTGCTGATTAATGAATAGCTAGCTAATATCAATTAGAAAAAATCGTAGGAGGTAACATTTTATGTCGATTATCTTGTCGGCAATTTTGGTGTTTATTTTGGGATTCGTTATTAGTAAATTATTTATTTTACCGCTCATTTTAACGTTAATTATCCTTTACCTATGCTTACTGATTGTTTTTTTGGTCGGGGTCTTACTGATGATTTTTTTGATTAATAAATTCAAATGATGACGAGCATTAACACCGATAGCAATCATTTATTGAACTAAAAAAACCAATCCAGAGGTGGTACCTCGCGGATTGGTTTTTAGTTAGGAGATTATTTACGAATGTTGTAAAGGACTTGCCCTTTGTCGACTTGGAGCAGTAGGCGATTGTCACTGGTGCGGACAACTTTGATGTTCGAGTAGTCATCATTCGAAGAACCAGTACTGATGACTTTAGACACACCTTGAAGCCCACTGACCACTCCGTTCCAAACGGCCGGTGAGTTAGCATCAACACTTTTGGTGATCGGAGAACTATTTGGTACCGTCACGTCAATATTTTGACTGCTAGGATTCCATTTGACATTGGTTCCTGATTGCCCATTATTGTCTGTAGAATTAGAGTTACCGTTTTGATTCTTAGGTTGCTCAAGTTTGATGATCACTTTCTCGACCCCCTGAGCTGCCTTTGGTCCAGAATTATAGCGCTGAGCCACTAAGTTTTGGTAGGAAAAGTACGCAATCATCCCCAGTAATAGGATTACTACGATAATGATAAAGTTTCGCCAGAAATGTGAGCGCCGCTGGGGTCGCGGGCGCTTAGCTTTTGGTTGAGCCCCCATTTTGGCAGCGGCACTGGGATTAGTGTTGCCAGCAGTTTGGCTGTTAGTTGGTTGTTCGGCACCACAGTGGGGACAGAATTTGACGTACTGTGGAATACTATGACCACAGGCGGGACAATAGCGTTTGCTAGCAGCATGCTCGCTGACCCTCGTTGGAGCTAATGCTGGTTGTTTCGTTGAACAATAGGGACAAAATTCCGAATTAGCCGGAATTAACTTGCCACAGTTAATACAATATTTGTTATTGCTCATAGTGGAAATCCTCCTTTGATTGCATGCTCTTATTCTAACATATGCAGAAATTCAAAATTTTATAGTAGACAATGTAAGCGAATACATCTATACTTGATTAGTAAAGTTTCGAGAAATTAAAAAAGGAGAAAGACGAATGATGCCATTTGTTGTTTTGATTTTAGGAATTGCTTTATTGCTTTTCTTAATAATTAAATTGAAATTAAATACATTCGTGTCCCTAATCGTGGTCGCAATTTTAGTAGCCCTCGGTCTGGGCATGAATCCAGCTTCGATTGCTGAAGCGATCAAGACTGGGATTGGGAACACCCTTGGGGAACTAGCGGTGGTCTTTGGTTTTGGAGCCATGATTGGACGCTTAGTTTCTGATGCAGGAGGTTCGTATCGGATTGCTGAGACACTGATCCAAAAGTTTGGAAAGCAACGTTTGCAGCTGGCAATCGTGGTTGCATCCTTTATTATTGGGATGTCTCTATTCTTTGAGGTCGGAATGGTATTGTTGACACCGATCGTGTTTGCAGTTGCTTTAGAAGCAGATGTTCCGTTTCTCTACCTAGGGATTCCAATGGCAGCTGCCCTCTCGGCTACACAGGGATTTCTACCACCACAACCAGCTCCAACGGCGGTGGCAACGGCCTTAAATGCAAATATTGGTGAAGTTTTGCTCTTTGGGATCATTGTAGCTATTCCATGTGTGATTATTGCTGGTCCGTTGTGGACTAGAGTTATTCGGCGCTTCTTTCCAGATTCATTTGTAGTGAAAAAAAGTTTGCCTGCCTTTGGTGAAATAAAAGAGTACAATCTTGACGAAACTCCAAGTTTTGGCTTATCAGCACTAACTTCGTTATTGCCTGCCATTTTCATGGCTATCAACACGATTTATCAGTTGGTTGCTCACGGTGGGAAAGCAGTTGCTAAACCGCAAGGATTTGATGCAATCATTACTATGCTAGGTAATCCCATGATTGCTATGGTAGTGGCGCTGTTGTTTGCCATCTGGTCGATGGGTTTTCATCGTGGAAAAACGATGACAGATATTTCCAGCAGTATTGTAACTTCCGTGAAATCAATTGCCATGTTGTTATTGGTAATTGGTGGTGGTGGGGCCTTTAAACAAGTCCTTCTAGACGGTGGGGTTGGTGATGCTGTTAAACAGCTGATGATGCATTCATCATTATCACCAATTATTCTAGGTTGGCTAGTTGCTGTTGTACTCCGAGTTTCATTGGGGTCTGCTACGGTTGCTGGGATTACCGCTGCTGGAATAGTTACACCACTGATGCATACTCTCAATGTGAGTCCGGTGATGATGGCATTGGCAATTGGAGCTGGCTCGCTTGCTGCTTCACATGTTAATGATGCTGGTTTCTGGATGTTTAAAGAATACTTTGATTTAGATCTCAAACAAACCTTAGGAATCTGGACCACTTTGGAAACAGTTATTTCGGTAACTGGATTGATTGTTGTTTTGATTTTAAACATGTTTGTCGGCTAATTTAAACGTTAAAAAAGACAGTTTTTACCTATGCGGTGGAAATTGTCTTTTTACTTATAATTAAGTGTTGATCGTTATGATGAAGACTTAAAAAGGGAGCCACTGACCTGGTTTTATAACCAAGCTAGCGGCTCCCTTTTGACTTAATAAACGGGGTTAATTGACGCGACGGCGACCTTCTGAGGTGGTGTTCTTTCCACCGAATGGTTGGGTACGCTGTTCATGGAAAATTTTATACCAAAGCCACGCTAGGAAACTAAATACAACCATGAAGAAGACGCCGATTGCCAATAAGATAATCCGCAGTAAATTAAATAGGAAATTGATGAATGCTGACATTGAATTCCTCCACCAGTAATTTATGAAGATTGATTGCGAAATGAGATCATCACAGACCAGAAATAGTTCACGATGATTACCACAATGTTTTGAAAAATGTTTACCATGTCCTGGCCAAATCCAGATTGGAAGCCGAGTAGCTGGATTCCGGTCGCTAAAATCGCAATCCCAATCAAGAAAGTTACGAATCGTCCACCAAAAAAGGTGATGAGTTGGTGCCAAAATTCGCGGTGGGAGTGGTGCTCGGCGTGGAAGACAAAGTACTTATTGGTATAAAAGGCGAACAACACCGTCAAGACCCAATCGATCGTATAGTTAATAGCATAATTAAGCGGGGTAAATTGTCGTAAGAGTGAAAAAACAACGATATTAAAAACCGTAGCGGCGACGCCCCAAAATAAATATGGAAGCACATCACGGTGCTTGTGGTAGAGGGCGAGCAGTTTAGTCATTATTGCTGCTCCTTAATTAAATATTGTGGCCGGTGCTTAGTTTCAAGATAGATTTTGCCAATATATTGACCAAGAATCCCTAGACAAAATAGTTGAATTCCGCCAATTAACAAGATGATAGAGACCAGTGATGGCCAACCGGCAACGGCTCCTCCAAAGCAAATCGCCCGCACGATAACAAAAATAATCCCGATGACTGCTAAAACACAGGAGATACCACCAATAATGGTAGCAATTCGAAGGGGGGCATCTGAGAAATCGATGATACCTTCGATTGAATAGTTAATTAACTGCCAAAGCGACCAATGGCTTTCACCTGCTGCTCGGGGTTGACCAGGATATTCAATATATTTAGTTTGAAAGCCAACCCAACTAAAAATTCCTTTAGAAAAGCGATTGTATTCGGTGAGTTGGTTGACTGCATCGACATAACGCCGCGTCATTAATCGGTAATCACGTACGTTCTGTTTGATTTTAACGTCCGATAACTTATCGATGACCTTATAGAATGATGATGATAGAAAGGCTCGGATGGGGTTTTGTTTACGACTGGTTTGCACGCAACCAACACAGTCATATTCGCCGGTATTAATAATTTCTAACATCTGACTGAGTAGTTCTGGCGGATCCTGCAGGTCAACATCCATCAAAGCAACATAATCACCGCCAGCATTGCGAAAACCAGCGGCAATAGCGGCTTCTTTGCCAAAATTTCTGGAGAAAGAAATATAATGAACAGTTGCTGAATGTTGCTGGTGTAATTCTTGCAAGATTTGCTCAGTTTTGTCAGATGAGCCATCGTTAACGAATAAGTAATCTGCTTCATATTTGGTGGTTGTAGCATTCAACTTGGCAAAAACTTTTTCGACAGTTTGATAAAATAAGTTTATTGATTCCTGCTCGTTATAGCAGGGGACGATCAAGGTGATGGTTTCCAAATTAGTCCTCCTAAAAGAATTCAGTTTTTTAACTGAACCTGTGATTGTTTCATTTTAACATAATTTAGCGGTCAGCCAAAAAAGGCAAGTGGTATGATAAGAACAACAATGGAAAGGAAGAAAGACGATGCCAATCCAAAAACGGTTTCATTGGACCGAATTAATTCGGTTTGTAAAATTGTGCGTAAAACGGTTTGCCATGGGCAACGTTTCTGATTCAGCGATTGTATTTGCATATTATGTGCTATTGTCCTTGT
This sequence comes from Fructilactobacillus florum DSM 22689 = JCM 16035, assembly GCF_001436645.1. Lineage (GTDB taxonomy): Bacteria > Bacillota > Bacilli > Lactobacillales > Lactobacillaceae > Fructilactobacillus > Fructilactobacillus florum. The sequence continues at coordinate 16,701 of NZ_AYZI01000007.1, read as the reverse complement.
TTCCCATCCTAATCATTATTGGGAGTGCCATTAAATTTACAAATACAGATCCGCAACGGGTCTTTTCCGTATTACGTCCGATCGTCCCTAGTTCAATCTACGATGTATTACGCCCAGTGTTTAATAATGCTTTTAGTGGGAATGCTGGTGGGAGTCTTTCGATTGGGATTGTGTTAGTAATCTGGTCATCGAGTAGTTCGATGGCCGCTTTTCAACGGGCAGTTAATCGTATTTATGGAGTAGAGAAGCAAAGTGCCTTCATGAATCGATTAATGTCATTTGTCTGGATGATTTTGTTGGTGGTCTTTTTATTTGTCCTGATGATTTTGATGGGTTTTGGTCAAAATCTACTAGTTATAACTAAAAAAATCTTTCATGTTTCTCCGACACTGATTTCTTGGCTGGAGGATGCGCGAATCCCATTTATTATTGGTCTTTCTTTTGTCATTTTGGTCATGTTATATTACTTCGTTCCGAGTCTTAAAATTAAGTTACGTTACGCAGTTCCGGGAGCTATCTTAGCTTTGCTGGGTTTGACGTTATTGTCACAAGGATTTTCCTTACTGATTAGTTATTTCTTTCGTGGGATTACGGCCAATAAGACGATTGGAACCTTCATGGTGGTGATTTTATGGTTTTATTTTACTGGGTTGGTGCTTCTATTTGGGGCAGTTATCAACGCCAGTGTTGAGGAGTTCTTTGAGGGACACCTTGGGCAAAAGCAAACCGGAATTCCTAAAATCATCAAAAAAAGACTTCCGTCTGAGAAGTCTTAGTTCTGATTTTTGAGGGTATCTACCAGCTGGTTGGCAAAGTCATCTAGGGTCTTGATATCAGCTTCGTCGGGATCTAAGTTAATTTTAACGCTCGCTGCCCCTTGGGTAGCACCAGTGTTTTTTAGTGCCATCGTAAATTTATCAACGGCGGTATTATAGAATTCTTGGTAAAAAACATCCCCAGAACCGGCGACCCCAAAAACTTTGGAACCTAAATCAGCAGTAGCTAAATCATCATAAAAGTCGAGACCTTCTTCAGGTAAGTGACCTTCGTCATAGGTGTAGGGACAAATTACAATTAGATCTGCGGCTTGGAGTTCGGCGACATCGGTTTGTGAGATTTCTGTTTCTAGTACCGTGAGACCAAGATCTTCAAGCGCTTCCGTTACAATATCGGCAATGTCTTCGTTATTACCGGTAATGGTGGCAAAAATTACATGTGCTTTCGGCATTAATCAACCATCCTTTGCTAGCTATCTCCTGCAAGTATAGCAGATTGCTTAAAACTTGTTAATTCTAAAGGAGCTGAAACCGTGCGACAAAATGTAGTCAAAAAAATTAGTAAGATTACTACACAAAAGCGACCAGGACGCTATAACATTTATTTAGATGATCAGTATGCATTTCCAGTTAGCGAAGCCGTCCTCATTAAATATCAACTGGCGAAGGGAACCGAGTTAACAGCTCATCAGATTAGTGATATTCAAGCGGCTGATCAGGTGGCTAAATTGCGTGCCAAGGCGCTTGATTTTATTGCTTATCGTCCCCGAACTGTGGCCGAATTACAAACGAAATTGCAGACTTTAACCGATGATGAAGATTCGATTGAAACAGTGGTAGCAGACTTACGTTCGTTGGACTTGCTTAATGACAAGACCTATACGGTTAGTTACTTGCAGCAGGTTGTTGCCATGCAGGAAAAGGGACCGCTGGCAGCTGACCGGTATTTAGACCACAAAGGGATTCCCTTTGAACTGCGAACAACTGCTTTGACAGCAATCTATCCAGCAACAGTTGAACAAACCATTGCGAAACGGCTAGCTCACAAGCTATTTGACCACTATCAAAACTACCCCTATAATAAGAGCATTGAAAAAGTCAAGATGGGACTAGTGCGGCGGGGCTTTTCCTATTCAACGGCTAGTGATGCCGTAGCTAGTCTACCAAAAGCTAGTAATGCTGAGCGAGAACAGGAACTGTTAGTCAAAGAAACCACCAAATTACGGCACCGTTATCGACATTTGGTCGGCTTTGATCAGCAGCAAAAAATAAAACAGGCACTCCTCCGTCGGGGATTCGCCTTTGATGAGATTGAGACTTATCTAGAGCAGTTGGAGGATTAGGTTATATGAAGGATTTAAGAAGCTCACGGCTGATGTTTTGGACCGTTGAGCTGTTGTTAGTGATTGCGATTGTTTATTTATGTACTAAAATTAGCTTTTTATTTTCGCCGATTGGCATCTTTATTTCGACTATCTTTGTTCCGTTACTGATTGCCGGCTTTTTGTATTATATGTTGAACCCGGTATTGACCATGCTAATGAAGATTAAAATTTCTAAGACTAAGCACATTAATCGCACCTGGGGTACCACGATCATCTTTGTTGTGCTGACTTTATTAGTAATTTTTATATTGATGTCGTTTATTCCACGGCTAGTTTCCCAAGTAGCCAATATGGCTGCCAATATGCCTAAGTTCGCTGCTCATCAAGAAGCATCACTGGCTAAATTAAGTAAACATGGCTTTTTGAGCCGAATCGATTGGGATCCAATTGTTTCAAAAGTTCAGTCATCTTACACTGGGTATCTGCGTGGCTTTTTGAATAATCTCTCGAAGAGTACGGGGAGCATTATTTCGATGGCAGCGAGCGTGGTTATCACCTTGATTACGGCTCCCATCATTCTTTTTTACATGTTAAAAGATGGTGACAAGTTGTTGCCAAGTATTGAACATCTTTTTCCAACACTGTCCAAGGAGCATCGAAAAACTTCCGAAATGTTGTTGAAAAAAATGAACCAGACGTTATCACACTATATTGGGGGGCAAGTGATTGAATGCCTCTTTGTCGGCACCTTTACCTCGATTGGTTACTTATTAATCGGTCAGAAGTATGCCTTGTTGCTCGGAGTTTTTGCAGGTTTTTGTAACTTAGTTCCTTATGTTGGACCATATTTGGGGATTGTGCCGGCCCTACTAGTGGCGATTACGGTTAGTCCGATGCAAGCGGTTTGGACGATTGTGATAGTAATTATTGTGCAGCAAGTCGACGGGAATCTTGTTTATCCGAACGTGATTGGGAAAACGCTTAAAATTCATCCGTTAACCATCATTATCATCTTGTTAGCAGCGGGTAACATTGCCGGATTGTTGGGGATGATCTTGGCAATTCCAATCTATGCAATTGTGAAGGTTGTCGTGGAATTTGGCTATAATTTATGGTTAGTGCAGCACGATCAAAAGCCCCTTGATAATTAATAAACTAAAAATCCGGGCTTAGCCGGATTTTTTTAAACAGTACATCAGCATTAGGAGGAAAAGATGAATAAGCATGGATTACAAGCGGCAGTTGCGAAACGACGAACGTTTGCAATTATTTCGCACCCCGATGCCGGGAAAACCACGATTACCGAACAATTGTTGCTGTTTGGTGGCATCGTGAGAGAAGCTGGGACGGTGAAAGCGCGAAAAAGTGGCAACTTTGCTAAGTCTGATTGGATGGAAATCGAACAAAAACGTGGAATTTCGGTGACTAGTTCGGTGATGCAGTTTGACTACGATGATAAGCGTATTAACATTCTCGATACCCCAGGTCACGAGGATTTTTCTGAAGATACTTATCGAACGTTAATGGCAGTTGATTCTGCAGTCATGGTGATTGACGCTGCAAAGGGGATTGAACCGCAGACAAAGAAACTATTTCAGATTTGTAAAATGCGGGGCATTCCGATTTTTACGTTTATGAATAAATTAGATCGAGATAGTCGCGCTCCCATGGAATTAGTTGCGCAACTAGAAGAAGTTTTAGGGATTGAAGCCTATCCGATGAATTGGCCAATCGGCTCCGGTCGAATTTTTCGTGGCTTGTATGATCGTTATAATCACCGCGTTGAAGTTTTTCAACCGGCAACCGCCGGTCGGGTTTTTAAAAAGTTGACCCCCGACGGTCAGCTAGAAAATGATGACGAATTAGCCTCGGATGAGATTTATCAAGAAGCAAAAGAAGAGATGGATTTAATTTCTGAGGCGGGGAATCAATTTGATGCACAAAAGATTGCTCAGGGGCAACAAACCCCGGTTTTCTTTGGCTCGGCCCTGGTTAATTTTGGGGTTCAAACGTTTTTGGATGCCTATTTGGAAATGGCGCCGGCTCCTGGCCCCCACCAGACGACGACTGCAACGGAGATAGAACCAACTGCTGAGCAGTTTTCTGCTTTTATTTTTAAGATTCAAGCGAACATGAATCCACATCATCGAGATCGGATTGCCTTTGCTCGGATTTGCTCAGGGGAATTTGTTAAGGGAATGGATGTAACCTTGAGTCGAACCGAAAAATCAGTGCGCCTATCGAACGTCACAGAATTTATGGCGAATACACGAGAAAATGTTGAATCAGCAGTTGCTGGTGACATCATTGGACTTTACGATACTGGTAATTTTCAGATTGGTGATACGATTCATACTGGCAAAGCAGCGCTAGCCTACCCCAAATTGCCACAGTTCACCCCCGAATTGTTCATGCGCGTTTCTCCTAAAAATGTTATGAAGCAAAAGTCATTTCATAAGGGAATTCAACAACTAGTTCAAGAAGGGGCGATTCAACTGTATACTACGTATCTGACTAATCAGTACATTCTAGGTGCGGTTGGTCAATTGCAATTCGAAGTTTTTAAATTTAGAATGAAAAACGAATATAACTCCGATGTTTTGCTAGAACCATTAGGACACAAAACTGCTCGGTGGATTGATCCAGAACAGTTGGATGAAAAAATGTCTTCAGCACGTAATATTTTAGTAAAGGATCGTAACGGAGCACCCTTATTTCTGTTTGAAAACAAATTTGCGGAACGCTGGTTTCAGGATAAGTATCCCGATGTCCAACTGACCTCTAAATTATAGGAGGAAATCAATGAAACCTTTATCAGCTTGTACTAGTGTGATGGTGGGTAAGGATGCCAGTATTGACGGATCAACAATGATTGCTCGAAATGATGATACCTTCCTACCGTTGACTCCCCAGAGATTTGTTGTTCATCCAGCGTATCAGGATGAAACGAGACAATGGATTTCTAATCAAAATGGCTTTCGGCTAACGCTGCCACGAACAGGTATGCGATATTCAGCAACGCCAAATGCTGATGATGCCAACGAAGGGGTGTACGCCGAAAGTGGATTTAATGAAGTTGACGTTGCGATGAGTGCGACAGAAAGTGTTTATGGGAATCCGGCCACGTTGGCTTATGATCCATGGGTTCCCGCTGGTCTTGCGGAGGATTCGCTACCGTCAGTGGTTTTACCGTACATTCATAGTAGTCGTGAAGGAGTAGAGTATCTTGGTCAACTGATTAAACAGTATGGTTCTCCGGAAGGTAACGGAGTAATGTTTAGTGATCATGATGAAATCTGGTACATGGAAATTGTCACTGGGCATCACTGGGTGGCTGCACGGATTCCAGACGATACTTACGTGGTAGTTGCAAATCAAGTTGCTATTCAAACGGTTGATTTCTCCGATCCTCAAAATTTTATGTGGTCAGCTGGGTTGCAGGAATTTGTGGAGCAGCATCATTTGAATCCAAACCGTACGGGATTTAATTTCAGAAAAATCTTTGGGACCAGCAATGAAAAAGATCGTAATTATAATACCCCGAGGGTCTGGTATGGGCAGCGTTACTTGACGCCATCTTTAATTCAGAGCCCAACTTCAGCAGACCTGCCCTTTGTCCTTCGCGCAGATCGCAAAATCCGAGTTGAAGATGTCCAGTTTATTTTGAGTTCCCATTATAATGAGACGGAATTTGACCCACTTGCTCACGGTCAAGGAGCAACCAAAACTAAATATCGACCAATTGCAATGAACCGGACACAGAACTCCCACGTATTACAACTGAAAAATGATGGAGTAAGCACGAGTTCTGCAATAATGTGGCTGAATTTTGGGATTCCAACTTTTAGTCCCTATGTCCCATTTTTTGGAAATGTTCAAAATACGGCACCTAGTTACGCCGAAACGCCGTTGGAGATGGATGACATTAGTGCTTATTGGATGTATCGCAAGCTATCCATGCTAGTAGAATCTCATTATGCTGATTTTATTCAGTTGGATCGTGATTTTAAAACTGCAATGATGCAAATGTTTATTGAACATGTGGCAAAGACAAGAGCACATGCGGATCAGCTACCTTCCAAGCAAGTTTCTGCCTATCTGGAGCAACAAAACCAACGCTTGGTGGACATCATGGAACAACGGGTGCATAGTTTTATGAACCAATTAATGTCAAAGGGACTGACTTTGTCAAAATTAACTTATAACATGGATAAAAATTTGTGATAAAAAACTCCGAATCTCATAGGATTCGGAGTTTTTTTAGGTTAGGGTTGATCACGGAATGGATACGGATGCCCTTCATGGCGAATGACATGGGCACTGTGTTCATATGTCGTCTCAATCATCGTAATGACGTGGGGATCGCGCAAGCTGTACAAGAGATTTTTACCCCTACGCGTCGAAGCAATCAGCTGATGATGTTTTAGTTGGGCAAGCTGATGGGAAACATTTGACTGCTTTAGATGTAAAGCACTGACTAATTCTGATACGGTTTGAGGTTGTTTTTCCAACAACAGTAGGATATTTAAACGGGTCTCATTACCCAATAATTTAAAGATCGCACTAGTTTCTATGATTGCTTGAGAATCGATTAAAATCACCTTCTTAAATGGATATGATCCAGTGCCAAGCCTGAGCTACGAAACCACTTTCAAAAAGGACGTAACATCCAATGGTAAAATAGCAAACTCGCAGCAGGACGTTGCCATAGCGCTGTAATCCGCTTTGAATGATATTTTGTTGTTCGATTAATTTCAATAGTAGCACGATGATCACCAGCAGTATACTAAAATATCCAATCGTTGCAAGAAAACCGGGAAGTGACATTCCGATTAGAACGGGGACAAAAATGGCTAGATTACACCCGGCACAAACCGACCAGTAAGTCAACATAACGGCCAACACTGGGGCGGCTTTTTCCAGGGATGGTTGGTCGGGTTCATCAGGTTTAAGGGCGAGATAAATCGGTAAGAAACCAAGCAGACCTAAAAGATACTCTGGCAACCAGGTACTTAGCACTTTTCCAACTACAAAACTGATGATTAGTAGGGTCATAAGACCAAGCCAGTAACCGATTAGTACCGTTGCAAGCGACTGGCGATGTAATAAAAATAGTAACATAACGAAAAAATCGAGATTGACGGCTACAAAGGTGAGAGTTAAAAGTCCAATATTCATGAAGAGCTCCTTGTTTAAATATTAATATAATTTCATATGAAAAATATATAATATGTAACGCAGAAAAGCAAATAAAAAAATCGCCCGAATGCGGACGATTATTGTGAAAGGCTTGGCTGACTAGTCAGCCGCCTGGTTGCAGATTTTTTGATCCATTCAGCTCCACCCAAGAATAACCAGGTTGTCTCGGTAGTCTGAACTTCTTTGAAGACTTTCCAAACTGATCCTCGAGGTAGTCGAATTGGGTGGGGTTGATTTTGCTCTGGTTCTGGATAGATGGAGGTAGTGGTTGTAATTGTAACGAGATAATTAACTGGTTGAACTAGTTGCCAGTTTGTGCGCCGATAATAACAAACGATGGTTTGCGATTGTTTTGAAAAGCGTCCGCGCAATTTTCCAGCCCATAGATAGAGTCGATAGCCAGCAATAGCCGGGGCGGTAAGATAATATTCGGTATCAATTGGTCCAACGGCAAAAGTCGGAATCTTCAACAAGTGATGATCATCAAAGTCAAAACAATAGATCAACACGGCTTTTCCGGTTTGTTTGCGATAGTGAAGGGTGACTACTTGGCTAGTTTGGACTACGTGAGAGGTAATCCCGGTCATGGCATTGAAATAATAGTTTGGAATTTCTGGAATCGTAATTTGCAAGCGCTGACCAAGTTCACTGACGAAAATATCTGGTTGCTGGAGCGGACGATGTTGCTCATCTTGATAGTTAATGAAAATGCGTGCCTTTTTTGTGGGCGGTTCAATAAAAGCAGTTTCCGGTACTAATGTGCCTACCGGCTTGGACACGGTAGTTATCGGTTTTTCTGGGACCGCCAAGTTGTTTTGTGGCAGGACAGGGCGCTTGATTAATGATGTTAGTCGAGCATTTCGTGCTTGACGTCGTTTGCGCCAGCGCTGGCGGATGCGCTTAAACAAGATAATAACCTCCAATCGGGACCTAAGACTTAGTCTTATGATACCAAAAAAGTCAGAATCATAACAATTCTGACTTTAAGCTAATCATGGTCAATTAACGAGCACTAACGGTAATTTGCTGATCAGCATTTAATTTTGCTTTTAAAGCTTTAGTTTCAGGATGCTCGAGTAGATAACTAGCGGTTCGATCTTCCAGCTGTTCCTGGATGACCCGACGGAGCGGACGGGCTCCCATAGCGGGATCATAGCCGAGGTTTACTAATTTATTTCGGACCGCAGGGTCGACCTCTAAAGAAAGATGATGGTCAGCTAGCGTATCATTAACATCGGTAATCATTAACTCTACGATTCGTTGTAAATCAGGTTTGGTAAGTGATTTAAATTCGACGATACCATCAAAGCGGTTAAGAAATTCTGGTTTGAAATAAGCCCCGAGTTTGTTAAGAACCGAGTGCGTTTGCCCGTGTGCAGCTGCCCCGAAACCAACGTTACCGCCAACGGTCGTTCCAGCGTTACTGGTCATAATAATAACGGTGTCTTTAAATGAAACCGTCCGTCCCTGTGAATCAGTTAGGCGACCATCATCTAGCACTTGCAGGAACGTATGCAAAACATCCGGATGAGCTTTTTCCACTTCATCTAATAGAATCAAACTATAGGGATGCCTGCGAACTTTTTCGGTCAGCTGACCAGCTTCATCATAGCCAACATAACCTGGTGCAGCTCCAATTAGTTTGGCAACGGATTGGGGTTCGCGATATTCTGACATGTCAAAGCGAATCAAGGCATCTTTTGAACCGAACAGTTGATTAGCCAATTGTTTGGCTAACTCAGTTTTGCCTACTCCAGTTGGTCCAACAAAGAGGAACGAACCAATTGGTCGCCCACTCTTGTTGAAGCCGAGTCGATTCCTTTGGATGGCCTTGGTAACCTGCTGAACCGCTTCCGGTTGACCAATGACGTGTTGCTCAAGCTGGGGAGCGAGTTCTTTTAATTGTTGCTTTTCCTGCTCTTCGAGCGTACCTACTGGAATGTCAGTCATTTCTTCAATGACCTGCTGCATATCTTTTTCAGTAATGGTGTTATTTTGATTGCTGGTCTGGGTGCCGTGCTGGCGTTGTCGTTCGAGCTGTTTGACTCGATCACGAAAGTACGCAGCTGTTTCGTAGTCTTCTTTATTGAGAGCAGCTTCTTTCTCTTTCTCAGTTTTGGCAATATCTTGTTCAATGGCATGGGGGTCAACGATGTTTAAAGTGAGATTTTTTCTTGAACCAGTTTCATCCATTAAGTCGATTGCTTTATCAGGCAGAAAACGATCATTGATGTACCGCTGTGAGAGACTAACTGCTGCCTTTAAGGCGCCATCAGTGTAGTGTACCATGTGAAAATCTTCGTATTTTTTCTGTAATCCCTGCAGGATTTTGAACGTTTGTTCCGCTGATGGTTCATTAACCATGATTGGTTGGAAGCGCCGAGCAAGGGCGGCATCCTTTTCAATATTACGGTATTCCTTGAGCGTAGTTGAACCGATTAGTTGGAAGTCACCTCGTGCGAGAGAAGGCTTGAGCACGTTGCCAGCATCGAGACCACCTTCCGCATTCCCGGCCCCCATGATTTCATGCAACTCATCAATGAAGAGAATCAAGTTTGAATCAGCTTTAACTTCTTTGATTAGCTGTTGCATCTTTTTTTCAAATTGACCACGAATCCCAGTTCCTTGAATTAAAGAAACCATATCAATCTGGATGATCCGCTTATTGCGTAATTTCTGTGGAACCGTTCCGTCGGCAATTTTTTGGGCTAATCCTTCGACAATGGCCGTTTTTCCGACCCCCGCCTCCCCAATTAAGACCGGATTATTTTTTGATCGGCGGTTTAAAACCTCAATTGCGCGAGCAGTTTGTTGATCACGTCCAATGACGGGATCAAGTTTACCAGCGCGCGCCAACCGCGTTAAATCAGTTCCATAAGTTTTTAAAATTCCGTTATTGTTATGATTGTGATTGCCCTTAGCAGCCGCTTGTGAACCACTTCCTTCGTTCATGCGGGCTCCTTGAATTGATCGTAGGAAATCATCGAGATTTCCAAAGCCGTATGCACCTTGTTCTTCCATAATGAAACCTCCTAAGTTGAATCAAGTCATCTGACCTTTCTTGACTTTCAACTATTTTACTACCGGTTGTTTGAAACAACAAGCAATTTGCTTTGCGACCAGCAGGACGATTAAAATTATGGTAAGATGGAGCTGTTGTTAAGGAGGGATGAGACATGGTGCTGACCAAAGCCGACTTTACAAAACGCTTAGATGAATTACGAACTGGTGAATTGGACTCACTTACGGTCACACCAGACCAGTTTTTTTACTTTCAACAAGCCTTCATGGATTATGAAACCCGTAAGCGAATTGTTGGCGAAGCTGCTACAGACGGGGTTGTCGTTTATCATTATGCGACTGATAATTAACGATTTTTAAAGGGATCCTTGTTTTAAAAGCTTGTATTTTATGGTAGTTATTGGTAATCTTAAAGTATCAAAGGTTAATAAAGGGGTGCGTTTATTATGGAAAAACGTCAATTTAAAATTACTGCTGAAACCGGTATCCATGCTCGTCCTGCTACTTTTTTAGTTCAAACTGCCAGTAAGTTTGATGCGAACATTACGCTAGATTACGAAGAAAAAACAGTTAATTTAAAGTCAATTATGGGTGTGATGTCTCTCGGAGTTGGACAAGGCGCAGTTGTTACCATTGCTGCTGATGGTGATAATGCGGACGAAGCTCTAGATGCGATTGCTAAAACCATGAAAGAAGAAGGCTTAATTGAATAGTACTTCTGATGATGTGAGAGTTGCTTCGGCAACTCTTTTTATTTAGTTCATGATTTGCAAAGCTAGTAGGAAACCAATATAATTGTTTTATTATGCTGGTTCTTGAAAGGATGAACTTCACTTGAAAATCGGGTTATTTACAGATACATATTTTCCGCAAGTCAGTGGAGTAGCAACTTCGATTAAAACCCTGCGCGATGAGCTCGAACGACGGGGGAATCAGGTTTATATTTTTACGACGACCGATCCCCATGCGACTGACGATGAAAGTGATGGCGTCTATCGCTTTTCTAGCATCCCGTTTATTTCATTTACAGAGAGACGGATTGCAATTCGTGGTTTGTTTCAGGCAACCCAGATCGCTAGAAAACTCGACTTGGATTTAGTACACACACAGACGGAATTTTCGATGGGGATGATTGGTAAATTTGTGGCAAAAAATTTAAATATTAGTTGTGTGCATACCTACCACACCATGTATGAAGATTATCTTCATTACGTGGCTAATGGTCGGCTTTTGAAACCAATCCACGTTAAAGAGGGAACGTTGGCGTTTTGTCATCATTTGGATGGAATTGTGGCCCCCAGCAAACGGGTCTTAGATAAGCTGACTGACTACGGGGTAAAGAGTCCGATTCGAATTATTCCTACGGGGATTAATTTACGACAATACCATGAGCAGGCAACGAAAGATGTGCGCGCTGAACTACATCTTTTACCAAATACGCCAGTGTTATTGTCCCTGAGCAGACTTGCGTATGAAAAAAATTTAGGAGCCTTGATTGCCTTGATGCCGGCAATCTTGCGACAAGTTCCTACAGCAGTCTTAGTAATTGTGGGTGAGGGACCTGCTGAGGCTGATTTACATGAGCAGGTGCGACAACTGCAGTTACAAGACCATGTTCGATTTACGGGAGAGGTAGTCAATGAACGAGTTAATGATTACTATCGGATGGCCAATGTATTTGTGTCAACTTCGAAGTCGGAATCGCAAGGGTTAACTTACATTGAAGCAATGGCAGCTGACACCAAAGTGGTGGTTGCCAAAAGCCCCTATGCGGATGATTTAATCAGCGACGCTTCGCTCGGAAGGACGGTATCCAGTGATGCCGAATTCGTTAGGACCGTTGTTGACTATCTTTGTCACGCTGATCATTATCCAGACAAGCCCGAGTTACGCCAACACAAACTTCACGACATCTCTGCCACGTATTTTATTGATCAGATTGAGGCCTTCTATCAAGATGTCATTAATCGTTACCAGGCGTATGACGAAGACGAGGAGTAGCCATGCTTAAAATCAACATGTTTTCAACGGCCACTAAAGTAAAGGGACAGGGAGTTGGAAGTGCTTATTTAGAGCTCATGCAGTTGTTGAAAACGAACTTCCCAACGGAATTCGAAGTACGAGTTAACCACTATCAGGCTTCAGATATTAGTCATTATCACACGATTAACCCGACTTTTTACTTATCAACATTTATGAAAAATCGTGGTCGAAAAATTGGATATGTCCATTTTTTGCCAGAAACCCTCCGGGGAAGTTTGAAATTGCCGACGCCGCTTCGGCAGCTAGTTGATCGCTATGTGATTGCTTTTTACCGACGGATGGATCAAATTGTAGTAGTAAATCCGACTTTTATTCCTAAACTAGCGCGGTATGGAATTCCCAAAGAGCGAATCAAGTATATTCCAAACTTCGTTAGTCGAACTGAATTTTATCCAGCCTCGCCGGATAAGAAAACGGATTTGCGACGTAAACATGGATATGCTAGCCATGCTTTTACCGTGATCTGTACGGGGCAAGTGCAAACTAGAAAAGGTGTTTTGGACTTTGCCAAGTTGGCAAGAGACAATCACGACTACCAGTTTATCTGGGTCGGAGGCTTTTCTTTTGGTCCGATGACGGCTGGCTATCACGAGCTAAGTCAATTGGTTGAAAATCCGCCCGCTAACTTGAGCTTTCCGGGAATTTTAGATCGGGCACAGCTCCGTGAATATTACCAATTAGCGGATGTGTTTTTATTGCCATCTTATAATGAATTGTTTCCCATGTCGGTCTTAGAAGCCTATGCGTGCGGATTGCCGGTAGTTTTACGTGATTTAGAGCTATATCGCGAGATTTTAGCCGGAAACTATTTGGCGGCTAAAGATGTAGTGGCAATGGGAACTCAGCTCCATCGGCTGGCCAGTGATGATTCCCAGTACCAAGCTGCTTGTCAGCGGGCGCGGGTGGTTTCTGATGAATACTCTGAAGCCCACTTATCCCAAATCTGGCACGATTTTTATTGTCAACAAGCTGCGCTGAGTACCTCAAGAAAGGACCACACATGACGAGAAGAAACTTTTTTTCATTAATAATTATGTTGGGGCTCGGTTTGTTAATTTCATGGTATGCCGTGCGTGACATTAAATTCGATGTTCTAATTAATGATTTGGCCTCGATTAATCTCTGGTGGCTTTTAGTGGCGGTCGGCTGCATTCTATTGTATTTTGGTTTAGAAGCAGTAGTGACGCATATGCTGGTTGCGAGTAGCACACCAGGCTTTTCCTTTCGGGATGCACTGCGGGTTCCACTGGTAGAGCAACTATTTAACGGGATTACTCCGTTTTCTTCTGGTGGACAACCAGCTCAGGTAGTAGTGTTATTGCAGTCGGGAGTCGACGGAGGGCGGGCCACGTCAGCGCTCTTGATGAAGTTTGTGGTGTATCAGGCTATGATTGTTTTGAATTTCATCGTTAGTCTAGTCATTGGCTTTAATTATTTGGTTGGTAAGGTTCACACTCTAGCGATTTTTGTGGTATTTGGCTTTTTAATTCACTTGGTAGTGATTGTTGGTTTGCTGATGGTGATGTACTGGCATTCATTTACTAAAAAATTAGTCAATGTTTGTATCAAACCGTTACGCTGGTTTGTGACCGCAGAAAAATTCTCACAGTGGCAGATCACTATCAATCAAAAAATTGATACATTTTACTATGAAAGTGTTAGAATCGGGCACCAGTGGAAATTGATGTTAAAAGTTTTTGTGGTAACGTTTTTTCAATTGTTCTTTTATTACTTGATTCCATATTTTATTATGCGGTCGTTAGGATACTCACAGGCCAACGTTGTGATGGTAACTAGTTTGGACGTGCTGATCTTTTTAGTAATTTCCATGTTTCCAATTCCTGGGGGCGCAGGCGGTGCTGAGTATAGTTTTGAAATGCTATTTCGCAGTTATATTACCAGTAGTAGTAAGCTGGCGGTAGCAATGATTTTATGGCGAATTTTAACTTACTATCTGGGTTTGATCCTTGGAACGGTAGCGTTAGTGATGCGTCCTAGTCGACGATTACAACAACAAAAAGAACCATGATGATTTTGGAGGAAGCAGGAATGGCGGGTTTTTTTAAGCGAATTCGAGCTGGATTGAATACGACAATAGGTTTTTATCTCCTGGTTGTCGTTCTTTTTTGGTTAAAAACATATTTGACGTATCGAACTGATTTTACACTGGGGGTTAGTGGGGGAATGCAGCAGTTTTTACTGCTGGTTAATCCTATTCCGTCCGCCCTTTTGTTATTTGGAATTGCCCTTTACTTTCGAGGTAAACTAGCCTATTGGTTGATGCTGATTATTGATTTTTTGCAGTCAACTTGGATTTTTGCGAATATTTTATACTATCGCGAATTTTCAGATTTTCTCTCACTGGGGATTATTAAAGGAACTGGAAATGTTCAAAACAATTTAGGGAAAAGTTTCTTAGAAATTCTACGACCGGGCGATTTTATTGTTTATCTTGACATTGTGATTTTGATTTTATTGTTGTTATTCAAGGTCATTAAGATTGATAAGCGTCCGTTTAAATTTCGTTATGCCTTTAGCATTACCATCCTTTCATTTTTACTGATGTTTGCTGAATATAGTGCTGCTAATGCAAACCGTTCCGGATTGCTAACGCGGACCTTTGATAATAACTACATTGTTAAATATCTGGGATTAAATGAGTATGCAGCTTTTAATGTGTATCAAACACAGAAAGAGAGTTCGACTCGGAGTAAAGCTAAGGCCGCCGATCTAAAAAGCGTCCAGAGCTTTATTAAAAAGAACCAGGTGTCCCCCAATGTTAGCTACTTTGGTAAAGAAAAGGGTAAAAACGTTTTTATTATTCATTTAGAAAGTTTTCAGCAGTTTCTAATTGATTATAAAGTTGATGGGAAAGAAGTTACTCCTAATATTAATAAGTTTTATCATAATCAGCATACCATTGCGTTTGATAATTTTTATCATCAAGTTGCACAGGGAAAAACATCTGATGCTGAGATGATGTTAGAAAATTCTTTGTATGGGTTACCTCAGGGCTCGGCAATGGTTAGCTACGGGAGTTCGAATACCTTTCAGGCAGCTCCTTCGCTTCTGCACCAAGCCGGTGGCTATACCTCAGCTGCTTTCCATGGGGATGTTCCAACATTCTGGAATCGTAATAACACCTATAAATCATGGGGCTATGATTACTTCTTTAGCGATTCTTATTATAAAAACAAACCAAACTACAACGTTGGCTATGGGATGAAGGACAAGATCTTTTTTGACCAAACCATTCCATACCTACAACAACTGCCCCAGCCATTCTATGCCAAGATGATTACTCTTACCAATCACTATCCGTATGAACTTGATAAAGCCAACACGGATTTTCCCGCAACGCAAACTGGCGACAGTACGGTGGATCCCTATGTGCAGACAGCGCACTATTTAGATCAGGCATTTGGAGAATTTCAACAATATTTGGAAAAATCAGGTCTGGCTAAAAACAGTGTTGTGGTTTTATATGGAGATCATTACGGGATCTCTAATAACCATCGCCCAGCAATTGCGAAGTTATTAGGGAAAAAGAGTGTTAATAAATATGATTTGGCTCAATTTCAAAAAGTCCCATTCATGATCAATGGTAGCAATCTGGATGGTCATATTGACCATACTTATGGTGGTGAAATTGATGTACTACCGACATTGTTGCACCTACTGGGGATTAAAAACGATAATACAATTCAATTTGGTCATGATCTTTTGAGTAGTGAGAATCGACAAATTGTGCCGTTTCGAAATGGGGACTTTGTTTCTAGTCAGTTTGTTAAGTCTGGTAACACCATCTATGATTCCAGCACGGGTAAAGAGCTAGATTTAGATAATCGCCAAAAGAAATTACTTGATGAACAGCAGCGGTTTGTAAACGACAGTCTCTCAAACTCTGATAAAGTTGTTTATGGGGATTTATTACGTTTTCATAAGCTAAAAGGGTATCAGAACGTTAATAAAAAAGACTACGATTACACGAAAAAGCATGCACTTAAGCAATTACAACAAAGTGATCGAAAACATCAAACTAGTTTAGTAGATCAAAACGGTGGTAAATCAACTGTTCCGGACTTTAAAACGAATGCACCAGAGCTAAAGTAATGATTTAGTTATTGAGAGGGACTTGTAGAAATGCGATAAGCATTTTTATAAGTCCCTTTTTTGTTAGAAGTTTTAATAAATTGCTTGACGAACTATGTTAGACTTGCTAATATTAATTCTGCTGCTTGCGATAGATTGTCTTATCAAGTGGCGGAACAATGAAATTAGTTGTTGACACCTTAAAAATTTCATTGTATACTAATAAAGTTGTCAAGCGATTGATA
>NZ_AYZI01000006.1 GCF_001436645.1 Fructilactobacillus florum DSM 22689 = JCM 16035 | reverse complement strand
TATCAATCGCTTGACAACTTTATTAGTATACCTGGTTGGCGAAGATTCGTCAACTACTTATCTCAAAAAATATTAGCCAATTAGGAATAACAAACTTTAAGACATCAACTACTATACGAAAAATATTACGTACTGTCAACTAATCGTGTAACATTATCATCTTTTGGTTAAACATGTTACACTTACTCGGTACAAAATTTTTGGGGTAGGAACTCGCGCGTTAAGTGCCAGCGGAACGGAATGTGAACGCTGGACGAAAAGCACAGCTTGCGATGCTTGTTCCGCATTCGCCACTAATCTCACCATTTGGTGGCAGCTCCAGTCAGGAGATGTCAATATGTTTAATGGTTTCAAAAAATGGGGGTTACGCTCTCTAAGTATCCGTGGAATGACCTATCTTGCGTTGCTCATGGCAGCCGAGTTGGTCTTAGATCGATTTGCGATCGGTAACAGTAACGTCAGATTTACATTCTCATTTCTAATCGTGGCTCTAATTGCCAAGTGGTATGGTCCATTTTGGTCAATGGGCGTTGCTGTCATTATCGATTTTATTTCAACAATGCTCAGCGGTCAGCCCTACTTCATTGGTTTTACCATTTCAGCCGTCCTGGCGGCTCTCTGGTACAGTATCTGGTTCTACCAGCAAGAAAACATTTCGCTGAAGCGAACTATTTTTGTTTCGTTAATAATCGCTATGATTATCAACATTGGTCTGAATTCCCTCTGGGTCGCTATACTGGCTAAAACTTCTTTTTTTTATTTTCTACCGATCCGTTGCTTAAAAAACTTGATTTCTTTTCCAATCCAGTCTTTCTTGCTCTATTGGTTCCTAAATAACCAAACCTTGCAACGTTTAAAACCAAACGTCTTCAAATAACAACCGGAGCGACCGTCATTCGCGCTGGCAATCATTTTAACCTAATTCAAAAAGCGCAACCGGTTATTAGCCGTCTGCGCTTTTTGCTTATGGTTCACCGAACTAAGTGAAATAGTTTCCCTAAGCGGTTCCACCAATGCGTCCCTGTTAACGAATCCTGGGGTAATGCTGCTTGTAAAAAGAAGTGCTGGGCAGATTCTCCTTTGGGACTTTCATATTTATAGTAGTGTCCTTTTTCATTCATAAAAAATCCATCAACATCATCAGCACTATAAATCTGAATAATTTGTTCTAATTTTTGTTGCAATGGTCCTGATGGAACGGGAGCTGCCAATTCAACACGATTATCCATATTTCTAGTCATTAGATCAGCAGAGGACAGCCAAACTGAAGTTGTTTCATCATAGAAGGCATATATGCGACTATGCTCTAATAACTGGCCAACTACACTAGAAACCACTATTTGTTCCTTAGGTCCACAAACTCCTGTCTGCAAACAACAAGCCCCTCTAACAATCAAACGAAACGGCAAGCCGACCTGTGCAGCATCATAAATAGCAGCAATCACATCAACATCCGTTAGTGAGTTCACTTTTAAAAAGATATGTCCATGACCGGTTTTTAAGTAATGTGCCTTAACCTTTTGAATATTTTGGATAACCATATCCTCAATTCGATGTGGTGAAGCTGTTAGTACTTGGTATTTAGGTGGATCTGCCACCGGTTGTTCCAAATAGTTGAAAAATGCAGCTAAATCACTAACATACTCCGCACGACTCGAAAATAAACTGAGATCAACAAATCCCTTCGCTGTCTCTTCATTATAGTTTCCAGTCCCAATCTGCACGTACCCTTCTGGTTGGGAACCATCCTTCGTCAGGACTAAACAAGTCTTACTGTGAACTTTCATATATTTCTTGCCAAATACTACGTTACAGCCAGCATCTTCAAGTTCGCCAGTCACTTTCAGGTTGTTAGCCTCATCAAACCGCGCCCGCAGCTCAATCATAACCGTAACCTGAATTCCCTGCTGTGCGGCTCGTTTTAATAATTCGATTACTTGGGAATGTTCAGCGACCCGATAGATGGTTTGCTTAATCGCCACCGTTTTCGGATCAGCAATTGCTGCCCGCAAAAACTCTAAAAATTGATCAAAACTATCATATGGATACTGTAATAATAAATCATGCTGATCCAAATACCGTAAAATCGAAGTTGAAGCTGACCATATTTGCCCATGAACGGGGGGATATGCCAATCCTGGATGTTGTGCCTTTAAGCTTTTAACCAACGGAAATAAAAAGGTTAAATCTAGCGGACCAGCTAGTTGATAAACCGCTTGATTAGCAACCTTAAATTTCTTTACAAATTCTTTCACGAACTCCGGATTCGTTTGTGCCGTCTCTTCTATTTCAAGTAGGGTAATGCGACCCTTCTCTCGATCAGCGAGATAATGTCGCAAATTTCTAATGGTATCTTTATTATTTCGATCCTTTTCAACATCTAGGGTTGCATCCAGATCACGAACCAAGCGAAAAGTTAAAATCGATTCAATTTGACCATCATCAAAAAGGTTGGCAAGATTATTCCGCATTAAATCTTCAACCAAAATCTCTTTGCTTCCAGCTGGATCAGTAATTTTCACTAACCGTTGCAAATTTTCCGGAATCGGAACTAGTCTAATTTTACGCTTGGTTTTGGTTTTGAGTAAAACGGCTAAACCCATCCGTTTGTTTTTTAAATAACTTAAACTGTAATTATCAACGTACGTAGTAAAACTCAAAAATGGCAAAATCCGCTGATCGAAAATCTGATCCGCTCTAGCGCGACTATGTGGGTCTAAAGCGGCATAGCTGGTAAGTTCACAAAGCTGATCATCATGGAGTCGATCTCGAAGCTGGCGATAGTATTGATACTGCAATTTGAAATTTTTAGCATTTCGATGCCGTAATTTTTTTAAAATCTTAGAGTAACGTAATCCGGACTTTTTCTCAATTTCATCATTAGTAAGTTCTAACTGACTCTGCAGACTCGGAATTCGCACACTATAAAATTCGTCAAGATTATTAGCAGCAATCGCCAAAAAGTTAAGTCGATCCAGCAAGGGCGTCGTGGTCTCATTAGCTAATTCGATTACGCGCCGATTAAATAACAGCCAGCTAAGATCACGATTATCACATTTGGATTCGTAAATTTGATTATTTTCCATCGTGCTCCCCTTTAATAAAGGTTTGGTAATCCAACTCTACCTGATTGACATAATTATTAGCAAATTTACCAAATGCCGCCAGCATCCAGTCGTGACTCTGTAAATAACCGATAATCATGGGATAGGTCGGCGATTGACTATGAGCACGTGCTAACAAACTCATACAAACGGACACATAATCGCAAAAGGCACCCCAATCCAGTTTTTCTAGTTTGACCGAGCCCTTCATATCTTTGAATTGACGAACGTAGTAACTGTACTTCTTTGTATCAAAATAGCCCAAAAATGTATCAGAAGAACTTTGGAGAACACGCTGACAGTTTACAATTTCCTCCCCAGGGGAATGTTTCTTGTCAACATAGACCATTGAATTTTGATAAATTGGCAACGCCTGTTTTACTTGTAAAACATGGTAGTCACCATTCGGATTTTCTAACAAAATCAAATAGCACAAGGTTCCGACGCTTCCAACCCCCACCACATGTCTAACAATATCAACAATATGAAATTGACTTAAAAATTCACGAACATCGCTACGCGATTTGCCGCGATAGCGATAATAGCCGTTAGCTAATCGACCATAGGTTTTGGCTCCCACGTGGACCGTAACCGGTTCCTTCTCAATAAACCGGCGTTTCCCATCTACCAACTCCGTGTATTTCTTTACGGCATAGTCCGAATTACTCCCGATTGCCTTTTTAACGGTCTTGCTAACTAACTTAGTGTAGGAATCATCGAAAGCATCCTTATTTCCATTTAAAACATCAAAGGTCGCGGCAATGTTTTCCATAGTATTGGTTGCGGTAAACCTTTCAATTGCTGGCAATTCATGCAAATGGATTAACGTATTTAGATATGTTTTCATGACCACAGCTAGGTGCGGCAACACCTGTTTTTCAATATCAAAGCCTTGCTGTTTTGCAACTAAAACCGCACTAATCAGCAAACGTTTAACATCATATTCCCAATGCCCCACATGAGACTCGTCAAAATCATTCATATCAAACAACAATTGGCCCTCAGGAGAACCGTAGTACCCAAAGTTCCCAAGGTGCGCGTCCCCACCAATTAAAACTCGGATATCACTTTGATAGAGCTGATCGAAATCATAGTTCATCAAATCAACGGTGCCCCGAAAAAAAGCAAAAGCAGACTTACTCATTCGCTGGCGTTTAACCTTCAATAATCGCTTATACAGCAACGAATTTCGAACATCCATGATTTTTTTAAGATTACGTCGATGCGCTGTAAAGTGCTCAATAGTTGCCTGATCGGCATCAATTCCCAACCGCTGACCTTCTTCGATTAGCTCACTATCAGTTTTCGTATTGATGTCTGT
This sequence comes from Fructilactobacillus florum DSM 22689 = JCM 16035, assembly GCF_001436645.1. Lineage (GTDB taxonomy): Bacteria > Bacillota > Bacilli > Lactobacillales > Lactobacillaceae > Fructilactobacillus > Fructilactobacillus florum. The sequence continues at coordinate 102,792 of NZ_AYZI01000006.1, read as the reverse complement.
TTGGGTGAAATTGTATGGAACAATGATTGGCTTGCTCATTGAATGTCTGCCATCCCTTCATAAGTGCAATAAATTATCATTATTATACATTCCTGATTACCACGATACAAACCATTAACTAACAAAAGAGCCCGTTAGTTGCGGGCTCTTTTTTAGCTATTTTCATTGCGTTGCTTTCCCGTCGTTTCAGCTGGCGGTAGTTTCGAGTCAGCATGTCTAATGCCATAGCTAAAGTAGATGATGACTCCAACGATAAACCAGACTAACGAGTAAATTTTTGCATCAAAACTCAGCGCTAAAAAGATTGCTAGTGAACCTAGAAATCCAAGGATCGGCAGCACTGGGAAAAATGGTTCTTTGTAACTTGCTATCGGCAGATTGCGCCCTTCCCGATTACGAAGCGGATACATGGCCAGTGAAACCGCCATGAAAGAAATTAGTGTTCCTGCAGAAATCAACTGGGCCAAAAAGGTAAAAGGAAAGATCCCCCCCAGTAAGATTCCAAAAATTGTCACAATCCAGAGGGCATTGCTGGGTAAATTATGCCGATTCAATTTCCCAATTTTAGTTGGAATCATCTGGTCTCGACCAAAGGAATAAATCAATCGGGAACCAGCCATCATCATTCCAATCAAGGCCACTAACATTCCAACCACTGCCACGGCTTGAACGACCGTGGCAACCCACAAATGTCCGGAATTACGCAAAGCCCAGCCGACTGGTTCAGCGTTGTTAGCATAATTAGTGTATTTAAACATTCCAACCAGCACCAGCGATACTCCAACAAAGAAACCCGTTGCTAGTAAGAGTGACCCGATAATTCCTCGAGGCATCGTTTTTTGCGGATTCTTTGCTTCGGCCGAGTTAGCTGCAATCGAATCAAACCCAATGTAGGATAGAAAAATAGTCGAAACTCCAGCATAGATCCCCTGCCAGCCCCCAAAAATGGAGCCATCGGGGTTAGGACGAGCCTTCGGTATAAAAGGAACGTAATTTTGCGTCTTAATCGCAGTTGCTCCTACCACAATGAAGGTAATAATCGCTAATAATTTGAGAATGATCAAAACCTTAGCAACCTGAGAACTCTTGGTATCTCCCAAGAACAGGATGCCAGCTACCAGTGCCACTACCAGCACCGCCAACAAATCAATCACTCCCCCGTTTACTCCAAGCGCAAAAGCAAACATATTTGGTAGCCGCCAACCTAAGGGAGCAAACAATCCCTGCAAGTTAGAAGACAGTCCAGAAGCCACAAAGGCCACTGCAATCAGATATTCTGCCAACAGGGCCCAGCCAACGATCCAGCCCCAAAATTTACCAAATAAGACCGAAACCCACGAATATGCTGAACCAGCAAACGGAAGTGCTGAAGCCATTTCCGCATAGTTCATCGCTACTAACCCAGCGACAATTGCTGCGATGATAAACGAAATTACAACGGCTGGTCCTGTGTACTTAGCCGCTACAATCCCGGGTAAGGTAAAAATAGATGTTGATAAAATCGTTCCCAGCCCTAAAGCTAGCAAATCTCTAACCGTTAAAGTTTTTTTCAACGACTGATCTTTGCTAACATAGAAATGATAGTCTACCTTTTCATTCATTTTTCTTAGTACTTTGATAATGAATCACCTCATTTTCCCCTAATTTAGTTACAGCAGCTTTGCATTGAAGCCTTGTGCTTAAGTTATTCTTATCATTTTAGCAAAAAAATTTAGTTATTTCACTATTATTTTAAATTTGCTGTCAATCATTCCTGGTCCAATTTAATTCCCGCTTGCGGGTGTTGTTCCAAATATTGCTGCGTAAAGCTCTGTACTGCTGCTCGGTCAGAAAAAACCACTCCCTCACGTCGCATGGCGGCAACTAAATCACGATAAAATTGATCTAGCTGTGGATTAGAAAGGTCCTGAAGCCCCCGAGCATTGATGTTAACCCAATCAATCAAATGTTGGGCATTTGGTAAAAGTCCCTGTTTTCCTAAATAACTGAACAAACTTTTTAGTGCCTGAGGGATCATTTGGTACAGCTTTGCCGTTTTTTCATCGTCTTCCATTACCAAAACAAAGCGAGAAAACATCACATCTGCAACTAGCTGATCATCCCAAGTAGCTGGTTTTCGCTGATAGCCTCCTAATGTAATCTGACTAAAGCTATCGACAATCGCATGAACATCCTGTAATTGGGTAGCCGTCAGTTGCAACATAGCTGGCATTTGATCTAGCGCCGCCAGCCAGGTATTGATGGTTTGTTCTACTTGTTGCATTTGGGGTTCATGATCCATTGTTATCAATCCTTTCTTTCGCATCATTATACTATCAATCGAGTTATCGGTATAATGAACCTCAGGAAAAATTTTAAAGGAGTCTTTTCATGGAAAAAGTTGTAATCGTCAGCGCACGACGCACCCCCATTGGAAAAATCAACGGTCAACTGCGTGATTTTTCATCGGTTGAACTCGGAATAATCACGGTCAAAGCCATTCTTGCTGAAACAAAGCTCGACCCTCGTCACGTTGATCAAGTAATCTTTGGAAACGTTGTTCAAGCTGGTGGTGGTCAAAATGTCGCCCGGCAAATTGAATTGGGGGCTGGAATCCCCAACCAAAGTACCGCTGCTACCATTAATCAAGTTTGTGGCTCGGGGTTAAAGGCCATTCGACTTGGACAAATGGCTATTCAGTGCGGTGACTGCGATGTCGTTATTGCCGGTGGAACTGAAAGTATGTCAAATGCTCCCTTCTTGAACCGACACGTCCGCGGGGGTCATAAATTTGGCGGATTTACACTGGAAGACAGCTTAGAAAGTGATGGTTTGAATGATTATCAAACCAACCAGCCGATGGGACAAACCGCCGAGCAAGTTGCCCAGCGTTTCCAAATTAACCGAGCAGCTCAAGATCGCTTTGCGCTTTCTTCGCAACAAAAAGCCGCTGCTGCAAATAGTGCAGGAATTTTTTCGCATGAAATTGTTCCGATTACCAACCCTCACCACGGTCAAACTCAAGTTATTGCAACTGATGAGGCAATTAGACCCGAAACTAGTCTAACAAAGTTACAACAATTAAAACCCGTCTTTCAAACCAGCGGAACCGTGACCGCTGGCAATGCTGCTGGGCTCAATGACGGCGCAGCAGCAATCCTCCTAATGAGTGCTACCAAAGCCAGCCAGCTTGGCCTTGAGCCCCTTGCGATTCTCGATGATTATGCCGAGGCTGGTTGTGACCCAGCCATCATGGGTTATGCGCCTACCTATGCTGTTCAAAAACTACTGGCAAAGACTAATGAAACTATTTCAGACTTTGACTTAGTGGAGTTAAATGAAGCCTTTGCATCCCAGAGTCTTGCTGTTTGCCAAGCATTGAAACTGGATCTTGACCGATTAAACATTTATGGAGGGGCTTTAGCACTTGGACACCCTCTCGGAGCCTCCGGAACAAGAATTGTTATTACACTAATTAATGCACTAAAAAACACGCAGAAGAAGCGCGGTTTAGCCACGCTCTGTATTGGTGGTGGCATGGGGATGGCCATGACTCTCCACCGACCCGATTAGCTGATTCTTTGCAGTGAACTTCATCCAAAACTAAACAGCTTTCTTGTTGTAAAACCACCTGGAATTAGCTATAATTTAAATTTGTTAATTTAAACTAGTTAGGAAGTGTACATTATGACGAGAGTTTACGTTCGCAAGGCAACCGAAAAGGATATTCCCAAAATTTGTGAAATTATAGATGCTGGACGGGGATATTTAAAAGAACAAGGCATTAACCAATGGCAAGGGGCTTATCCTTCACCGGAAGATATCAAAAAGGATATTGATAATAGTGTCTCGTATGTAATCGACGTTGACGGTGCGGTTGCTGGCTCTGCAACACTACATCTCGGTCTAGATCCTGACTATTTAGATATGAAGGAAGGCACTTGGAAAAATGGTGTTGAAGCTCACTATTCGGCTATTCACCGTGTTTCTGTCTCTCACGACTACCGCGGACAGGGTCTTTCTGGAAAATTAATCAGTGGTCTGTTAACGGTTTCTAGTTTGTTAGGCTTTAAAGATGTCCGCATCGATACCCATCCCAAAAACAAGGGAATGCAACATGTTATTCTTAGCAGTGGCTTTGAAAAACGGGGCGTGATTTGCACCAAAGTTGAAGATGACGATCGTTTTGCCTATCAAATGGAAATTAATTAGGAGAGTCCACAATGGGAACATCAGCTGTTTTAGCTAAATTAATTATTATGGTAAGTGTTGCCATCATTACAGCCAGTGGCGCCTTAGCTTGGAGTATTTGGCATGAAAATCAGCTGTTTTCACTACGTAGCGGGCTTCTCTTTGGACTAGATCTTATCCTGCTTGGCATCTTAATTGTCTTATTATAAGTAAAAAATTTTAAAACCACGTCAGAAATAATTTTCAGTGCGTGGTTTTTTGTTGTTCTATTATAAAGCTTAGAATTAAAAATAATAATTGAAGTGTTTATAAAACATTTATTAACAAAAACTATTTCATATTTTAATTCGATGTTGTACAATATACTCAATACATGTGTTATTATTTAGTGAATGTTTTTGTTGATTTTCTAAGGGAGCACCACTGTGCATAAATTAAAGCTATATTTAATTTTAATCGTCGGGTTATTAGGCATCGTTATTGGAGCTGTCCCAGCCGATGCTTGCAAGCGACCACCCCTAATTGCTCCAAGCCATACCCAGCTAAATGGTAAAAGGGTCGTCGACTGGACCAAGCCCACCGGGAAGAAATATATCGACCTAACTAATGTACCAGCTACTGAATTAAAAATCGTTGTTGATCAAAAAAAACAAATTATCAATGTCTATCAAAAAAATAAACTAATTGAACAATTTCTCTGTTCTACCGGGAAAGATACAAAGACCACCAGGACTCCAGTCGGTAAATTTGCCATTCAACCTGAACATGGTACCTGGTTTTACAACAATAAGCCAGGTATTGATGAGGGGGCTCGAAACTTTATTAGCTTTAAAGGAAATGGTGTTTACCTCTTTCATTCAGTTGTGATGAACCCACAAAACCAACCTATTATGAGTCGTCAGGGAAACCTTGGCAAGTTAAATTCACATGGCTGCATTCAGATGAGTCTCCCCGATAATATTTACTTTTATAAAACTTTTTCCCAAAAAAATAAAATTGGAACTCCTGTCATTATTAAACCACTGTAATTAATCTAATATAAATTACTTGCCAACCTTTTCATCGGCCACGAGTAACTACTGTTTTTGCTTGATGCTGGTGAAAAAACAACTAAAAAAACTAGTATAATAAACCATTAAAAAACCCAGGCAGTTATCATTACTGATAACTGCCTGGGTTTTAAATTAAAGTGCTTGGTCAATCCAGTTTAGACCGTTGTACTCAATGATATTAATCAAAGTAGTAGCATAAGTTGGTGATGTTGCATAACCATCTTGTTTAATCTTATAACAAACATCAACATAGTTTCGATTCCATAGTAGGTTCGAATACCGCGAGTTTACATAGAGAAAACGTCCATGATCTTGAATACTTTCGGCCAAACTAGGATAAGCTCTAAACCAGTCTTGAATGTGAACGGAACGCCCATTATAAACTTCCCAAGTCCACAAAAGTTGGGACATTCCATTATATGAACCTTTGATTCCAAAAAGATTATTGCCTGGAGCAGCATTACCCCAACTACTCTCACAAATTGCTTGTGCAATCGATAGACTTGGCAAAATCCCATATTGTTTCCACGTTTGAATGGCTCCGCTTAGTAACGACCCAATAAACGAATTAGAGGTTTTGTAAGCTAGTTGTCCCCAGTCGTTAAAGTAAGCAACGGTATTGTTGCCAACATTAACAACGTCATTCGTTACTTTTAAATAGGTGCTTGGATCAAAATAATACGTTGAGCCAAACCAGTCACGAAGTCCCGTTACAATCCGACCATCATCGCCGAACATGTACCACATGCCCCACTGTGATTCCACGTAGTTATTATCAACCCGAAGATACGTACTAGGATCAAAGTAATAATACGTTCCCATGTACGGTGTTACTCGAGTTGCAATCCGACCGTCACCACCGAACATGTACCACATGCCCCACTGTGATTCCACGTAGGCATTATCAACTCGAAGATACGTACTAGGATCAAAGTAGTAATACGTCCCCATGTACGGCGTTACTCGGGTCGCAATCCGACCGTCACCACCGAACATGTACCACATGCCCCACTGTGACTCCACGTAGGCATTATCAACTCGGAGATACGTACTAGGATCAAAGTAGTAATACGTCCCCATGTACGGTGTTACTCGGGTCGCAATCCGACCGTCACCACCGAACATGTACCACATGCCCCACTGTGATTCAATGTAGGCATTGCGCACCATTTGATGAGTCTGAGCGTCAAAAGCAAAGTAAGTATTGTCAGGCGTAATGTAGTGAACTCCACTCAAATACTGACCATTTTGGGCGTACATAGTATGATCACTATTCCAGCCATCTGGAATTACTTTTTCAGCAGCTACCTCTGGTTTAGCTTGTTCTGACTGCTCATTTGTCGTTGGTTGCTGAGAATCAGAAGAGCTAGGTTGGTTTGTTTCTTGAGCAGATTGCTCTCCGGCTTGATCATCATCTTGCTTAGCCACCGGTTGCTCATGGCTATTTGCATCAGAACTATTTTTTTCAACACTGTTATTTTGAGATCGATCATTATTCTGATCCTGTTGCTCATTTTTTTCGTTATTAGCTGTCGGTTGAGAATCATCATTCTGAGGTGTGGTCTGCTCAGGTGCAGGTGATTCCGGCGTTTTTTGTTCAGCTGGTGCACTAGTCTGGCTAGCTAAATCGTCCGAAGTTTGCTTGGACGTAGATGAAGTGGACTGCTGTTCAGAAACTACTTGCGCAGTCGCTGGCTGATTGGACGCAACCGCTTCACCTTTCGGCGTCGTGACTTGAGCTGGCTGTATCTTATTAGTTGGGTTGCTATCATCAGCATGACTAGCCAAATTTCCTAGCCCCAGTAGTGTCACAAAGGTAGCTCCTGCAACTACCCATACTTTACCAGCTTTATACATCTTGAACCTTGTCTTCTTTTCCCGATTATCAGAAAACATAAACGCCTCCATTTGGCTAACATTGTAATTTATTAAGTTGACAATTTTGATATTTTCTATACAATTTACATCATAATATACTGTTAACAAGCGATTGTTACAGTTGTATTAAAACTATATTAAAATACCAACAAATAGGAACTTATAATGAAAAAAAGAATCATTTACATCGATGTTATTAACATTATTGCAATTTTTTCTGTTTTAATGCTACATTCATCCCAGTATTCTTACACTAATGGACAGGTCTTGAAAAATGGGATCATCCAATTGATCTTTATTCCAGCGGTTTATCTATTTTTCATGAATTCCGGAGCAATGCTGTTAGACTATCGACAAAAGTATTCTACCAAGACTTTCCTAATCAAACGCTGGAAACGCGTCGGGATTCCTCTAGTTGCATGGAGCATTTTGTGGTATCTATATGACATCAGAGAAACTGCTTTTCCTGGTCCAATTCCACACCACAATCCCAGTATCAGTGACTTTATCGTTAGCTTTTTGAATAACAATATTATAAATATTTTCTGGTTCTTTTATGCCATCATCTTGCTATACTTACTTACCCCCGTCTTAGCCATTCTTGCAGATAACCACAAAAAAATATTATGCTACCTAGCTGGCTTAGGTTTCGTTGGTGGCTATCTGTATCCCTTTATTGCCACCCTTTTTAAAATCAAGTTAATTGGTGGTGAAAACGGCGTCCAGATCAATCCAATCGCATCTTCGTTCGTTAGTTTTTTCATTTTAGGTTACCTAATTAAAGCGAACTACTTCTCTGAAAATTTTCAACGAATTTTAATGGGAGCGGGTATAACTGCGCTGTTAATATCGATTTGTTTGAATCTTTTGAATTTTGGTAAACTCGCCGGAAATGGGTTGTTCATATTCTTTTACGCAACGGGGATCTATTTAATTATCAAAAAAGGCGCAGAAAAGAGTGATTTTCTTAATAAGCATGCTACTTTCGTTGCCAAACTAGCTTCAACTAGTCTTGGAATCTACATTTTACATCCGTTGTTCTATCATCTTTTTGAGAAGATTTTCAAGGTCAGCTATACCAGTTTTAGCTATGTTTGGATCATGCCAGTAATTACTTATATTATCTGTGCCTTGTTAATTTATAACGCCAAAAAATTTAAATGGTTGCGTTTTATTTTACCCTAGTAAATTATTAATATAACTTACATTTACACGGTTTGGTCCCGATCCTTAATCCTGGATACGTTAGGATTAAGGATCGGGACTTTTTTCTAGTTGGATTTAACCTAAGTAAACCTGAGACCCTTTACCAAAAACTACCCCTATGCTAATGTTATAGGTGTTATCTAATTATTAGCATTATTACATACATAGTAAATTAATAATTCGTCCTTAAATTTTACTGTAAAGGAATGATTGCTTTGGTCTTCATTAAAAAGTTTTCCCTAACTCATGTTTTTATTTGTTTGCTAACCACGATAGTGGCAATTAGTACAACCAACGTTATTATTTCTCATGCCCAACCGGCTAATCCGGTGCTTGCGCAGGATGCAAGTATCACTGCCAAAAGTGCCCTCGCTATCGATGCCACTAGTGGTCAAATTATTTACCAAAAAGTCCCAGACCATCTCGTTCCAATTGCTTCGCTTAGCAAGTTAGTTACAACCTACATTGTCTTAAATGAAATTCAGCACCAACATTTACACTGGGACACTCCCGTAAAAATCTCGCCGGCAGAGGCTCAGCTGAGTCAAAATACAAACTTTACCAACGTCCCACTGCAAGCTGGGAAAAGTTATCCCGTCCGAGACCTTTTAAATGCCAGCTTGATTTGTTCAGCAAATGCCGCTGCGATGGCGCTCGGCAATCGGATCGCTGGTAATTCCAATAATTTTGCCAAGCTGATGCAACGAACTACTCAAAAATTGGGAATCAAAGACGCTAAACTTTACAATGCTTGTGGTCTAAACAATCAAGAGCTTGGTTCACTAAGCAATCCTAAGTTAAAACCAACGACTACTAATCAGATGTCGGCAACTGGAATGGCTATTCTAAGCCAACAACTTATAAAAAAATATCCCCAGGTTCTCCAAATTACTAACCAACCCCAACTTCACTGGGAGACTCAAAATTATCAAAATACAAATAAACTAATTGGAAGCAGTCAACCGTTTAAAATCGATGGACTCAAGACTGGTACTAATGCCACTGGTGAAAGTCTTGTTAGTACAGGAGCCCAAAAACAAACTCGAATTATTACGGTAATCTTAGATGCACCGAAAGGAGAACGGTTCTCACAAACCGAGCGTTTACTGCAACAAATTAAACAAAAATTACAACCCCATTCGGCGAGTAGGAATGCTCTACCGACCAAAAGTATCAACATCCCCAACGGGAAAAAAACCACCACAGCAATTAAACCAGCCGAATCCAAAACATATTGGTTGCCCGTCGGAGACAAATTAAAAACAGATTTTGTTACTAATGAACATGGCAAGATTTTTCAAACCCCATTAGCACCCATTCTTAAAAATCAGATTATTGGTAAATTACTGATTAAAAATCAACCTCCTTTCCCCCTACTACCACATAATCAACTAACTACAAATGTTGTTTTTGTAACTAGTAACCCGGTCAATATTTCTAAAATGTTGCTTGGCTTTTTGGAACTACTGTTATTAGTTTGCTTGCTCGGCTGGCTACTTTACCAATTCTGGAAATATCGCCATCGTCATCTAAATCGCTCATAAAAAAAGCAGCCCTACCTATCCGGTGGGCTGCTTTTTTGATTATTATTCCTTGATAGTGTTATCACCATTTTCGTTTGTCAAACTCAATTGATTGCTATTTTTCGATTTCTGGGTCAGCTGATGATCATCGGTAGTCTTTTTAAATAACTTGTTCGTACCATTGTTAGTTTTCAAAGCATACCCGGATTTACGATTTGCCCCAATAACTTCATTATCACCATTTTTATTGGATATTTTAGTAGTCCCTCGCTGACTCACATTATGCATCTGCAAATTACCATTTTTAAGGTTAAAGACTCCTCCTTCTAAGCGACCCTTAGTGATCGTCAAACCCCCATTATCCAAGCTAACGGTCGACCCCTGATTGATAGTACTTCGTTTGATTTTTACCGAACCAGTATTAGACTCAAGATTGGCTTTATCAATCTCTTGTTGATCGACATATAGATCGCCATTAACGTTTTGATACTCCAAATTTTCTAATTGCTGACCCTTTGGCAACGTAATCTCCACAGTAGCCCACTTATTGTGCTGGTTAGCCTGTGCTTGCTTCTTGGAAGCTTTAATTTGCAAAGTTCCATCCTTAACTTCAATCCGTGGTTTCAAGCGTTTGTCATTAGTAGTCTTAACACTAAAATGATCCCCGGTAGTTATTTTTAAATCATTACTAACTAGATTAACCTTTACCTTGTTAAAGGACGCCACCGATTGTTGCGTTGTTTTAGCAGAAGCGCTTGATGATTGTCCGAAGGTCAGCAACATAAATAGCCCTACCCCGATCGCAACCAAACCAGCTTTACTACAAATTCCATGTTTTTTCATTAAAACCTCATCCTTTCATCAACAAAAAATAGACACGTGTCTATTTTACATTACCATCATTTCAATTGCACCTAAAAGCGCACCAAATTACACAACTTATAAAAAGTAAGCAAATCACATGCATTTTCAAAGATAAACCAGTTACAATGGCTTAGAAACAAATTTAACCATCTAAAGGAGTCTTACCAATGAATTTTTATGAATTACAACAACAGCGCCGTTCGATCTATGCCCTTGGAAACAAGTTATCTCAAACCCCCGAAGAAATCTTCAATGTTGTTAAAAAGGCCGTCCGTGAGGCCCCTACCAGTTTTAATTCGCAATCAGTTAGAGCAGTTGTTCTAACCGGTACTGCTCACCAGAAACTATGGGAAATCACTTTAGAGCAACTACATGCAATTGCAAAAAGTGAAGCAGCTTTCCAAAAAACGTCCGACAAAATCAACAACTCGTTTAAATCTGGATTTGGCACCGTAATGCTCTTTACAGATACTGACGTGATCAAGAAACTGGAAGCGGACGTCCCTAACTATGCAGAGAACTTTTATGACTGGTCCGAACAGGGACTAGGCATTGCCGACTATGCGGTTTGGATGGCACTAGCGGAGATGGGAATCGGTGCTTCCAATCAGCACTATAATCCACTGATCGACGAAGCAGTGCAACGTGAATTTGAAATTCCGAAAAATTGGCGGCTTCGGGCAGAAATGCCATTTGGCTCGATTGAAGCCCCTGCTGCTACGAAGGATTATGTTGCTGATAATCAACGCTTTCGGCTCATCAAATAGTCCAAATTTGCTTTTTAAATAAATATTCCACGTGCTAAAGCTAAATGACAATTGCTTCGTTTATTTGTGGTAAACTAAATTTGTTCCCAATAAAATAACGGGAATAATTTAACTATTAGGAAGCAAAATTATGACAATTTTTTGGACATCGATTCAAAGTGTACTCTCAATCATGATTATGATTGTCATTGGTTATATCTGCCAGGGCAAGGGTTGGTTTGATGATAAGTTTTCAGGAGCTCTTTCCAAACTAATTATGAACATTGCTCTACCAGCTTCCATTTTCATGGCCATGCTGGAAAAGTTCAAACCAGCTCAGTTAGCGACTCTTTCAACTGGTTTAATCTACGTCATTTTAGCCATTATTATTGGCTATCTCTTAGCTTGGCTCGAAACTAAATTATTCAAGGTAAAACCTGGACGTCGAGGTCTAATGATGACTGCCATTAACGGGGCTAACACCGTTTTCATTGGGCTACCCTTGAACGTCGCACTGTTTGGAGAACCATCTGTCCCATATTTATTGGTCTATTACATCGTCAATACAATCGTGATCTGGACCGTTGGCGTCTGGATCATTGCTGCTGATGATCCCACCAATCAAAAAGTCAAATTCGACTGGCACCACTTGCTACCAGTGCCACTCTGGGGATTCATTGTTGCATTGCCGTTTATTTTCTTTTGGCCACAAGCGGCTACTCAATTACCCCACTTTGTTACCAGTACCTTAACTAGTATTGGAGGGCTAGTAACTCCACTAGCATTAATCTATATTGGAATTATGCTCCGTAGCTTTGGACTTAAAAATATGCGGCTGGATCGAGATGTGGTACTGACCTTACTAGGGAGATTCGTTATTTCTCCCATCATCATGGGAATTATCATTTTAATTGGACTAAAAGTCTTTGGTATCCAAATGCTTAGTACCTTCCAGAAAACTCTCATTATCCAGTCAGCTACTCCAGCACTTTCCGTGCTTCCCATTCTCGCTGACACTTATCATGGTGATGTCAAATTTGCCACAAACATTGTGGTTACGTCTTCCGTACTCTTCATTGTCGTTGTTCCCATCATCATGGTTATCATTAATTTTATTTAAATCTAGCAAAAAAGGACCACTGCTTAGTTGCAGTGGTCCTTTTTTTAATTGTTGCCATTTAACTGGATGAAAATCCCCATATCATCAATCAGAAAGAACGGTTATTTATTTTTCCCTTAGATTTAACTCCACTCCCCCGTACAGACCAATAAATATCGTATAATTAGATGTGATTAAAGCAACTTGCAATCAAATTTTTACGATTACATAATTCTAACTATTGAGGATTTTCAATCATGGAACCTAAGCTTTCAAAAAATCGATTCATTACCGGATTTACTGGAATGCGGGCGTTAGCAGTTATTGGCGTCATTCTTTACCACTTAAATCCAACCATCTTTAGTGGCGGTTACCTAGGAGTTCCCGTCTTTATGACCCTATCTGGTTATTTGGTTACCGATCACTTGCTTCATGAATATGAAACCACGGGAAAATTTCGTTATGGCCATTTTTGGTACAAGCGGCTTAAGAAGCTTTATCCAACTCTGATAGTAATGTTACTGCTGACAGCCACTTTCATCACTATTTTTCAGTCAAACTTGCTAGCAAATCTGTGGCAAAGCGTCGTTACCAACCTCAGCTATGTTTACAATTGGTACGAAATCGCCAACGGACAGTCATATTTTCAGCAATTCGCTGGCACTCAGTCTCCCTTTACTCATCTGTGGACGCTTTCCATCGAGGGTCAATTTTACCTTGTCTGGCCCCTAATTGTAATTTTAGGATTATCGTTATCAGGATCTTCTCGACCGCATCACAGCCCTTATCGCGGACTTCTCTTGATTACCATCGGAATATCAATTATCTCCGTTATTTTGATGGCCTTGCTTTTCAAACCAGGAACTGATCCTAGTCGAATTTATTATGGAACTGATACTCGGATGTTCTCTCTTCTCTTAGGTGCCGCATTAGCAATGGTTTGGCCCAGCAAGCGGAAACTTCAGCACTTTGAACAACACCAAGTGCTTTTCTTTGATATTGTCGGTCTCATTGGGCTAAGCGGTATGCTAATTCTAGGTTTGACGGTTCATGCCCAGTCCGCCTTTCTATACCATGGTGGGATGTTGCTATTTTCAATTTTTACCGTGCTGTTAATGTGGGCTGTTATAGCTAACACTAGTCACTGGAATCGGTTCTTAACTAATCCCGTTTTCAATTGGCTTGGTTCGCGTAGCTATGAAATTTACGTTTATCAACTACCCGTGTTTGTCTTCTTTACAGCTCGGTTTAAGAACGTTGCCAACCATCCCATTAGCTATGCTCTAATCGAATTGCTGTTAATTATCAGCATCTCAGAATTGTCGTATCGCTTTGTTCAAGTTCCCTTCAGTCATTATGACTATCAGCGCTGGTTTTCTCAACTTCTCAAGTTGCTCCCCCGGCTAACTTGGCAAAGTTTAATTCTGAGTATCATCGCCATCATCGGTCTCTTTGGAATTGTCCAGTCTACCACCATTAATCCTAAGCAGGCTAACCATTCCCAACTAGCCCAAAGAATTCAAAAAAATGCTAATGTCGAAAAACAACATAATCAAGCACTCGCCCAAAAGATAAAAAAGGGGAAGGCCGTTCAACGATCAAAACGAGACCAACAAGCCGTTAAGAAAAATGGATTGACAGCAAAACAACTAACTGTAGCGCAAAATCTTTCCGGCAGTGCAATTGGAGATTCGGTGATGCTAGCTGGTCGTGATGATTTGCAGGCCATCTTCCCAAAACTCTACATTGATGCCCAGGTCGCTCGTCAAGCAGAAGCTGGTATTCCAACAATTAAAAGCTTGTCAGATCGTGGTCTCCTTGGTAAAAATGTAATCATTGGATTAGGTACCAACGGTAACGTGACCGCTGATACGATCAATGAGATCATGCAAATTATCGGAGATAAGCGTCAGGTATTTTGGATTAACGTCCACGTTCCCACCCAGCCATGGCAAAATTCTGTCAATATGCAGCTAGCTGCTGCAGAAAAACAATATCGCAATCTCCGAATTATTAATTGGAATGAATACATTAGTCATCATTCCGGCTTACTCGCTTCCGATCAAACCCACCCCACGCAATCTGGATCTAGCAAATATGCGAGTTTTATTGCTAAAAATGTTTTAAAACCAGCTCAAAAATAAAAACCAGCTGATTTAGAAATAAATCTAAATCAACTGGTTTTTATTTTGGCCATTTCAATCAGCACTAGGACAACAGCACCCGTAAAAGTGCCAAAGAAATCATGCCAACAATCACAATTACCAAGAGGTTTTTGCTAATCACTGCAGAAATAACCGTTGGAACCGAAGCAGCAACATTAAGCCAGTTGATGGTTGGCAAATGACCTAAATGTTGAATAAACAGCCCCTCAAACCAAAGCGTTGCCATAATTACAATTGGAACAAAGCTCAAAAATTGAACAACTCCAAGTGGCAAGTTAATCTTTTTTAAGATGATAAATGGGATCACTCGAGTTAATAGAGTTACCGCTCCACACCCCAGTATCACTAACAATAAAAAATTAAAAGAAGGCATGCTTTAAAGCCACCCCCATTCCGCAACCGATTAAGGTCACGATGATTAATAATAAGTTACTGGGAATCAAAATCAAACCAACATAAACTAGCCCCAAAACAATTAAAATCATAATCAATTGTAGCGTTAAACTAATCGTTCGATCAGCCGCCACTTGCAAATATAAGAGCCCAATAAACATCGCCAAGAAAGCAAAATCCATTCCGAACTGGCTGGGGTTTGGAATCAAGCTTCCCAATGCTCCGCCAAACCCCGAAGCAACAATCCAAGTACTATATGCTAACAGATTAGCCGCATTAAGCCATGGAAATGACAAGGTTCGGTTCGTATAGTTTAATTTATTCATACTCAATGCAAAGGTTTCATCGGTCAATAGAGATCCTAAGATAATATTTCTCGTCATTGATTCCTGGTTTAAAAAGGGAGCGACTGTCATGCCCATCAAAAACATCCGTGTTGATAATAAAAAAACGGACGTTAAAATTGCAAAAAAGGTGCTCCCGGCCAGCAGCATACTAACAATCACAAACTGCGCAGCTCCTGAGTAAGTAACCACTGACATTAAAATAATCACAAATACACTCAAACCAGCTGCCTTCGCTACTACTCCAAAAGCTAAACCAACTCCAATGTACCCAGCAAGGGTGGGAATCGTATCCTTCATTCCTGTTTTGGCAGTTAAACTGCTATTCACATTATTTCAACTCCTTTGGCTCTGTTTCCGTCGCATTGCTAGAATGTTTTTTACCGTATAACAGATAAATTACAACCCCGATCACAAACCAAACGGCAGTTAACGTTTTGGCATCTGAACTTAACTCCAGAAAAATTGCTAGTGAGACCAGTACTGAAATTCCTGGTAAGACGGGGTAAAATGGCATTCTGAACTTGGGAAGTGGTAAATCTTTTCCCTCACGGGGACGCAACGCATAGATTCCAAGTGCAACAAAGATAAACGAAATTAACGTCCCAGCAGAAACCAAATTAGCTAAAAAGGTGAAGGGTAACATTGAACCGACAACCACAGCCGCAATGGTAACAACCAACAAAGCATTGATTGGTAAATGATTGTGATTAATGCGACCCAGACGCTTTGGTAACATGCCGTCCCTGCCAAAGGCATAGACTAGGCGCGAACTTGCTAACTGGGTGCCAATCAGGGAAGCAAACATGCCGACAATCGCCACTACCGCTAGTAAATTGGCAGTAAGTAGATGCCCGGATTGGCGTAAGGCCCAAGCAGAAGCCTCTGGGTTATTGGCATATTTTTGATAACTAAACATCCCGACTAATACCAATGAAACCGCCACAAACAAGCTACTTCCGATCAAAAGCGTTCCTAAAATTCCACGTGGCATGTTTTTTCCAGGATCCTTAGTTTCTGCTGTATTCGAGGCAATCACATCAAAGCCTCCATAGGCCACGAAAATCTGAGCAGCCCCGGCCATCACGCCGGTCACTCCTCCAAAGGAAGTGCCTGGTTTGTGGGCTGGAAGAAATGGATGATAATTTTCGGGATGAATTGCAGTTATTCCAACGATTACAAAGAGCAGCACTACTGCAATTTTTAAAACTACCAACAAATTCTCAACCCGATTAACTCCTCGCAAGCGCTTAGTTAGTAAGATCGCCACTAAAATAATCGCCAACGCAGCAAAAATATCAAAAACCCCACCAGTTTTAGGATTATATCCTGAAGATAAAAAAGCCGGCAGGTGAAACCCAAATTCCCCTAAAAAGCCCTGAACGTAGGCCGACCAGCCGGAAGCCACAAAGGTAATTGCCAAAAAATACTCCGATAGCATTAACCAACCAGCAATCCAGCCAAACCCCTCACCAAACAACACTCCAATCCACGAAAATGCCGAACCAGCTACCGGTAAAGTAGCTGCCATTTCAGCATAGGCTAGGGCCGCTAGCCCGGCTCCCAAAGCCCCCACGATAAAGGAAAGGGCTACAGCCGGGCCGGTATGTTCTGCTGCTACAATCCCCGGTAGCGTAAAAATTGCCGTTCCAACCACCATTCCTAAACCTAAACCCAACAAATCTTTCGTCGTCATGTGTGCTTCTAACTGTGCATCATGATTTTGTAATCTTTGCGGATCTTCTTTACGTGTAATTTGTTGCCATAAATGATGCATTTCAATTCTCCTGCTTGCTTGCTAAAATATTTCTTATAATTATAAATGTAAACTTTTAATAAAGATACAGTTAATTTTAAATACGGTATAATTGGTTTAGAAAGGTGGTAATTCTTATGTCCGAAACTATTTTTTTCAATCCTGGCAATTCACTGGGTAATTTTCAAGACTATCAAGAAGCCGTGCGTAGCGCTCAAATCTATCGTAACCAGCATCAAAATCTTGGCGATGCAAATGTAATCGTCGTACATGGTACACAAAACCAATCATTTGATATCTTTTTAACTAGTGCCGCCGAAACTGATGCCAACACCACCAAACCCTACGAGATTAAGAAAAAACTCTAGTCGTTTCGACTTGGTTTTTCGTAACTAATAGCGTAGAATGAGTTTATTGAGATCCCAAACATATGTTCACATTTTGTAAAAGAGAGGTGTTTTTATGGCCGCAACCCCAAAGAAAAATGCTCAGGATGCTAGGCAGGCTGAGTTAGATAAGGCTTTAAAACAGATCAAAAAAGAATTCGGAACAGGTGCCATCATGCGGATGGGCGAATCCCCTAATACTGCCGTTGATGCCATTTCCACTGGAATCCTATCATTAGATATCGCCCTAGGGATTGGTGGGTTTCCTCGTGGTCGAGTTGTTGAAATCTTTGGTGCCGAATCATCTGGTAAAACAACCATTGCGTTACAAACCGTCGCCTCCGTTCAAGGGAACGGTGGCACTGCTGCCTATATCGATGCTGAGAATGCATTGGATCCAGAATATGCCAAGGCCCTCGGCGTTAATATCGATGATTTACTGCTTTCCCAGCCAGGAACTGGTGAGGAGGGTTTGCAAATTGCTGACGCACTAATTGGCTCTGGTGCTATTGATTTAGTGGTGGTCGATTCTGTAGCAGCCCTAGTCCCTAAATCAGAAATTGAAGGCGATATTGGGGATTCTCATGTTGGCTTACAGGCCCGCCTCATGTCGCAAGCATTACGAAAATTAACCGCTAATATTAACAAAACCAATACCGTGGTCATCTTTATTAACCAACTACGCGAAAAAGTCGGTGTTATGTTCGGTAACCCCGAAACCACTCCCGGCGGTCGCGCACTTAAGTTTTATTCTAGTGTTCGTCTCCGTGTTAGTGGGAGTAAACAGTCCAAAGAGGGACAAGAAGTGGTTGGTAAGGAAACCAAGATTAAAGTCGCTAAAAACAAGGTTGCTCCTCCGTTTAAGACCGTACAAACTCTGATGAGTTTTGGTCATGGTATTGAGCCAATTGCAGATATGGTCAACCTAGCTGTTGAGCAGGATATTATTAACAAATCTGGATCTTGGTATTCATACGGTGAAGAGCGCTTAGGACAGGGATTAAATAAAACCGTCGCTAATCTAAAAGACCGTCCAGAACTCGTGGACGAAATTACTCACAAGGTTCGCGTGGCCTATGGAATTGAAGCGGAACCAGAGCAACCTGCGACGGAACCGGCTTCCCAAACAAAGGCAGACAAACCAACCGATGAAACCGAGCAATCGTTAGATCTTTAATTTCATTTTATAGTTAATGCATAACAAGCATTCAGCATTAGAACATCTGATAAAAAGCAACATCTAATTTTCTGGTTTTATTCCGATAGTCATATTGGAATAAAACCTTTTTTCTTACCTAAATTTCGCCCCAAATAAAAAAATTTGACCACCACAGCTAACACCCTCACATCTCAAAGTTTAATCCGACCTACCAATTGTTGCGTAACCATTGCAACCACAACCGCCTTGAGCGCATCACCAGGATAAAAAATCAAACTACCCCAAAATGCGTGCGCCAATGGTAGATTTTGCAATAACACTAATCCTAACAAACCGATTAGGTTCATTACGACCATCCCACCAAGTAAATTGGCTCCCAAAAAGCGCCAAAAAACCGCTGGAATTGGTAATTTTTCGCCCAACCAGCCAATTAAAAAGGCACAAATTGGCCAACTAAACAAATAACCAGCCGTCGGTCCAAGAAAAACCGCAAAACCTCCGCGAAAGCCCGTCAATAGCGGCAACCCTAGGGAAACCATTAGTAAAAAAATCAGCACACTGATGGTTCCTAGCTTTTTCCCTAACAAGCTCCCAGCTAACATAATTCCGGTTGTCTGCAAAGAAATGGGCACGGGTAAGCCTGGCAGTGGAAACGGTGGAATAATTCCTAACAAAGCAATTACTGCCACCATTGCCCCACAATAGGTAACTTCTTTTAATCTCATATGATAACCTCTTTTTTGGATTCGTGGCTATTAATGTAACAAACATCGGTTGCTAATAACGAACTCTGTTCCCAATTAGCGCCCTCATCAGCTTTGCTCCCTGACAATTCCCACAACCTGTCACATTTGGACTAAACCTGATATAATTATGGTAATTAAATAACTGGGGTGCCAAGTGGCTGAGATTATACCCGTTGAACCTGATCTAGGTAATGCTAGCGGAGGTAATGATTGACATGCCGTTGTCTAATTAAATTAAACTCAGCCGTTTCCTGCTTATGGAAACGGTTTTTTTATTGGAGGAACTGCGATGCCAAATGTTAAAATTGACAACTTTACTTTTAAATATAAAAACCAAAAACCCTTATTTAAAAATATGACCTGCACGTTTCCTGACCACAACCTCTCTCTTTTAACTGGTCCATCTGGATGTGGAAAGTCGACAATTCTCAAAATGATTGCCGGTTTAGCTCCGAGTAACTGGAAAACTACTACCGGCAAAATTTATCTCGGTCAACGCGCCATCACTGCGGTCAAACCATCTGAGCGAACCCCGCTAGTTAGCATGATGTTTCAAGACCCCAACCAGCAATTTGTCATGCAAACCGTCCAAGAAGAACTCACCTTTGCACTGGAAAACATCCAAGTTCCAGCTAGTGCTATCAGAGATAAAATTACGAATGCACTAGCTTTTTGTGAGATTCCTGAACTTTGTGAGCGACAAATTATTAGCCTTTCCGGTGGTGAAAAACAAAAGGTGGTTTTGGCAATTATGGTCGCTTTAGACTCCCAGATTATGCTACTCGATGAACCCTTTGCTAGCATTGATCCGATGGCTAAACAAGCCATTTTAGCGAAACTAGTGGAATTAAAAACCAACTATCACAAAACCATTATCATTGCTGATCATGACTTAAATGGCTATCAGGGCCTTGCAGACAAACTCTTTACAGTTGATTCGCAACGACAGACTGTGGTTGCCAGCGCTCCGCAACAAATTTCCGTAATTTTAAAACAGCACCAACCGGTTCCCCTTAAGTTTTCCCTTCCAGCTTTGCGGCAACTCCCAACTTTTGAACTCTTGCAGTTTGAACTACTTCGATCCCAGCGCTTACTAATTCAGGCGCGCTCTTTTCGCTTTTATCCGGGAGTTACCTTATTAACCGGGGCCAGTGGCAGTGGGAAATCAACCCTGTTAAAATCGCTTAGCCGTTTAACTGACTATCATGGCACAATTTTGTTTCAACAGCGACCACTGCAAAAATTCAAGTCCCAACAACTCTACCACCAGTTAGCCTTAGTCTTTCAACAAGCTGAAAGCCAATTCCTCGCTGTTACCGTCCAAGAAGAACTAGAATTAGCCTACCGGCACCGGTTGTCAACCTACTGGACGACTGCCAAAATCCAAACGGTGCTTACGGAGCTGAAGCTTACTGACACCCAAGACCAAGTTGTCTACCAACTTAGTGGTGGACAACAAAAAAAACTACAAGTCTTGCTGTTACTGATTCGTGATCCTGAGGTCCTCTTATTAGATGAACCCTTTGCTGGACTTGATGTCGCCTCCATTTTTTCCCTCGAAGAAATCTTACAAAAACATTTCAGTACCAGAGGTAGAAGTTTAATCATTGTTAGCCATCAGCTTACTGAACAGCATCATTTTTTTCAGTATCATGTCCATCTTCAGCAACAACACTTGTCTTATCAGGAGGGCCTCCTATGAATTCAGCAATTAGATTAATGCTCGTTTTTATCATCGCCCTAGAAATCTCTTTGGTAGCAAATCTAAGCTTGAACATTGCGGTAATCATTGGGGCGCTGGCGATTTTATTTTGGCAACACCTGCATTTGAAAACTTTTTTATTTATCAGCTTGCTGGCATTGCTACCGGCTCTCGGCATTTTTTTATCACAGTTATATTACGGTGGCAGTCATGGCTTCTATCGCGGCATCATCTTATTTTCCCGTTTGTATGCCTATGTATTTCTTGGTCTTAGTTTCTCCTTAACCACCTCACCCATTAATCTCGCCCATGCGCTTGAACAAAATTTACATGTACCGGCTAAGTTTATTTACGGAATTCTAGCGGCACTTAATTTATTACCCCGACTCCGCTATGAAATCAAAGTAATTCGTGCCAACGGTAATATGCGTGGAAAAACCCTGCACCCTTGGCAACCAACCCTCTATTTCAAAGCCCTTATCCTAGCAATTAATTGGTCAAATAACCTATCCCTAGCAATGCAGTCACAGGGATTCGTAGAAAATGAACCTCGAACTCATTTTTCTAAACCCATCGTTACTAAATTAGATTGGAGTCTGAGCCTCATCATTTTGGGCGCAGTCCAATGTATCATCATCTTTTGTCATTAAGGAGCCGGTTCATGAATAAATCATCTTATCCCTACACGACTGCCTATCAAAACATCATTTCACAACTGGCAAAACAACACATCACCATTGCCGACATTGCCAGCCTTGCCCAAGCATTACAACAACAATATAGTCCGGTTCCTGCCTTTGCTACCATTAAAACCATGGTTATCGAACTATTACACCAACCAGAGGTCCTTAATCGAATGCTAGTCGGCTTCGCCCTTGATAAAGCAGCTACTCAGCATGAGCTTCAAGAACCACTTCAGGCAATTAGCGCTCATGATCTAGGGGTCTTCGGTACTGACGAAACCCTGGCCCTTGGCATCGCCACGTGGTATGGCACCATTGGCATGACTAATTTTAATGAGCTTGATCTTTATAAACGTGGCATTCTGCATAATCTTGATCACAACCAGCACTGTGTCAACACCTTTACTGATGACTTAGTGGCAGGAGTGGCCGCAGCCGTCGCCGCCAAAATTGCTCATCAGCAGTCCTAACTCGCTGATTCCCCAGTGGAGTTTCCAGTGAAAATACTCCTTTATATAAGTACCAGTCTGTTTGAACTGTCGGCACCCCAAAAAATCAAGCCGGCCATTCAGCATAAATAATAATAATTACTAAAAATTTGTTAAATCTGCCCCTCGTTTTTCACATCAGCTGGATCATTTATTTTTCATTAAACTTTGTCAGGTCTGGTTCCTTTTACTTGACCGTCTTCCCCGCCGATGCAGTAAAATCAACTCAGAGCTAGTGATTAAAATCATGAACTCCAAAACTGTGCTTTGGAAAGGATTTCATTGTTATGAAAAAAGTTCTAATCTTAGGGGCTTACGGTGCCACGGCTCAAATCGTCATCGAACGTCTACTAAACGAAACTGATGACCAATTAGTCTTATATTTACGAAACTCTTCGCGTTTATCCCGTTATGCAAATAACGATCGGATTACCATTATTGATGGTGACGTTCAAGATGTTGCTGTACTTAAAGCAGCCATGCAAAAGGACATTGATATCGTCTACTCCAATGTAGGTGGAATCAATCTGGATCGCTCTGCCAAACCAATTCTTGACGCTATGCAACAAACCGGGCAAAAGCGCTTGATTTTTTACAGTGCGTTGGGAGCACTGCATGAAGTTCCAGGTGCCTTTGGTCGTTGGAATGAGGAAACCATCCAAGCTGCTTTACCGGGTTTGCGGAAATCTGATCGTCTCATTAAAGCAGCAACTGCCATCAATACTACGCAATTACGTCCTGCTTGGTTAACTAACTACGACGAAGTTGATTACGAAATCACTGCTGCTGACGAACCATTTAAGGGAACCGAAGTATCACGCAAAAGTGTTGCTGATGTCATCATTAAAATCATCAACGATCCGACCCTCTATCAAAATGACAGTATTGGAATTAACAAGCCCAACACTGATGGTGACAAGCCCGCTTGGCTTTAATAAAGGAGAATTTCATGATTACTACTAAAGACGTTACTTTTTCCGCTCGGGAATTACAAATGAAGGGACGACTATTTTTCCCCGAAAATTTTGATGATAGCTACCAACATGAAGTAATTGTAGTTAATCACCCTACCAGTAGTGATTTCAATCAAACATCTGGTAAGATTTACGCTACTAAATTAGCTGAACATGGCTTCTTAGCTCTTGCCTATGATTCTCCCTATCAGGGACAAAGTGAAGGAGAACCACACAATTCTGAACTCCCAGCTGCACGGACAGAGGGGGTAATGTTTGCCATTGATTTCTTGGTAACTCTGCCCTACGTTGATGCCGAACGAGTTGGCGTAATGGGAATTTGTGGTGGTGGTGGTTTTACCATCAACGCGGCCAAGATTGATCATCGGATTAAAGCAGTTGCTGGTGTAGCCGCCGCTAATGTTGGTGACGTCTACAAATTAACCTTTGGTCCTGATAACGCTTCTCTGATTAAAACCCTAGAAGATATGGGTCGTCAACGAACCATCGAAGCTCGTGGTGGCGAGGTTAAACACATTCCCGTTCTTCCGGCCAGCCAAAAAGCGCGCGAAGCCGCTGGAATTAACGATGTTGATATTGAACAAGCCATTGACTACTATCTGACTCCCCGTGGTCAAGATCCGTATGCCCCTAACCAATTTGTCTACACCAGTCTTGCCCAAGACATTGCTTTTGATGCTGCTGCCCTAGCAGATCGCCTATTAACGCAACCACTAGAATTAATTGCTGGTGGCATTCCCGGTGGCTTTGGTTCTTATCGTTTTAGCTATGAGATCTATCAAAAAGCCGCTTCTGAACACAAAGAACTAACAATTATTGATGGAGTTACTCACTATGAACTTTACGACCAACCAAAAGCAGTTGACCCTGCGATTGCAAAATTAGTAGAGTTTTTTGGTAAATATCTATAGCCATTTTTTAAAGGGGCGCGATTAGTAATATACTAATCACGCCCCTTTAATTAGTCGTATTCACGAATTTTAGGTTGTTGATAATTTTCCATGAAATTAAAAATGTCTGAAAATGAATCCGAAAAATAAAGCTTCGCTCGATTATCGTCTGTGAGATAGCCATCTGCTGTCATTCGATCAAACATGTTAGCTAGTTGCGTATAATAACCATCAACATTATAAAAGGCACACGGATTACTACTTTGACCCAGCACTGCCCAAGAGAAAGCTTCAATAATTTCTTCGAGGGTTCCTGGACCGCCTGGCAGTGCCAGACAGGCATCTGACAAATCCAACATGCGTTGTTTTCGCACCGCCATATTAGGAACAAACTCCAACTCAGCTCCATTTTCGACGGTACCCTCTCGATCTCTTAAAAAATGTGGCATAATTCCGTGTACTTTACCACCACCATCAAGCACGGACTGGGCGATGATTCCCATCAAGCCGACGGTACCACCGCCATATACTAACTCGAGATCACGTTCATTCATCATTTTCCCTAACTGGGTGGCTGCTAATCGATAAGCCGGATTTTTGCCCGTATAGGCTCCACAATACACTGCTAATCGCTTCATCAAGATTTCCTTTCAATTGCTGTAATAATAAAAGTATAGCATATTAACAATCGTCATTAAAAAGCACGCTAGTTTTTAACTAGCGTGCTTTTTAACTAACCATGATGGTTAGTAACCGACTGTAGTTCCAAAAATTGTTGGACGTAATTAGTTGTTCCCGTCTTCCCATCAGTTCCTGAGAGATTGAAACCACCAAAGGGATGCTGGTAAACAACGGCCCCCGTCGTTTTCCGATTAATGTACAAGTTTCCCACATACCAATCGTCAACAACGGTTTTGATATGAGCTTGATTTTTAGAGTACAGTGACCCCGTCAAACCGTAAGCTGTATCATTTGCTAACTGCAGAGCCTCTTCGAACGAAGATACCTTGATGACCCCCAGCACTGGTCCAAAGATTTCTTCATTGAAAATCCGTGAAGTAGCTGTAACCTCAAAAAGTGTGGGTTCAATAAACCATCCCTGTGTATCATCATAATTTCCCCCGACTAGCAGGGTATTTTGCTCTGGATTGTCCTTACCGTAATCAATATAACTAGTAATTTTATCAAAAGCACGCTTAGCAATTACAGGACCGACATCACCATTTGCGCGGGCAGGATCATGATTTAAAGCTTTCATCCTGGTCTCAACCTTGGCTAAGAGCTGATCGTAAACGGAGTCTAACACAATCAGGCGCGAGTTAGCCGAACACTTCTGCCCCTGCATGGTAAAGGCTGATGAAATAATTCCCGCTGCCGCTTGGTCAAGATCAGCATCGTCATCAACAATAATGGCGTTTTTACCACCCATTTCCGCAACAACTCGTTTAATCCAAATCTGTCCTGGCTGTGGAGTTGCTGCTAATTGGTTAATGTGCAATCCTACTTGCTTTGAACCCGTGAAATTAATAAACCGTAATTTAGGGTGTTTAACTAGGTAATCTCCCATTTCTGCATTCTTGCCCGTTATGAAATTAATCAGCCCCGTTGGAAAACCAGCCTGCTCCATTAATTCAAATAGTCGATAACCGACCACGGCCGTATCCGATGAGGGTTTCATAATCATAGCATTCCCAGCTAAAACGGCTCCCATCACCATGCCACCTAAAATAGCAAGCGGAAAGTTCCAAGGAGCAATCGCTGCTCCGACTCCAAGCGGTAAATAGCGAGCTTCGCGCGATTCCACCGGCGAGGGGACCAAGTAATCTAATCCATCTTTTAACTGTTCCATTCCAATCATATAAGCATGAATAAAATCAATCAATTCACAGATTTCGCCGTCAGCTTCGCCAACATTCTTACCGCTTTCCTCCACGATAATGGCAATTAATTCATAGCGATGCTCGCGAACCAAATTAACTAGTTTGGTCGCCAGCTGATTGCGATCGGCTACAGATATAAATTTCCACTCCTGAAATGCTCGTCGGCCAGCAGCTAGGGCATCATCAATTTGGGCTGGCTGCGCTAACGATAGGTTCCCAACAACCTCACTTTTCTGAGCTGGATTAACGCTGGCCAAAGTCTCATCAGTATAGATTCGTTTGCCGCCAATGACCAGCGGAATGTCTGGTGTATCAGTTGCATCCAATTGAGCAAATGCTTGCTGTAAATGCTTTTGAACTGCTTCTTGCGTAAGATCTAATTCTGGTTCGTTTACAAAATTCATAGTTGAGTCCCCCAAAATAGTAGTTAAGCTCATTATCAATAGGTTTTTAAAAATAATGGGAAGCTTCCAGCATTAAATCTAAGAATCTAAACAACGGGTTTAGTGTAAAATATTTTACCAAATTAGTAAAGGATCCGAGCCAATCACTCGCGAGTCTTCCTGACTTCTTGATAAATTATGCTATACTACAATACAACTGATCTTCTTTTGAGAAAGGACACGATCTAATTAATAATGAAAAAACAAACTAGATTAATTTTATTGGGAATCTTCTTATTAGCTGCTATTTTACGGATTCCACTTACCTCAGTCGGTCCATTACTACCGCGCCTTAACCAGACTACCGGATTGTCAATGACCACCTTGAGCCAGCTAACTTCCATTAGCCTGTTGGTCTTTGCTTTCACGTCGATTATCGTTGCAAGAATTGCTACAAAAATTGGATTAAATCTTAGCATCGTTGTCTCGATTATCTTAATGCTAATCGGCATCTTCATTCGTTCGTTTACCAACAATTTTGGTCTCTTTCTGGGAACCATCATCCTAGCTGTCGGGATTTGTTTTGGCAATGTTTTACTTCCTGCCCTCACAAAGCGCTACTTTCCCCAGCATGTTGGTAAAATTACGAGTGGTTATACCATTACTATGAATTTCATGGGCGCTGTGGGTTCTAGTCTTGCTATTCCGGTCCTCGAAAAGGTTAACAACCTGCCACTAATTGCGTTAGCAACCGTTGGCATTATTATTATTCCCATTCTATTTCTGTGGTTACTCATCTACTTCTCTTCGCCTTCGCAACAATCGGCATCCACTAATTCCAAAATAACCGCGCCGGCACCAACTAACTTATACCGTTCCAAAACCGCTTGGTCTCTAGCTACTTTCATGGGCATTCAATCCCTAATTTTCTACACCTGCGTGGCTTGGTTACCAAACATCATTGACCAAAAGGGTTATTCACCGGCTACGGGAGGCTTCATGTTAGGGCTGTTGCAATTAATGATTCTACCAGCCTCCTTCCTTGTTCCTATGCTTGCTGAAAAAATGCACAGCCAGTCCATTTTTATCATAATCGCTGGGAGCACTTTTATCGTTGGGATTACACTACTACTCAGTTCAAATTATATTATCCTACTGCTGGCATCAATCTTACTTGGGTTAGCAACCGGAGCATCATTTAGTTTGTGCTTGATGCTCTTTACCCTACGGACTAAACAAAACGAAACTGCTGCCAGTCTTTCCGGTATGAGTCAAACCATTGGATATACCCTTGCTGCTCTAGGTCCAACTATTTTTGGACTCATCGCAACGCATACTAACTCAATTGGATGGGCTCTTTTATTCTTGATCATTCTTGGCTTTCTCATGATCATCTTGGGCTTTCAGGCGGGACGTCCCGGGACAATTGACTAATGGCAATCTTAGTTTTCAAAATAAAAGCACGCTGACTTATAAATCAGCGTGCTTTTATTTTGAATATCAATCCAAGAGATGCGAACGTTGCAGTAAATTAGCAATTGATTTTGGCAATAGACCACTAAATAAAAATACCGAAAGCAGGCTAACTAGAAACATTGCTACTAGCATCCAAAAACCAAACCCTGCATAATCCTGCTTAATTAGTTCCCAACCAAAGGTCACAATGGTCGTCGTTATTACTGAACATGATATTCCTAGCCAATCATAACGACGATAACCAGTTAAGGCAAAGCCTAGCTCAGACCCACTTCCCTGTATCAGTCCCGAGACCAAGGTCGCAGCCCCCCAAATTCCACCTAGTAGCATTTCAACAGCTGCTCCAAAGAACTCTGCCAACAAACCTGCTCCTGGTCGCCTAAGGACTAGCAACGCCAGCGGCCCTGCCATCGTCCAAAAACCCAATAAAGTCGCTCCTGCAAATGGAGCTAATCCCACAGGAGTTAGTAGCGCGGTTACCAGCGAATATAATGGATCCATCAACCAAAAAATCAGACCGCAAACAATCCCAATTAGTGTAACTAAAATAATATTTTTTAAATGCCACGTTTTAAACCATCGCTTCATCGTTATTCCTCCCATATTTTTCCAAAATAAAAAGCACTCCGCCACCAGCTGAGTGCTTTAGAAATCTAAACAAATCGTCTCGAGTGCGATTCTAATTTTCTAAATTAAGGAAGTTCCCTGCGGTAGTACGGACTACATCAGGTTCAATGGGTTTAATCTCAGCTCGTGGCACCCCAACTCTTTATTATAGTTGAATTATAACATAATTTTAATTAACTTGTTTCCGGTTAATGCCTTTTGTCAACAAATAGTACCCCACTGCTACTAGACCCATGGTGATAAAAGTTGCCCCAACTGATGTTCTAATCACTGGAATACTTTTTAATCCTAGGTAGAGTAGCACTCCCAAGCATAAAGTTCCTAATGCAATCCAATTAAAACCATGCTGATACCAAAGTTTTCCCTGCGGGTCAGCTAATGCTTGCGCCGTATAGTGATCTTGATTCAAGATAAAATAGTCCACAACCATGATGGCAATGATCGGACCAAGAAGCATCCCGGTGTAATCTAAAAACGCAATAAATGAATTTAAAAAACTCCCGCTAAGTAATGGAATAAAGGTTAAGATCATTGACAACAAGGTAATTACAACCAATGCCTTATTAAGGCTAAGTTTGTGCACCAAATTATTTAAAGCAGAAGCTCCCGCTTGAATATTAACCGCATTAGCTGTCATGCTCGTCAAAACAATTACCACCATTGCAATCAAACCTAACCCTAATTTGTTAGCAATGATGCTTGGATCAGAGTTGTTGGGGTCATAAGTTCCCGAGGTCAACGCCACACTAATCGTGGTACAAATCCCGATAATTGTGAAACTCATTAACCCTAAAAGGGCACCCCAAAAGGGAGCTCTAATGGCCGTCTTCTTGCTGCGAGTAAATCTTGTGAAATCAGCGCCCCCGACTACCCAACCAAGACTAGCCGCTGCAATCGTATCAATTGCCACTCCCAGTGGCATCTGTTGTAGTTTCGGAATTCGATAGTGGGCTAACTGACTGATGGAGACATTTTTAAAGACAACGATTACCTCTAATAACACAAAGACGATCACTAAAATGACCCCAATGCGCTCTACTAGCTGAACTGATCGTTGTCCAGAAATGATACTAAGAATATACAAAAAACTCATAATCAAGATCCCAACAACCATGCCCAAGTTCCCTCCGGGTTGTCCAAAGAGTGGCCACCGAAACAGACTGTGAAAAATAAAGGCTAAGGAAGTGGCTGCAATAAAGGTATTAACAGCTGTCCAGCCTAAAAACAACGTAATATTAATCAATGAAGGGACGATGCTCCCACGAATTCCAAACGCACCTCTTGATAATACGGTCGTCGTTGCTCCCGTTCGGTAACCAACGTAACCCATTAAACTTAAGAAGATATACGCTAAAATCCCACCAATCAACATTGCGACGATTCCGCCGAAAAAGCCAGCGGCTGCGATCACACCACCAATGAACCACGTTCCATTATTGGCATTAGCACCAAACCACGTCGCAAACATATCCCAGTACGTCATATTTCGTTCGTTTAAAGGGATTTCATCGACGGCATACTTCCTATTATTCAATATAGTTTCCTCCAAAACATTAACATTTTGTGTCTGTTTTATATTAATAATCGTCTTTCAGTATATCAAATTCACCAAATATTGCCTAGGAGATCCGCTAAAAATTAATCATTACCAATCGTTCATGCTATAATTCAGATGGTTAGCGGGGGTATTTAGTTATTTGACAATTGTATAAGAAAGGATGAACGTTATGACACTTAAAGAACCGATCTATCGAAGTCAGAGTGTTGGAATGGTTAAAGTCGGAATCAAAGATGGCGATCAGATTATTGCTAATGTGATTGGTAATAATGTAATCACGATCAGTTCCCAACTTCACCGTGCCACTGTTACCGGTCCTGATCGCGCCGGACGCTATGGAATTGGTGAGTATGTCTACTTCATTATCGACAAACATCACCATCCACTTTCTGTCCCAAAAGATAAGATCCAGCAATACTTTGGTGCATGAGATTTCAGCAGAATGCGCTAGCATTCGTGCCCACCCCTTGCTGGAACACGGATAGAAACTCTCTCACATCGATTCAGATACGATCTGAAAATTTCCACAAACTAATCCGTCCCCAATCAACCCCGCTACCAGTGACGGAAGTCTGTATCGAAAAAATCGCGTGACTTTGGCAACCGTATCAATATTATTAAAGTTTCACAACAACCGGACTGGAATTTAATTCTTGTTCGGTTGTTTGTTGTTCAGCTTATTTTCTATCTGTAAAAACCAACCATTAAGAAAGGTCGTCTTTATCGTTTGTTAGCAAAATCAAACTATCAATCCCCAATTGGGGAAATCACCATCTTAAGTAGCTCTAATGGCTTAGCCGGATTATGGTTCGTTGGACAAGCCCATTACGGTGCCAATTTCAAACTTAACCAGGTTCCTATGAGAAAAACGGCTGTTATTTCACTGACAGCCCACTGGTTGGATCTTTATTTTACCAATCAACATCCGGAGGCACAGATCGTCCCATTGGATTTAACTGGAACTGAATTTCAACAACGAGTTTACCGAGCCCTCTTGCAAATCCCATCGGGAAAAACCTGTACGTATCAACAACTGGCCCGTCCAATTAATCCCGCCGCCGTCCGTGCAGTTGCCAATGCGGTTGCAAATAATCCAATTTCTATTATCATCCCTTGTCACCGAATTCTTGGAAAAAACGGTAAGTTGACCGGGTACGCTGGTGGACTTACCAGAAAAAAGTTGCTCTTAGCGCATGAACAAACCGATTATAAGTGGACCACCTAACGCCTAAGTGCTAATCCATGAAATATATTACAAAAAGTAATAGCATTGATGACATAAACTTATTAGAAAAGGTGTGAAGATGATGAAGTTACAGCTTGCAATTGACCTTGAGGACATCGATGGGGCCATTAATTTGATTGAAAAGACTCAGGAAAGCGTTGATATCGTAGAATATGGAACTCCGCTTGTGATTAATTTTGGTCTTGAAGGCCTGGCTAAAATTAGGAACCGTTTCCCTAATTTAACCTTACTGGCTGATGTTAAAATTATGGACGTTGCTTCGTATGAAGTTAGTCAAGCATTTAAATATGGAGCTGACATCACTACCATTCTGGGAGTCGCTGAGGATCAATCCATCCGAGATGCCATTAAAGTTGCTCACCAGGCTAAAAAAGAACTATTGGTCGATATGATTGGTGTCCACGACGTTGCTCGCCGAGCGCGAGAAATTGATCAAATGGGAGCAGACTACATTGCTACTCACACCGGTTACGATCTTCAAGCCCAGGGTGAAACTCCTTTTGCAACGTTCAACACAATCAAGGAAAACGTCACCAAAACTAAGACGGCGCTGGAAGGTGGCATTAAGCTAACTAACTTGGATGAGATTAAGCAAGCTAATCCCGACTTGCTAATTGTTGGAGCTGGAATTGCAACCAATGACGATCCTACAAGCGCCGCTAAATCCTTCAAAGCGGCAATTAAATAACCAGATGGTAAATTCAAAATCGTGGCAAACCATTATTGCCGAGCTAGCCAAACAACCGATTAACTTAACGAACCGGGACTGCGAAATAATCGAGCAAGCGCCCCGCATTTTTGTTTCCGGGGGCGGACGATCTGGGCTGGCAATCAAGGCGCTTGCAATGCGCTTGATGCAGTTAGGCAAGACCGTCTTTGTTGTCGGTGAAACGACGACGCCAGCAATTCAAGAAGGCGACTTATTAGTACTCGCATCTGCTTCTGGAACCACTCCGGCGATCGTTGAGCTTGCCCAAACTGCTCAGCAGGCTGGCGCTGTGATTTGGCTCTTTTCCACTAACAAATCAAATCCAATTGCTACCATTGCTAAGCAGGTTACGCTCCTTCCCGGCAAAAGCAAACAGACTGGTCGAACTGCCACCTCATCTCAACAGCCATTGGGTAGTCTGTTTGAACAGTCTGTTTGGATTTTTGGAGACGCTCTTGTACTTGCCTTAATGAACGACCAGGGAATTACTGAACAGGAATTACGTTCTCAACATGCTAACTTAGAATAATGCCAACTAGACCAGTCGGACAGTTTTACTTCTGTCTCCTGGTCTTTTTAGTACTTTATTTGACTACCAACTGTTGTAAAAATCCTTTGAAATAACCAGCTGTCTTCATTTCTTCATCAATAAAAAGATTGTGTCCTGCGTTTTGCAATAGAACCACCGTACTATTTTTCACCCGCTCACCCAACTCCAGCTGTTGTTGAAAACCAACTATCTGATCGTGACGACCAGCCAATATCATCAACTGAGTCTGCGGACTGATAAACCGGGGCAGATCACTTTCAAACTCCAGCTGATAGTTTCGTTGAAGTGTTTCAATAAAACCAGCATCGCGGCGTTGGAGTCCTGGAATAATTAGTTGTTGATATAAATCCCACTGATGAGGGCCAATCTTAACGTTCATTGCTAAAAAATCGGTTTTAAATTCCTTATGGCTAATGTAATTAACAGTACCAAACGGTTTCGTCACATGTTGGGCAAGTACTCGCTCTTCCTTATGCGCCTTTACCACCGGGCAGGTTAGAAAAATTCCTCTGATTTGACTACCAAACGTTTTTGTTAAAAAGCTCGCAAGATATCCACCAAAAGAACGACCGCACACCACGAATTTTTCATTATCCAGCTGCGCTTTGATAAAGGTAACTAAGGCAGCCAAAACGGTTTGCACATCAGCCTGCGGGGTGCCTGGTGAATTCCCCATCCCGGGTAAATCTACGTAGTAACGTTTCCAACCAGACCCCTTTAACAAAGGTTCAAAAAAATCCCGCATGGAGGTCCGATCAAGGGCTAATCCATGGATAAAAACAATTGGGACTCCTTGCCCCACTATTTGATATGAAATCATCTCAAATCCTCCTGATTACAGACTAAAATTGTCAAACTGACCACGGTGATAGTTGGTTCTGATAAATAAATAATGCTATATTTAAGTTAGCTAAATGTGTTAATTTGAGAAAATGAGGTTTGCCAATGGATCAACGGAGTATTAGAACTAGAAAGGCCATTAAAACGGCCCTTATCAATTTAATGAAAACGACCAGCCTGCCAAAAATTAGTGTTACAGAGGTGGTACGAACGGCTGGCATCACTAGGGCCACCTTTTATTTGCATTATCAAGACATTGATAACCTTTATGATTCTATCTGTGATGAAATTCTTCGCGATCTTAGCCAAATTCTCCAAACAAGTTATCAAGACCAATCCAAAGTCAATTATGCTTTATTAAATCAACAACTGTATGATTACTTGTCACAAGATGAAGTTATCCATACTTTTTTAAAAAATGAACGAAATCAACTTTTACTTAGCAAAATCAAAAAATTATTAATCAAAACAGTTATGAGCCACGAAAAAATTCAAGTTACGAATTCGTATTCACAGGTTGAAATCCCCTTTATCATCTCAGGAGCTGTTGATGTTTATGCCCAAATGATCACCGACTTAATTCCTGTTGATGCCCAAACTGCTGTCAACGAGATGACTACAATTTTAGCTAAATTTTAGGTTGTCAAGCTTATTTCTCTGTACTCGTCAATTGATCTCAATTAACTTATTAATCGACAGCAGATAAAGATATTTACTGGTGACTGGTTGTTTTAGCATGTCAGCTAACGCCAAAGCATAAATATTAACCTGGCCAGCATACTGATTTTTAATTTTTTGAATATCAGTTTCAGGATGGTTAGGATTTACAAAGCTAGTTTTATAATCGAATAGGCAAACGCCTCGCTTTGGGTCTGCTAAATAACCATCAATAATACCATGCACCAACAATTGTTGTTTCGCATCGTGATGAAATTCTGTAAATAGGCGATCCGCATTGATTACTAGTGAAAAAGGAACTTCTCGCTGTAGTTGCTCGGGATGCTGCAAAATGCGTTGTCCAATTGTCGTCTGGTAAAAAGCTACAATCGCATCAACCTTAATATTGGCAGCAAGTTCTTGGGCTAACAGCTTTTCTGAAACTAGTTGTTGAATTAAAAGCTGCACTTGAACAACTGTAACCGGTTTTGTTACATCTACCTTCTGTAAAACTAAATGCGTAGCCGTTCCAACTTCTTGTGGACTAGGAATCCCCACTTGCTGCATAAACCGTGGTTCGGCAAAGTTCTGATTGTTGTAGCGTGTGTTTTTTAAAAGCTGGTGTTCTCGTTCATTAATACTCCCGAGTTGAATGTTATCAGGATCATCGAACTGGCGCTTAATCTCTGACACTGATTGATAAGCCGTCGTCTTCGTGGCATCCTTATAGGGGTATTGAAAATTCAAATATTGTTGCACTACGGACTGACTTAGTTGGGGGGTAGCACTTGTACTTTTAACCTGACTAACTTGCCGACCATTTGAACGTTGCAAATCAGACGCAGCCAGAAATTTGATTTGAAAAGCAGCGGAACTATCAACCAGCGACTGCTGCGCAATTTCCCCTGCCTGCGCTTGCTGCTGATACGTCTTCGTGCGCACCAGCGCTGGTCCAATCCAGTCTAAAAAGCTCTTCGCTTTTGCTCGTAATGCTACATCAAGCACTCGTTCTTCACTTTGAAGGGCCTGCTCCCATTTACTTAGCACTGTAGTCTCGGCATCCGCCTGGGGACTCCCCTTCACAATTCCCGTAATAATTAGTTTTTGCTTGGCGCGCGTGACTGCGACATATAACTTCCGCATTTCCTCTGACAGCATGCGTTGCCGACCTCTTTGCACAATGGCCAAATATTGCAATGAAGGAAATCGGGCTTTTTGATTCGGTAAATAACACCTAATACCAATTCCATAGTCAGCATCTAATACGCTCGCTGCCCGCAAATCAGTTTCATTAAAACCATGGTTGGCATCCATTAGAATCACCACAGGATACTCTAATCCCTTACTTCCATGAATTGTTTTAACTGTGACGGCATTTGCCTCTGCTTCAACTGGAGCTTCCCCCAAGTCTTGATTCTGTTTTTGGAGGCGCTTTACAAACTGCACAAAAGCAAACAGTCCACGAAAGCCATTTTTTTCATACTCCTCCGCTCGCTGATAGAGTGCGTGCAGATTGGCTTGTCGTTTTTTCCCAGCTGTCATGCCCCCTACATAATCCAAAAAACCTGTTTGTTCATAAATTTTCCAAATCAGTTCAGCTAAACGATGCTGAGTCGCAAAATCTCGCAGGTGCTGCAATCCTTGTAAAAAGTGTTGAACCTTTGCAAGAACCGCATCTCCGAAGGGAGTTGGTTGGTCGTGCTGATACAAATTGGGGAAATCAAGCACGGCTTGGAAATAATTCCCCATTTTTTTAGTGATTCGTAAAAAGGCCAGTTCATTTTCATTCATACCGACCATTGGCGAACGGAGCACGGCAGCTAATGGAATATCCTGATATGGATTATCGATCAGTTGCAGCAATGACATTACGATTTGAATTTCCGTCGTCTTAAAATAACTCTCCGAGCCATCGATCATAACTGGAATCTGGTGTTCAGCAAAAATGCTTGCGATTGAAAAATTGTTGTGCTTAGTTGCTGCTAACAATGCAATATCTCCATATTCAATCGGGCGCATTTGCTGCTGTTTACGATCATAAACCTGATACTGATCATGAATCAGTTGCTCAATGCGTTCCGCAATCATTTCAACCTGCTGTTGTTCATTAGGAACTTGCATTGTCACTTCATCAGGAACTGGTTCATCCGCTTTATAAAGAAGCACTTCTGTCTTCGTATCGAGCTGATCTGGATAATCATGCGCCCCAAATTTCAAGTAATTATCACCAGTATAATCAATTTCTCCCAGTTGCTGATTCATGATTTGGGAAAACAGTAAGTTCGTAAAATCATCGATATTTTGCACCGAACGAAAATTATCAGGCAACGTAATAAGCGTATTGTTTGGTTGATCGGGGTAGGTCTGGTATTTTTCCCCAAATAAACTAGGATCAGCTAACCGGAACCGATAGATTGACTGTTTGACATCCCCCACCATAAACAAATTTTCAGGGTCAGACCGTTTTAAAGCAGCTAAAATGGCATCCTGCAGTCGGTTATTATCCTGATACTCATCGATCATGATTTCATTCAGATATTTACGGAAATAGTCCTGAAGTTGTTGCCCGGCTGGCTCATCACTAGTTAAAATTTGTAGCGCAAAATGTTCAATGTCAATAAATTCATAAGTTCGTCGCTTCCGTTTGGTCTCCGCATAGGCAGTTGCAAATTGTTGTACTACCTTTACTAATTTACGCACGAGTTGTTCAGAGCGTTCCATGACCTGTTGGTTCTCGCTTTCACTGGCAAAAAAATAATCATCTTGGAGCTTTTGGAGCACTTTTTTAGCCATTGTTCGTCGTTCAGTCAGCTGCTGCTTAGCTACCAGTTGCTCATCATCAAGCTCTTTTTTTGAAATCCTGGGAACGTTATCAAATTTAAAATTGGAAAATTGCTCGCGAAGCTCATCCCAACTTTTTGTGGTCAGCTGGTTCGCCAAATTAGCTAATTTTTTTCGTTCAGCTTCAAAAAGATCCAAGTGTTTATCTAACCCTGCCTGCTCTGCTTGCTGAATCAATTGTTGCCAGTCCTGATCCATCTGTCGAAACTGATTTTGCATGGCTGGCAGTAACAGTTTTTGATACAAGGCACTATTCGTCAAAGCGCCAGACGTCGCATAAAATTCTGGCAGACAGGCAAGCCAATGCTGGAAATCAGGAGTGACATTAGCAAAATCATACAACTGAAATAGGACCGTGGTTAAACCATCATCACTGCGATCACTGGAAAAGTTTCTAGTTAATGCGGCAAAGCTCCCATCATCATTACCATAGAGCTGTTCGCGAACCGTTTCCCAAACCCGGTCCCGTAATAATCCTAATTCACTTTGATCCGTTAAAATCCGAAAATCAGGATCCAAGTTGATGATATAATAGTATTTTTTAACCAACCACTGACAAAAAGCATCCAGGGTTTCAATGTGGGCTGTTGGTAGCAAGCGCAACTGACTAACCAGTCGCTGCTTGAGTTGTGGATCCTGCGCCACATTTAGTTCATCAATGATCAGCGTCTTAATACGATCGCGCATTTCTTTAGCGGCAGCATTAGTAAAGGTCACAATCAGCAACTGATCAACATTCACCCCTGCCTTAATCTTTCTTAAAACTCGCTGGGTAAGGACACTCGTTTTTCCTGATCCAGCCGAAGCCGAAACGAGCGTATTCCCAGGAAAGTCTTCCTGAATCGCACGCCGTTGTCCAGGCGTCCACTCGGGTTTACTCATGTTGCTGTGCCTCCCTCATGATTTGCTGTAAAATCGTGTTTTTATCTTGGTTGATGATCTCTCGATACTGATTTTCTGGCAGCATTGGGTCAAATTGCATAATTGGTTTATAAGGTGAATATTGTAACGTTGAGGTTTGGTTATACTGCACGGGTGCCAAGGTAGTTTCTCCCGCAAAAATACGTGTTGCAGCTTGTTGCATTAATTTTTCGGTATGGTTTAACAATGCTTGTAGCTGTTCGGGAGTCACGGCTTGACTATTCTGGCGCAGCTGTCCGTCGTTTTTTAACGAAATGGGATAGATCGTGCTTAGATGAACCGGATCAGCCAGCGACTTAATAAATTCGGGATCATTAATTAAAATTCCACTTTCAAACCGATGTTTTTTTAACACCGCCGCTGTAATTTGTTGCTGATCATCCCAATTTTTAACCTCATTCGGTTTTAAAACTGGTGCAAAGATGTGCATATACAACGCGCCTGATATTTTCGCATCCGGTGCTCCTAACTGTGCTCGATTTTGCCAAAGTGCTTTTAAATATGTTAGTAATTGTAATTCTATTCCATCATAAACCGCATTGAGTTCTAATTTTTTATTTCCCGATTTATAATCAACCACTCCTAGATAATCATGATCAGCAACCTTTATCCGATCAATCCGATCAATGCGCCCTTGCACATTTAACTGATGTTGCTTATCTAAATCATAATGCAAACCTGCATAGGGCTGACCCGGACCAAAGGCAACTTCACTAACTGCCGGACGGGCTGGAGTATAACTTGCCTGAGTTCGCATGGTTTGTACCATCTCTTGGACAGTCTGGATTAACTGTGATTGCAAGTATTTCATTCGTTGAGAACTTTTCAAAATTTCATATTGATAATTAACGTCTTGTTCAATCATCTTAGTAGTAATTTCTAACACCAGTTCGCTAAGATCTGCATCGCTCAAAGCCGCCAGATCCAACCGTTGTTCTCTAACTGCTTTACTAAACTGATCCAGTGCTTCGTGGAAAAACTGTCCCGTATCGGTCGGACTAATTTCAAACTCCGATCGTTCACGGAGCTGCAATCCGTACTTTAAGAAATATTCGTATGGATTTTGATAAAAATCTTCTAATTTAGAAATTGAAGTCGTCAGATTCGTGCCATACAAGGCCGTTACAATCTCTGGACGTAAATTTTCCGGTTCATTCTTATACTGCAAGCTGGCAAGTAACCGCTTCGTTAACTGTTGTAGTCCTTGATCAGGTGCATTAAGTAATACTGTCTGCACCTGTTGCCAGTCACTACTTAGTGGCAAACCAGCCTTTTTACTAGCCAGAGAAGCTGGCAACAAATAATGTAGCGCCGATCGCGCCGTTCCTAGGTACGGAGTCAGATTAGTTTCTTGCCCAGTGGGAGTATCGTTAACCGTTCTGAGAGGTAAATCAAAATAATTTTGAATGCGAGCGACATATGGAGACAGTTGCTTTTGTTGCTCAGCCACATCACCCCCGAGATTATAGGAAAAATATAATCGATCACTCGGTGTCATCATTAACAGGTAATCATCATACGGCTCATTTAACATTTGTTGCGTGCTAGTTGCTTGCAGATACTGATCAGGATACAACCCTGCTTCTAATTGGTCACGATCTCCATCAGTTAGTAACTGCTGATTATCAATTTTCGCTGGAAAATTAGTGTCATCGGCACCTAAGATGAAAGTGATTTTTTTATCTGGAAGATGCACTCGACCCGCCTCAGAAATCGTAACTTGATCTAAAGTCGAAGGAATCTGAGAGTAGCTAGCTCCTACAAACCCGGCTTGCAACAATGACCAAAAATCGTCAACAACAAACTCATGCTGGCCTAGCACGGCTACATAGTCATCTAAAATCTGACAAAATTGATCCCAGACCTGTTCCGACTGGCGAGCGGCCTGTAACTGTCCTGCTTCAGTCGCGTTCGTCTGCCATTCTTGTAAACGAGCTGGCACGCCATGGTTAACCAAAAAGCGATACAAGACCGTCGCAGCCGTTTTCCCGTCGGGAGCTTGCTTTAACTGGCGATAAAACGGGGGCAAATTGTTTTTAATAAAGTGGCGAATCAGATTGATTTCTTTTGATAATTGTTGGTTTTTATCAACCACGACCCCAGTTTCAGCATTATAGGCTTGTGCATACATCCAATCTTGCGCTTGCGTCCACCGTTTTCCTTGGTATCCGTTTTTCAACACTAGATTTTCACACAATGCCACTGCCCGCCGATATCGGTTTAGTTCTAAAGGGTGTCCCTCGTCATCTTGAGGAAGTAATAATTCGGATTTTAAGAGCGCCATCACATCGTCATAGCGATAATTTTGGGCTCGATTAGGGCGGTCAATTGCTAATAAACTAGCTAACATCCCCACTAACGGGTGCTGATCCATCTGTTGTTGATTATCGGTGAAATATGGGATTTGTAACATTGAAAAAACCGGCTGTAAAATTGACTGATACTGGTCCAGCTGTCGCGCCGTTACCAAAATATCGCGATACCGATAGTTTCCAGTTGCTACCAATCGCCGAATCTCGGTTGCCAATTGCATTAATTCTGCAAAAGCCGTTTTAGTAACGCTGACCTGCAGCGCATCGTTTTGGTGGGGACTAGGCGGGAGCGGCGTCTCCATTTCATTACTAGCAATCCAATATTCTTCTAACTGTTGTAAGCCGAGTGCTTGCGACCGCGACGTTGCCCAACGATCAGCAAGCTTTTTTGCATGTTGCTCTGCATAATCAGTTAAATAATGATATAGCTGTGTCGGTTGCGCAAACAAGCTTTCCTCATTTGCTGCTATGGCTGCTTGAGTGAGATTTAAATCGATGGTGACTTGTGCCCTTGTAATCAGTGTCTGAATAATTTGTAACTCGCGGGCGGAAAAATTTTTAAACTGACTAAAATAAAAATGCATCGTACTAATTTGGGCATCATCCAGACCTAATAAATACTCGTTAAGTAGTTCCAGTAGTTCTGCTTGGTACAAGTATTGCCCATCGGTTCGTTGCACGAACTCTTGATAAATAATTTGTAGATCATGGAGTTTATCATGCAATTCGGGATTGACTTGGTCAGCTCCCAAATCACTTAGTTGCGCTAAGTTATCGGCACTAATGCCCCCTTGTTGTAGTTCCATTAGCTGATCGGCAACCTGTTGAATGAAGCCGGCTTGTTTCCCCTCACCACGGTAGACCGTCAAATCAGCCCGCCGATCTTCAATAATTTGATAAATTATCATATTAATTGCCATTGGTGATAATTTCGGCAACTGATAAGCAGCTTTAGTATTCAGAAAATACCACACTAGTCGCGAAAATGAGAAAATTTGCAATTGATTTTGCGCATAAACTGGCTGCTGTTTTTGATTTAAACTCCGCAGCGTTTGCAATTCTGATTCAAATTTAACGTTATTAGGTACCACATAAAAAAAGGTGTCTGTCCTTTTTTTTGCCATTTGGTGCTGTAGATCGTCGATAACGGCACCGGCATGGTCAGCACTCCCTGGTCCCAAAATAAATTTTAAAGTCATTAATTCTCCTTACTGCTTGCAACAACGCCCACCGACTGATTAAGAAAGCGATCCGTTACAACTGCTTGCATCACTAAACTAGCCATTGTTTCATATGAAACTTCTCCAGCTGGCATCTGGGTTCCTTCGGCAAACAAATTAATTGGACGAGTTCCACCCGCAACTAAATCTCCAGGACGAAAAATCGTATAGGGAACTTCAGTTTCATCAATCACCTTTACCGCATATCGCTGTTCACGCAGGTACTCGGGAACATCATTGATCTCGTTATATTTCAAACTCCCTTGTACTTCTTGATCAATTCCCGCCGTAGCAATCATAATAATCCGATTGATTGATCCCTTCCGTACCAATGGATGGTCTAACACTTCGGGGATCACAAAGTCAGTCCCATGCCCAGATAATGCAAAAATAATTATTAGTGGTACTTGTGTTTGCAGTTGATTTATCTGCGCCAGTTGCTCGCTCGTTCCAGCTATCTGAGTTAGGGACCAGTGGGAATCATCCTGAAAACGCATCTTAATCCCAGTTGCTAGCGGACCAGTGCCAACCAGTAAAATTTGTTTCATTTGTGTCATGAGCGCCCTCTCTCTTTCAACTAGCAAACCACTTTTTAAACTAGCTCTATTTTAAATCATTTTAAGGTTAGCTGAACAATCTCTGAATTTTTAAAAATAAATAAAGTTCGTGTTTGAAAAAATATCGCGCTCGTTGTATGATTAATTAGAACTTATTTCGTTAATTAACGAACTTTATTTAAAGGAGTTAGGTATGGGAACCAGAATAGCAACTTTTTTTCATTTTAAAGAACTCAGGACTAATTTCAAGACCGAAACCCTTGCCGGGATTACTACATTTATTTCTATGGTTTACATTCTGTTTGTAAATCCGAACGTTCTCGGAGCAACGGGAATGGACAAAGGAGCCGTCTTCACGGCGACCGCCATGGCAACTGCTTTTGGTTGTATCTTGATGGGCGTCTTAGCGAACTATCCGTTTGCCCTTTCCGCCGGATTGGGAATCAATGCTTTCTTTGCTTACTCTGTCTGTATTGGAATGAAAATTCCTTGGCAAACAGCCATGAGCGGAGTTTTAATTGCTGCCGTTCTTTTTGTCTTACTAACAGCCGTCAAATTAAGAGAGTTGATTATTAATGCCATCCCAACCGATCTTAAAGCAGCCATCGGTGGCGGAATCGGACTATTTATCGCCTTTCTTGGATTTAACAACGGGGGACTCGTTGTTGCTAATAAAGATACCCTTGTCAGTCTGGGATCACTCACCACTCCCACAACCCTTCTGACAATTGCCGGGCTATTAATTACCCTCTTTTTGATGAGCGCCCGCATTCCTGGCGCAATTTTTATCGGAATGGTACTGTCTTCCATCATTGGCATGGGAACCGGCTTGATCAAACTTCCTAGTGCACTGGTTGCAGGAGTTCCCAGCATTAAGTCAACTTTTCTCGTCAGCCTTTCTAATCTCGATAAGATTAATACCCCGCAATTATTTGTAGTTGTTCTAACCTTTCTCTTAGTGACCTTCTTCGATACAGCAGGGACGTTAATCGGTCTAGCAGAACAGGCCGGCTACATGAAAAATAACCAGATGCCACGAGTCGGACGGGCGCTCGCTGCCGATTCTACTACCATGCTAGTAGGTTCTCTCCTCGGAACCTCTCCCATGAGTGTTTACGTAGAATCATCGGCAGGAATTGCTGTCGGTGGACGCTCCGGATTCACCGCAGTTGTCACCGGAATAATGTTTGTTCTAGCAACTTTCTTTTCGCCACTTCTTTCGGTTATCACTAGTCAAATTACAGCCCCAGCCCTTATCATTGTCGGCGTTTTAATGGCGAAATCCCTAGCACAAGTCAATTGGAACAAATTCGAGGTAGCCGCTCCCGCTTTTCTAATTGCCATTGGGATGCCCCTTACTTACAGTATTTCAGATGGAATTGCTTTGGGATTCATTGCTTATCCAATTACCATGATTGCTGCCAAACGTGGTAAAGAAGTTGGTCTCATGATGTATGGTCTTGCCATCATTTTCGTGATATTTCTATGGATTCTCAATCAATAATCTTTAAAAGTGATAAACTTGATTTGAAGTTATTTTTCCTATCAAGTGAGGCTTACCTATATGTATACAATTTCAGACTATTTGCTCGATATCCTAAAATATTTGCGTGTCACCGACGTGGTCGGGGTTCCTGGTGACTACAATTTAAATTTCTTAGATCACCTTGAGCAGCGAACCGATTTAACCTGGCGGGGTAATCTGAATGAATTAAATGCTGCCTATTTAGCAGACGGTTATGCTCGTAAAAATGGTTTTAGTGCCCTAGTAACAACCTTTGGTGTTGGTGAACTGAGTGCCCTTAACGGTTTAACCGGTAGTCAGGCTGAGCGTGTTCCTGTTTTAGAGATTGTGGGAACTCCCGCTACTACAACCCAACAAACCCGACAACTCGTTCACCACTCGCTACCTCATCAGGATTTTAGTTTTTCTAAGCAAATCCATCAAAACCTCGGTATAATTACCGGTCAAATAACGGTCAATAACGCCATTACGGAAATCAATCGTGTCATCCAAGCCATGTTACAAACCAAGCAACCCGGCTATCTTCAATTACCAGTAAACCTAGCTAATTTACAGGTCAACCCAGTTTTCAAGACCCGCATTCCAACACTAATTGCTGGGTCAACAAAACCAGAGACACCACCACTAACGCTATTAAACGACATTTGCCAACAATTAAACACGGCACAACATCCCGTGCTTATCATTGGATCTGCGGTCGAACGTTTTCACCTTAAAAACGTTGTCCAAAAATTTATTACTAAGCACCAGTTACCTTTTGTCGATCTAAATGAAAGTAAGGGGGTTATTGACGAAAATATCCCTCAATTCATAGGTACCTATACCGGCAATATCTCTAATCCGGTGGTTCAGCAATTCATGCAACAAGCCGATCTTTATTTAGCACTCGGACCAATCTTATCAGATGTTAGCACGGGTGGTTTTACGCAAACCTTTGCTAACTACAACACCATTTTACTGACTCCGCAAGAAATTAACTTTTTAGGTGAACAGCGTTTCCCAGCAAATCCAGAGAATTTTACTGCGACAATTAAGGCGCTTTGCCAGAGCCCTAACGTCTGTCATCAAGCCGGTCCCACAAAT
The DNA here is from genome assembly GCF_001436645.1 of Fructilactobacillus florum DSM 22689 = JCM 16035. Taxonomy (GTDB): domain Bacteria; phylum Bacillota; class Bacilli; order Lactobacillales; family Lactobacillaceae; genus Fructilactobacillus; species Fructilactobacillus florum. The sequence continues at coordinate 58,183 of NZ_AYZI01000006.1, read as the reverse complement.
CCATTTCAGTTGACTCCCCTGCCAAGTGGACAGCAACAGCCTCTGACAGAAGATTTTTATCGTCAGGCCCTGGAAACCTTCGTACAAACCGGTGATACTCTAGTGGTAGAACACGGAACCTCCCTTTTCGCATTAGAAAATAATCGGTTGCCTGGAGATAATTGCTATATTTGTCAATCTTTATGGGCTGCGATTGGCTATACCTTTCCAGCCGCGCTCGGTGCTAGCTTAGCAAATCGCCAGCACCGAGTCATCCTATCAATTGGTGAGGGATCAATCTTATTGTCACTGCAAGAACTCGCTTTTGCTATTAAAAACCAATTAAAACCGTTAATTTTTATTTTAGATAACCAAGGTTATACCATCGAACGAGTTATTCAGGGGTTAACTGCTTCATATAATGATGTTCCCCAGCTTAATTACCAAACGCTCCTGCCCGCTTTTGGTGCCACTGCAAAGACGGCTCAATTCTTTGACGTCAAAACTAACGCTGAGCTAATTAGTGTCTTGAAAAAACTACAACCGGCAAACCAACCGCTAACTATTGTGCAACTTCGGCTTGAAAAAACGGATGCTCCAGCAAATTTAAAAAAATTCAGTAAACTAGTTAAAAAAAATAATCAAAAATAAAGCTGCCCGTAATAAGGACAGCTTTATTTTTTAAACATACCCTTAGCAAGCAACTGTGTTAACCCCAGTCCTTTCTTGACTACCGTCTTAAATTAAAAACTGGATAAATTAGAAATTTCAGTCTATCCAACTACGTTAAGCGAGCTTAACTAACAATCATAATAGCAACTAGCAGTAATCCAAAGTAAAACAATACCGGTAGGGCGTTTTCACGCAGTACCTGTCCCTCTTTGCCAGTTAGACCGACTACCCCACTTACCGCTACAATATTATGAATGCAAATCATGTTTCCGATCGAAGCCCCAATCACTTGTAGCGCCAACACAAGGTCAACATCCAGACCAGCATCCTTAGCCACACTTGCCTGTACCGGTGCAAATGTCAAGGTTGAAACAGTCGTACTGCCAGTTACAAATGATCCCAATCCACCTAACAGTGGTGCAATTCCGAGCCAAATTCCACTAAAGGCGTGCGCTAATTTTTCTGCCAAAAATTCTGGCATGCTAGCTAAAGAACTGGTATTAATCCCTGAATTAGTGAACACTTGAACCATTACCAGCGTTACTACCAACGCCAAAACAGTATACTTCATCGAAACAACTACTTGTTTGGTCTCCGTGCCAAAGTCCGCCCAAGATACCCGATGAATTAATAACGTTACAATCGCCACTAACACCAGCACCGTCCCTGGCGAAGCCAATAATAACCACTCGGAGTTAATCGTCTTAAAGCCCAAGATTTTCATCCAGGACAGGTTGACCTGGTTAGTTAAGAAATGATGGATTGCTGGTACAAATTTAGGTAAAACCAACAAAATCACCGTTAATACGTAGGGAAACCACGCTAGCCATAGCGGCATAGTCACTGACTCAGCCGAATTCAACTCACGAGACTGAGGCGTCTGCTGCCAAGGGTGTTTTTCAAGCTTGGCGGGTAGAAGGAAATGCAACCGAATCGTCAGAACTGCTAAGCCTAACGCCCCAATCGAACTAATAATGGCCACCATTTCGTGTCCCAAAAAATGTTGGGTTATCCAACCAATCCCGTTATAGCAAAAACCAATTAGCAAAGCCCACGGTGCTAATTCTAAGACGCTGCCAAGCTTATTTTTTTGCTGCTGATTTGGGAGTAATACGACTAGTAAAAAGATTAAAATTAATGGCAAAAACGTTCCACTAATTAATTCAACGGTCGTAATTTTGGTGCTAACGTTCTCCAGACCCCCAGCGGAGAGCGTATTACTAAGACCAACTGTCAACGGAGTCCCTACTGCGCCAAAAGAAGAAGCAGTCGAATCAGCAGCTAAGGCCAACACTACCGCAGACAACGGTTTAAAACCCAGTGCAATTAGCAGTGGCGCGGTTACCATTGCCGGGGTTCCAAACCCGGAAACCCCTTCAATTAAGGATCCAAAGAGAAAGGTCACAATCACTGCTTGCAGTCGCATATCCGTAGTTAATCGTGTAAACCCAAGGTTAATTCGTTGAATGGAATTAGTGAATTCCAAGGCTCGTAGCAACAGGAGTGCTCCAAATAAAATCCAAACAATCGGCAAACTCTTGTGAATTCCTTGCAATAAGGAAGCAGTTACGGCCAAAATCGGCATTTTCCAAAAGAAAAATCCGACTATCATAATCATGACAGCACTAATCCCCATCCCCTTGGGAGCAGGCCAATTTAAAACCCCCAAAAAGAATACTGGTAACAGAATTGGTAGCACCGACAGCAATAAATACATAAAAACCCCAATCTATCTTATTTTCTAAAAAGTCGGACAACATCACTAAATTTATTTTACGGGAGTTGGCTATACTTTTCAGCAACTAGCTCTCTATCCCGGCGGTAAGCATTCGATTATTTTTGCTGTTGTTGCCAATTGGTTAACTTATCAATGCAAAATTGGAGATAGGCGGGATTATGCTCGGGGTACAACGGCTCCGTTGGAGGAATCGGACTGATGGTTTCATAGGGCGGGCAACTTTTACCGCGATAACAGGCATCATACCAGTGCTCATCTGGATGGTATCCGCGCCGTTTCATTTCATCTAGCACTTTAACGTGAAATTGGTAGAGCTTATAAGGCGAATAATTAAAAACGTAATTAACCGTTGCATGTTTACGTCCCCACCCATTGCCGCGCAGAGCAGCGCATTCTCGATGTTGCCCTAACAGTTGCTGTCGTGGCAGGGTTGGGATTAAAGCCTCATGCCAGAGTCTCATAAATTACTCCTTTTTCAAATAAAAAAACAGTCCTGCCCATTCGCAAAACTGCTTACTAACTACATGGCTAAACTAACCGCTTGTCAAACCATTTAGCCAACAGCGATAAACTATAATTAACTACAAAATAGAGTGCTGCAATCGTAATAAACATCGGAACCATATATTTAGGGTTCTGCCCATAAATTACCTGAGAACGAAACATTAATTCAGGTAAAACGATTGCTGTCGCCAACGATGTATCCTTTACTAGCGAAATGAATTGGGAAATCAACGGTGGAATCGAGCGCTTCAACGCTTGGGGAAGAATAATGTACCAAAGCGTCTGCACCTTGTTCATCCCGGTTGAAAGGGCTCCCTCAGTCTGTCCAATTCCCACCGAAAGTAAGCCTCCGCGGATGATTTCTGCAACCATTGTCGCTTCAAAAACAGACATCGCAAAGACCGTTGCCGAAAAAGCATTCAGTTCAACTCCCAATTTTGGTAGCGCAAAGTAGGTGAAAAAGATAATTAACAGGAGGGGAAGATTTCGAATTGTGTTTACGATTAGGCGAACTGTTTTGGTAAAGTACGGAACTTTTTCATATAAAATAATTCCCAAAACAGAGCCGGCAATAAAGCTAATAATAATTGAGATTATGGAAACTCCCACGGTCACGCCTAGACCCTTAAGTAGATACTGGACGTTACTGGTACTAAATGCTCCACTCATCGAATAACCTCCTTTCCAATCCGATTTTCAAGTCGTTTGACCACCCAGGAAACGGAGGCCGTAATCAATAGATACAAAATTCCTACAATAATGTACGTATTAAATGGATCCAAGTTGGCCCCCGAAATAACATTTGCTTGGTACATCAAATCAAATCCCGCCACAAATGATAAAATCGAAGAATTTTTAACTAAGTTAATAAACTGATTCCCAAGTGAGGGAATTGCCAGCCGGAAACCTTGGGGTAAAACAATGTGGGTCATTGCTTGGGTATAGGTCAAACCATTTGACCGGGCACCCTCCATTTGACCAGCATCAACCGAAGCAATTCCTCCGCGCAAACACTCAGCAATAAAAGCTGATGTATAGAGAATTAACCCAATGGTTCCAGACCAAAAACCACCGATTTTAAAACTCGATGAAACTACGACGTAGAAAAACATAGTGATCACTAGCAACGGAATATTCCGAAAGAATTCGACAAAAGCGGTCCCAATGATTCGCAGACTACGGCTCGGTGCCAGTTCTAAAAGTGCAAAAATTGTCCCTAATAAGAGCGAGCCGACCAAGCCAATCACAGAGGAAAGGATCGTCACCCAGAAACCATTTAAAATGGTTTGCCAATTTTGTGTAAAAATATCGATCATTTTGTGAGCTCCCTCCAATCCAATCCCGGAATGTTTGAGAACCATTTCTGGATCAACCGGTTATAAGTGCCGTTGTCAATCGTTTCTTGTAACGCTCGATCTACCGCCTTGCGTAATGACGCCTGTCCTTTATTGACTGCTAACCCATATGGCTGGTTAGTAAAAGGTTTGCCCACAACTTGGGTATCATGACTCTGTTGGGCGAGCCCATACAAAATGGCATTATCGGTCGTAATGGCATCCCCTTGTCCAGATTCTAGGGCGCTTAAAGCCTGCGAGTTATCCGGCATGGCAATCACCTTAGCATTTGGCGCGAATTTCTTCATTGTATCCAGCGCCGTTGTTCCCATGATTCCAATTACCGTATATTTAGGATTATTTAAATCACGAATGCTCGTAACTGGTGACCCTTTTTTCACTAAAATAGATTGTCCCGCGGGAAAATATGACTTAGTAAAATCAACCACCTTGGCCCGTTCCGGCGTAATTGTCATCGATGCAGCTACTGCATCAACTTGGTTATTTTTTAGTAATTGAATTTTAGAATTCGTGGTTACTGGTGTGAACTCTGGTTTAATTGTGGTTCCTTGATCTTTTGCAATTTGCGCAGTTACTGCTCGGGCAATATCCACATCAAAGCCCTGACTTTCACCAGTTTTAGGATCAATCAAGCCAAATAGTCGGGTATCACACTTAACCCCCCACCGCATTGTGTGTGTTTCTTTGACGGTTTGCAGCTTATCAGTTCCCTTGAGTTGCTGCTTTTGCGCATTAATTCCAAAAAAGATGCCACCAATGATGACCAAGACTAGGATCACAGATGCCACTAGCCCGATGCGTTTTAGTTTAAATTTACTCATGCTAGGTCACCTCGATTTCTAATGATGCTCAACTTGTGATAAGAACTTACGAGCTCGTTCGCTCTTAGGATGTGCAAAGAAAGTATCCGTATGTTCGTCTTCCATGATCCGACCATCGGCCATAAAAATTACTCGGTCAGCAACGGCCTGCGCAAACTCCATTTCATGGGTCACCACCAGCATCGTCATGTCAGAATTTTTAGCAATGTCCCGCATAACGCTTAACACACTACCAACCATTTCTGGATCAAGAGCTGACGTCGGTTCATCGAACAATAGAACCTTGGGATCCATTGCTAATGAACGCGCAATTGCAATTCGTTGTTGCTGGCCTCCAGATAACTGGGCCGGATATTTGGGTGCCTGATCAGATAAGTCGACCCGTTTCAGGAGCTGCTGTGCAATTTTTTCGTTTTCTTCTGGCTTTCGTTTAAGCACTAAGCGTGGTGCTAACATAATATTTTCTAGAATTGTTTTGTTATTATATAAATTAAAATGTTGAAACACCATACCAACATCGGTTCGTAGTTGGTTTAAATTTGTCTGACTGCTAGACACATCGGCTCCATCAACTACTAATGAACCTTTCTGAATCGTTTCTAAACCATTAATCGTTCTCAAGAGGGTTGATTTCCCTGAACCAGAAGGTCCGATTAACACAACCGTCTCTCCAGCATCAATTTCTAAATTAATATCATGCAGGGCATGAAAATCCCCATAATATTTATCGACATCTTTAAATTTAATAATCGCTGACATTCGCATGTCCCTCCTTTTATTAGGAATTTATTAAGCAGTTATTTTCAATTTTACGTAACTTAGTAGCAAAAAACCAGCTTTTATGTTGCTTTTTGTAACATCTGAAGCTTGTCACGGTACTAACGACATCGTTTACTAGGCAACAACGTCGCTATAACGACCCCTAGAAGCAATAAAGTTCGTTTTGTCACTGCTTTCGTCGTCATATCGTTTCAACTCCTTACAATAAGGGTGACAATAACCGACTAAAATGTTGTTTAAAGTTCAACCAATGCGATTGACTAGCAAATACTGCTGTCGTTTGGGGCGTACTGGCAGCAACACTCTCAGCAAAGATCGCTTCAAACTGATCAGCCAACTCTTTATCATAGATAAAGGCATTACATTCAAAGTTAAGTTCAAAACTTCGATAATCTAAGTTAGCAGATCCGACTGATACAATTTCACCATCAACTACTACCGTTTTAGCGTGAATAAACCCTTGGTTATATGCGTAAACTTTAATCCCCAACTCTACTAGTCTTCGTGAATAGTACTGAGTCGCCCGATAAACAAAGGGATGATCTGGCATATTTGGTGTTACAATTTGGACGTCAACCCCTGACTGAACAGCAATTTTAAGGGCATCCAGAACTGAAGAATCTGGAATTAAATACGGCGTAGTAATCTTGATCGAATGTTCTGCCAAAGAAATCATCTTGATGTAACCAGTTTTAATCTGTTCTAACTGTGGATCCGGACCGCTAGACACAATTTGCATCATTGCAGCTCCCTGATTCTCTATTTCTGGGAAATACTTGGCACTCTGCACTGGCAAATTAGGATCAATGGCCGTCGTGGGATCTGTTCCGTTCCAATCTAGTAAAAAGCGAGATTGTAACCCATAAACTCCCTTACCATAGATTCTAATCATGCCGTCCCGCCAATTTCCAAATTTTGGTTTGCGACCTAGATACTGATCACCAATATTAAAACCACCAATATAGCCGTACTTTCCATCAATGACCACTACCTTGTGGTGATCGCGAAAGTTTACTCGCATATCGAGCAGATTAAACCGGTTGTGAAGAAACGGAAAAGCATGCCCACCAGCTTGCAGCAGCGGTTTAAAAAACTTTTGCGTGGTCCCTAAAGAACCCCAGTCATCATAAATAACCCGCACATCAACTCCCGCTTGGGCCTTCTTTACCAGCAAATCCAGCGTTTGATGACCGATTTTATCAGCATAAAACGTATAAAATTCAATGTTAATAGAACTTTCAGCGGCCTCGAGATCAGCAAAAAATTGTTTAAAGAATGGTTCCCCATCTGTATACGTCTCTACCTCGTTATTCGACAACAACGGGGCTGTATCTGAATTCATGAACATTTCAATCAAGCCAGAAGCTTTCTTAATAATCTGCTGATTCGTGGTCAATCCTGGTCCTTTGAGACCAGCCAACTCTTGCTTTTGTTCTTTGATTACTTGATCAACCTGACGCCGGCTACTATCAGATAACCGTACTAATTGATTTTTGGGTAAGCGCCGCCCAAAAAAGGAATAAATGATAAATCCAACAACGGGAATCAAAATCAAAACTAGTAGCCAAGCCCACGTGGCTGCAATGTTTCGTGGCTGCCGAAAAACTGTTATTACTGCTGCAATCGTATTGATCACAATGATTGCTAAGAAAATTAGTAGAAAAATGTTCATATACTGGCTCCTCTCTCTACTATTTATCATACTAGAACCCTAGCAAAAATGTCGGGTTTTTTCGTCAGGCCAGTGGATCCCATGGCAACAGGGTTTGTGCTGGTTGTTCTAATACCAACTGGTCAGTTGCATCCAAGTAGTCACGCTTAACAACTACTTCATAGGTAAATTCATCCATCCAATTATCTGCCATTACAAAATAGCCTTTAACTCCAACTTGATCGCCCCAACTATTTTCAACTTTCCATTTAACCGGTTGTCCCTTTTGCAAATCAACCCCCGTGAGAGTCATCGCATGGCTAACTTCTGCATCATGCATGGAAAATCTTTCCGCTTTTGTGAGCTGCGGTTCAAGTCCAAACAACTGTGCTTCTTGGTATAGATCACGGTCCAATAAACCAGCCTGACGATCTGACTGCTGTAAGACATCATTACCAAACCAGACACTAATTCCTGCCTGCAATTGTTTAATAGCTGCCTGCTTAAGCTTACTCATTGGTAAATTAATAAATTCAATTTCACGCCCACCGACCACGTTGTTCTGACTAGGTAGGGCAAATTTTTGTTGCATCGGTTTGCTAGGATCATTACTTAAAACCACATATTGATCCAAATCATTCGAGAAATATTTTTGATAAAACTGGATCGGCGTAAGTCCCTGATCGAGCTGATATTGGTGCTGATCATCCCGGTACTCGAAGTCAAATTGCGCCGGTGGTTCCCCCAAACTTTCTGAAACCATTCGGTAAACGGTTGCAAGGGCCGCCGTTTTAGCTTGGTTAAGTTGTTCATCACTTGCTTGCTGTTGAATTAAATTTCTTAACTTTAGTGCATCACTGCGGAGGGTTCGGTTCAGTAATTGTTCAAGCGCTGCCGTATTTTCGGTGTTAGCAGTCTCTGGAAATGTTTCACGTGGAACAACTCCATATTTTTCAATTAGGGCCGCCGCCATCGCCCATTGTCCCCCATCGGACCCTGGATTATCCAGATAATAAGAAACTTCTCGATCATGAACTGGTTGGTTGGCAAGTGCAATCATGCGATCATAAAAAATATTAGCACGCTCCAATTTGTCCCAAAAAAACAAGTAACTTTCTGATAGCTCAAAATCTTTAAAGTGATATTGTGCTGCAAATTGGTGGCGCAGCGTATTTAAAATCGAAAAAAGCCAACACCGTCCGCTTTTCTTTTGATTAGCAACCTTGCCCGTCGGTAACTCAATTGAAAATGTTCGATTCAACTTTGCCGGCACCTGAGCATTGTAGGCTGCCTGTTTAATCCCGTTTTTAGCCACTGCATTAGTAATCATCCGATAATCCGGACGAGCATGAAGCTGAGCTTGCAAGCTCTGAATAACATCTGGCGTAAGGGGGTGATTGAACTCTGTCATGAGGTTTGCTCCTTTAAATTTTAGTTGTCATTCTAGCCGTTTCTCAATAAAATAGCAATTTCAGAAAATAAAAAAGCTGATTAATTATAATCAGCTTTTTTATTAACTTCGATCATTTACATTTTCACGTTGTTGCTTAGTGGTTGACCATGGGAAGGTTTTCACGACCCCAATGACCTTGTCCTGAGGAACAAAGCCCCAGTACCGGCTATCATTTGACACCGAACGATGATCTCCTAGAACAAAATACTTTCCTTGTGGAACCTTCATCGCACCATTGTCCTTTGACCAGTTGGTTGAAAGTGATTTCAAATCCCAATTTCCTGGCTGGGCTTCATATTCGGTTCCCTTGCGCTGTTCCGTTTTACTGATGTAACCCTGGTCGACCACTTTACCATTAATCAAAATCTTACCATTTTGAAAAGCGACGGTATCCCCGGGCATCCCCACAACACGCTTGACATAATCTGTCCCGGCAGTTCCCAGGATTCGTTTAGTAAAACTAGTGTTTGCTGCTGCATCCGGATCAACTCCTGATGCATTAAAGACAATTACACTGTTTCGCTTGATTTTTGCCTGTCGCCAAGCAATGATGCGCTCATTATTGACGAGGTTTGGTTCCATTGACGGACCATCAACCCGCGCCATTGTGAACACAAATTGTCGAATTAGCAATGCAATTGCTAGTCCAATTACAATTGGAATTATCCAGCTAAAAATACTTTTAAAGGTTTTCATTCTGAGCTCCTTGCTTCTTTTTCACTATTACCCACTATTTTAACACTAATGGCTATGTTTCCGTAAAAAGGAAGTTTTTTCATCCCAAACCGCTTGATTCATAAACCCAGCTGGTCCGTGAGCAACATCTGGTAATATCCGTAATTCAACCTTTTCCTTTCCAATAACCGCCGTCAACTCTGCAGCTAAGTTAATGGTTTGTAAGTAAGGGACAACCCGATCACCCGTCCCCGCATACAGCAAGGTCGGAACCATGTTGTTCGTAAAATAGGTGGCCGGGTTGGCTTGCGCATTTCGCTCCAAAACTTTGTCGGGACGTTGAAAACCTAGCATTACTCCTTCAAAGGAATCAGCGGCTCCCGTTTCAGCAAACTTGGGCGTTTGTCCTAGCACCGCAAATTGCGGTTTCATCAGGGCCAAATCATAGGGACCGTAAGAAGCAATAACCCCCTGCACTTGGTCAGAATATTTAAAATTACCTCCAAATGAACTAATCAATTTCCCAGCAGTAGTACTAGCAGCGGTCACCATCGCCAACTGCGCTCCAGAAGATTCTCCCATTAAGAAGATCTGCCGCGGATTGAGGTGATAGCTAGCGGCGTGAGCCTTTACCCATCTGATAACCGCTTTTAACTCGTAAATTGGGGTTGGAAACGGAGCCATGTAGCTTAACGAATAGTCGGGGCTAACCACGGCAAAGCCTCGTCGGAGCAATTGCAAGGCTCCGTTTAGTTTTTGCGAACTACGCTGTCCAAAATACATCCCGCCCCCATAAATATCAATAATCACTGGATGTTGTTCTAAAGCCTGGTTTGGTAAATATAAATCTAGTTGATGACGTTCCCCTTCAGCATAGTTCAGTGACAAGAACTGCCGGTTGATTCCAGCAGTCTCAGCCGGCACAAATGTCGGGGTTCGATCAATAAAGCGTTCCATCTTAAATCACTTCCTTCATGGGTACATGATTAAAATTTTTGTATTAACTTCGCTAAGAAGATTGTCACAATTAAGAGATCGGCTGAGCCACCCAAACTCAGCTTTTGGAGTGCAAAATCATGACAGATTTGTTGCCACTGCTGCTGTGGAAACTGCTTAGTTTGGGAGTAAGTTATCAGCAGCTTTTGCCATTGACCATGAACGGTGGCCACAATCTGTCGATTACCCGCCCGCTTAATTAAATTACTATCGTTGCTATTAGTAACAATTGCTATTAATGCTAACAATAAACGCTCGTTGGTACTCCCTTGACTATCAACGAGCCAAGGCAGCCCAAAGTTCATTACCGTTGCAAATCCGGTTTCTGCCTCTCCTCGAATTCCCGTTGTCCCGTACTGTAAATACTGCCGTTCCCCCGCCGTCTGGGGCGGTCGTTGCTGCAAAACAGCAAAATCTTTGCGAACTAGGTCTTTCGTAAGGAGACGTTCCCTAGTTATTACGGCAGATAAAGTCGGCTGCGCTAGCTGTTGCACCGTTAGTGCAACGGTTGCCACTAAAATCCCTAGCGCAAAGATGGCCCCTTTATGCGTATTAACCTGCTTGGTTACTTGATACATTCGCTTTTCTGCAGTTTTCCCTAAAGGTCGTAGTTCCTGAAACAACTGCGTTAAATCTTTTTTTTGAAATTGAGCCCCACAGCGATAACAAGCTTGTAAATATGGCTGCATCGCCAGCGCACTATCAATAAAGTTAAACACATTCATATCAGGATGACTAGCATTTCCCGTCGGATCTACTAGCCCGGGCTTGGGATTCGCCGTCACTTCGTAGAGAAGCGCCTTAATTGCCACCTGCACCACGTCGGCCTGACTCGTTTGGGTGAGTGGCTGTTCGCTTAGTCTACTTGTCATCTTGAAACACCTCGTAATACAGCTGGTTCACATATGCTTGGAGCGCTTCTACAGAATGCGTCCGGTTCCGACCACATTCCTTAGCCAGACGACCACACAAAAAGCAAGTCCGCTTGGAAGCTGATAACTCCGCTCGATGGTAGGTTCCATGCGTCCGATTAAGCACATCCACATCAAATAACCGCCCCAGGTGATCGTGATCTTCAAACCTAACCGCCACGTGTTTGACGTCACTAGCAGCCCTCGTCACCACCAACCATGCTTCTGGTCCCGTTGGCGCTACCTCGGTCTTAGTCTTAATAATCGGCGTCAAGGTAGTTAGCTGGTCCATAAACCGCTGATAACCCACCTGAAATAGCTGTTCAATCTCTGAATTCGTCTTAATTGGTCCTGGAATGTTGAGTTTAATCGCCACCACGGTGGCATCTGGAAATTCTCGCAATAACTGTTGTTGGTAGCGGACTCGTTTGTCTTTATTGTGCAATACCTCGGCAATGGTTTGCGGAGTGCCTTTTTTAAAAATATTAATTGCCATCTAATTCCTCACAAAAAAGCTGCTATCAAATAGACAGCAGCCACTTTATAATTTTAATCTTTACGCTGTTTAATGGCATCGATAATTGAGCCATCACGATATTCCACAAGCGCAACCGTCCGATCAGTAAACTCTAATGGGGCTTCTGTACCAACAATTTGTTGGGCTAGCTCGGCTAACTCATCAATCGAATAGATTTGGAGTCCCGGTACGTTTTGCAACTGTGCTAATAAATCTGGTCGTTGCGGATTTACAGCAATTCCACGTTCTGTTACTAAAACATCAACGGAGCTTCCGGGAGTGACCACGGTATTCGCACTCTTAACAACTGAGGGAATACGACCTCGTACTAATGGAGTACAAATGATGGTTAGCTTGGCAGTGGCTGCATCTTGATGACCACCGACCGCTCCGCGAATAATTCCATCAGCACCAGTCAAGACATTGACATTAAAGTCCGTATCAATTTCTAGCGCACTCAAAATGGAAACATCCAACTGATCCACCATGGCGGCTTTATTATCGGGATCAGCATACCAAGAAGCATCGATTTCTTGTTGATTTAAATTGTTTTTCATGGACTGCGCTGCCACTTTATCAAAGTCTTGGACGTCCATCAATTTATCAATCAAGCCCGCTTCTAGTAGCTCCACCATTGGATTAGTAATCCCACCTAATCCAAACGAAGCATGGATATTACTTGCTTCCATGGCAGCTCGCAAGTAACGAGTAACTGCCAAAGCAGCTCCACCAGAACCAGTTTGAAACGAGAATCCATCTTTAAAGTAGCTTGAATTAGTAATTACATCACTTACTAAGTTAGCAATCTTTAAATTTTTAGGATCTTTCGTAAAGCGGGTAGCTCCTGAACCAATTTTATCCGGATCACCAACCTGATCAACCTCTACCACGTAATCAACTTGAGTTTGTTTGATAGAAGCAGGGGTGTTGGGATAATCAACTAGATTATCGGTTAGCAAAACCACTTTGTTAGCATAGTTGGCATCCATCAAAGCATAGCCTAAAGAACCAAAGGCTTCATCGCCATAACTACCATTGGCATTTCCACAACGATCCGCATTAGGAACTCCCAAGAAAGCGACGTCAATCTTAATTTCGCCGTTTTCGATGGCTCGTGCCCGACCACCATGTGACCGGAAAATCACCGGCTTAGCTAGCAAACCATGTGAGACTGCATCTCCTAGCGAGCCCCGCATTCCAGAAGTTGTGATGGCAGTTACCGTTCCCTGTTTGATTGCTTCAATTGCAACGTCATTCATAACTCCTGTTAGTGAAGAAGGGGCCAAGGTGAGGTTCTTGATTCCTAGTTCCATGATAATTTTCATTACTTGGTTAAAAACAAAGTCTCCATTACGGAAATGATGATGAAAAGAAATCGTCATACCATCATGAACATTTTCTTGAATAATTTTTTTCAAATCATTCGTAACTTTATCATTTCCGGTTGACAACCGGACCTGAGGAGCCGTCCGTTGAACTTCAGGATTCCCAATTTCGGTGGTTTGAAATGGGGTCAGTTGTAACTGTTCCATGACGTCTGCTGGTAACGTTCGACCTAACTTATTTTCCAATGTAATGACCCTCCTTGTCGACAATTCCAGATGCTTGGGCTAGTTTCATAACTCGTTCAGCCCGCAAAACCACAGGTCGATCAACCATCTGACCGTTCATAGAAATAACTCCAGAACCAGCTTGATGTGCTCGTTCAATGGCAGCAATAACATTTTGAGCGTTTTTAACTTGAGCCTCAGTTGGTTCAAAAACCGAATTAATTACTGGAATTTGTCGCGGATTAATAACCGACTTTCCATCGTAACCTAATTGATGAATATACTCGGTTTCATCAATCAATCCCTGCGTATTATCAACATCCGTATATACCGTGTCAAACGCAGAAATATGCGCTGCCCGCGCCGCATGAATAATCATGTTTCTGGCGAATTCTAATTCCTTGCCATCTGGATAACGGTGCGTCTGCAAATCAGTAGTATAGTCCTCTGCTGATAACGCTACCCCAATCATCCGCTCAGAGGCCTTAGCAATTGCGGGTACATTTAAAACGCCTTCAGCACTTTCAATGGCTGCCATAATGTGCGTGCTCCCCACTGGTCGACCGAAGCGTTGTTCTGCCTCAGCAACTAGTGACTCCATCTCTTTAATCATTGCAGCATTTTCAGTTTTAGGAATCCGGATGACATCAATTCCGGCTTTAACCATTGCCAAAACATCAGCTTTGACAAATTCAGTATCCAAACCATTAACTCGAACCACCAGTTCGGTATCACCGTAGTCAACCGTTTTCAATGCCTCATAGACTAATGTCCGAGCAGAATCCTTTTCTGCCAGTGAAACCGCATCCTCTAAATCAAACATAATCGAGTCAGCTCCGTAAATACCAGCGTCTTTCAGCATTCCCGCATTGTTTCCAGGAACAAACATCATGGTTCGCCGTAACCGATCTTGTTTAAAAACCATTAGAGTACCTCCCATGCTGGTTCAGCACTAGTTTGCAGTGCTCGTTGAATGGCAGTAATTGTTCGAGCCTTGATGACACAGTCCAATGCGCCTTGATCAACGGCTTTAATTTTGACATTTTCAAGCTGAAAGTCATTGGCAATCTGCGCAATTGTTGCTTTAATCTGTGTCCCAAAACGCTCGGCGACATCGGAGGTCAATTCGATTTGTACACCAGCAGTTCCTTGGCTAACCGTAATTTGAATATCTGATGACTCTAACGTACCGTCGATGGCGGTCTGTTTAATTTCCATCAATCTTCATTCCTTTCTTAATCCGCTGCTGTAATTCTTCTAAATGATTATTTAAAAATGTATACGTTGAAACCGGAACAATGGCTTGAACGCTTTTAATCATATCATTTTTTATCGCATACCGAACCACCCGTGCGGAGATTACCTGACCGTCAGGAGCTGTTTTGCGCGGTAAGACGGTCACACGAACTGCTGGTGGTAGAACTCGTTGTAACACTTGGTTATATGTGTCAGTCGTTTTAGACTGCGGTTCTGTTCCTAAAAAGCGGGTGGCAATCCCAATTTCTGGAGCAATGCGTTCCTTGAAAATGAGTGCATCAATCGTCGTTTGATAAACGATTTTATCCGTGGTCGCTGAAAGAAAATAGGCTGGAAACGTCGCATAGCTCACCAGATAATCAGCCCCTGGTACCACGATAACGTTTTTTAAATCAGCCGTCCCCGCCCGCACCAAGTCCAGCCGTTCCTTCGCACTAAACAACGACCGATTAGTACTGACAACAAAGACATAGACTCGATCACACTGGGTAGCAGCTTGTTCCACTAAAAAACGATGACCCAAAGTAAACGGGTTAGCATTCATAACAATTGCACCAGCTTGTCCACTGGAATCGTGAGGAAGCTTGGCTAGATAATCTGAAATGCTGGTATCACCTGTTTCCAAAAAGGCGGCAGTTTCACTGTGAACAATCTCTTGAAAGCCGACTCTTTGAAAACTAAGCGAGTATTGTGGCTTGGTATAAACCAGCACATGGAAAATTCCCCGTTGACTCAGATTCGTCAGTAATGCTGAAACCACTCGATTAAAATAACCAGCACTCTCTAAATCCGTATGGTTAACTGCAACATACTTTAAAATATTGCCTGCCGCAGACCCAGTCGCCACTAACTGTCCATCACTAAACAATCCCAGGGTTTGATCTAACTGGCTAACTTCCGTATCAGAAAAATCCTGAATGCCTAATCCAATTAAGAAGTCTTCCCACTGCCTTTTACTATCTTCTGCTTGGAGATTGAGCGCTCTAATTTCTGGATTCACGTCACCACCTACTTCTCTGTATTATTTTCTAACTCCATGACTGCTTGCGAAACCGTTTGAACCACCCCGGCGTCAAAAACTCCGGGCACAATTGTTTGAGCAGTTGGCGTTGCAATCATCCCGGCCAGCGCCTTTGCAACCGTGGCTTCCATGGCAGGCGTCACACTTTTAATGCCACTCTGTAATAATCCTCGATACAAGCCGGGAAAAGCTAAGATATTATTAACTTGGTTAGGATACTTGCTAGAGCCAGTGGCCACGACCGTCGCACCAGCTGCTCTAGCTTCTTCTGGATCAATCTCTGGGACTGGATTAGCCAACGCAAAAATGATCGGTTGTGCTGCCATCCGCTGAACTTGTTGGGGACTTAAAACGTTGGCTACTGATAAACCAATAAAAACGTCCTGGTCAGCAATCACATCATCTAAGGTTTCCCCAGCCACTCCTTGAAAGTTCTGCGCCAAATCAGTTTGATAATGATTGTAATTTTGGCTATCAGGATGAACGACTCCATCGACATCGACCAACGTTACCCGCTTCAGTCCAACTGCAGCTAACAAACGAGCTGTTGCTACTCCGGAGGCGCCGACCCCGTTTAAGACAACTTTTAGCTCTGACAGTGGCTTTTGAACCACTCGTGCAGCATTGATTAGCCCAGCTAGAATCACAATCGCCGTTCCTTCTTGATCATCATGATAAACTGGTATATCAACCAGTTTTCGCAATTCTTCTTCTAATTCAAAACACTTTGGTGCCGCAATATCTTCTAGATGAAATCCTGCAAAGGAAGGGGCGATCGCCTGTAAATTATGCGCCATAGTTGTAGCATCCTCTGGTTCCAATGCTAACGGAACGGCATCTACTTGAGCTAAATCTTTATACAGCAACGCCTTGCCTTCTACAATCGGTAACCCTGCTCCTGGTCCGATGTTTCCTAGACCCAAAACAGCAGTTCCATCAGTCACAACTGCCACTAGCTTCCCGCTCATCGTGTAAACATCCTTTAGTTTAGGATCTTTTTGGATGGCCTTTGCGACCTGAGCCACGCCCGGTGTATAAGCCAAGCCCAATTCCTCCTTGTTTTCAACGGGGAAATCTCCTTCAATTCCTAAAATTCCGGTATGTTTCTTGTGTATTTCAAAAACATCATCTGTCATCGTGGTTCCTCCATTAGAAGTTTCTTATAATAATTATCTGGATTTTCAAGCCGCACCAACTGTTGCTAAAAATGATAACAAAGTTTGATTAAATTGGCAGGGCTGTTCTGCCATAACTAAATGCCCAGCATTCATAATAGTCGTCGCCTGTACCAACGGGTTCATTTGCTCCATGACATTTCCAATCGCTACTGGGAAAAAGGGCGAGTGGTCGCCCGTAACCACCAGCAACGGCTTTTGCAGGCTCGTGACAACATCGCGCCAGTCCTGCGTTGCATGATCAAGTAATAGGGGATAATTTAACTCTGCATCGTAAGGGTATTGTTGTTTCAGAGTTTGCAATTTTGCAAACAATTGATCATCAAAATTATGATAGGTCGGCTTCCCTAAGGGCTGGCGAAGCCGCATATGAAAGTCATCCCAATGTAAATCAGTAAAACCATACTGCCATTGATCATCATTAATCATCTTAGGACTTTGATCAACATCTACTAGGGCTGCCACCTCTTGCTCCCCAAACAAAGAAACGTAAGCAAACATGGTCGCTGCCCCCATCGAATTACCCATTAAAATGGGATGTTTCACGTGTAACTTTATTAATAATTCCCGCAGATCCATTGCATGCCGAGTAATTCGCAATCCCTTTCTAGTATGTTCCGACTGACCCTGATTCCGCGCGTCAATATTAATAACCCGGTAGTTTTTCGCTACTAGGGCCTGAATGGTTGCTTGCCAATATTCCTTGTACGCTCCGATTCCAGAAAGAATCACAACTGGTGTTTGCGTTGAATTGCCAAAATCATCATAGGCAATTTCAATCCGATCATTCGTATAGAATTTCATCGTGCGTCCTCCCTTTATCGCAAGGCTATATTTGTATTATAAACAAAAAAACCAGCCTGTTGCTGAACAAATTTCTGCATCCGCAGAAAAATGAACATCAGACTGATCAATCAATTTACTTCGTCTTTGCCACTCGCCCCTGTTGGATATACACACTCAGAATCGACAAGTCTGAGGGGTTAACACCACTGATGCGGGCAGCTTGTGCTAAGGTTGCTGGTTGAATTTGTTTTAATTTTTCCCGTCCCTCCGTAGCAATCCCCGCAATCTCATCGTAATCAATGCTTGCAGGAATTTTCTTTTGTTCCATCCGGCGCAATTTAGCTACCTTTTCTTCTTCTTTTTGAATATAGCCAGCGTATTTTGTTTGAACCGTTACCTGTTCAACTTCCTCTGGAGCTAAGGGCGTTTCTCGGGCCGGAATAAACTTTAATAACTGATCATAATCAACGTAAGGACGTCGCAAAAATTGGGCTGCCACGATACCATCTTGCAATGGCTTGTCGCCATGCTGGGTCACAAAATCATTGACAGCTGCTCCTGGTTTAACTCGGATAGTTTGTAATCGTTGCAATTCTGAAGCTATCGCTGCTTGCTTCTTTTTGAACCTTAAATAGCGTGCTTCTGAAATCAAACCCAGCTCATAACCCAAGGGGGTTAGGCGTAAATCGGCATTATCATTTCGCAATAACAACCGGTACTCAGCTCGACTAGTCAATAGCCGATAAGGTTCATTCGTCCCCTTGGTCACTAAGTCATCAATTAACACCCCAATATATCCATCAGACCGCTTTAAAACAACGGGTTCCAATTGTTGGTTTTTTCGAGCCGCATTAATCCCAGCCAGTAGACCCTGACCCGCTGCTTCTTCGTAACCAGATGTCCCATTCGTCTGACCGGCGGTGAACAGTCCAGCAATTCGTTTGCTTTCCATATTAGGCTTCATTTGGTCAGGGGGAATGATGTCATATTCAATAGCATAGCCTGGTCGCATGAGTTCAGCATGTTCGAGCCCCTTAACGGAGTGCAACATTTCTTGTTGAATTTCTTCTGGCATTGAAGTTGACATCCCGTCAACGTACCATTCTTCATTCTCACGTCCTTCTGGTTCCAAGAAAACCTGGTGTCGGTCCTTATCAGCAAAGCGAACAACCTTGTCTTCTAATGACGGACAGTACCGCGGACCAATCCCATCAAGTACTCCATTAAACAGTGGAGACCGGTCTAGATGATCTCGAATGAGCTGATGTGTCTGTGGATTAGTGTAAGTGAGCCAGCAGGAAACCTGATCTGCCACTGACAAATAATCATCATACGCTGTTGTGAAACTAAAATGATGCGGTTGCGCATCACCCGGTTGTTCCTCTAGCTCTGTATAGTCGATTGTTTTCCCATTTACCCGCGGCGGGGTGCCAGTTTTGAACCGCTCCAATGGGAACCCCTTCGCAGCTAGATTCTCCGAAAGTCTAATCGAAGGTACCGAATTATTCGGTCCAGAGGAATAGCGCAATTCGCCAATATAAATTTGACCACGAGCAGAGGTGCCGGTAGCTAGAACCACTGCCGGGGCATAATAAGCTGCTCCCGTGTTGGTAACCACGCCATCGATCTGGTCGCTAGTTACCAACAAATCATCAACAATTGCTTGCCGCAATACCAGGCCTTCCTGTTGTTCAATCACGTGCTTCATTGCGGCATGATAAGCATGCTTATCGGCCTGGGCACGTAGCGCTTGAACTGCTGGTCCCTTTCCTGTGTTCAACAACCGCATCTGAATGTACGTTTGGTCAATGATTTTACCCATCTCACCACCCAGTGCATCAATCTCTCTGACGACGGTTCCCTTTGCCGGACCACCAAGCGAAGGGTTACAGGGCATAAATGCCACCATCTCTAGGCTAATGGTTAATAACAATGTTCGCTGTCCCATTCGCGCAGCAGCCAATGCAGCTTCACAACCAGCATGGCCCGCTCCTACTACGATAACATCATAGTGACCCGCATCGTACGGGTGCTGGACGGTGGTCTCTTTTAACTTTTCCACTCGGAAAACCCCCTTCGTGTTTCACATGAAACATTTTATTTTCCAATACAAAATTTTTTAAATAATTGATCCATCAATTCATCATCATAGTTGTCACCGGTTATCTCACCCAAAAACTCCCAAGCTCGTTGTAAATCAATTTGAACAATATCAACTGGCAACCCTTGCTTCAGCCCTTCCAAAACAGTCTGCAAAGCAGACCGAGCCTGCTCTAACAAGCTAGCCTGCCGAGCGTTCGTAACCATGACATCGAGCTGGGTGGAAGTAACTCCCTCTTCAAAAAATAGTTTTGCAAGCGCTGCTTCGAGTGCCCTAGTTCCATTTTCAGCTACCGCAGAGGTTTTTATAAGGGTTGCTTTTGGAACATCCAGTTGATCTAGTTCAATTAGTTCCGGTAAATCAGTTTTATTTAATAAGATTATGCGTTTACTGTCTTGGGTTGCTGCTAGTAACTCTCGGTCACCAGCCGTTAGTTTTTCACTAGCATTTAATACCAACAACACCAAGTCAGCCTTTTTCAAAGCCGCTTTGGACCGATCGACACCGATCTTTTCCACCTGGTTGTCAGTTTTTCGAATCCCAGCCGTATCAATCAGGTGGAGCGGGACCCCGCGCACATTAACATACTCATCGAGAACATCACGGGTCGTTCCCGGAACATCAGTTACAATTGCCTTATTTTCATGTAATAAACAATTTAATAGGCTAGATTTCCCCACGTTAGGCCGACCAACAATTGCGGTTTCCAAGCCATCACGTAAGATTTTACCTTGTTGTTCCGTCTGTAGTAGCTCATCTAGTTCCTGCATAATTTTATTGGTCTTTGTTTGCATTAGTTTCGTGGTGACTGTCTCTGCACCATCGTATTCGGGATAGTCAATATTCACT
Source organism: Fructilactobacillus florum DSM 22689 = JCM 16035 (assembly GCF_001436645.1). GTDB lineage: Bacteria > Bacillota > Bacilli > Lactobacillales > Lactobacillaceae > Fructilactobacillus > Fructilactobacillus florum. Next base: position 37,392 of record NZ_AYZI01000006.1, on the reverse strand, counting down.
TCAACGTTTGCCAGTAAATCCACTAACTCTCGGCGCAATCGTTTGACCACCCGTGACAAACTACCATCCAACTGATTCAACGCTGCCTTTTGTGCTGTTGCTGTCTTGGCATCGATCAAATCCATCACTGCTTCGGACTGCGATAAATCAATGCGACCGTTCAAAAAAGCCCGCTTGGTAAATTCTCCCGGCTCGGCCAATCGTGCCCCTTGCCGCAAAACTAACTGAAGTACTTGGTTAGTAACTTCAATCCCTCCGTGACAATTAATCTCAACGATATCTTCTTTAGTATAAGTTTGTGGCGCCCGCATTACCGTCACCATGACTTCATCAACGGTTTCTCGATGAGCACCCGCATCGATCAGATGACCGTAGTTAATCGTATGAGTTGCCACTTTAGTTAAATCTGGTCCAGAAAAAACCTTTTCAACCAGTGCAATAGCAGTGCTCCCGCTCACCCGAACAATTGCGATCCCACCAACACCTGGCGGAGTCGAAATAGCTGCAATTGTATCGTAATCCGTTGTCATCAATGACATGCTTCAAAGCCTCCCAACCGCTTCATTACATAAAAAAAGTACCCACCCCAGACATGCGATTGCCCTGGGACAAAGTACTTTCACTACTTTATCAAGATAAATTAAACTTAATCTCATGTTAAATTTAACCATTATCATTGTCAAATTATAACTATCGAGGTGCCACAACTACTTCGCGGTTAGGATCATTTCCAATCGAATAGGTCATCAAATCATCATAGACCTCAATTTCACTGTGCACCTGTTTTCGTTCTGCAGCTGGCATAGCATCCAGATGGACAGGCTGACCACTCATTTGGACATCTCTCGCCGTCTTGCGCACTAAATCAGACAAAATCACCCGACGTCGTGCCCGGTAATCAGCGGTATCTACGGTTACTTCAACATAATTAACCCCATGATTGTTCAAATAAAATTCACAAAGTTGCTGAAGCGCATTAATCGTACGCCCGTGTTTTCCAATTAACAAGCCTTCCTTATCCGTCTGACAATCAATGTACACGTACTTACTAGTAGGCATTGCCACTTTCAGCGTTGCTGTAATCCCCAGCTGGTCTAAAACATTTTGCAAATAGGTAGCTAGATCATGAACCACCGCATAGTTTTTGTCGAATCTAGTCTGCGGCCGCGTTGCAGCTGGTCGCTGAGTGACTGGTTGCGCTGCTTCTCCCTCAGGTTGCTGCTCAGGCAAGGTGGCTTGCTGAGCATTAGAAACTGCCTGCCGTTTGATTTCGACTTGTGCTGGTTTCTTAAATAACCCCCAAAAACCGGGTTGTGGTTGCTGTAAAATTTTTATTTGTGCATTTTTTCGATCAAGTTGTAATGCTGTTAATCCATTTTCAATTGCTGCTGCAAGCGTGTCGCCTTTGTACTTAGGCATGATTTCAATCTCCCACAATTTAATTTCATTTGTTCAGCATAGCACAAAAGCAACCGACTAAAAAGAGGTTTTTAGATTTTAGATTATTAAATTTCGAAAAATATAATTGATTAAAAAATAACCACGAATATTTCTATTCGTGGTTACCTAAACTATTTTTTGTGACTGCGTTTTGCCCGCCGAACGGCCTTGGCAACTGCTCGATCATGCTCCCTTTGAGCCCGTGCCTTTTCATCCCGTTCTCGTTGCATTTTCCACGGATTCTGAATAAACAACGTCTGCACCACCTGGAAAGCATTAGTCACCACCCAGTATAGCGAAAGCGCAGATGGAACACTCAAGGCCGTAAAAAAGATTACAATCGGCATGAAAATGGTCATCATCATCACCATTCCGTTTGTCTCCGGTTGAGATTTCATCGAAAGCCAAGAACTAAAGAAGGTGAAGAGCGCTGCTAGAATTGGTAACACCAGATATGGATCGCGGTTCCCCAATTGTAACCAGAGAAACTCTCCCGTTTTCAACACTGGCGTTCGCAAAATTGCTTGATACAAAGCAAAAATAATCGGCAGTTGAACTATCAGCGGTAGCATACTAGCAATCGGATGCACCCCAGCTTCTTTATAAAGTTGGCGTTGTTCCGTTTGTAACTTCATCATCGTCTCAGTATCTCGTGATGAATATTTTTGCTGTAAAGCTTTCAGCTGCGGCTGTAACTCCCCAGTCTTTTTCATACTGCGTGTTTGATAAATCATCAGTGGCAAGATGATAATACGAACCACAATTGTGAACAGAATGATTCCAATTCCATAATTGTTATTAAAAGCTCGTGATAGCCAAATAATGGCGCGCGAGAAATTATAAACGATTAAACCATCCCAGATACCACTGCTATGACTATTAATTGGCGCTGTACTACAAGCAGATAATAAAATTCCCAAACTGCCGATCAGCGCTAGCAAACGATATTTTTTATTTTTTTTCACGATTCTTCCCCATGTTCATCAGTTTCCAGGAGCTGGGCCAGTTTTAATACGTGCCTGAGACTCGCCCGCACTGCGTCCATCGACATTCCATCCGCCTGCGGACGAGTAATTATCAAAATATCAACATCCGGACGTAATTTAGGCTTTAGTTCCGTCATAGTCTGGCGGATTCGCCGTTTAACCCAATTCCGATGTACTGCATTGCCAACTTTTTTCCCAACCGAAATCCCAATTCGGAAATGTACCTGACCCGGTTTTTCCATTTGATAAATTACAAATTGTCGATTAGCAACTGATTGATGTTTTTCAAAAACTTGCTGAAATTCTGCTTCCTTTTTTACGCGATATGACTTTTTCATTAAAAGGGTCTCCAAACTACCGTCTGTTTAAAATAAAAAAGGCCACCGAAGAATCAGTGGTCTATGCAGACAATACTTTTCTACCTTTTTGCCGCCGACGAGCTAATACTCTACGACCATTTTTAGTGCTCATCCGGGCACGGAAACCATGCACCCGATTACGGTGACGTTTCTTAGGTTGGTAAGTTCGCTTCATTACAAACCCTCCTTACTTTCTTTTGATTACCTAATTCGCTTAATTAATACTCTAACTAGTATTTCCTTTCAATGATATCACAAAACAAAATTTGCGCAAAGAACTAATTTCCGATTACAGCCCACAATCCGTGGCTTTAAAAAAAGTTTCATAAAAAACACCTGTGAATTCCTGTGGATAACTGTAGCATATATTAACAATGTTTTCCCAATATTTTCCACAAATCCACAGCTGTTATTTATTTTTATCCACAGGTTGTTAATAAATTTATAGATCTAGTCTAAAACTATTTATAACAGGCTTTTGTTATCCACAGCAAGTGGTTGAAAACTTAATTTTTTACCTGGACTTGATTTTAATTCACACCCTTGTGGAAAACTTTTACCACTAATGTGAAACATTTATACACAGACTGATTACCTCTGTGGAAAACTTATTTTTTTCGTGCTAAACTACGGCTATGTTTTTCCTAGGAGGACGACTTCGTATGAATGAAACAGACCTTTGGAATCAAATCAAAGCAAAATTCAAAGCAAACCCTAAATTTGATCATAATACGTTTGCCACATGGATTGATTCAGCAAAACCAATTTCCTTTGACGGAAAGGTCCTCACGATTGAGGTGCCTACCTCATTGCACCAAGATTATTGGAACAGTAATTTAACTTCATCATTTATTGAGTATGCCTACGGTATTACCCATCAAGATATCACCCCCAAAACCATCTTGCCAGGTGACGCCCAACCGCTGACACGCCCCCAGCAACCGGTTACCCAAAAGCCGGTGACTGATCCCCATCTCAATCCAAACTACACGTTTGATACCTTTGTAATTGGGCAGGGAAACCAGATGGCACATGCGGCTGCTTTAGCCGTCTCAGAGGATCCTGGAAAAGTCTATAATCCACTCTTTTTCTATGGTGGAGTTGGCCTTGGTAAAACCCACCTGATGCAGGCCATCGGTAACAAAGTCCTCGCTAACCATCCAGAGGCCGTTGTGAAGTATGTTACGACCGAAAAATTTACTAATGACTTCATTGACGCCCTGCAAAACAATAAAATGCAGGAATTTCGCGGTATTTATCGCAAAGTTGATCTACTCCTAGTTGACGATATTCAGTTCCTGGCTAACAAGGAAGGAACTCAGGACGAATTTTTCAATACTTTTAACGCTTTATATGAAGAAAATAAGCAAATTGTAATGACAGCTGACCGGCTCCCCAATGAAATCAATTCGCTAACCGATCGGTTGGTTTCACGGTTCAAATGGGGACTATCAGTTGATATCACCGCTCCCGATTTAGAAACACGTTCTGCAATTTTACGAGCAAAAGCCAAATCAGAGGGACTTGATATCTCAGACGACGTCATGAGTTACATTGCTGGTCAGATCGACTCAAACGTCCGAGAACTAGAAGGGGCGTTATCGCACATCAAAGCCTATGCGGCCTTAAAACAAACGCCGATTACCATGGATTTAGTTGCAGAATCACTTCGATCACTTAAATTAACTCAGACTAAAAATCCCCTAACACCAGAGCTCATCATTAAGACCACGGCCTCTTATTTCAGCGTTTCTGTCAGAGATCTAAAGGGTAAAAAAAGAGTCCAATCAATTGTGCAACCTCGCCAAATTGCAATGTATCTCGCCCGTGAACTAACTGATAATTCGTTACCCAAAATTGGCGAATCTTTTGGTGGAAAAGATCACACCACCGTGATGAATGCTTGTAAAAAAGTTAGTCAACGGTTAGGGACCGATCCTGAATTAAAAAAACAACTCACTGAATTACGAACCGAATTAAAACATTAACTGCCTAATGATATAATGCACTTGTGGATAACTATGAAAAACTAGTCTGGTTTACCCACAAAGTTATCAACAGGGACTGCGCGTGCAGTTAATAACCATTCACCTAGTTATCAACACAAATAACAGGTCCTGCTACTACTACTAAGTCTTTTACTTTAATTAAATTAAACCCAGCTAGGAGGCTGACCATATGAATTTTTCAATTAATCGTGTTGCGTTTATTAAGGCACTCAATGTGGTGCAACGAGCAATTTCTGCAAAGACCACCATTCCAATTTTAACGGGATTAAAAATTGATGTAACTGACCATGAAATTATGCTAACTGGAAGTAATGCAGATATTTCAATTCAAACCACGATTAGTACCGCTAACCCTGATAACGAACTCCAGATTCAAGCAACCGGTAGTTTGGTACTCTCACCAGCCCGTTTTTTTGCAGAAATTGTCAAGAAACTCCCAGATCGAGAACTCCAAGTAGACGTTGCTGATCAGTATCAAACCACGATTAAATCTGGGAATTCTGAATTTAATATTAATGGACTAGATGCAAATGGCTATCCCCACCTGCCAGAAATTGATCATGAGCACCAAATTGAACTACCAGCTAAATTGTTACGAGAAGTAATTAGTCAAACGGTCATTGCGGTTTCAAAACAAGAAAGTCGCCCCATTCTAACTGGAGTTCACTTTACGTTGGAAAAACATTTATTAGCAGTAGCCACGGACAGTCATCGATTAAGTCAACGCGAAGTTGAATTGGAAAGTCCACTTACCTCGCCAGCTGATTTCGTCATTCCTGGCGATAGTTTGAAAGAACTTTCGCGCATGCTAGACGATGAGGAAGATTTAATTAAACTTAGTTTGTCAGAGAATCAGGTGTTGTTTACCTTCGGGGAAACACAGTTTTATTCCCGCCTGCTAGAAGGAAACTATCCTGATACTTCCCGTCTAATTCCTAATAGTTCGGATACAAAAGTTCAGTTTGCAGCTGGTGAGCTTCTAGCAGCAGTTGAGCGAGCTTCGCTGTTGTCACATGAATCTCGGAATAATGTGATTAAACTAACGATTAAGCCGGCAGATAAGCAAGTTATGATTACCGGTAATTCTCCAGATGTCGGAAAGGTTGAAGAAAATTTAGAACCACAAGCTTTGAGTGGCAATGATCTTGAAATTTCATTTAACCCAGATTATTTGCGAGAAGCACTGCGGGTCTTTGGATCGGTTCCAGTCGAAGTGGCCTTTACTTCGGCACTTCGCCCCTTTACCATTAAGCCGTTGGAGCGACCAGATGAATTTATTCAACTAATAACGCCCGTTAGAACTTTTTAGAGAAAGAATTTAAAAAAAGCGCATATCATTCGATATGCGCTTTTTTTATTCCTAATGGTGATTTTTATCGCAAAAAGTTATACATCGCTGAGATCGTCTATAAATGGGCAATATGTACTTTTTAGGATTTTTAGCGTATAATTAAGATAATTGAAAGCGGGTGCAGGATGAAAAAAGAGGTTGTAATCAACACTCCCTATATAACATTGGGTCAATTATTAAAGATGCAGGATATTATTGCTTCTGGTGGACAAGCCAAGTGGTATTTGCGTGAAAAGGCGGTCTTTGTTAATGATGATCCAGAAAATCGGCGAGGGAAAAAATTGTATCCGGGTGATACGATCAGAGTCCCTGAAACGGGTCTTTTTTTTATCAAGGCTAAGTAGGCGGCTGTATGCAGGTGACAGACTTAAAATTACAAAATTTTCGTAATTATCAAAAGTTGCAAGCTCATTTTTCGTCTGGCATTAACGTGTTAATCGGAGCCAATGCGCAGGGAAAAACTAATCTGTTAGAGGCACTCTACGTTTTGGCCTTGACGCGCAGTCATCGGACTAATAATAACCGGGAATTAATTAGTTGGGAGGCGGCCACGGCTGATTTATGCGGGGTTGTCCAGCGGAACGCAGGTACGATCCAGCTAGAACTGAGTTTACGTCCCAAAAATAAGCGAGCTAAGTTAAATCACATCGAACAAGCAAAATTATCCAGTTATATTGGCGCATTAAATGTAATTTTGTTCGCGCCCGAGGATCTCAAGTTGGTAAAAGGAGCACCGCAACAACGACGTCGATTCATGGATATCGAGTTTGGTCAGATGAGTAACCGCTATCTTTATAATGTTACGCAGTATCGACATATTTTAAAGCAAAGAAATAACTACTTGCGTCAATTGCATTTCCATCAGGCTCATGATTTGGTTTACTTAGCTGTTTTGTCTGATCAATTAGCGGCGTATGCTGCCGAAGTGATCTATCAACGAGTGCAGTTGTTACAAAAATTACAACACTGGTCTCAGTCCATTCATCAAGAAATTTCGCATCAAAAAGAAATCTTGAAGTTTAGTTATGTAACAGCGCTTCCCAAGGACAAACTGACTTCAGTTGAGAGTATCTACCAGGGCTTGCGCGCCCAATTTGAAGCCAATCGAGATAAAGAAATTCGTCAAGGGGCCACGTTGTTTGGACCACATCGCGATGATTTACGATTTTTGGTAAACGGAAAGGACGTAGCTGTGTATGGTTCTCAAGGACAACAACGAACTGCAGCGCTGGCTACCAAACTAGCAGAAATTGATCTGATGAAAGAGGAAACCGGGGAGTATCCAGTCTTATTATTAGACGATGTTTTATCCGAGTTAGATTGTGAGCGGCAAACCCATTTGTTGACGGCTATTCAAGATAAAGTGCAGACGTTTTTGACAACAACTAGCATGAGCGATATTACGATGAAGCTCATTCACAGTCCGGCTGTTTTTCGGATTCAAGCAGGAAAGATTTTGGAGTAGGAAACAGCATGACAAAGGAGGAACGAAAATGACTGATCGGCCAGAGGAAAGTAAAGCAGAGCAGGCGCTTGAATATGATGCCAGCCAGATTCAGGTTTTGAAGGGATTACAGGCAGTTCGTAAACGTCCCGGGATGTACATTGGAGCCACTAATTCACAAGGCTTGCATCATTTAGTCTGGGAAATTGTTGATAATGGGATCGATGAAGCCCTTGCTGGGTTTGCCACTAAAATCAGCGTTGTAATTGAAAAAGATAACAGTATTACAGTTACTGATAATGGTCGGGGGATTCCAGTTGATTTGCAAAAAGAAACTGGCAAATCGGCGTTAGAAACAGTTTTCACTATTCTCCATGCCGGAGGTAAGTTTGGTGGTGGTGGATACAAGGTTTCTGGAGGGCTTCATGGTGTAGGAGCTTCGGTGGTTAATGCTCTCTCCGCCGAACTAGCAGTCGAAGTTACTCGTGATGGCAAACGCTATTATATGGATTTTGTCAGAGGGCATGTACAGACGCCCATGAAACAAATTGGAACAGCACCACACGAAGAGCATGGTACGAAGGTGCACTTTTTACCGGATCCAGATGTCTTTACGGAGACCACCGTCTTTGATATGGAGACCCTAACGACCCGGGTCCGTGAATTAGCTTTTCTAAACAAAGGCCTTCAGATTTCAATTCGAGATGAGCGGTCAAAAGAACCAGTTGAACACGACTTTCTTTATGAAGGCGGAATCAGGCACTACGTAGAATTCTTGGATCGAGGGCGGCAACCAGTTTTTCCAGACCCAGTGTACGTCGAAGGGGTTGAAAATGGCATCACTGTCGAGGTGTCACTACAATACACAAATGATTATCACAGTACCTTAAAAACATTCACTAATAACATCAATACCTATGAGGGTGGAACCCACGAAGAAGGCTTTAAGCAAGCACTGACCAGAATCATTAACAGTTACGGACGAACCAACAAGCTGATTAAAGATAACGAAGAAAATCTCACAGGGCCAGATGTTCGCGAAGGCATTACGGCGGTTGTTAGTGTGAAACATCCAGATCCACAATTTGAGGGGCAGACCAAAACCAAATTAGGTAACTCGGATGCACGGACAGCAACGAATCACGTTTTTAGTCAGGAATTTTCACAGTTTATGAATGAACATCCGCAGGTTGCTCGAGAGATTGTTCAAAAGGGACTATTGGCTGCTAAGGCCCGTTCTGCTGCTAAACGAGCCCGCGAAGTTACTCGGAAAAAGAGTGGTTTGGAAATTAATAACTTGCCCGGTAAATTGGCCAACAATACTAGTAAGGATCCTAAAATTTCAGAATTGTTTATCGTGGAGGGAGATTCTGCTGGGGGGTCGGCCAAACAGGGACGCTCCCGGTTAACCCAGGCAATTTTGCCGATTCGCGGTAAAATTTTAAACGTTGAAAAGGCCACGATGGATCGAATTCTATCCAACGAAGAAATCCGGTCATTGTTTACCGCGATGGGAACTGGATTTGGTTCAGAATTTGATGTTAACAAAGCTCACTATCATAAACTAATTATTATGACGGATGCTGATGTTGACGGAGCCCACATCCAAACGCTGTTGTTGACTTTAATCTATAACTTTATGCGTCCCATGATTGATGCGGGGTATGTCTACATTGCACAACCTCCTTTATATCGGGTTCGCCAGGGAAATAAATTTCAACAGTATATTGATTCCGATGAAGAACTACAGACACTGCTCGGATCGCTTCCAGCTGCGCCCAAGCCGCAAATTCAGCGGTACAAAGGACTAGGAGAGATGGATGCGGAACAATTGTGGGATACTACAATGAATCCGGAAAATCGTCGTTTACTGCGAGTTACTTCGGATGATGCCGAGGCTGCAGCGGCTGCTTTTACCATGTTAATGGGAGAAGAAGTTGGTCCTCGTCGTCAATTTATCGAAGCAAATGCCAAATTTGTGGAAAACCTAGATGTGTAATGTTTCATGTGAAACATTACCAGGCAAGTAAGAGAGGGAACGGAGGTTATTCAAGTGGCAAACGACGCTGGAACACCTGATAGCAGGATTACAAACATTGAATTATCAAGGAAAATGAAGTCATCGTTCTTGGATTACGCCATGAGCGTGATTGTAGCGCGGGCGTTGCCAGATGTCCGTGATGGGCTCAAACCAGTTAACCGTCGAATTTTGTATGGAATGGATCAGTTGGGAGTTACTCCAGACAAACCATATAAAAAATCTGCGCGAATCGTTGGGGATGTTATGGGGAAATATCATCCACATGGTGATAGTTCTATTTATGAAGCGATGGTTCGTATGGCACAGGACTTTAGTTATCGTTACTTGCTAGTCGATGGTCATGGAAACTTTGGGTCAGTTGATGGTGATGGGGCAGCAGCGATGCGGTATACTGAAGCGCGCTTGAGCCGAATTTCTCTTGAAATGCTTCGAGATTTGAACAAGGATACCGTTGACTTTGCGCCCAATTATGATGGAACCGAACGAGAACCAGTAGTTTTACCAGCACGAATCCCTAATCTGCTATTAAACGGGGCAACGGGGATCGCAGTGGGAATGGCGACAAATATTCCTCCGCATAATCTAAGTGAAGTTATCTCAGCAATTCATCTCTTGATGAAGCGTCCGGATGCTAGTGTTACAGAATTAATGGAAGTTTTACCGGGACCTGATTTTCCAACCGGTGGAATTGTGATGGGCAAATCAGGAATTCGTAAAGCCTATGAAACTGGTCGGGGTAACATTACAGTACGAGCCCGGGTCGAGATTGAAACGGAAAAAAATGGCAAAGAAATTATTGCCGTTACTGAACTTCCTTACATGGTCAACAAAGCTAAATTAATCGAACGAATTGCAGAACTGGTCAGAGATAAGCGGATTAATGGGATTACAGCGATTAATGACGAATCTGACCGGGAAGGAATGCGGATTGCCATCGACATTCGCCACGATGCTAGCGCCGAAGTGGTTTTGAATAATCTATACAAATTAACTCTGATGCAAACTTCATATAGTTTTAATATGTTAGCCATTAGTGATGGTTCCCCTAAAGTTCTGAGTCTCAAGGAGATTTTAAACGAATACCTGGAATACCAGGTAGAAGTAATTGTTCGTAGAACCCGGTTTAATTTGAAAAAAGCGCAGGCTCGTGCCCATATTTTAGTCGGTTTATTGGTAGCCCTTGATAATATTGAAGCGGTAATTAAGATTATTCGTAGTTCAAAAACCGGTGATGTTGCTAAACAAGAATTGATTACAAATTTTGAGCTTGATGACAAGCAGGCCCAGGCAATTTTGGATATGCGATTAGTTCGTTTGACGGGGCTAGAGCGTGACAAGATTACAGACGAACATGATAAATTAGTTGCCCAGATCAAGGACTATCAAGAGATCTTGGCCAGTCATGATCGGGTTAATGAGATTATCTACAACGAATTGTTGGACATCCAGCGGCGGTTTGGCGATAAGCGGCGGACGAAATTGATGATTGGTGAAATTACTAACATCGAGGACGAGGATCTAATCGAAGATAAAAATGTCACGATTACGCTAACGCACAATGGGTATGTTAAACGCATTACAACGGATGATTTCAAGGCGCAAAATCGTGGTGGTCGTGGAATTAAGGGGATGGGAATTAATAAAGACGACTTTATTGAACACCTGTTAACTAGTTCGACCCATGATAGTTTGCTCTTTTTCACTAATAAGGGAAAAGTTTATCGGCTGAAAGCCTATGAAGTGCCAGAATATGGCCGTTCTGCTAAGGGACTTCCGATTGTTAACCTGCTGCATCTTGATCAGCATGAAAAGATTCAAACCATTTTAAACGTTGCAAATCCAGCGCCAAATCAGCCAGACCAGTTGTTCTTTACTACCAAGATGGGGACGGTTAAGCGAACGGCATTGGCTGAATTTGTTAACATTAGAAATAATGGGTTAAAAGCAATCAACCTGCGAGAGCATGATGAAGTAATTAAAGTCTTACTAGTGAAATCTAATCAGAATATGATTTTAGCAACTCGGCAGGGTTATGCGGTTAGCTTTCAAGTTGATGCAGTGCGATTGATGGGTCGTTCGGCTACCGGGGTGCGTGGTGTTCGGCTGCGTCCAAATGACTGGGTCATTGGTGCCGATCGTTTAATTCCAGGCCAACAAGTTTTTGTAATTTCTGAAAATGGATTTGGAAAGCAAACGCCGGTGGCTCAGTATCCGATTAAAGGACGTGGCGGCAAAGGAATTAAGACCGCCCAGATTAAGGAAAAAAATGGTCCTTTAGTGGGAATGAACGTTGTTGCTGGCGATGAAGATGTGATGCTGATTACTACCCAGGGAGTGCTGATTCGAATGGCCATTGCGGATGTCTCGCAAACCGGTCGAGCAACCCTTGGAGTGCATTTGATTCGCTTGGATGATGGTTCAAAGGTAGCTACCATGACGATTGTTGCTCCCGCCGCTGAGGAATCAGATTCAATGCAAACTGAATAAAAATAAAAAAAGAAACCCGAGGGTTTCTTTTTTTGCGTATTTGGGGACGTATCGCAAAAAACATTTCGTAGATTGAAATTTAGAATACTTCGTGATAAAATTAGCAGATGTGATTTAGATTAATTAATCTAAGTCCCCTTGCTCTTCAAATCACTGAAGAGCCGATAGTCCATAAGGAGGTGCATATTCATGGAAAACAAGTATGAGATTACTTACATTATTCGTCCTGACATTGACGAAGCTGCTAAGTCTGAATTAGTGGAACGCTTCGATAAGATTTTGACTGATAATGGAGCCCAGATTCTTGACTCAAAGGATTGGTCAAAGCGTCGTTTTGCTTACGAAATTGGTGGTTTCACTGAAGGTATTTACCACGTAGTTAATTTAACTGCTGATGATAACCGGGCCATTGACGAATTTGATCGTTTAGCTAAATTTAGCGATAACATCTTACGTCAAATGACTGTTAAGCGTGATGCCTAGTTTGCGATTTGAAGGGAGCGTTTCAGATGATTAATACCGTTGTCCTAACTGGACGTTTAACACGTGATGTTGATTTGCGATACACCCAAGGAGGCACAGCCGTAGGAACCTTTAACTTGGCTGTTGACCGCCGGTTCACTAATGCTAATGGTGATCGGGAAGCTGACTTCGTCAATTGTGTTATTTGGCGGAAATCAGCTGAAAATTTGGCAAACTTTGTTCACAAGGGCTCGTTACTGGGAGTTGAGGGACGGATTCAAACCCGAAACTACGAAAACAAACAGGGTCAACGAGTCTACGTAACCGAGGTAGTTGTAGAAAACTTCACGCTGCTAGAACCCCGACAAGGTGGTGCGCAGGGGAATTCCAACAACGGTAGCCAGGCTCCGCAACAAAATCCATTTGGGACACCAAATAACCAGAATAACCAACCGAACACCGGCACTAGCTCAAGTAGCAATGATAACCCAGCTGCTGATCCATTTGCCGGGTCTGGTGACCAAATTGATATTTCTGATGATGATTTACCGTTCTAAAGAAGAGTTTACCTTAATATAAAGGAGGGAATAACATGGCTGAACAACGACACGCACGCGGACGTCGTGGAGGACACCGACGCCGAAAAGTTGATTTTATCGCTGCTAACCACATCGAATACATTGATTATAAAGATGTTGACCTATTGCGGCGCTTTATTTCAGAACGAGGTAAAATTTTACCCCGTCGAGTTAGTGGAACAAGTGCCAAAAACCAGCGTAAGTTGACCATTGCGATTAAACGAGCACGAATTATGGGCTTGTTACCATTCGTAGTAGAAGACTAGTTAAAAAAAGATTTAGCTACGGCTAAGTCTTTTTTTATAACTAAAATTTTCGGGATAACACTGGTATAATTAAAGAAAGTTTAACAAACATTAAATTTATGTATAAGGATGAAACATGAAAAAAGCTACGTTCCATTTTAACGTGCCACCCTTTTTAAAGAATCGACAGATGCGGAACATCTCATTTTTTATTGCCTTGATTTTAATTAGCGGGTTGGTAATCTCATTTCTTTATAATTTCTGGCTGGGTGTGTTGTTACTGGTGTTGGCATGTGTAGGCTTAACGGTAGTAATTCGTGATCTGAACTTAGTTGAGCAGCGGGTCAATAATTACATGGCAGACTTGTCATACGTGGTTTCTCGTGGGGAACAAGAAGCCCTGTTAGAAATGCCGGTAGGAATTTTGATGCTGGATCAAGTTCAGCGAGTTAAATGGATTAATCCATACTTGCAAAAATATTTTGCTGATGAACGAATCTTTGGATCAGCGTTAGAAACAGCGGCACCTGAGCTATATAAAATTATTCGCAAACATTGGAATCAAACAGAGGCCTTCACCGCTACGTGGCAGCAGCGGCAGTTTGTAATGCTTATTCAACGACAATACCAGACGATCTATCTTTTAGATATTACCAAATATGCCGAAGTTGAAATTAAGTATGAGAATGAAAAGATTAGTATTGGTGAAATTTATCTTGATAATTTCGACGAGCTTAGTCAAGCTATGTCTGATCAAGAAATTTCTAACTTACGAAACTATGTTACCAATAAACTTAGCAGTTGGGCGCAACAGTATGGGGTCTACCTTAAACGAATTAATGCTGATCACTATATGATGATGCTGTATGTTGAAACTCTAGAAAAGATTGAGCAGGATAAATTTAGCATCCTTGATACAATTCGCAAAGAAACGATTCAACAAAACTATCCAATTACTCTAAGTGTCGGGATTGCTTATGGTGATTCCGATCTGAATAAACTAGCAGAATTAGCTCAAAGTAATCTAGATTTGGCGCTAGGTCGTGGTGGAGATCAGGCGGTGATCAAGCCGGTGGATGAGCCTGCTCGTTTCTACGGCGGAAAGACCAATCCGATGGAAAAACGGACGCGAGTGCGAGCACGAATGATTACGCATGCCCTGCAAGATTTAATGAAAAGCTCTGATCAGATTTTTGTTGATGGTCATCGATTTCCTGATATGGATAGCTGGGGCGCGGCTCTGGGGATTCGACGAATTGCGCAGATGAACAATAAGCAGTGTTACATTGTTTTTGATGAAGAGGATGTGCATACTGATATTCAACGGCTATTGCAGGAAATTAAGCAGGATTCGGAGTTAAACGCTGCGGTGATTACTCCAGAGAAAGCCGATAAGCTAGCAACCGATGAAAGTTTATTGATTATGGTTGACCATTCGAACCCAATCATGGGGGCAGCACAGGAGCTGAATCAGCGGTTGAGTAATCGAACCGTTATTATTGATCATCATCGGCGAGGAGAAAACTTTCCAGCAAATCCATTGTTAGCCTACGTTGAGCCCTATGCTTCGTCTGCTTGTGAATTAATTACAGAAATGTTCGAATATCAAGCGGGGGACGTTGAACCAATTAGTGAGTTAGAGGCAACCGCGATGCTGGCCGGCATTGTAGTCGACACCCAGTCATTTACAGTGCGGACAGGAACACGAACGTTTGATGCTGCTAGTTATTTGCGTTCATCAGGAGCAGATGTGGATCAGGTTTCTTATTTCTTGAAGGAAAATCGAGATAATTATTTGGCAGAAATTCACTTAATTTCTCTAGTTGATTTCTTGTCAGACCAAATTGCAATTATTACGGCAGAGGTAGATCGCAATTATGATGCAGTAACGGCAGCTAAGGCCGTTGATTCGTTATTATCAGTTAACCAAGTGGAAGCCTCCTTTATCGTGTATCAGCGGACCAATGATAAAATTGGGATCTCAGCTCGGAGCAATGGTAAAATTAATGTCCAATTAATCATGGAAGAGTTAGGCGGGGGCGGTCATCTGACAGCAGGAGCAACGCAGTTGGCAGACAAAGATATTACGGCAGCCCGCACGGAACTGGTGGCAGCAATTAAAAAGCAAACCGAGGCCGCAACGGAGGTTTAATTGCTTAAACGCGGTTAAATTGGTAATGTAAACTAAAAGGAGTGGATGAATATGCAAGTTATTTTTTTAGAAGATGTGCGAGGAAAAGGAAAACGCGGTGAAATAAAAAAGATGCCAGCTGGGTATGCGCAAAACTATTTATTTAAAAATCAACTAGCTGAACCAGCAACTAAAGCAGCCATTAGCCGGGTCAAAGCGCAGCAAAAACATGCAGAAGAGCATGCAGAAGAAGAATTAGCTAATTCACAGCAACTTAAAACTAAGCTTGAAAATGAACAGACGGTGGTAGAACTAACCGCTAAAGCTGGTCAAGATGGTCGCCTATTTGGTTCAATTACCAATAAGCAGATTGCTCAAGTTTTGGCAAAACAGTTTCAAATTAAGCTTGATAAACGAAAGATTGAACTAGCTGAACCAATTAAAACGATGGGTTATACCAATGTCCCAGTTAAATTACATCCGCAAGTTACCGCTACTATTCGAGTGCACGTGGCTGAAAAATAGCTCCGGTAGGCTTCCGGTTAGAAACGAGGTTGGAAATGGATAATGACATTTTAACAGATCGAACCCCGCCACATAATAATGAGGCGGAAAAAGCGGTTCTGGGATCGTTATTCATCAATCCGGATGCGTTGCCAGATGCCATGGAGTACTTACAACCAGCTGATTTTTATCGGCGGGCGCATCAGTTTATTTTTCAAGCAATGCTTGATCTTTCTGACGATGATCAAGGAATCGATGCAGTGACTGTTACCGATAAGCTGAAGAGCCAGAACCAATTAGATGATGTCGGCGGAGTTGCGTACATTGTTGAACTGGCTGACTCCGTACCAACGGCAGCTAACCTAGTCTACTATGCTAAGATTGTTGCTAAAAAAGCGACGTTGCGGCGGCTAATTCAGACGGCTACTAAGATTGCTAGTACGAGCTATGATGAGGATGGGGACGTCGAGACCGTTTTAGATAACGCAGAACGCGATATCATGAACGTGACTGACAATCGAAATCAAAGTGGTTTTAAGGCAATCAAGGATGTGCTAGCGGCTTCCTTTACTAAGATTGACGAACTGTCAAAAAATGGTGGAGACGATGTGACAGGTCTGCCCACTGGGTACAAGGTTTTAGACGAGATGACGACTGGCTTACATCCAGGAGAATTGATTATTTTAGCAGCGCGTCCAGCAGTGGGAAAAACGGCTTTTGCCCTGAACATTGCGCAAAATGTCGGGATTAAAACTAATAAAACGGTGGCAGTGTTCAGCTTAGAGATGAGTGCGGAGTCACTGGTCAACCGAATGCTTTGTGCCGAGGGTAGTATTGATGCGAACCACTTACGAACGGGTGAACTAAGCAGTGATGAGTGGAACAGTTTAACCGTAGCCATGGGGACGTTGTCAAATGCAAAGGTATTTATTGATGATACTCCTGGAGCTAGAATGGCTTCAATTCGTGCTAATTGTCGGCGGTTGAAAAAAGAGGCCGATCGTGATGCTGCAAATGATGGGGGACTGGGATTAATTGTCGTGGACTATCTCCAGCTAATCGAAGGAAGTACACGAGAAAGCAGACAACAAGAAGTATCTGAAATCTCTCGACAACTTAAAAAATTGGCTAACGAACTTCAGGTACCGATAATTGCTTTATCCCAGCTATCTCGAGGAGTAGAACAACGTCAGGATAAACGTCCCGTTCTTTCGGATATTCGTGAATCTGGTTCAATTGAACAGGATGCTGATATTGTGGCCTTCTTGTATCGTGATGATTATTATGAACGTGATGATGGTGAAGATTCTGAGCAGCAGAACGATACCGGTAATGATAACGTTGGTGAAGTTGAAGTTATCATCGAAAAGAATCGCTCGGGTCCCCGCGGAACGGTCAAGCTGTTGTTTGTAAAGTCATATAATAAGTTCTCATCAATTTCATATGCCCAAGCTTAAAAAAATCCTACTGGCCAACGATGGTTCAGCAGGATTTTTTTATTGACGAATGGGGTTAGTTTCGGTATGATATTGGGGTGCAAACGAATAAAAATAATTTTGTTAGATATAATGTTCGTGATTAGGAGTACAAAATGGAAGTTTTTGATTATGATGATGTTCAGCTAATCCCTAACAAGTGCGTCGTGCAATCCAGAAGTGAATGCCAGACGACTTGTGAACTTGGTGGTCGTCGGTTTAAGTTGCCTGTAGTACCGGCCAACATGCAGACGGTGATTAATGAAGATCTAGCGGTGTCCTTGGCTCAACATGGATATTTTTACGTGATGCACCGGTTTCAACCGGAAAAACGCCTAGGCTTTGTGCAGCACATGCAACAACAACAGCTGTTTGCATCGATTAGTGTGGGAGTTAAGCCCGCGGAGTATGAGCTAATCGATCAGTTAGCACAGCAGCAATTGATTCCGGAGTACATTACGATTGATATTGCTCATGGGTATTCGGATGCCGTTATTGACATGATTCGACACATTAAAAAGAAGTTACCCCAGAGTTTTTTGATTGCTGGAAACGTGGGAACCCCAGAGGGAGTGCGGGCGCTAGAAAATGCCGGCGCCGATGCAACTAAGGTTGGAATTGGACCAGGAAAAGCTTGCATTACTAAGATTAAGACCGGATTTGGAACGGGTGGCTGGCAGCTAGCAGCGATTCGCTATTGTGCAAAGGCAGCACAAAAACCAATCGTAGCGGACGGTGGTATTCGAACTGATGGTGATATTGCTAAATCACTTCGTTTTGGTGCGACGCTGTGTATGATTGGTTCGCTCTTTGCCGGTCATGAGGAATCTCCTGGCAAGAAGGTTGAGCAAGATGGTCAGCAGTATAAGGAATACTTTGGTTCCGCCTCCGAATATCAGAAGGGCGCTTATCATAACGTGGAAGGTAAAAAACTATTAGTTCCATACAAAGGTAGTATTTACAATACGTTACAAGAAATGCAAGAGGACTTACAGTCTTCGATTTCATATGCAGGTGGGCGCGATTTGCGGGCACTGAAAACCGTCGACTATGTGATTTTAAAAAACACAATTTATAACGGTGACTAAGCTCTTTTTGTAGCTAAATATTTTTCATAAAAATTCGTTGGATTATTAGAGCCATCTAGAGATGGTTGCAATCCAGCGTTTTTTTTTGTACGTTATTAGAGAAGGAGAACTCGAATACTATGAAAAAATCGTTGATATACGTGGCACTGTCGACAGTGCTATTTAGTTTGATGGAAATTGCTTTAAAAGTAGCCGGGAATCAATTTAATCCGATTCAGTTGAATCTCATTCGGTTTGCACTCGGGGGGTTAGTAATTTTGCCGTTTGCCATTATGCGGTTGCGACAGCAACATCATCGCTTGCACCTAGCAGACTGGAAGATCTTCTCGCTAACCGGCTTTTTATGCGTCGTAATCTCAATGACGCTGTACCAGCTAGCCATTGTATATGGTGAACCAGCCATTGTGGCCGTATTATTTAGCTGTAATCCAGTTTTTGCTTTGATTTTTGCTTATTTGATTTTACATGAAGCCGTTTCTAGAACCGATATTATTTCGCTGGTTTTATCCGTTGTAGGTTTGCTAGTAATCATTGATCCGTTTAAATTAACTGATCCGATCGGAATTTCCTTGGCAATTTTAGCAGCAGCAACCTTTGGATTTTATAGCATTATGTCACAGGCAAGCTCTTTGAAAGTTCATTTAGACGGAGTGGTGATGACTAGTTTTACTTTTATCGCCGGAGCCTTAGAATTGCTAGTGCTGATTTTAATAACTAAGCTAGCTCCCGTTGCGCAAGTTTTGCGGTCAGTGAGTTGGCTGCGGATGTTTGCAGATATCCCAATCATGACCAATGTTAACCTAGCTAACCTGCCAATTTTATTATTTGTCGGGGTTGCCGTTACGGGAGGCGGCTTTGCTTTTTATTTTCTGGCGCTCCAACAAAGCGGCGTATCGATTGCTTCCTTAGTCTTTTTTTTCAAACCCGTTCTTTCACCGATCTGTGCCTTCTTTTTGATCGGAGAAGCAATTAATTTGCCGACGATGATTGGGATTGCAATTATTATCGTGGGTTCAATTGTGACGTTGTATGGATATCATGTCCAAAATCGTGATGAAGATGAATTATTAGAAAAATAGCAACAGTCAAAAAAGACAGCACGGATTCGTCCGGAGGCTGTTTTTTTTACTAAAAACCTTTTGTCAGCAGCATTAACAGCACTAACCAAATTTTCCTATCAATTTGTAAGTGTTTTTACTAGACGAAAACAGTGCAACTTGCTAATATAGATTGTGCGCAATGTAGTTGTGGTTCCCAGTGTACTTCGCAGCTATAGGGCCAGTTGTTGTTATCGTTGCATTATAGACAGAAAGGAATTTTTTTATGTTTAAGCACACTCGTAAATTACAGTACAACGCCAAACCAGATCGTCCAGATCCATTGATGGCTCGTCGTTTCCAGGAATCATTAGGTGGTCAATGGGGTGAAATGACCGGGATGATGTCATACTTGGCCCAAGGTTGGGCTTCAACTGGTGATGAAAAGTACAAAGACCTGTTGTTAGATACAGGTACTGAAGAAATTGCTCACGTGGAAATGATTTCAACGATGATTGCTTACTTGTTGGAAGATGCTCCAATGTACGCAAAAGAAGAAGCAATTAAAAAGGATCCTGCCCTTGCAGCAGTTGTTGGTGGCATGGACCCCGAAGCTGCCATTGTGCACGGAATGACAGCTGGTCTTACTAATCCTAACGGAGCAGCCTGGACGGGTGCCTACACTACTTCTAGTGGAAACCTAGTTGCTGATATGCGGTTTAACGTTGTGCGCGAATCAGAAGCTCGTTTACAAGTAAGTCGTCTTTACTACATGACTGAGGACGAGGGTGTTCGTGACATGCTTAAATTCTTGCTGGCACGAGAAACTCAACACCAGTTACAATTTATGAAGGCACAAGAAGAGTTAGAGGAAAAGTACGGTGTAATCGTACCAGGTGATATGAAAGAAATTGAACATGAAAAATACACTCACGTTCTGATGAACTTCTCTGATGGGGAAGGTTCAAAAGAATTTGAGGGTCAGGTTGCTAAAGATGGTCAGAAGTTCACTTACCAAGAGAACCCACTTGCTGAAGGTGGCATTCCTAAGGTTAAACCTGCTGACAAGCACCTTCACAACCACCAAGGCTAGTCGTTGAAGTTTTATTAATGACAAGGATTGGTTAAATAAAGGGATTGGTTCTGTTGATTCAGAACCAATCCCTTTTTGAAAGCAACGTTTATAAACATCAAAAAAGCCTTGGATTATTAATAATCCAAGGCTTTTTCACTAGTGGGCAGCCAGGGGATCGAACCCTGGACCCACGGATTAAGAGTCCGTTGCTCTGCCAGCTGAGCTAGCTGCCCATTTAAAGCACATGTAGTATCTTATCATAGCTGAAATTAGTCTGCAATAGCTAAAGTGAAAAATATCTTAGAAAAGCAGATTAGGCCTACTAATGAGGGGCTTATTTAGTTATGTTATACTGTAATTTGATAGAGTGCGTTTAAAGAACGTAGCTTAACTTGGTTATAATCGAAAAGTACGAACCACAAACAAGAATATTAGGAGTGATTTCTAATGGCAAAAATTTTAGTAGTTGATGACGAAAAGCCGATCACTGATATTGAGAAATTTAGTTTAACCAAAGAAGGTTATGAAGTTGAGGTGGCTAATGATGGTGAAGCAGCCTTGAAAAAGGTTGAGTCTGATGAGCCAGATTTGATTATTTTAGATTTAATGCTCCCTAAAATGGATGGGCTTGAGGTTGCTAAAGAAATTCGCAAAACTCACGACACTCCGATTATCATGGTAACGGCAAAAGATTCTGAACTTGATAAGGTACTTGGACTTGAAATTGGAGCTGATGACTACGTTACGAAACCATTTTCGAATCGGGAATTAGTGGCGCGGGTTAAAGCTAATTTACGGCGCCAATTGGTAGTTAATGAAGCAAATTCTTCAGAGGACAACGCTACAAAGGAAATTAGTTTGGGAAACTTAGTAGTTCATCCAGATTCGTATTCGGTCACCAAGAACGGCGAGCCGGTTGATTTAACCCATCGAGAATTTGAATTAATTCACTACTTAGCGCAGCATGCGGGTCAGGTGATGACACGCGAACACCTGTTACAAACTGTTTGGGGATATGATTACTTTGGAGATGTGCGGACAGTTGACGTAACCGTGCGGCGTTTGCGAGAAAAGATTGAAGATGATCCCAGCCATCCACAGTGGTTAGCAACACGTCGAGGCGTTGGCTACTATGTGCGGGATGCAAATGAGGGCGAATAAAAGAGGGCACTGTTATGAAAAATCAATGGAAATTTTTTAAATCCATTCACTTCAAAATTGCCCTAGTGTTTGTACTGATGATGTTGCTGACCCTTGAAACCGTGGGCGCCGTTTTTGTGCGGCAGCTAGAGTACCAAAATTTGAGTACCTTCAAGTATTCAATTCAGCTTAAGCCCTACGTCAACTCTTCCTTGAAACGAGAGTTAGCTCGAAAGGATCATTTTAAGGCCAATAAACAAATTCAGACGATTCTACAGGATATTGATGTTAGCAATGTTGACGAAATCACGGTTGTTGATTCCCGCGGGAATATTCGTGGAACTAACCAAACCAGCCAACAGTCCTTAGTTGGTCAAAAAAATACTGATAGTGATATTAAAAACTCACTGTATAGTGGGAAAACGATTGAAAAGAATACCGCCCGTGGTAATAACCGGTACTATACGCTGGTAACACCACTAATTAATAGTGCTAAAAATCAAAATAACATTGAGGGAGCCGTCTATATCCGGGCTAATCTAAGCCAGGTTTATCACAACATTAATAATATCACGCTGATTTATTTGTTCGCAGCCGTGTTATCAATCATCTTGGGTTTAATTCTGACCTTAATTATTTCACGGGCGATTACGCGTCCAATCGAAGAATTAAAACAGCAAACGGAACAAATTGCCCGTGGGGACTATTCTGGGCACGTCCAAGTTTATGGTAATGATGAACTGGGACAGTTAGCGCATGCGGTCAATAATTTATCAGTTCAAGTGGAGGAGTCACAGGAATCTACCGAGGCGGAACGGCGGCGACTCGACTCAGTCTTGGACAACATGACTGATGGAGTGGTTGCAACGGATCGCCGGGGGATTGTCACGATTGTTAACGACGAAACTTTGGAATTGTTAAACATTGGGCGTGATGATGTTGTCGGGCAACCATTGCTAAAAATTTTGAAATTGGATCAAAAATATGGGCTTAAAGATTTAATCGAGCGACCGGTTCAAGAATTTTTGGATTTTTCGACCCCGGAACGTAAATTGATTTTGTCAGCCCGCTTCTCGCTGCTCCAACGAAAATCTGGGTTTATTAATGGGATTGTTTGTGTGTTTCACGATGTTACGGCGCAACAAAAGATTGATTCCGATCGACGACAGTTTGTTTCAAACGTGTCCCACGAATTACGCACACCTTTAACTAGTGTTCATTCGTATTTGGAAGCATTATTAGATGGAGCATGGCAAGATCACACTTTGGCACCCAAGTTTCTGCACGTTGCGCAAGATGAGACTAACCGTATGATTCGGATGATTAATGACCTGCTCACGCTTTCACGGATGGACTCTGGAACGCAGCAATATAATCTAGAATTGGTGAACGTCAATAAATTATTTAATTATATTTTGGATCGATTTGATATGATCGTGAAAAACGAAACGACCACAAAAAAATATCTGATTAAACGTGATTTTACGAAACAAGATTTGTGGGCTGAGGTGGATACGGATCGATTTACCCAGGTGATTGATAATATCATTAATAATGCGGTGAAATATTCTCCCGATGGAGGAACGATTACCTGTCGTTTATATGAAAATCACAACCAAATCGTGCTCAGTATTTCCGACCAGGGATTGGGTATGCCGCAAGCGGCGATTAAACATATTTTTGATCGATTTTACCGGGTTGATAAGGCACGGGCGCGTGCGCAGGGCGGTAGTGGTTTAGGTCTTGCAATTTCAAAGGAAATCATGGAATCCTTTGGTGGCGATATTCGGGTAACCAGTCAAGAAGGTCGCGGTTCGACATTCTACATTTCGTTGCCATTTGAAGCAGTTGAGGAGGATTTGTGGGATGAAGGAGAAGCTTAGACACTATTTTTTGCCAGGAATGGTAGGAATTGCAGTCATTATTAGTATCATTTTGTCGGTCTCGTTGCTGACAAATCCGGCTCGCTTTAGCAGTCGATCTCATCAAAATCGAACAACAGACATGCATAATGACAATAATACGCATAACGAATTAGACCTCTATGCACCAACCCAGTTAATTGAAACCACCAGTACAGGACAGCAAAACCTAGTAACGTCTCCGACTACCAACCTAATTGGCGAAGTGTTGCGACAACTGCGCCAAGAGCATTTTTCTGCAGTGAAGCAGATTAGCACCAATAATCAAAAACAGTATCAAGCAATCCTCCACAAGCCAAATACGATGTCATTAAATTACACGAATCCGATTTCCACCGACAAAGTCGCAAAGTTACTTCGCTATCAGGATCTTAACGGGCTGGGGCAAGTTTCACGACTAGTGGTTCCCATTGATGAACCACACGAGCTTTATTTGTTAGCTGATGAGAATCAAACAGTTTATCGAGTGTCCCTTGCTACTAAGCAAGCAACTAATTTTAAAAAGTTCTTGCAGCATGGGGTTACTAAAAACCGAGTGGAAGTTAAGTTTATGAATCGAAAACCGTGGCTATTTTTCCCTAATCCAGTTATTATGAACGACTATGCGTTTATGTTACAGGAACAGTCGCAATCGTCATATCTGAATCGGGTCATTGGAAATGCAACGAATGCTAACGTTAAGCATCGTCAGGGGAAAACAACCTATAGTTCTCCTGATCAAGAGCTGACTTTCGATCATAATGACAACGTTACCTATAATAATTATCGACCAACAAAACGAATTGTTCGGCAAGAAGATGCGTTAAATGCGGCCTATCAAAATGCTATTCAGTTAGGGATTCCCTTGGACAACACTAAATTTGATAGTTATGTAGCTAAAGACCATACGGTGGTCTATCGCTTGTTCATTGAGGGTTTTCCGCTCTTTAGCGATGATCAATTAGGTACCTATACTTATCGGTATATCAATCAAAACTCCGAACAATATCAATTTTCTCTCCGCGATTTTCAGATCCCAATTCCAACTGACGATTCAAAGACAACTTTGCCGAATACGAGTGATGTACTCGCAACTTTACAGCAACGTGGGCTTAGTCATCAGCAATTGCAGGGGATGACGTTAGGTTATCAGGTGGTTACCAGCAAAGCCGATAGTTTGGTGGTAACGCTCCAGCCAACGTGGTTTGTTAAATACGATAATCAATGGGTTAACTATCAAGTAGCAGGCTTAAACAACAATAACGGAAAGGAGTAGGCGAAATGAATTTTAAGCGTATTCAGGAAATTTTTCTGCTCGCCTTTATCGTAATTGATGTTTTCCTGTACACCATGACTAAAAATGGTAATATTCAAAGTGATGATACTAATGCTGGAAGTGCTGGCAATACCATTGTCAAAGAGATGAAGCGAGATTCGATTTCGGTCGGAACGCTTTCACAAAAACGTACGAATGGGTACTATCTTTCTGCCGAAGTTCGGACGGATTTAAACGAGCACCTGGGTGACCTAAAAAACCAGAATGCGCGGGTTGATAATAATACTTTGATAAGTGATTTTCGGCATAGTTATAAACTTAATCCAGAACACCCGGAAAAACGTTTGAATGAACTGATCAAGCAGCCCGGATTTGTAATAGATGGCGCAAGTTACCATTACGATCGGGATCTATCAACAGCTACGAAGGTTGTTTATAGTCAGCTACTAGAAAATCAACTGGCGTACAGTGCTGATGGTCGCTTGACTTTTAATGTTGCGCGAAATGGTCAGTTGACAGGATACTCGCAGCGAGAACTAGCCGAAGTTAAGATTTTGCATGAAAAAGCAGAACTAATTTCAGAAGAACGTGCGGTAATCTCGCTGTACCAGTATAATGAAATTCCCAATAACTCTAAGATTTTATGGAAAAAACTGGCTTATAGTCGGTTGCTACAGATTAACGGAAAAGATGTCTATATCCCAACGTGGGTGATTGCAACTAAGAGTAATGCAACAAACAAGAATCAAGTTAATCGGATTAACGCCTTTAATGGAGCAGCTTTTAATACCCAAAAGGTAAATGTAGCTAATTCAAATAATGATGAAAACCCTCAGGGAGAAAGTGAAGCAAAGTGAAAAGCGGGGACGATCTAAAAATTAGCGTGCTATCGAGTGGGAGTGGCGGAAACTGTACGTATATTGAAACGCCTCAGCACAAAGTGATTCAGGATGCAGGCTTATCGGGAGTTCGAATTGAGCGGCTACTCCAGGCGATTGGAAAAGATCTACGTGAGGTGGATGCTTTATTTGTGACGCACGAACACACCGATCATGCTAAGGGAGTTGGCATTTTAGCCCGTAAATATGGCATGGATGTCTATGCTAATCAGGCGACGTGGCGTGCGATGGACGGTAAAATTGGCAAGATACCGATAGAACAAAAACAGCTTTTTGATCCAAACGCCACCAAATTATTAGGTGATTTGGACATTGAGAGTTTTACGGTTCCGCATGATGCAGCGCAGGCCCAATTTTACAATTACCATCATAATGGTAAAAGCTTTGTGATTGTTACTGATACAGGAGCGATTACGGATCGAATTGAGGGAGTCATCCAAAATGCGGATGCTTATTTGTTTGAGTGTAACTATGACACGGAAATGTTAATGACCGGTGATTACTCATATTCCACCAAGATGAGAATTAACAGTGCTACGGGACATTTATCGAATGTGGCTGGAACGGAGGCATTGATGGATGTGATGGGACCAAAAACCAAAAATATTTTTTTGGCGCACCGCAGTCATCATAATAATACCAAGTCATTAGCACGAATGACGGTGGCATCAATGATGCAGAGTAATGGACTAGGGGTTGGACGTGATTTTCAGCTTCGAGACACCGATGTGGAGCATCCGTCAAAGATTATAAAATTATAAGTTGTTTTGCAATCAAAACCATCAGCTAGCAAGGAAGGGCAAGCCCAGCGCTTTTTTCTTGTTAGTTTTTTTAGTATTAGCGGGTTATTGATTGTTAACGATTAACGTTTGGAAAAGTGGCTTTTCGAACAATGTTAGCGAAAATCGGTCGAAAATTAGGTAAAAAAAGAACTGCAGATAGGTACGGTGGAAATTGCTGTGTATAACTATGTGGATAAAGTATGTGAAAAATAAAGAAGCCGATGATGAAAAGGTTTTTCGCTGGTGAATAACTTTTAAATAATATCCACAGTGATTGTGGATAACTTCATGAAACAAAATCCGTAAAAAATAGAATGCTGATGTAGCAAGCTTTGGCTGCGATAATTCTTGTGTTAACGAACATATGTTGTTATTAAAAATGTGGATAACTAAAAAAGTAGTTGACAAAAGGAAAAAATATACAGTCCCAGCAAAAGCCGGATTCATGATAAAATTGAACAACCTCCTGTGGATAACTATGTGGATAAATTGTGAAAAGGAGTTAGTTATGAACATTAAATTAGCAGTTGTTGGTAAAATTAGGGAAAAATATTTTCAAGCAGCCATTCAGGAGTACCAAAAACGAATGGGACGATTTTGTGATTTTCAAATTATGCAGGTTCCCGATCAAAAGGCACCAGAAAATTTAAGTGCTGCCGAAAAACAACAGGTCATGGAACAGGAGGGAATCAGACTACTAACTAAAATTAAACCGCGCGACTATGTAATTGCCTTAGCGATTAAGGGAAAACAGTATTCATCAGAAGAGTTGGCGGCGACCATCAAAAATTTGACTACATATGGACATTCGGATTTAACCTTTGTGATTGGTGGGTCTTTAGGATTGGCGCCAGCGGTTCTGCAGCGTGCAGATGCAACGCTGTCATTTGGAGCAATGACGTTGCCCCATCAGTTAATGAGAGTGGTTTTGTGCGAACAGCTTTATCGGACTTTCATGATTAACCAACATCGCCCCTATCATAAATAACGGCGAGGAGGCAGGACCTACCTTTTAAAGTGAAATAGACTATTATTGAGATATCGTAAAAATTAGGGAGATGGGAATGTGGTTCGAAAACGACCGGCAGTTCAAGTTAAGTGGCTAACAATTATCATAATTGTGTTGGTGGGTGGAGTGGCCTGGTTGTTTACCAGATACAACGCATCATTTTACCAACAAACCGTTGCACAAGTTGAACAGGTCCACAACGGGCATCGGGAAAAAACTACCGATGAATTTCAAAATAAAGCTTATCAACAGAATCAAAATCTCCGTTTGCGGATTTTGAACGGAAATCGCAAGGGAGAACTCGTAACAACCACCAACCAGTTTACGACGGCGCAGGCAACTGATATGGAGTATCGACCAGGACAACAGGTTTTCGTTCATTTAAATGCCAAAAAGCACCAAAAAAGTAATGAAATGATTACTGGTTTTAAGCGAGATTCGGTTGTGGTGTTTCTAATCTGGCTGACAGTGACGCTATTGTTAGTAATCTTAAAACTACGAGGTTCGATGGCATTGCTGAGTTTAGTGATTAACGCCGTACTGTTTTTCTGTGCGGTTCAACTGGATGTGCGGACGAACTTTAATCCGATTTGGTTGTTTGCGGGTCTGGCGGTCATTTTTACTGTTGTGACAGCGTTTTTGATTTTTGGGAAATCCCAAGAGACGGTCGTTACCATTATGGCAACTTTGGGTGGGACTGCGGCGGCGTTGTTAATTGCTGTGTTCGTGTTGACGGCCACCAACCAGCGCGGAATGAACTTTGAGATGATGGATTATGTGACGCAACAGCGCCTGCCATTGTTCTACGCTGGTAGTATGATTGGAGCCCTTGGCGCCATTATGGATCTGTCGGCAGACATTACGTCAAGCCTCTTTGCAATTTACCGTGAGGAACCACAGCTGACTTTTTGGGAACTGTTTTTAAATGCTAGAAAAATTGGCCGTTCGATCATGGGACCGCTAATTAATGTGTTGTTTTTGATTTTTGTAGCTAGTACTTTCCCGATGATGGTGCTGTTTTTAAAGAATGGCAACAGCTGGGGATACGCTTATTCCATGATTATGACTTTAGGAATTGTCCAGAGCTTAATTAGCGGCATCGGGATTTCATTAACGGTTCCAATTACTGGACTATTGGCCGGGGGTGTTTGTGAAATGAAGGTGCTTAAATGACAACGATTATGGCCTTAATTCTAATCTTGTTTGCTTCTATGTTGTTGGCGGGTGGACGCCAAGGATTTGTTTCTTTTTTAGGGTTAATTTTTAATTTTGGGATTGTGTTTATTTCAGTAGTGCTAATTGCGATGGGATTCCCCTATCTAATCGTGACACTTATTAATGCAGTAATTATTCTGGTGGTCTCCATTTATTTTGGAAACGAGCAAGGACGCAATGCCGACGTAGCCTTTATAACGGCGTTGTTGGTGGTTGGACTACTAGTAATTTTGATTATCCCCGTGCAGCATTGGGCTCAGGTGCAAGGATTTGGAGTTGAAAATACCGAAGATCTTGAGGGGCTCTCGCTCCAACTGGGAGTTCGGTTCTTGGATGTTTCTTGTGCGATGACTATTTTGAGTTGTTTGGGTGCCGTGGCGGAAGCAGCTGTGGCGGTTGCTACTGGTTTAACCGAGTTACAAGCCCATAACCACCAAATTTCTGATGCCGAGTTGCGTCGGACGGGAACCCGTGTTGGTAAAGAGATTGTCGGGACAGCATTTAATACCCTTTTTTTTGGATTTTATGGTGAATTGCTTGGGTTATTTATCTGGTTTTCACGGCTGCACTATAGTTTTGGGATGGTTTTGAATGATAAAATTTTTGTTTCTCAACTAATTATGACTTTGATTTCAGCGATTGGAGTAGTGTTAACAATTCCGGTTACGATTGGAATCGTGATTTATCAGCATCATCACCAGCCAGCGACTACCGCAAATGATGAGCACCGTCTCAAATAGGAATGTTGGGGATTATTTGAAAAAGATTAATTTTTTTAATTGTGTTTTATTATATTTAGCTAAATTGTTTATCTAACTAATAAATAGTGCTATGATAATCACGAAAAGGGAGGTATAGATTATGACAGATGTAAAGAAGATTCCTGCAGCAGTTGCGATGGTTAAAGTCTTGGAAGCTTATGGCGTTAAGGACGTTTATGGTTATCCAGGTGGTTCAATTAACTCAACGCTCCATGCCTTGGATGCTGAGAAGGATAACATCAACTACATTCAGGTTCGTCATGAACAAGTGGGGGCGTTAGCTGCTTCTGCTCATGCTAAGTTAACTGGAAAGTTAGGAGTTGCTTTTGGATCGGCTGGTCCAGGAGCGGTTAACTTGTTAAATGGTTTGTATGACGCTAAAGAGGATCATGCTCCGGTGCTAGCCTTGGTCGGTCAGGTTCCTCATAATAATATGAACTATAATTATTTCCAGGAAATGCCTGAAGTTCCAATTTTTGAAGATGTTTCTGTTTATAATCGGATTGTAATGACTCCGGAAAGTCTGCCCCATGTCATTGATCGAGCAATTCACGAGGCTTACCAGAAAAAGGGTGTCGCTGTAGTTGTGATTCCAAATGACTTTGGGTTCGCCGAAATTCCAGATGTTCGCTACGACTCAGCCTCAGCCACGTACGACAAACCAGCCCCACAGCCAGTCGCAAGTGATGCGGAAGTTGACGTGTTCTTAGAATTAGTCCACGAAGCAAAGCGTCCGGTTATCCACGTTGGTCGGGGCATTAAAGCCGGTGGTGAAAAACTGGTAGAGTTATCACGTAAATTACAAATTCCATTTATTTTTGATGGTTTAGCAAAGGGTACTTTAGACGAAGATTACGAAGGTAATTTAGGAACAGCGAACCGAGCTGCTTCAAAAGCGGCCGATGAGATCTTAAGTACCGCTGATCTAGTGATTGCCATTGGTGGGGACTTCCCATTCGCCAACAGCGTCTATGCTAGCCATGAATTTAAATACATTCAAATTGACAATCAGGCAGTTGAATTGGGACGGCATCATGTTCCAGAACTTTCAATTCTTTCGGATGCAACGAAGTTTGTTGAAAAAGCTTTGGAGCGCAGTCAAAAGGTTGCTCCTTCAGCATTTTTCCAAGCTGCTGCTGCTGATATGCAGAACTGGAAAGCTTACATTCACAAGATGTTAACTAGTAAATCAGATCCACTGTTACCAGCTCAAGTTTACAATCAAGTAAACCGAATTGCTGAAAAAGATGCGATTTTCTCTGTTGACGTCGGTGATAACATCATTAATACGTTCCGTTATTTAGATGTTAAACCCGCACAGAAATGGGTTATTTCTGCTCTCTTTGCAACAATGGGCTCTGGAGTTCCAGGAGCAATTGCTGCTAAACAAAATGATCCAACTAAGCAGGTCTTTAACATTGCTGGGGACGGTGCTTTATCGATGGTAATGCAGGATCTAGTTACCGAGGTTAAGTACAAATTACCAATCATCAACATTGTGACTCAAAATGGCAATTTAGGCTTTATCGAAGGCGAACAAGAAGATTTGCCAATGCAAATCTTCGGTTTGGATTTACAGAAGCAAAACTTTGCCATGATTGCAAAAGGCATGGGCTTGGATGCGGTTCGAGTTAAAAACTATGCTGAGTTACCAGCTGCTTTTGATGAAGCACTGATGGCACTTAAAGCTGGGAAACCATTCTTAATTGATATTGAAATCGATAAGACGCGGGGATTACCAGTAGAAGATCTCATTGTTAAAATTAAAGATGGCAAACTCTCTGAAACGGTTAGTCCTAACTACCTTAAGAACAAAGGTAAAGGTGCTTACACTCTAGATGAGTTCTTTGCTAAATATGATGGTCAAGAATTAAAACCCCTTGCGCATTTCTTTGATGAAGCGGGTGTAAGACTTTAATCCGACTTCTTAAAACAGCTCTTATTTTGATAAGAGCTGTTTTTTTATTCTGATTTGGATACAATGGTT
The DNA here is from genome assembly GCF_001436645.1 of Fructilactobacillus florum DSM 22689 = JCM 16035. Taxonomy (GTDB): domain Bacteria; phylum Bacillota; class Bacilli; order Lactobacillales; family Lactobacillaceae; genus Fructilactobacillus; species Fructilactobacillus florum. The sequence goes on along the minus strand of NZ_AYZI01000006.1, from coordinate 5,710 downwards.
TTATAACGCTTGTATTTTAAGCACTAGGAAGAAGGATGGTTAATTAATGGTAGGACAGTTTTTATTTTTACTAGCAGCAGGAGTGGTGGCTGGTCTATTAGCAACGATTGCGGGACTAGCTTCGTTGGCATCTTATCCAGCGCTACTGCTGGTTGGGATTCCCCCGGTGATTGCCAATGTTTCAAATACGGTCGCCTTAATTTTCACTGGAGTTGGGGCGATTTCAGCTTCGTTGAAGGAACTACGTGGTCAGTGGAAACGGGTCATTGGCTATACAATTTTAGCCGTTATCGGAAGTTTGCTGGGAAGTTCATTTTTGTTGGTAGCTCCAGCGACCACCTTTGAAAAGGTGGTACCGTTTTTTATTTTAGTTGCCGGAGTCGTGCTACTGCTATCTGGTCGTGGGACTGAAAGTGGAGCCCAAAAACGATTGCAAGAGGATGCGCAACATCCTCGGCGGCGGCGCTGGATTCAGATTGCTAGTTTTTTGGGCATTATCTTTGTGGGAGGCTACCTTGGCTATTTTGGAGCAGCCGGTGGCGTTGTTTTGTTAGCAATTCTTGCAGTCATTACTAGAGAGGATTTTGCGCACTACAATGCGGTAAAAAATGTGATGACCTTCGCTTGTAATATTACGGCAGCAACCTTATTTATTTTCAAGGCAACTATTGCCTGGCAGGCAGTCCTTCCCTTAGGTCTGGGCTTGTTGGTCGGTGGGTATTGTGGTCCCTTAATTGTTCGACACGTTAACGTAGCCTTGTTACGAGTGCTAATTTCGTTAGCTTCTTTTGGGTTAGCTGCCGTCTTATTTTATCAGGCCTACTTCTAAAATTATCATTGAATTATTGTAATCAAACAATTAAAATAAAATAGATTACAATTAAATGAGGTGAACATGATGAAGTGGTTTTTTTGGGGTCTGACCCTATTTTGGATACTGACAGCTATGGTAATGGCATTTGTACCGATGGGGATGGAGCCAGCGATGTACATGATGCTAATCGGAATGATGGCGCATAGCATTGTATGTGCTCTGCACGCAAAATAAAAAAAGGCTCTAGAAAAGACCAAAAATCTTTTCTAGAGCCCTTTTTTAAAGGCATGGATGATGAATTTAACGCCCGCTACCAAACAATAGCATACGATAGAAATGACGGCAGCCAGATTAGCTAACAGCGGATTGATTAGAAATAAAATGCCCACGCCAATACCTAAAAGTGCCCCGATTAAAAGTACCACGTTGAATGGTTGATTAGAATGTAGATTAACGCTGATGATTTTCTTAAGCACGCTAATGGTATTACTAATAAACCAAACGGAAAATAAGAGTGCCACAAGGTAGAAACTAAAGCCATTACTTAGGATTAAGAGCGAACCGATAAGGATATCAAGGATTGCATTAAAAATTAACCAACCTCTATTTTGATGATTATCTCGAGCAACCTGATGATTTAAAAGGAGATGATAGACGCCCATGCCTAATACTAGCGTACCGATGAAAATGGTGAGAAGTCTTAGGGAGGCCAGCGGATTAATGAAGATATAGAAACCCACTATAATGATTCCAATTCCGGCAAGTAATGACCAGTGGTCTATTTTTTTAGTTTGTTTTGCTAACATACTTGGTACTGCTCCTTTGCGGTATGAAATTTAAGTAAGCAACTTATTGGGGTTGTCGCGGAGCATGAATGCTTAATTCATGTTGGACTAACCAGGTCATCAGCGCCGAAATAAATAAGATGATAGCGACAATCGTATATGGAATGTGTGGATTGATGTCCATTAAACTTCCGGCAAAGATGGGACCGATGATATTACCAATACTGGTAAGGGACACGTTAATTCCGTTAATTAAGCCTTGCTGATTCTGACCAAAACGGGTTAAGAGGGTGGTAATAGCGGGTCGTAGAATGTCGAAGGCACAGAAGATGAAGAGGGTGGCCACAATTACGGAAACGGGTTGCTGGGTCAAGAGGATCCAAACGATCCCGGCAGTGCTTATGAGAAAGCACAATCGGGTTAGTCCAATTTCTGTAAACCAGCGGACTAAGCGGTCAAAAAGGATGACTTGTAGGATCAAAGAAAAGATCCCGTTTAAAATCATTACCAAAGCAATTTCATTCAGGGTAAATTTAAAGACCTGGTTAACATAGATAGTGTAGATACTTTCAAAGCCAGCCAGGCCGAAAGAGGCAATTAAAATCATGAGAAATAAAGCGACTAAGGGTTTGGTAAGAATGGTGTTAAGGCGTCCCTTGCGAATGATACTGGGGTCCGCTACTGCTCCACGACTATGATGTTTGAGATGACTAGGCATACCAAAAACAAAGACAATTGCGGCAATGATCCCTGCAGTTCCGGCAACCCAGAAAGGAGTTTTATAACTAACGTTGGCCAGCACGCCGCCAAGACCGGGTCCAAGAATCAAGCCACCACTAAACGAAGCGGAAAGCCACCCGATCACGCGCGCCCGATCTCGTTCACTAGAAAGATCCGCTGCTAAAGCCATCGAGGTAGTCCCAACCATGGCTGCTGCAATCCCACCAATCAGACGGGAAATATCGAATAACCACAAAGTTCCTGCTGCTGCGAAGAGAAATTCAGAGATGGTATACAGTAAGAGGCCGATCGTGAGGATGGGAGCGCGCCCGATGCGATCGGAAAGCCGTCCGACAATTGGAGAGAAAATGAACTGAGAAAAGGCGAATAATGAGGTCATAATTCCCATATCGGCGGCCGTTAAATGGTATTGAGTCTTGATAAAGGGACCAATCGGAATTACTAAACTCCATCCAAGACAAATGATGAAATTCGCGATGATAATGATTGCAATCGCCTTTTTAGTTGCATGATTCATAGCGGCTCCTTTCTAGATTCTCAGTTGTCGGTAAGCGTTAAAACAAAAGTATTCATAATTTAGAACAAATAGTTTACAATTGCAATCAAAGTATTTATTAAGACTAGGAGAGCAATCCAGATGGCAAAAATTGAACGTTTCTATAATTTATTCCAACCGGAACATTATAATGTATATTTAGATATTAATCGACAGACAAAAATAATTCACGGTCAAACCACGATTACGGGGCAAGCTACGCAAACCCAAATTGCCGTTAATCAAAAGGGACTTGCTGTGAGTGAGGTGCTTGCTGACGGAGTAGCAGTTCCTTTTGAAATTGATGATGAGGCGGAAGCATTGCGGATAACGTTACCAGTTGCTCCGGCAACGGTTACCTTGCAAGTTACTTATCAAACGAAATTAACCGATAGTTTGATGGGAATCTATCCATCCTACTACAAGGTTGACGGTCAATCCAAGCAGATAGTTGGAACCCAGTTTGAAACTACCTTTGCACGTCAAGCCTTTCCAGGCATTGATGAGCCAGAAGCTAAGGCGATCTTTCGCTTGGCAATTAAATTTGATGAACAGCCTGGAGAAACGATTCTGGCGAACATGCCAGAGGATTATGAGGCGGATGGAATTCATTACTTTCAGCCAACCGTTAAAATGTCAACATACTTAGTGGCGTTTGCGTTTGGTGAGTTGCAAAGTAAATTAACGACCACTACCAGTGGGGTTCAGGTCGGGGTTTTTGCTACAAAAGCGCATGAGGCAAAAGAATTGGACTTTGCTTTAGATCTTGCTAAGCGGTCAATTGAATTTTACGAGGATTTTTATCATACACCTTATCCATTGCCAAATTCTTGGCAATTAGCACTGCCTGATTTTTCTGCGGGGGCAATGGAAAACTGGGGTCTCGTTACGTACCGAGAAGCATATCTACTGATCGATCCAGAAAATACTTCATTTGACGTGAAACGTTTAGTTGCTACCGTAATTACGCATGAATTAGCTCATCAGTGGTTTGGTGATTTAGTTACTATGAAGTGGTGGGACGATCTGTGGTTGAATGAAAGCTTTGCTAATATGATGGAATATGTGGCGGTTGATGCCCTAGAACCAACGTGGAAGATTTGGGAGTTGTTCCAGGTATCTGATGTTCCAGCCGCCCTAGAACGTGATGCGACTGATGGAGTTCAACCAGTACACGTTGAAGTTCGCAACCCGGCTGAAATTGATGCGCTTTTTGATCCAGCGATTGTCTATGCCAAGGGAGCACGGATGCTGGTGATGGTCCGGGCACTCTTAGGAGATGATGCCTTAAGAGCTGGGCTGAAACAGTATTTTGCTGATCATCAATATGGAAATGCTCAGGGATCTGATTTGTGGCAAGCACTTGAGGATGCCTCTGGTTTAAAAATCGGTGAAATTATGCATTCTTGGCTGGAACAGCCTGGTTATCCGATGGTACACGCTCAAGTAAATGCAGAAGGACAACTGGTCTTAACCCAACAGCAGTTTTTAATTGGAGCAGGACAAGACCAAGGACGGCAGTGGGAGATTCCCTTAAATGGTAATTACGGGACAACTAAGATTATGCAGGAGCGGACGCTAACAGTTGGTGATTACCAACAACTTCGCCAGCAAGCTGGGGAACCCTTCCGTTTGAACGTTGGAAACAACTCTCATTATATTGTCAAATATGACCAGACATTATTAGCAGATATTTTGCAACATGCAAAATCATTATCGGCGATTGATCAACGCCAAATTCTGCAAGACTTGCGGTTACTTGCTGAGGCTCAGCAGGTTTCTTACGCTGATTTGGTACCATTATTACAAAAATTTGTTACCAGTCCAGCTAGCATTGTTAATGCTGAAATTTACCAAATTGCGCAGCAATTGCGGATATTTGTGGAACCGGGGAGTCTTGCAGCACGTCAACTGCGAATGCTCTTTGCAGCTCTCAGTCAGGCAACGGTTGCACGACTCGGGTTTGTGCCGAAGGCTGATGAGAGCAATGATGATCAATTAGTTCGACCATTAGCCTTGAGTGCAGCACTCTATGGGAAAAATGAACAGGTGATTAGCGAAGCTCACCAGCTATTTGGGCAATATCAAGAGAATTTAGCAGCATTGAATGCAGATGTGCGGGAGCAGGTTTTGCAAAGTGAAGTTGAACATTTTGCTAATCGGGAATTAGTAACTAGCTTATTACAACTTTATCAACAAACTTCTAATGCTAGCTTTAAAGAAGATTTGCGACAGGCACTGCCACACGTTCAGGATCCGGCTCGACTACAACAACTGGTCACTGAATTTAAGCATGCAGACGTCATTAAGCCACAGGATTTACGGGCTTGGTATCGTGGGGTTTTACAAAATCCTGCAGGAGAACAGCTCGCCTGGGACTGGCTCAGAGAGAACTGGGACTGGTTGGAAGCCACAGTTGGTGGGGACATGGAATTTTCGACTTACATTACAGTAACGGCTCAGATTTTTCATACCCCCGTGCGGTTAGCTGAATTTAAAGATTTCTTCCTGCCCAAAATTGATGTTCCTGGTCTAGGTCGTGAAATCAAATTGGATACCAAGTTGATTGCTGGAAAAGTATCATTAGTAGAAAACGAACAAAAGGCGGTTAAATTGGCTATTGCGGCCACAAATTAACCGTTTAAAGTTAAAACGTCATTCGAAATTATCGGATGACGTTTTTTTCTGACATTAATTGACTAAAACTATTGACAGTTGCGGTTGAGGGTTATAAGATAGTTCTTGTCTTCAAGATTAAAGAAGATTAGTGCTGATGAAACAGTGACAATTCATTGAAAATAATGATTGACAAATATTTACTAACGCGCTATGATA
>NZ_AYZI01000050.1 GCF_001436645.1 Fructilactobacillus florum DSM 22689 = JCM 16035 | reverse complement strand
GTGTAACGCCGTCTGCGCCGTTTTTTACCATTTACGGTAATTCCATCAAGAATTACAAAACTCTCGTGGATTGATACGCTTTTTTGCGAATTACTTGCATACAATCGATAATATTGCGCTTCAGCTTTGCTATCGAACTTAATTCCGTCAATTGTCATTTTCTTTGCGTGATATTTGTTATGACTTTTCTGTAACTGGTTAGTTCT
>NZ_AYZI01000005.1 GCF_001436645.1 Fructilactobacillus florum DSM 22689 = JCM 16035 | reverse complement strand
TCAAATAACGACTCGTCCTAATAAATCGGCCGTTGTCAAACAGGGCTGGGCTCCAGCAGCAATCAGCTCATTACATCCAACCGAGGCGTGGTTGGTAATGGCGCCTGGAATTGCCAAAACATCACGTCCATTTTGTAAGGCTAGACTAGCTGTGATTAAACTTCCAGATTTTTGTCGTGCTTCAACTACTAAAAGTTTTTGACATAAACCAGCAATAATTCGGTTACGTTCTACAAAATGAAAGGGTAAAGGACCTTGCCCCCTACCGTATTCCGAAATCACCAGCTGATTGCTGGCTAATTGTTGCTGTAAGCTCTGATTTGCAGCTGGATAAAACCGATTTAATCCAGTTCCAAGCACTGCAATCGTTTGTCCACGAAAAGCCAGAGCTAGTTGGTGCCCAAGAGTATCTACTCCAGCTGCAAGCCCAGAAACAATCACATATTGGCTAGTAACACGCTGATCCAGTGTTTTTTTCATTGCAGCGACCGCATAATTTGAACAGTTTCTTGCGCCAACAATCCCGAGACACGGAGCTTTCTTCAATAAATCGAGCTTCCCTTGATAAAAAAGAATAATTGGTGGTTGATAAATCTCACGTAGCTGTGCTGGATATTTGGGACTAAGAATCGAAATCCACCCTTGTAAACGCTGTTCTTCCCATTCTTTAATAGTTTTTGTTGCAAAAAAAGCTGTTTGAAATCGTTCTGATTTAAGGCGAGCTGCCTGCAGAATTTTTATGATGTGTTCCAAAACTAAATCCCAGTTTGAAAAGGTTGCTGATTCTGCTGTTTGTAACCACGCTAGCGTTAACTGTTCCCCGCGCAAACCAATACCTGGACATAATTTAATGCGAAGTAAAATCTCATCTCGAATTAACATTGTAAAAACCGCCTTTTAGACAAGTACGATTTTAACCCAATAATTTTTTCACCGGTGCAAAACTTCGCCGATGAATCGGGGTAATTCCCAACCGGTTCATCGCAGTTAAGTGCGCCTGCGTCCCGTAACCATCATTGTGTGCAAAACCATAGCCAGGAAACTTTTGATCATAAGCAATCATTAAATCATCCCGAGTAACTTTAGCAATAATACTAGCAGCAGCGATGCTATTAGACTTTGTATCGCCTTTGATGATTTTCGTTTGTGTAATGGGAAGATCAATGGTCATTGCATCAACTAGAAGATGGTTGGGTTTTGGCAGCAACCCTAAAACCGCTTTTTTCATTGCCAAGCGGGTAGCTTCATAGATGTTTAGCTGATCAATTATTTCGGAAGAAACGACTGCCGAGGAATAACTAATTGCCTGTTGTTTGATTAGTGGAACCAACTTGCGACGTTTATGATCACTTAATTGCTTTGAATCGTTGACTGACAGCACAGCAAAATCATGCGGTAAAATCACAGCCGCCGCAACGACGGGACCGGCAAGCGGTCCCCGCCCGACTTCATCAATCCCAGCAACTAGTTGTCCCATTTCCCAGAACTGTTTTTCATAATGAAATCTTTTCTGAAAATCTTCTTGTAACTGCTGCTCTGCAAGGAGGCGCCGCCTTGTTTGTCGAACAGCTTGCTGCACTCCCTGTCGGTCATCAGTCTCCATTGCTTGTAAAAATGGGCTGGTAAGCATGGTTACCTGTTGTAGCCGTTGCTTAATTTCACTAACTTTCATCAATCAGTAGCTCCAGTTAATTCTGAATCGTAAGGATTATCAAGGGTAAAAGGACCCAATTTTCCCTTGCGAACATCCGTAATGATTCGATCAGCAGCTCGGTCATAATCATCTTTCATACCTAATTTAGCCGTGATCGTCAACAAAAGTTCTGGATTAGCTAATTCTAGTTCGGAAACATCCAAATGATATCGCTGCAACAAAGCACTTGGAGAAGTTTGTTTAAAAAATTGTATTGCAAAGAGAGCCACATCATCGCTGTGATAAGCTCGCTCACGAATCGCTCCAGTTAAAGCCAACTTTTCGGCCACCCGCTGATCTGCAAATTTCGGCCATAAAATTCCAGGCGTATCTAATAACTCTAAGCGACCATTGCCAGTCAGCCACTGTTGTCCTTTAGTAACCCCTGGTCGATTTCCAACTGGAGCCGATCGCCGATTAATTAGTTGATTTAGTAACGTTGACTTCCCAACGTTAGGCACACCAACACAAATGGCTTTGATTTTTTGGGGACTAAATCCCTTTGCTTGTTGTTGCGATAGTTTGTTAGCAAGTAAGCGTTTCGCTGCCTGCTCAACTTTTTTTTGTACCCCAGGAGTTTTAGCATCAATGGTGATTGCCGCTTGCCCCTGTTTTTGAAACCATAATAGCCATTGTTTAGTTAGCTGATGATCGGCTAGATCTGCTTTAGTCAAGATTAGGAGACGGGGCTTATTTCTACTAATTCGTGTTATTTCTGGATTAATCGAACTGATTGGAATTCGCGCGTCTAAGATTTCAAAGACCACATCAACTACTTTAATATTTTCTTCAAATTGACGAATGGCCTTTGCCATGTGTCCAGGAAACCATTGGATGTTCGTTTGCAATTGAATGCTCCTTCTTTAGTTCATTGCTGCCAAATATTGTTGCCAAGCAGCATCAAAAATGGTCATGGTTGGCAAATAACCAGCATTTTCTTCTAAATATTGTGAAAGTGTCGCAAAGTCATTAGTGTGTTTAGGAAATGATTGATCAAAGAAGGCATTATTTGCAAATTCAGCTACCGCTCCATGATCAAGAGGATTTCTGCGCGTCATTAAATAATCATAAAAACTTGTTTGCATCAGGAGATCCTTTCGCTACAGTTTTTCTGGCAAAGATTTCAAATTGATGAGGAAATTGCTCATTGTGAGCGCCGGCGATAACTTCCTGTCTAACAAAATCATCATAATTAATGGAAATCATATAGGTATCGCCTGGGACCGTTGCGTCAATTGTTGTACGATACAAAAACTGCGTATAAGGTAAAAGCTGTCTGAAAATAATGGAACCACCCACAACAAAAATCAAATCATTTTTGAATTCATTTGCATATTGCAAGAATTCCGACAAGGTCGAGAAAACCAAAACTTCTGCTGGAAACTCAGTGGCGTTCCGGTGAGTTAATACCAGATTTTTCCGGTTAGGAAGTGGTCGTTTAAAACTAGCATAAGTTCGTGCTCCAGCTAGAATTTGATGCTGGCTCGTTTGTCGTTTAAAAAACTGGAGATCATCCGGAAGATGCCAAGGAAGCTCACCCTTGCTTCCAATAACATGATTGTGCGCTTCTGCCCAAATAAAAGCTAACATGGAAGTCCCCCCTTATACTGCGACAGTGCCATGAATCGGTTTATCATGGTGATAATTTTCAATTTTAATATCATCAATATCATAACTAAAGATACTGCTTTTTTCTGGATTTAACCATAGTTGTGGTGCTGGATGCGGTTTTCTTGTTAGCTGCTCTTTGATTTGATCTAAATGATTTAGATATAGGTGGGCATCGCCAAGTGTGTGAACAAAATCTCCTGCCTGTAAATTACATTCCTTAGCAATTAAATTGGTTAAAAGTGCATAACTGGCAATGTTAAAAGGAACGCCTAAGAAAATGTCAGCGCTGCGTTGATATAGCTGACAACTAAGTTTACCGTCATTAACGTAAAACTGGAACAGAGTATGACAAGGTGGTAAGGCCATTTGGTCGACATCTTCAGGATTCCAGGCTGAGACAATCATTCGACGTGAGTCAGGATGATGTTTAATTGTTTCAATTACATTTTTTAGCTGATCGATAGTTTTTCCAGTCGATGTCTTCCAATTTCGCCATTGGCTACCATAAACCAAGCCAAGGTCACCATACTTAGCAGCAAATTCAGGATCATTTAGAATACGGTCACAAAAGCGGGCTTTTTCGGTTTGATAAATTCGATTAAATTCAACATCTTTTGCAGCTCGGTGACCAAAGTCATCCATATTAGGTCCATGATATTCATTTGAGGTGACCCATTTTTTAAAAGCCCACTCATCCCAAATGTGATTATTGTGTTGTAGTAGGTATTTAATATTAGTATCACCGTGTAAAAACCATAACAATTCACTCTTAATTAGACGAAATGGGACGCTTTTAGTGGTCAATAACGGGAACCCAGTTGTCAAGTCAAAACGCATTTGATAGCCGAAATAACTCAAAGTTCCGGTATTAGTCCGATCATCCTTCCGCTGCCCATGCTCTAAAACAAATTTAGCTAAATTTAAATACTCTTCTTCTAACATCGCTACTCCTTAATCACTAATAAATTGACTTAAATATTCCCATCGGTCCATCAGCTGTTGACCTTGCTGTTGGGTATCAGCCAACTGTTGTTGTAATTTTGCCAGTTTTTGATAATCGTTGCTTGCAGTTACCATCGCTTGCTGTAACTGCTGCACTTGCTGGTCGTTTTCTTCAATCTTATTTTCGATTTTATTCCATTCTAATTGCTCGCCGTAGGTTAATTTTGTTTTTTTGGTTACTTGTTTCGAACTAATCGGCTTAGTTTTTTTGTTAGTTGGTGCATCTTTTACAACAGCGGTTTGCTGCAAGTAATCACTAAACCGGCCAGTAAATTGCGTTAATTGCCCATCACCATTAAACAATAACAACTGATCGGCAGTTTTATCGAGAAAGTAGCGATCATGAGAAACAATTAAGACCGTTCCGGAAAAGTTAGCCAGATAATTTTCAAGTACCGTTAACGTTTCAATATCAAGGTTATTGGTTGGTTCATCTAATAGCAAGACATTGGGCTGCTCCATTAGGATTTTAAGCAGATATAAACGACGTTGTTCGCCCCCTGACAGCTTGCGAATCATTGTTCCATGCATCTCTTTTGGAAACAAAAATTCCTCTAACAAATTAGTTACACTAATTTGTTCACCCTCATTATTAGGAACTTGTTGGGCAATTTTCGTCAAATAAGTAATTACTCGCTGATCTTGTGGAAACGGCTCCATCTGTTGGGAATAATAACCAAATTTAACTGTTTCCCCCACTATAATTTGGCCATGCTGTAGGGGTAATTGCTGCATAATTGCCTTGAGAAAAGTAGTTTTCCCGGCACCGTTTTGACCACTGATTCCGATTCGATCACCATTTTTAATTAAATAATTGAAGTCATGCAAAACCGGATGCCCAGCAATGGTCAAATCGACGTCTTTAAATTCTAACACCTGCTTTCCCAGTCTAGCTTGTCCAAGTTCAATATTGAGTTCCTGGGTGGCTGTTGGTTCATTTTGGACTTGCTGTTTTAGATCATTAAATCGTTCAATTCTAGCATTTTGTTTAGTTGACCGAGCTTTTGCTCCCGCCTTCATCCAAGCAAGTTCTTGCTGATAAAGCCGACGCCGTTTGTGAGCAGCCGCTGTCTGATCGTTTAATAACTTGGCCCGCTGAGCAACATAATCTTGATAATTACCAGAAGAACGTTGTAGCTGACCCCGAGACAATGACCAGATTTGATTGGAAATCCGATCTAAAAAATAACGATCGTGGGTTATTACCACCAAAGCTCCGTGATATCCGGCTAAAAACTGTTCTAACCAGGCAATTGAATCAAAATCAAGATGATTGGTTGGCTCATCTAGTAATAACAAATCGGGGGCTTGAATTAAAACCTGGGCTAAACCCAATCTTTTTTGTTGTCCTCCTGACATTGTTTCAACTCTTTGATTCAAATCTGTGATCTTTAATTGATTTAAAATTGTTTTAATCCGACTTTCAGCATTCCAAGCATCTGACTCGTTCATGTGTGCTTCAGCTTTTAGATACTGTTGTTCTAGTTCAGACACCCCTGGGTTTTCACTATAAGCAGTGAGCGTCTGCTCATAGCGACGAATTATCTGAAAAATGGATTGTTTGCCGGCTAACACTGCATCCAATACCGTTAAATCCATTCCCAGCACCGGTTGTTGTTTCAAATAACCAATCCGATAATTTTTGGGAGTTTTAATTGTTCCGGTGACAGTTTCATCTAATCCCGCAATTGAATTCAATAATGATGTTTTCCCACTTCCATTTGGACCAATCAATCCAATTCGGTCATGTTCATTAATGATAAAATCGATGTTGGAAAAGAGGGTCTTTTCACCGTATGTTTTTGTTAAAGCAACTGCTTTTAATGTTTCAGCCATAAATATCCTCAATCTTCTTTAGGGTTTAATTTCTGAGCAGCCTTAAGTAAGGCTACCGTATCATTAGGTAGTTCTCCTGCAACCACGGATTTTTCTAATTGTTCCAATACTTGGCCGAGGTTCGGTCCCGGAGTAAAGCCTGCTTTCAGTAGGCTTTTTCCATTAATATGCAATTCGCCCCGTTTTTTGATTGGCAACTTCTGATATTGCTTTTGCAAACGAGCTAAAGAAATTGTTGATCGATAAAGTAAAGCCACGTGAGCACTTTGTTGAAGTAGAACCCAACCAGTTTGATAAAGCTCCCAAGCCGTGAGCTCTCTTTGGCACATAGTCTGAGCAGCCTGCGTCGCAATAACAGTTTCATTTAACAATTGATTAGAATTTTTCCAGGTTCGTAGCAAATGTTTAAGCTTGGTTGAATTGAGCCGTAGCGCAACCGCAAGCAATGTCCAAACTTCTACATTTGTTTTCAAACGAACAGCTGGAACATGACTAATTAATTGTTGCAGTTGAGGCTCATACGCCGATAACACCGGGATGTGCTGTAAAATTTTGGTTTTAATCATTTGTTCTAAACCATGCATGGGGGTTTGGCCAAGCATCATTTTACTAAATTCTGCATTAATTCGTTCAATTGAAATCTTCTCTAACAAAGCAGCCTTATGATACATTGCTACCAAGGTCTGCTTTTCAATGCAAAAATCAAGCTGACTGCCAAACCGGACAGCCCGCATCAAACGAAGTGCATCTTCTTGAAACCGTTGTTCGGGATCACCAACTGCTTTAATCAGCCGCTGGTCTAGATCTCGCAATCCAGAAAATAGGTCAATGACATCTCCGGTCGCTGTCATTGCAAGGGCATTAATAGTAAAATCACGGCGCTGTAAATCTTCTTTTAAAGAACGAACAAACGTCACTTGATCTGGTCGACGATAGTCTTGGTAACCACTCTCCGTACGAAAAGTAGTGATTTCAAAGCTTTTCCGGTCATATCGTACCGTAATGGTTCCATGTTCAATCCCCGTATCAATCGTGATTGGAAAAATTTGTTTGATTTCTGCAGGATAAGCCGAGGTGGCCAAATCGACATCGTGCAATTCTTTATGCAAGAGCGTATCTCGAACACATCCCCCAACAAAATAGGCCTGATAACCATGTTGTTCAATTTTTTGTAAAACTTGCTTAGCATCAAGAAATTCTGGCGGTAACTCTTTAATCTGCAAAATTAATTTCTCCCCTCCAACCTCAATAAACCTATTATAACAAGAAAATAAAACAGGATTAGCCTTTTCCCGTAGCTAATCCTGTTTTATAAGGTTTCATTTAAATCAATTAATAACTCTTCCATCTCTGGATCGTCGGGAACTATTGCTAGGTACCGGTTTAAAAATTTAATTGCTTGGGTTTGCTTACCCATTTCTCGATAAAATAAAGTCGCCTGCTTTAAAAAATCAGGATTATTAAGTAAGCCGGTCGCAGCTTGTTGATAAAATGATTCCGCCTGCTCCCACAATTCTAATTTGGTTGCAGCCGTTGCGGCGTCCCAAGCTAGTTGAGGTGTTACATCAACTTTTCCTTGATCCGAGTCAACCAGCTCCAGAACCTGCCGATAGTTCCCTTGTTTGAGCTCGAATGCCGATAGCTGATTAATCAGAGCTTGGTTTTCGGGATTTATCTGATATCCCTGCCTCAAAGTTTGTTTTGCTAACTCTGGCTGCTGTAATTGCTCAGCAAGCTCGGCAAGCTTTAGATATAAATCATCGTTATATTCATCAACCCGTAGCCCTTCTTGTAGCGTGTGCAACGCGGCGGTTGGTTGCTGATCAGCAGCAAGTGCTTCTCCTAAAGGAAGATAGAGTGAGGCAAACTGAGGATCAGTTGTTTGTAACTGCTGTAACTGTTCAATAGCAGCCTTTAACTGCCCTAGTTGTAAATAGGTAACGCCTAATTCAAATTTAACCGTTGGGGTTTGCTGTCCAGCTTCAATTTGCTCCAAATATCCTAAAGCTTGCTCAAAATGACCCAATTGAGCGTAGGTCACCCCCAAACGCTCCACTAAATTAACATTTGAAATCTCTAAATGTCCACTTTTAAGTAGTTGTAAATAGAGCGGTTGTGCCTTTTCGGGTTGCTGTGTCGCATAATACAATTCAGCAAGAGCAAACGTAATCACTGGTTCGTGCGGAGCAAGTGCTTTAGCCTGCAACAATTTTTGCTCACTAACTTCTGGAAATCCTTGGGTTTGATATAAATCCGCAGCAACTAGTAGCGCATTTACATAGTAATCTGACGACGGTTTAATTTCGTTTAGATAATTGAGTGCCTGATCTTCTTCGTCCTGAGCGATCATTAAATCAGCCAAATTCGTCCGGAGTTCATCTTCGCTTGGATACTTTTGTAATAATTGTTGATAAATTTTAATGGCATCGTCATTAAAACCTAAGGCGTATAATTCTTCAGCCAAAGAGTTCAGCAACTCATCATCATCATGCTCCAAGGCCTGCCCGAGTGCTTGTTGATAAGTTTGCAATTCTTGGTTATGGAGCGCTGTGAGCACCTGTTCTGAAAAACTCATAATTATCTCCCGTCTTTAAGTAACAAAAAAGCCAGCTCGCAACTGCGAACCGACTATTAATCAAATAAAGAATTATTTGACAGCATCCTTTAAAGCTTTTCCAGCTTTGAAGGCAGGTACTTTACTTGCAGGAATTTCAATTTCCTTACCAGTTTGTGGGTTGCGTCCCTTGCGAGCAGCACGTTCGCGGACTTCAAAACTACCAAAACCGATCAATTGAACACGTTCACCCTTAGCAAGCTGATCTTGGATGGCATCAAAAACTGCATCCATTGCAGCGGTGGCATCCTTTTTAGTTAATCCTGCTGCTTTCGCAACATCATCCACTAATTCTGCTTTGTTGGCCATGAGTGTTTCACCTCCTGAAAGATGTCTGACAAAAACATCGACTATAAGCTCCTGATAGATATGTACCGGAACTAGAACGAGATAACAAAATGGCTATCTCATAGACTAAAGATAGCACACGAAAACCGAGTTTGCAACGTTTGCCGGTAATCTTTGTCAGATTTTTTCATTTTTTTATTATTAATTTCATTTTAACCAAAAAATCATTTTCTTTTTCGTGCAATTAAACGCAATGGAGTTCCTGTAAAGTCAATTTGTTTACGAATCTGATTTTCCAAATAACGACGATATGAAAAATGTAATAATTCAGGTTCATTTACAAATAAAACGATCGTTGGTGGGGCTGTTGCCACCTGAGTTGCATAATAAATCCGTAATTTTCGGGTTTTGATCGTGGGCGTAGGCGTCATGCCAATCGCATCCATAATAATCTCATTTAAATGGGAGGACTGAATCCGCTTAGTATGGTTATTATTGATTTGTTTAATCAAACTAGGAAGTTGACCTAAACGCTGCTTAGTCTTTGCGGAAACGAAGATGATTGGCGCATAGGCTAAATATTGAAATTCAGATCGAATTAGCGCTTCAAATTGTTGCTGGGTATGATTATCTTTTTTGACTGTATCCCATTTATTGACAACAATAATGATTCCCTTACCAGCATCATGTGCATAGCCAGCTACGCGCTTATCTTGTTCTCGAATTCCTTCTTCAGCATTTAAAACAACTAAAACAACGCTACTATCTTCAATGGCTTTCATGGCGCGCATGACACTATACTTTTCAGTTTTCTCGTAAACCTTACCACGTTTCCGAATTCCAGCGGTGTCAACAATTGTGAATAATTGCTGATCCGCCACAAATTTGGTATCAATAGCATCGCGGGTGGTTCCGGCAACTTGTGATACAATCACACGCTGATCGCCCAGCATCGAATTTACTAATGATGATTTTCCAACATTGGGTCTTCCAATTAAACTAAATCGTAGACTATTATCCGGTGCGTCATCGGGAACCTCTGGAAAATTACGGATAACCGCATCTAATAAATCTCCCAGCCCTAAACCATGTGCTCCAGAAATTGGGTACGGATCTCCCAATCCAAGCGCATAAAAATCATAGGCATTGGTACGGCTTTCAAAATTATCGATTTTATTAACCGCCACAACTACGGGGGTGTCTGATCGATATAACAGATGGGCAACCTGTTCATCGGCATCAGTGACGCCCTGCTTGCCATCAACTATCAAGATGATAACATCTGCTTCATCAATTGCAATTTCTGCCTGAGCGGTAATTTGTTTCATAAAGGGCGCATCAGACAGCTCAATCCCGCCAGTATCAATTAGATTAAAATTCACCCCCAGCCACTCTGCCGGAGCATAAATCCGATCACGAGTTACTCCAGGAGTATCTTCCACAATTGAAATTCTTGCTCCTGCAATCCGATTAAAAATGGTTGATTTACCAACATTTGGTTTACCGACAATTGCTACAGTGGGTTTAGCCATTATTTTACCTCGATTTAAGCATTAAAAAATCCTTCAAGCTTGAAGGATTTTTTAATGAATTATTTTTATTCACGGTCATCATTATCAAGTTCATGACCCAAGATGTCACCTAAAGTAAATCCACTCTCTTCTTCTGGAGCAGCATTAGTTGCATGATCATCGACGTTTTGCTTGGGTTCGTCCTTAGCAGCAGCCTGTTCCTCTGGCTCTTCAAGTGCTTTAATCGATAGCGCCAAACGATGTTCCTCTGGATCAATCGAAAGTACTTTAACCTGAATCTTCTGACCAGATTTAAGGACATCACTAGGCTTGTCAATGTGTTCGTGAGAGATTTGTGAAATATGAACTAAACCTTCCACTCCAGCAAAGACTTCAACAAAGGCTCCAAAATCAACTAAGCGTTTAACGGTTCCATCTAGTACACTTCCAACCGGTGCTTTTTCCTCGATGTCATCCCATGGTCCCGGTTGTAATTGCTTAATTGAAAGTGAAATCCGATCACGCTCTGGTTCAACCGAAAGTACCTTAACTTTAACTTTTTCACCGACACTCAATACATCAGCGGCTTTGTTAACATGATCATAAGAGATTTCTGAAATATGAACCAGCCCGTCAATACCACCCAAGTCGATGAAAGCACCGAAGTTAGTTAGCCGCGCAACGGTTCCTTCAACAACATCGCCAGCAGCTAAGTTGTTCATGATTTCTTCTCGAGCTTGCTTCCGGTTCTTTTCAGCAATTGCTCGATGAGATAAGATTAACCGATTTTCCTCTGGAACAACCTCAATAATCTTAACTTCTAGTTCTTGACCCTTGTATTGATTTAAATCACTTACAAAGTGATCAGTAATCATCGAAGCAGGAATGAAACCACGAACTCCGTCTGCATTAACCACTAAACCACCCTTAACCGGGCGGGTAACTTTAACAGTGATGTTTTCATCCTTGGATTCTTTGTCTTTAATCTCATCCCAGATTTTTAATGCTTCAAGTCGCCGAACAGATAGCAAGTAACTACCATTTTCTTTGTCGTCACCAATCTTAGAAACAACAACCACTTTGATTTGATCACCAACTGAATATTTATCAGATGGATTTTCATCAGGATCAGCAGAAACTTCTTTGCTAGGGACAACCCCTTCTACACCGGCGCCTTCAATTCCAACAATTAATTGTTGGTCATTGTCAACAGCCAAAACTTCACCATTAACAACATCACCAATTTTTACCTCTTTGATATTATCAAGAGCGTCCAATAATTGCTTGTTTTCATTATCACTCATCTAAACGATTCCTCCTCGAAACTACTCTAACTTTATTGTATCTTAATTAGTTTTATTTTTCCAGCAAATAATATCTAACATTCGACTATTTTCTAAATTCATTAGCTTTTTGGATCATTAAACGAGTGATTTGTTCACAAACCTGCTCGATTGTGAGTGACGTCGTGTCAATTTCAATCGCATCTGGAGCCTTTCTTAGTGGAGAAGTAGCTCGATGGGAATCTTTATAATCCCGCTCTGCGATTTCTGCTTGTAAAGTTTTGAGACTAGTTGTAATTCCCTTTTGCTGGTTTTCCAAATACCGCCATTTGGCCCGTTGAGCAACGCTAGCAACCAAAAAAAGTTTCAAATCTGCCCGAGGTAAAACGGTCGTTCCAATATCGCGACCATCCATCACAATGCCACCTGCAAGTGCTAATTCTTGTTGCCGAGCAACCAGTGCCTTACGAATCGCTGGTAGAGCCGCAACCGTGGACACGTTATTAGTGACTATTTCAGAGCGAATCTCATCAGTTACTTCGGTTTCATTGATAAATACCCGTTGCCCCGCCGATGCTGGCTGAAAACTAATTGTGATTTGTCGTAAAAGTTCAATAAGTTGATCTTCATTAGTTAATTCTAGCCGCTGATCGAGCGCTGCTAAGGTTAAGGCACGATACATGGCCCCAGTATCAACATATATGTAGTTAAACTTGTGCGCCACAATTTTAGCTACGGTACTCTTCCCAGCGGAAGCTGGTCCATCAATTGCTACTTGTAATCCGTCTTTGCCCATTTTATTCAATCCCTATTTTATATTATTAATGAACCCGCAGTTTTTGCCCAGGTGTCAGCGTACTCTGTGGTGTCAATCCGTTTAACTGTTGCAACTGCTGCACTGTAATTCCGGCATTTTTAGCTACGCGATACATGCCTTCGCTTTGGTTAACGGTGACATACTGTGGTTCTTGATTTTGATCACGATTAGTGGGTGAATTTGGTTCTGATTGCACAGATTTTTCGGTTTGCTTAGTCGTATTAGTGACCGACTGCGCTTGATCTGAAGGAGCATTTGTCGAATGCTCGTCAGCTGGTGAATTTTCCTTTTCTGAGGTTTTCTGAGACTCATTTTTGACGGAAGATTGTGGTTGCTTCTTCGGCTTGGCTTGTCGATGCTTTGTTTGGCTCTTCGAAGTCCGCTGTTTACTTGATTTATTAGGCTCTGCGGATTGTTGAAGCGAGCGCTGCTGTGACATTCCAAATGCTAATGAAAAAATTGCAATGATAATAACGACCGAAATTAACACTAGCAAGATGATGCGAAAATTACTCTTGCTTTTTCTCAATTCAATTCGGGAAAGGTTTCCCTTATTGTCACGATCATCAGAAAATGATTCATCCCATGGTTCTGATTTATGTTTATCAGTTTGTTTCAAAATTAATCCCCCAAAATCAATATTTGCTTTTGATTATACCATGAATTGCCACGGTTAAAATAACTTGGTAATGATTTCTCGCCAGTCCATTATTGGTTTGTTAGTAGCTGGTTGACTGGTAGAACTGTATAAATCAGCATTAATTTCAGTTTCAATCCCATTGTCGCAACAATCATCGTCATGCTGATCGAAACTCTCAGAACAGCTGGCAAGTAACTTCTTCCTCCGACAACCAGTTTGATTAATATACTCTAGCAGGGCTTGGAAAGCCTGTTGTTTTTGTTGCGCACGTTGTGCAAAAATGATGCGTAATTTTTCCATAGTAACCCGGTGGTGGTGATAAAAACGCAACAATTGTTGTTTTTGCGGTGCAACTTGAGTAAGCTGTTTGGTTTGGTATGCTTTTAAATCGACCGATGTTAACTGATCTAAGCTATTTAATTGGCGAGCCAGGTTAGCATCTTGATCTGTATACAACAATAATGCCAGACTCGGTAATCCATCACGCCCCCCGCGGCCAATTTCTTGTTGGTAACTTGGTAAATCCTGAGGCAAGTGATAATGAATTACAAAGCGAACATCTGGTTTATTAATCCCCATTCCAAATGCTGTGGTAGCACAAATAACTTGTAGCTGATTATTCATAAATTGTTGCTGAATTTTATACCGATCTGGATTACTCAAATCAGCATGATAGGCTGCCGTAGCAAGGTTGGTTGCACGATTAATCGCAGTTGCCATGACATTGGCCATTTTTTTACTAGAAAAATAGATGATTCCAGAAGAAGGTGTCAATTTCTGCAACAACTGCAAAAGATAGTTTTGTTTAGCCGCCTCATTATTAAAGTGATGAACCGCTAAATAAATGTTAGGCCGATTAATACTCTCAACCACCGTTTGCAGGGACGGTAACCGTAATTTATGTTGCAAATCGGCACGAACTTGCTGACTTGCGGTTGCAGTTAATAATAGCGTCTGTGGTTGGCCTAATTTTTTTAAAACATGCGCTAAGTTTAAATAATCTGGACGAAAATCAATTGCCCATTGAGAGATACAATGGGCTTCATCGATTACAAACAAGCCGATTAATAATTTTTGGAATTTTTTTAAAATCTGGGGGTTCGCCAACATTTCTGGTGAAACAAAGAGATAGCGATAGCGGTTTAAATGCGTTAGGACATCTTGTCGTTCTGACCAGTCTAGCGTTGAATTCAAAGCAACCACTCGCCGCTCTCCTGAATAACGCATTCGTTCTACTTGATCATTCATTAGTGCTAAGAGAGGCGAAATAATCAGGATCGGACGGTGAATTAACTCACCATAGATCTGATAAATTAAAGTTTTGCCTGCTCCCGTTGGTAAAATTGCTAACACATTTTGTCCCCGTTGTAACATTGTTAATGTTGCTCGTTGCCCCGGACGAAAAGCTTTGTAGTGGAATTTTTGTTGCAAAAGTTGATCAATCACTGCCATAATTTTGAACTTTCTGCCCTTCTTTGGTTAGTTTAATGGCTCCAAGCCGAAACTGCCAAAAATCACAGGTGCTGCGAAAACGATCAGAAAGCGCTTCGTAGCGCCAATGATCTAGTTGCTGACCAAGTTCTTTTTGAATTTCCCTAATTTGTAAATCACTCACAAAATCATGATATGGAAATTTTGCCAGTGGCAGGTCAATCGCTGCTAGCAAGAGGTGTTCTGTAATCGTTGATGGACGCATTTGCCGTTTATTTTGAACAGCCTTCAAACTATGAAAACGTTGATAGAGCTGTAGAGTCGTTGCTACGCTTGGATCAATGATCGGTTTTTGCAATCCCTGAAGTAACGGACTTAGTGTTAAAGAGGTATCTTGTAGTGCTTGCTGCGCAAGTTGAGCGATTCCAAACAAGTCCGCCTGGATAACTTCCCAGTCAGTCCATTGATGATTGAAAGCAATTTGTGTCAAAGTGGCTCCATTATTTTCAAAGCCAACCAACTGTTCTGCCACCACGGTCGCCGCTGTTGTTGTTAGTGAACCCAACATCTTTTGCAAATCTTCTTTGAGCTGCTGCGCAGTCTCCAATGGACTAACCAATCTAGTATAGTAAGTCTTAATAAATTGACGATCCGATCCTGCTACTAGTAATGGATGATATTGTCGATTACCATGAGCCCGTTCGGACATAACTTGAATCAACAACAATAAACGTTGCTTAAAATGGAGCAAGTCTAACGACTGAAAGCTTGCTTGCCAACCCTGCCAGGGTTCCAAAAATTGAAGCCGTCGTTGCTGTGCAATCCCTTGTTTGGTCAGCTTCAACTCATTTTTGGAAGTAGTCGTCACCAGTCCCTGTCCTTGAGTACCAGAAAAATCTAACTTCAAGGAACCCCAGTAGCGTTGCAATCCAGCAAAACCTAACAATCCATAGCGAAGCCCCCAATACCGAGTCGCCACGGTCTTTTTCCCAGCCAGAAGATTCACTAATAAGCGCGGTCGACGGGGCTGATGGTCTGATAGTAGTTCTAACAATAAAGCATCACTTGCCGTGATTTCATTTGACATAACGACCAGGCAAGACATTAATAATTACTGTAAAGACTGTTCCCACAATTAAACCCTTCAAGAGGTTAAATGGCGCAATTCCAATCAAAATTAGTTTGGCTAGCGGAATCCCTAAGTGAAAGCCGACTACATTGATGTACAGTGGCATAAAAACGAGATAGTTAAGAATACTCATGATCACGGTCAGCAATAAAGCAACCGTGATAACCACTAAGATTGAACGATAGCCTGATTTTAGGACATATTTTTTCCCTAGCCAAAAAATAGTAATGAACACTAAGGAAACCACTAAAGAACTGCTTAAGCCAATCAATTCAATGACTGAAAAGCCCATTGTCATCCAATAAAGAAACAATTTTAAAACGGTCGTTTCAACAGCCGCACTGGGTCCCAACATAAAAAGTCCAATTAAAATCGGAATATCAGCAAAATCTAATTTTAAGAAAGGTACATATGGTAATACGGGAAAGGAAATAAACATTAATAAGTATGCAATTGCTGCTAATACAGCCACAAAAACTTGACGCTTCAACTGTTGATTATTTTTCATTGGTAGTTACTCCTTCGCTTCACTAATTTCCAATAGATTTCTTACTTCTCTTTTTCGTAGCGGGCGCCATTGGCCAGGCTCTAACCCACCAAGATCAATTCCAGCAAATGCAGTTCGTTTCAGGCGCTCCACTGGATGACCAACTGCTTGAAGCATATTCTTAACTTCATGATTGTGACCTTCAAAAATGGTTAGTTCGAGCAGTCCTCGAGCCTCGTGTTGACCAACGTTAGCTAATCGGCGAACTTCCGCTGGAGCACTTCGCTGATGATCAGGTAATCTGACTCCTGTCCGCAACTGCTCCAGGGCGTTTTCGTCAGGAATTCCTTCGACCTTTGCAAGGTAAGTTTTCGGAACATGGTGCTTAGGATGGGTTAGTTGGAAATCTAATTGACCATCATTGGTTAATAACAGTACCCCACTGGTATCATAGTCCAGCCTCCCGACCGGATAGATTCTTTCAGATACCTTATGTTTGAAATAATCTAGGACGGTCTTTCGATCTTTTTCATCCGTTGCGGATGTAATCACACCACGTGGCTTATTTAACACAAAATAGACGGGATCTTCTAATTTGATTGGGTGATGATCAACCTCAATTCGATCAGTTGGTTCAACTTTTGCCCCTAATGTTGTAATTATTTTGCCATTAACTCGAACATGGCCGGTTAAAATTAGTTTTTCACTTGCACGACGAGACGCTACTCCTGCATGTGCAAGGACTTTTTGTAAACGATCACTCACTGGTCTTTGCTCCTTTATTAATTTGCTTAGGGTGAAACAAATCACCGCTAACTGGTTGTGGCTTGGCACGAATCGCTGGCAAATCTGCAAGTGACTGGAGACCAAAGGCCTGTAAAAACTGATCAGTCGTCGCATACTGAGCCGGATTTCCAGGCTCATCAGCATGACCACTGACGGTTATCAGACTATAACTTTGTAAATTACGTAGCGAAACAGCACTATTAACCCCGCGTAACTGATCAAGCTGGATTCTAGTAATTGGTTGACGATATGCGACAATCGTTAAAACTTCTAATGCTGGTTTTGATAGTAATGGTTCATTTGTTTCCGTAAAAGATTGTAGTAACTTGTCAAATTCCGGTTTGGTCGCAATTTGAATTAGATCGCCATGGCGCACAATCACCAGTGCACCATTCCGCTTTTCATAAGTGGATTGTAATTTTTTTACATTTTCCCGAATTGCTGCTACAGGAACGTTTGTAAGTTCTGCAAGCTTTTGGATCGTAATCCCCTGATTAGCAGAAATGTAGACGAGAGCTTCAATTTGTGCTAACAAGTTCATGCACTCGCCTCCTAATCCAAATATCAGCATGATAATTCTGTTGCGTGACCTCCACTAATTGCGAGCGCACCATGGTTAGTAATGCTAAAAAATCTGTTACTAACTCTTCTTTTGACATCATGGGGTTTAGTAGTTGCGAAAAAAAGAGCCCAGCTGGATGCTCATCTAAAGCGTTTTCCAATATTTTGATCTGAGTAGGAATCTCAAATTTCCATTCTTGAATTTGTTCATTCGAAATCGGCTGTTGGTTAAGTTGCCGCCGACTTTGCAACCGTTGCCAAGCCTGTCGTAGTAGTTCTACCGATAAATCATTTGGCTGGATTGTGGTTTGTTTCTGAACTGCCCCTGGAGTAATTGAGTGCCAAAGTTGTCGCTTAGCTGCTTTTTTTCGCAACTGCTTAGCTGCTTCTTGATATTTTTTGTATTCTAATAACTGGTCAACTAGTGGTTGTCTTGGATCTTCCGGCTCATCAATTGCTAACTCTTCAGCTAAGAGCACTTTCGATTTAATCCGCATTAAATTCGCTGCCATTACTAAAAATTCGCCAGCTATTTGAATATGCACGTGCTTTAGTTGCTGCAAATAAGCAATGTACTGCTCCGTAATGGCAGTGATGTTAATGTCATAAATATCCATCTTTGACTGTCGAATTAAATGTAGCAATAAGGCCAATGGTCCATCAAAACTATCTAAATGAAGTTCAAGCATTTTTTCGCTCATTATTTTGCTCCCAAGTATTTAAATAATTTTGTGTCGCTAACGTTCCCTGCAGCGGAATATCTGGATACAGTTGTTTCAAATCATCTAGAACATTAAAAATGTTAAAGACCGTATTAACATCTGGAGTGAGAGTAATGCGACGAACAACCAGACAGCTAGAAAAAGATTCAGTTCCGATTACTCCCGCCCAATTATTAAATTGATCGCGCCATAAATACAAATTACGTTGCTTACTATCATTGTACCAATGAAGTTCCTGTTCCAAATAATCCGCTCGATCGCGAACTTTGGCTAAAGATAGGATCCCCATTGCAATCCGTTTATTATCATCTTGGTATTTATATAACATTAATGAACCCTCTTTCCAAGCTATGCCCGGGGATGAAATCGCTTATAGGCTTTTGTAAGATGCTCATGTGAGACATGCGTATAAATTTGGGTGGTTGAGATATCTGCGTGTCCGAGCAATTCTTGCACTGTCCGTAGATCAGCACCATTTTCCAATAAATGAGTTGCAAAACTATGGCGAAAAGTGTGTGGTGTAACAATTTTTTTGATACCAGTTTGTTGGACATACCCTTTAATTTTTTGCCACAGAGCTTGCCGGGTTAGTTGCCCCCCGTGAGCATTTAAAAAAATAAAACTATTTGCTTGTTTTACTAGCTTAGGTCTAACCTCAGCGAGGTAACGATTTAACCACGATTGTGCCACCGAATCAATTGGCACTAATCGTTCTTTATCGCCCTTTCCAATTGTTTGAATCAACTGAACCTCTAAATGAAGATCTTGCAATTTTAGATTAACTAACTCAGAAACCCGTAATCCAGTGGCATATAGCACCTCCAGCATCGCTCGATCACGAATTCCAAGTGGTTTGTTCAAATCTGGAAGTGCTAAAATTTGATTCATTTCACGTTCAGACAACACGGCTGGTAAATGAAGTCCCTGCTTGGGTGGTTTTATTTTGGTCATAGGATTGTTATTGATCACTTTCATTCTGATCAAATACTGAAAAAATTTACGAAGGGTTGAAATGAGACGGATAATTGAATTTCTAGCCTTCCCTTGCTGTTGTTCCCAAGTTAAAAAATCAAGGATTTGATATTGATCAACCTCTACAAATGACGAAAGGTGATGTTTGGCTAGGTAACTTGCGAATTGGTGTAAATCTTCTCGATAACTAATGATGGTGTTATGGGCTAATCCCCGTTCGATTAATAAAAAATGTAAATAATCGTCAATTTGATCCTGCATCATTGTCATCCTGCTGCTTCAAAATCAGCATATTAGGCTCAATTTCAATCAAACGCTTTTTTAATAAGTTCCCGACAGCGCGTTTAAATTGACCCTTACTAATGCCCAAGTTTGCCTTGATTTGCTCTGCATCACTTTTATCACCATATGGTAACTGATGGGTAGCACTCATTTCTAGCATGCGCAGCAGCATTGTTGCATCGTCACTAATTGCTTCGTACGCCCGTGGTCGAAGCGAAAGATATAGTGTTTTATTGGGACGAACTCCGATCACACGCGCTTGCAATTGTTGACCCAACCGTGGTTCTTGTTCTAGTTCAGAACGATCAATAAAGCCTAGTTGATAGTTTTTAGTTAAAACCTTAGTTCCCATTTTTTTAGGATTAATAACGGTAGCTACCACGTTTTGATTTTGATCTTTCTCTTTACTAGCTGGCTGAGAAATTGCTTTATAAATTTGATCATCAGCAAGGTGGCCCCACAGACGATGTTTTGCATCAAACTGCATCGTAACGAGCAACCGATCCCCAGTATCCGGCCAAAGTGATTTCATAGCAGGCAATTCATCAAGAGAAATAGCTAAATCTTTGTCAACCAGACCAATATCAAGAAAAACTCCCAAATCGTGCTTTACTCCAACAACTGTTCCCCAACCATAGTACCCCGGTTTAATATCTGGAATTGCCTCCGTTATTTTTAATTGGCGATGTTTATTCTCATAGCAAAAGCCCCGTAACGAAGCTCCTAGTGAAAATTGTTCAGCGGGCTCTGTTTTGTTAAGTGCGTAAGTTCTACCGTGAATTTGAACAAAATAATTTTGTTCATTTTCATCAGTAATGATCCCTGTCTTGATGAGTCCTAAATCTTCATTCATACCTTGCTCCAATGCACCAGTTTGTCATTTTTATTATAACAAACAAAATCGTATTTATCTAAAGTTTTTCTTAAAATTAATTTAAACCAAACATAAAAAGGAGGGTCTAAGCAGACTTAGACCCTCCTCTTATGGTACATAACTGGATTAATTAGTCATTTTTAGCTTGATTACCTTGATACACAATACCGCGTCGTGCATCAACTGTAACTAACTCGCCATCACTAATGCTATTAGTAGCATCATTAGCAGCTACGATTACTGGAATATCAAGTGAGATCCCAACAACCGCGGCATATGAAGTTAAGCCACCAGTTTCAACTACAATTGCACTAGATTTTTTCATTGCTGGCAAATAGTCTTTATTCGTATCCTTAACTACTAAGACACTGCCATCTGCTGTTTTAGCAACGGCATCTTTAGCATCTTTGGCAACAACGGCCTTTCCAATTACCGTTTCATCACCAACACTTTGACCTTGAGCTAACTTAGTTCCAATTAATTGAACCCGAATCGTATTAGTAGTCCCTTCGTCACCTAAAGGTACTCCAGTAGTCACAATGATTTCTTCGCCTTCTTTAGCTAGGCCGGTTTCAACGGCTTTAGCAGTGGCAAGGTTAATCATGGCTTCTAATGATTCTGGCTTGTCAACTAGCACTGGTTTAACAGCGTAATTAACTGTCAAACCACGACGAACTCGATCATCAAAAGTTAGGGCTAGGATGTTTGCGTCAGGGTGATACTTAGAAATCATCCGAGCTGTGTAACCAGAACCGGTCGCAGCTACAATCGTATGAATGTCCATG
Source organism: Fructilactobacillus florum DSM 22689 = JCM 16035 (assembly GCF_001436645.1). Taxonomy (GTDB): domain Bacteria; phylum Bacillota; class Bacilli; order Lactobacillales; family Lactobacillaceae; genus Fructilactobacillus; species Fructilactobacillus florum. The sequence goes on along the minus strand of NZ_AYZI01000005.1, from coordinate 95,494 downwards.
TCTTTAGCAATCCGTGCTACTGATTCGCCCAATGCTTCGGTCACATCGCTATTATGGAAAACTGGACGTGGTGTACCAAATTCCTTGAAATGATCGTCAGATTTCTTATCAATTCGACTCATCATCGCAACGGAAGCCACTGGATAGTCACCGTTGGCACTCTCACCAGAAAGCATGGTAGCGTCAGTTCCATCATAAACAGCATTTGCAACGTCAGAAACTTCTGCACGTGTTGGTCGAGGTTCTTCTTGCATGGAATCCAACATTTGCGTAGCAGTAATCACTGGTTTGCCAGCTTCATTACAAATCTTAATTAGTCGTTTCTGAACAACTGGGACGTTTTCTGGTGGAATCTCCACTCCCATGTCACCACGGGCAATCATCAGACCATCAGAAACCTTGATGATTTCATTAAAGTTGTCAATTCCTTCTTGGGACTCAATCTTTGGAAAGATTTGAACATCCTGCATATCTTTTTCTTCGAGGAGAGCTCGAATATCGAGGATGTCCTGTGGCTTTCTAACAAAGGAAGCAGCAATGTAGTTAATCCCATGCTCACAACCAAAGCGAATATCATCAGAATCTTTTTCAGTAATTCCCGGTAAATTAATTGAAACTCCCGGAGCATTAACTCCCTTACGTGATCCTAAGACCCCGTCATTAATGACTTCAACAATTAATTCGCGATTTTGGTCATCTTTTTCTAAGATTTTAGTATCTAACAAGCCGTCATCAAACAAGACGTGCCCACCAATCTTAACATCATCATAGAGACCAGGATAAGTTACTGCAATCTTTTCTTTGGTTCCTTCAAGACTATCGTCCATTGAAATCCGAAACTTTTCCCCAATTTTAAAATCAAGCTTGCCACCTTGTTCGACAGTTGTTCGAATTTCGGCGCCCTTGGTATCTAGCAAAACACCGGCAATCTTACCGGTTTTCTTTTCAGCTTCTCTAACCAAATTCATTCGGGATAAATGTTCCTCATGATCCCCGTGAGAAAAGTTGAAACGAAAAACATTTGCTCCTGCATTCAATAAATCTACAATCGTATTCAAATCATTGGAAGCAGGTCCAAGCGTGCTAACGATTTTAGTTCTCTTCATAAAAGCCTCTCCTTTTTTGCAGCCCATAAATCACTAGGCTACTGCTTTAGAATCCATTTGTATTGTATCACGTTTACCCAGGATTGTCTTGATTCATTAAAAATCACTGTAAGACAACATTAGCTGCTCCAAACAAACCTTGAAGATGCTGCAAGACAGCGTCAGTTGCCTTAACTCGATACTTAGAAGGCAATAACTGTTTCTGGTCAGTTTTAACACGATACAAAACGACCGGACAATCACCTTGATGGCTTACTAAGTATTGCTGTAATTGCTGCAGTTGAGCCGGTTGATCGTTAGCCTCGTTTAATCGAATAAATAATTTTTGCTGCACTGGACCGCTAACCCGACTGGCGTTCGCAGCTGGTTCAATCTGATTAACAATTAATTGTAACCCGCGCCGCTCTTCTACAGTTCCCTGGACAAGAACTACGATATTAGGCTTTAACCAACTACTGATTTCTCGATAAAGTTGCGGAAAAATCGTTAGGTCGATGGTCGTAAACTGATCTCCAGCATTGATAAAGGCCATTAACTGTCCCCGTTTCGTCCGAACTGTCTTGATGTGAGATATTAGTAAAATCAGTTTTACCGTTTTGGTCGTTGGTTGTAAATCTGACGTACGAATTGCATGTGATTTTTTTCTTAATTCTTCATAGCGTTCCACCGGATGCCCCGATAAGTAAGTGCCAAGATACTCATTTTCAAAATTAGTTTTTTCCCAATCTTGAAAATCTGGTTTATGACTAATTTCAACTTCCATTCCCGGCAAATCTGCCAGCAATGAACCAGAAAATTCAGCCGAACTAAGAATTTTAGGCAATGCGGCAACTACCTCATGCCGATTATAACCAAATTCATCTAGTGCCCCCGTATAAGCCAAGGCCTGTAACTGGTCTTCCTTTTGAAACTTTGGTGGCAACTGTTGGACAAATTGAACTAAACTTGTAAAGTTGCCTTGCTCCTTGCGCAAGGCCAGAATTTCTTTAATAAAATCGGATCGCAAGCCCTTAATCGCCTGAAATCCAAACCGAATGCTTCCCTGCTGATAGGTAAAATCAGCGTTACTATGGTTTAAACTGGGATTTAGTACTGATAAGTCATTGTCCTTTGCCTCTTGAATATAGGTCTTGATTTTAGCAAAGTTTCCAACCACCGAATTCAATAGCGCTACAAAAAATGGACCAGGAAAATGGACCTTTAAATAGGCTAATTCAAATGCCATCTTACTATAAGCAACCGCATGAGATTTATTAAAACCATAGCTGGCAAAGCGCTCGATATAATCAAAAGTCGTGGTGGCCGTCTGCTCACTGTATTTTTTTGCAAGCGCCCCCTGCATAAAACGTTGGCGCATGGACTCCATCTCTTGATGGTGCTTCTTGCTCATTGCTCGACGCAAAACGTCAGCTTGTGCCAGTGAAAAACCAGCCATTGCTGCTGCCAATTGCATCACTTGCTCTTGATAAACAATAATGCCGTAGGTTGAGCTTAAAATTTCTTTAATTGTTTGGTTTGGATAATCAACTGCTTCCAAGCCATCTTTTCGCGCAATAAAGGTATCAATATTTTCCATCGGGCCGGGACGATACAAGGCATTCACCGCTGCAATTAATTCAAAGGAATCAGGATGCATACGTCGCAAAACATTTTTAATGCCAGCCGATTCAAATTGAAATACCCCATTTGTTTTACCCGCTTGAAATAATTGTAAAGTCCGTTCGTCTTCTAAGCTAATCTTAGTCACATCAAATTCTGCATCAAACTGCTGATGAACCAACGTTAGGATATGGTTCATGATTGATAAGTTTCGCAAACCCAAAAAGTCAATTTTTAATAACCCAACATCTTCTACATAATATTTTGAGTACTGGGTCATCAAAAGCCCCTCATTACCATTTTGTAATGGAGCTTTCTTAACGATTGGTTCATCACTCAAAATTAGCCCCGCAGCATGCGTCGAATAGTGTCGAGGGAGTCCCTCAATTTTTTGAGCCGTTTCAAAGAGCTTCCGATTGGTGTCTGAATCGGCTAATAAATTTCGGAGTTTTTGAGATTCCTTTTCTGCCTGTGTGAGAGTTTCATGTAGTTGCTTGGGAATCGCAGCACTCCAACGATTCATAGTCGTAACTGGTAATCCAAACACGCGCCCCGTGTCCCGCAAGGCTTGCTTGGCTCCCAAAGTACCAAATGTAATAATCTGTGCAACCCGATCATTTCCATATTTATCATGAACATATTGTAAAATAATTTCTCGTTGTTCATCTGGAATATCTAAGTCAATATCAGGCATCTGGGCCCGTTCTTCATTTAAAAACCGTTCAAACAGCAGATCGTACTTGATTGGATCAACATCGGTAATTTTTAAACAATACGAAACCAACGAGCCCGCAGCAGAACCTCGACCCGGCCCGGTAAGAATGTGGTGCTGATGAGCAAAGTTAATTACATCCCAAACAATCAAAAAATAATCACTAAATCCCATTCGTTCAATTACATCTAATTCATGGTCCAGACGTTGTTGGTATTTAGAATTATCAGCTTGCTGGTTACTAAGGCGCTTTTGCAGACCAGCTTGACAGAGTCTCCTTAAATAAGCAACTGCGGGCTGAGCATTAGGAGTTTGGTAAGTTGGCAATTGAGGAGCTTGCTTTATAATTTCAACCTGACATGCAGCAGCTACTTGCGCATTTACTTCTAATGCAGCAACTAATCCTCTGTTTTGATACTTTTGTTCAATTAATTCTACGGGGGGTAGCCAATTGGATCCAAGGGAGGGAGTCTGATTGATATCCGACATGGTTGACCCAGTTGCAATTGACTGGAGTACGTGAGTATAAAATGCATCTTCCGCTTGCAGATACTGAGTTTCTTGTAAAGCAATTAATTCTAGGTGGTTATCGGCAGTCAGCTTAGTTCGAAGTTGCAACTCCTCGTTTGAAATGGTGGGAGTGACTCCTAGCTTAATAGTTTCAGGTGCCGCCACCGCTAAGAGTTCCTGTAGGGCTGCTTGAGCTTGATCTATTCGTTGATAAGAAATTAGGCTATTAACCTCACTAGTCTCTGGTAAGAGAATAAATAGTCCCTGTAATAATTCAGGTGTTAACTGCTGCCAAGCAAGTGGAGCCGACTGAGTCATTTTTAGCGTAGAAAGTTGCAATAGATGCTGATAACCATTCTGATTTCTAGCTAATAATAACAGCTGATAATGATGTTCAACAGAAACGCTACCTGCGACCGTTAGCTCCAGTCCAATAATTGGATGTAATCCTTCTTTTATGGCCGTCTGGTAAAAAGCCACCGCTCCATACAAAACATTTTGATCAGTTAGTGCGAGTGTCTGATACCCTTTTTGCTTAGCATTACTAATTAGCTGGGGAATAGTGGTCGTACTTTGTAATAAGCTATAGGAACTTAAATTTTGTAATGCTGCATACGCCATTAATTAATCTCCTTCATCATTAATTCTTTATAATCATTATAGCAAAGAACTTTTATGATTGATGGCTAGGTCGTTCGTTGCAATTTTAAAAAATAGTGCTAGACTTAGCGCATGTAAGGAGGGGTGAAGATGAAGACAATTGCTGCAAATTTAACCACACTTTTTTGGGGAATTGTTTATGGCGAAATCATTGGCTACATTGGTTCCGCCCTGGTGCAATCAACCTTTACTAAAACAATTGCCATTAACGTTGCTATCGTCGGTGGTTTAATCGCCCTAATTGGAATTAATCTATTAAAATTAGTTATAAAACCATAATGATTTGGAAATTAAAAAGAACCCAATGAGCTGACTAGCTGTGCTTGTTGGGTCCTTTTTTAATTGAAGTAAAAAGGATCAGTTCTAATTTCAGAAGCTTGCACTTCAATTCCCCATTTGAACTTTTTATTCCAATTGGAAAACATCGTTTTTAGCTGTTCCTTACAGATACTTTCGATATGATGCCCCGGATCAAGGACGGTTAGTCCCTTTGCCACCATCTCTTGGGTGATATGATATGATAGATCGCCAGTTAGATAAGCATCTGCGCCTGCTTCCAGCGATGCAGGATAAAACTTACCACCAGTTCCCCCTAATACTGCAATCTTTTGAACTTTTTTTTGCAAAGTGGCGGTTGCATAGCGCAAATGATCCACACCCAACCGTTGCTTACAAAGTTCAACTAGTTCAGCTACTGTAACTGGTTGGTTTAAATACCCAACTCGCCCCAACGACAACATTTCACCTTGCACCGGAGCGGCATCAGGCACCAATCCTGAGACTTGCTGTAATTGTAGCGCTGCTGTTAACCAATCGTTCATTCCACCTGGAGCCTTATCTAAATTAGTATGTGCGGAATAAACATTAATATGATGTCTAAGCAAGTTTGCATACATTTTCGTTTGTGGATCAGCCTCGTCTAAATTACGAGCTGGGAAAAAAATCAGCGGATGATGGGCAACAATGAAGTCACAATCTGAATCAATGGCTTCTTGTACTACTGCTGGGCTGACATCTAATGTGGTCAATAATTTATGCACAACCGCCTCTCGATTTCCCAGCTGAAATCCAGTTGGATCACCCGCTTCTTTAAAGACGAGCGGAGCAAATTTTTCAAACTGATCAACTATGGTTTGAACCGTAGTCATGATAATACCTCCTGAATTTCTCTGCGACGACGCCTAATTGCTTGAACTCTGGCTTGATTTTCTCCTGCGGCTAATTGATCAATGATCAAATCAAGTTTAACTATGCGCTTTTCCCATTTTTTCGTGAAAATTTCATTGTGAGCTCGGCGTAACAAAGGACCAAATAACAAATCTTTTCGGTCATAATTAACTGGAACTGACGTATAACTAGCTGCGATTACTTCATAATAATGACCGCCGTCAAAAATAATTTGCTCTTGCTTAATTCGATAGTGATGTGCGACTAGCCAAGTGCGCACTAAATCTTCATCAATATTTGGTTGTAACACCAACTGCGGATGATCCTGCAAATGAGACTGTCCACGCTGTAAAATATCAGCAATTAGTGCCCCTCCCATCCCAGCGATGGTAATTGTTTGACAATGATCAGAGGACTTGAGCACCGTTAGCCCATCTCCTAGCCGCGCTTGCATACGAGCTTGTAAATGCAACCGGTCAATTTCAGTTTGCGCATTGTGTAAGGGGCCACTGCGAAGTTCTCCGGCAACTGCCCGTTGAACTCGTCCGGTTTGTACCAGAAAGGCTGGTAAATAGGCATGATCGGAACCAATATCTGCTAATAAAGTAGCTGGTTCAACCACATCAGCAACTGCTTGTAATCGTTTAGAAAGATGCTTCGCATCCATGGGATTCACTCCTATATGTGAAAAAGCAGCGCACCGAAAACTGGCCGCTGCTTTAAAAATTTTAATCTAAGAAATCTTTTAATTGTTTGCTGCGTGAAGGATGCCGAAGCTTTCGAAGCGCCTTGGCCTCAATCTGGCGAATCCGTTCGCGCGTCACACCAAAGACTTTTCCGACTTCTTCTAAAGTTCTCGTTCGCCCATCGTCAAGCCCAAACCGTAACCGTAAAACGTTTTCTTCACGATCAGTCAACGTGTCCAATACACTTTCTAGTTGTTCCTTGAGTAATTCATAGGAAGCATGATCCTCAGGACTAGTGGCCTCTTTGTCCTCAATAAAATCACCTAGATGGGAATCGTCCTCTTCACCAATTGGAGTTTCTAGTGAAACTGGCTCTTGCGAAATTTTCATGATATTACGAACTTTTGCGGTTGGCATATCCATTTCTGCCCCAATTTCAATTGGGAGTGGCTCTCTGCCAAGATCCTGGAGCAGTTGGCGTTGAACTCGAATTAGTTTGTTAATAGTTTCAACCATATGCACTGGAATACGAATCGTCCGCGCTTGATCAGCAATTGCTCGAGTAATTGCTTGACGAATCCACCAAGTAGCATACGTTGAAAATTTAAAACCCTTGCGGTAATCAAATTTTTCGACAGCTTTCATTAATCCCATATTGCCTTCTTGGATTAAATCTAAAAACTGCATGCCACGACCAACGTACCGTTTTGCAATCGAGACAACCAATCGTAAATTAGCCTCCGCTAATTCTTGCTTAGCATCTTCGTCTCCCTGTTCAATGCGCAGTGCCAATTGCACTTCTTCATCTGCTGTTAGTAGTGGAACTCGTCCAATTTCTTTGAGATACATGCGAACTGGATCATTGATTTTAACCCCTTTAGAACTAGAGGCATTTTTTAACTCTTTTTGCGTAACTTTCTTTGCAGCTTTCAGTGCTCTAGGATCAGGTTCTCCATTTTCATCAACAATACTAATCCCATCGTCTTCAATCTTTTCCATTAATTCATCCATTTGCTTCTTTTTCAAAGTAAATGGATCCTGAAATTCCGTTTCTAACACGGCATAACTAACATGACCAATTTTTTTATATTTTTTTATTAGCGCATTATATACCTTTCGATAATTAGTTTTATCGAAATCTTTCTTTAAAGCTTTGGTTGTCTCGGACTTTTTAGCCCGCGTTTTTTTCTTAGGAGCAACAGCCTTTTTTTTAAGCGTTTGTGTTTTCTTTGCCTCTTGTTCTGCCATCGATAATCCTCCTCTAATCGTTAGATGTCCGCAACTGATCTAATTGGCGATGCAAGCGAATTAATTCACTTGCAAGTTTAAGTTGTTGCAGTTCATCGCCGATTTGACCCGCACTATCAAATTCTTGCTTCAGCTGGTTAATTTTGCTAACTAATGGTGCACTTTCAGTTATCATTTTAACACAGTCCGTCGCCGCTTCTTCGTTATCTAGTTGCTCATCGTTATCAATTTCTAATTCCGCCAAAACTGACTGTAACTTGGGTTCCTTCACAAAGTCGCTAAATTCAGCAGATTGATAGCGGGCATGCGTTCGAAAATATTCCTGAGCAAATAGGTATAATTGCTGATATTGATCATGAATAAAGTTAAAAGTCGGGTTTGCTACTACTTGATCCCAAACACTAGAATTATAAAACATTGCCATTAGCAAATGCCGTTCAGCATTTTCTATTCTAGAATAATGCCGTTCAGCAAGCTGGGGAGCTTGCTGCGAATGTTGATTATGCAACTTACTCGAATGGTTTTTGCGAGACTGATCAGGTAAGTTTCCAAGTTGTTTGCGTAATGAATCAAACGGCAAGTCTACATCAGCAGATAATTCTTTGAGATAAACATCTTGCGTAACCCCCGGTTTGGTATTGGCAATTTGTTGCAACGCTTGATTTACATAATTAAGTTTGTCAACGTCATTATTTAAATTAAACTGGGTTTTTAAAAAATTGAGTTTGAATTTCAAGGCCGGTTCTTGTGCTTTTGAAATTACCTCACGAAACCGTTTTGGTCCTGCTGTTCGCCGAAATTCATCTGGGTCTACTCCATTGGGCATTTGAATGACATTGACTTCAAAGCTATCCTGTTGAGTTAATAAATCAATTGCACGATTAGTTGCTTTTTGACCGGGTTGATCCCCATCGTAACAAACACAGATTTGACTAGTAACTTTTTTAAACTCATAAATCTGTTCCTCGGTTAAACTGGTTCCCATCGAAGCAACTCCGTTGAATACCTCAGCTTGATATGCAGAAATCACATCCATAAAACCCTCAAACAGGATTAATCGTTGGGTTTTACGTACAGCAGGTTTAGCTAAATCAAGATTATAGATGACCTTCCGCTTGTTAAAAAGTTCTGTCTCAGGACTATTTAAATATTTTGGTTGCTGTTCATTTTGTTGCAATAATCTTCCGGAAAAACCAATCGGTGCCCCCTGCGGATTACGAATTGGAAACATCAGCCGATTAACAAATCGATCAGTTAATTCTCCAGCTTGATTTTCAATGAATAGCCCGGTCTTCCGTAAAGTTTGATAGTCAGTCTGTTGTTCTTTAAAAAAGGGCTGGAGAACCCTTTCTGATGGAGCAAAGCCTAGCTGAAAAGTTTCAATCATTTCAGCGCTAATCTGCCGTTTTTTTAAATATTCTCGTGCAGGAGCACCAGCCTTAGTATTTACTAGAATATGATGATAAAAACGAGTTGCTGCTTCATGAACCGAGAACAGCGGTCGAAGTTGCTGTTCACGAGCCGATGGTTGCTGCGCTTGAACCAGTTCATCTGGCAGCTGCATACCACCAGCCTTACCAACTGCTTGAACGGCCTCAGTGAAAGAAAGTCCCTCTAATTCCATTAGAAAAGTAAAAACATTTCCCCCACGGCCACAACTAAAGCAATGAAAAATTTGTTTTTCTTCATTAACTGAAAATGATGGTGTGCGTTCTTCATGAAAGGGACATAACCCAAAAAAATTCTTTCCAGCCTTTTTCAATTGCACATGTTGTCCAACAATATCCAAAATATTGACGCTACTTCTAATTTTTTCAATCGTCTCTTCTGGAATTTTCACCATCAAATTCACCACTTTTCAGATTATTTGGTCATTATATGGTCAACGCTAGCGAATTCATTAATAATCCTTGCTAACCGATTCATTTCTGCCAGACGGTTCGCTTTTAAATTCTGATTTTCGGCCATAATCATGGTTTTTTCAAAATAGTCATTAATTACTGGTCGTAAATTAGCCAGTTGTTGATAGTCACTTGCTACCGATTTTTGCGAGAAATCATTTTGAAGCTGGTCAACTGCCCCATGTAATGCCACTTCAGCCTCGTTTTCAAACAACAATGGATCAATTGTTGCAAATGATCCTGCTTGCTTACTAGCAATCCTGGTCACCCGACTCAAAGCTTCAATGTTTGCTTTGAAATCAGCTTTGTTTTGTTGCTTTTGTAACTCGTTAGCACTGGAAATCATAAAACAAATATCGGTACTCGTCGATGCAGTTGCAGCGTTAACAAGGTCATAGCGCACTTCGGTATCCTTTAGAAATCGTTTAATCCGTTCCTTTAGAAATGAAATTACTTGAGGAATCACTGGCGCTTGTTCCACCTTGGGACTAAATTGCTTGCGAGCTTCAGTTTGGACAACTTCATTTAACAGCACATCCAGTGGCAACTGCCAGTGTTGCTGATAAACAATGCTGACGATACCGGCGGCCTGGCGCCGTAACGCATAGGGATCATTAGAACCACTAGGCACCATTTTAGCTGCAAAAAAAGTTAGAATACTATCTAATTTATCTGCAACGGCTAAGACTGCTCCAATCTTGGTAGCGGGTAACGCTCCCCCCGCAACATTCGGCAAATAATGTTCACGGATTGCAGTTGCCACTGCAGGGCTTTCCCCCTGTAATAATGCATATTTTTCTCCCATTATTCCTTGTAGCTCCGAGAACTCCCCAACCATTTCGGTAACAAGATCAAACTTGTAGATGGAAGCGGCCCGCTGTAATTCAGCTAATTCTGGTTGGCTCAGACCCACCTGCTTACCAATTAAAGCGGTAATGACCTGAACCCGCTCCATTTTTTCATACATTGTTGAAATTTGGTCATGAAAACTAACTTCTTTTAATTTAGTAACAAAATCGGCAATCGAATGCTTTTGATCTTCTTCATAGAAAAATGCCGCATCATATAAGCGAGCAGCTAATACCTTTTCGTTTCCTTGGATTACGTTTTCCAAATGATCTCGATTACCATTACGCACCGAAATGAAATAAGGTAATAGTTGATTTTTTTCATCTTCAACATAAAAGAAACGCTGGTGATTACGCATTGAGGTAATTAAAACCTCCCGCGGGATGGTTAAAAAGTGCTGGTCAAATTGACCGTAAAAACTAGTTGGCCATTCAACCAAATTGTTCACTTCTTCTAACAGCTGCGCATCAAGATTAACTTGCCATCCTTGTTCGCGAGCAATTGCCATGATCTGATCCTTGATTCGTTGCTTTCTTTGCTGAGCATCGGCAAGGACAAAGACCTCTTCTAACGCTGCTTGGTAATCTTGTGCCTGCTTTAGTTCTAACGGATGCCCCAAGAAACGATGTCCTTGGGTCGTTCGACCCGCCTGAATATCAACCAGTTGCATTGGAACGATTTCCGTATCCAATAGAGCCACTAACCATTTAATGGGTCGGACAAACTGAAATTGGTGAGTCCCCCATCTCATCATCGTGGGAAAATTAAGTGAGGCGATTACATTTGGTAACTGCGATAAAATTGTAACGGCTGGTTGACCCGTAACATGCTTATTAGCAAATACATACGCCACCCCTTTAACCTCTTTAATCACTAAGTCATCTGGCTGAATTCCCTGACTATGAGCAAAACCTAAAGCGGCCTTACTCCAACCATTATCAGTTCGTGCTATTTTTTCAGAAGGACCCTTGACCTCTGTATCACTATCAGGCTGCCGATCAGCTAAACCACTAATTTGCAGTGCCAACCGACGTGGTGTTGAAAATTTCTTTAACCCGGTGAACGTCAGCCGCTCTGCTTTTAGGTAGTTTGTGACTTTTTGGGCTAACTGATCCACACTAGCGGTTACCACATTTGCTGGTAATTCTTCAAGACCAATCTCTAATAAAAAATCGTGTGTCATTAGTTTTTACCTCCCGAAGTCTGTTTTACAGAGTGCGGATGCTGAGCATCATATTTTTCCTGGGCAGCATGTCGTTGATCATCATCTTGAATTAACGGGAAGCCCAACTTGCGTCGTGCTAAAACAAAGGCCTGAGCCAAACCGTGGGCCATTTTTCGAATTCGAGCTAAGTAACCAGCTCGTTCGGTTACAGAAACTGCCCCGCGAGCGTCAAGCAAGTTAAAAGTGTGACTGCACTTTAAAACATAGTCATAAGCTGGATGAACCAGTCCTAATTTAATCAAGCGCTGAGCTTCATGTTCATAAGCCGTAAATAATTGTTGTAACATTGCTTGATTACTAATTTCAAAACTATATTTGGAATGTTCATATTCTGGCTCTTTAAAGATGTCTCCGTATCGAACACCATCAGCCCATTCTAAATCAAAAACATTATTAACATCTTGGATATATGAGGCCAGCCGCTCCATTCCATAGGTAATTTCGACAGCAACAGGACTCATCGAAAGTCCCCCGACCACTTGAAAATAAGTGAATTGGGTTACTTCCATTCCATCCAACCAAACTTCCCAGCCAACTCCAGCACACCCCATTGAAGGATTTTCCCAATTATCCTCAACAAAGCGAATATCATGTTCTAAAGGATTAATTCCAAGTTCTTTCAATGAAGTCAGATAAAGCTCCTGAATATTATCGGGCGAAGGCTTCATCAAAACTTGAAATTGATGGTGTTGGTAAAGCCGGTTGGGATTCTTACCATAACGACCATCAGCTGGTCGCCTGGAAGGCTCAACGTAGCAGACGTTCCAAGGCTCTGGACCAATTGCTCGCAAAAAAGTAAAGGGACTCATCGTACCAGCTCCCTTTTCCGTATCATAAGCATCCATAATCATACAACCTTGCTGACTCCAAAATTGTTTTAACTGACTTGCAATTGTTTGTAACGGCATTTTTTTTGGCATTCTGCTACTCCTTTATCGTAACAACTAAAAAAACCTATGCAAAAATAAAAATAATTTTTGCATAGGGACGACTTCATCGCGGTTCCACCCTACTTCTGATCTAATCAGCAGCTTGATTATCTCCGATTCCAAAAGCGCCAACCTGAATTTATCCTGAACCAACTCCCACTACCATGGTCTCGCTGTACATTATCGTATGCAGGTCTTCTTCTGTCATTATCAGTTATTATATTAGTTTTATAATACGCTCTAAAAAAAGTTGCGTCAACGATTCTGCTACGTCTCAGTCTAATTTCCAACGATCCATTTGATCCAAGAAGTGTTTACTTTTGAGATTAATTCCAACCGAACTGTCATAAATCTTATCAAGCACTTGCCGCAACTTTTTTTTCGTCTCACGATTAACTTGAATGTGTGTAATCTTTTTCATATCAATGGCTGAGAATTGCCGTAAATAATAAATTGTTCGTTGATCCAAGTGCATCCGATGTGAGTCTAAAGCAAAATCAGCCGCACACAATAAACCACCGTATTTTTCCGAGTAATCATAAACTGATTTATCCAAACCACAAGCCGCACAGTGATGCCATTCTGGGGCCACTCCAAAAAGCGGAAGCAACTGGATTTCTACAATGTTAGTAATAATTTCTGGATCAAAGCCATTATTGATAAATGTCAAGGCATAGTAGAGGTTCTTAAACCAATGCTGGTCAGCAACGCTATCTGGCAACGCCTGATCAAGCAAACCCATGATATAAGTTGCATAGGCGTTTAGGATAATATCATTACTAATTTGTTCAAAGTTATGAACTTGGTTGCCACTGTCCAAGTAGGATAAACCGTTAGTTTTTAACACCCCTTCGTAGGTTCCATAGCTAAACGGTAAAATCACACTTGCTAGTGGTGCATGTGGCTTAGTCGCTCTGCGAACTAGAAACATTTTTTTCCCAGCGGTTGCTGTCATAAACTTTACTAACATATCAGATTCCCGATATTTTAGCCGATATAACAAAATACCACGAAATTGCCGACTCTTCGTGTTAACCATTTCACCACCCGCTTAGTAATCGTTTTTACGACTGTAACCTAGGTTTTGCAATATTTGGGACTGATCCCGCCAATTTGGTTGAATATGAATCCACAGTTTTAGGTTAGCTTTGCTGCCTAATACCTGTTCAATTTCCCGCCGGGCTCCGATTCGGATGTATTTAATCTTGGCTCCACCATCACCAATAATAATTCGACGTTGTCCTTCCCGTTCGACCATAATTGAAGCCTCAATCTGCAATTTACCATTTTCATTCGGTTTCATCCGATCAACATAAACTGCCACTGAATGAGGCAACTCCTGACTAGTGTTCTCTAAAATTTTTTCTCGAATAATTTCTTGAACAATAAACCGCTCTGGATGATCGGTTATCTGATCTTCCGGGTAATATTGAGGTCCAGCTGGCAGATTCAAAACTAAGTCTTGCAATAATTCATTCACATTATTTCCTTGAAGAGCCGAGATCGGAAAAACTGCTTTCCAATCGTAAGCTTTCTGGTAGGTTGCTAGGATTGGTAATAATTGATCTGGATGAACTTGATCAATTTTGTTAATGACCAAATAGACAGGTGCCTTGGTATTTTGTAGCTGTTTGATTAAATAATTGTCACCAGCTCCCCTAGTCTCTGTGGCACTAACCATGAGGATGATGGCATCGACTTCTTGTAGTGATGACAAAGCCGCATCATCCATATATTCATCCAGTTTCGTATGTGGTTTGTGCACCCCCGGAGTATCTAAGAAAACAATCTGAGCCTGCTTGGTTGTATATACTCCCTGGATTTTATTTCGTGTAGTTTGCGCTTTCGAACTCATAATCGCAATTTTTTGACCAATTACACGGTTTAAAAATGTTGATTTTCCAACATTGGGACGACCAATGATGGCTACAAATCCAGATTTATATTGTTTAGTTTGTGTCATTATTTACCTCAATTAGCTGATTTTCAAAACCAAAAATGACTAAGCGGTGGTCCTAACACGATTAATCCCACAATCAATGCTAACACCGCTGCTAGCAAGACGAAGCCAGCAGACATATCTTTAACTCGTTTGGCTAGGGGATGATAATGTTTAGCAACAATCAGATCCACCAGCGCCTCAACCGTTGAATTAAAAACTTCTGCAAGTAACACCAAAAAGCAAGCCAAAACCAACCATAAGAGGTGCTCCAGCCCAACATGCAATAACTCCGCCAATATTAAAACAACGACTGTCGCAACCAAATGAAAGCGAAAATTGCGTTCTCCCCAAAAAACAGCCTGTAGTCCCTGCAACGCATGCTGTAAAGATTGACAAAAGCTTTTATTTTTCCCCGTTTGATACTTATTTTGTGAGTCCATAGGCATCTAAAATCTTTCTTTGTAAAGCAAACATCACTTGTTCGTCAGCTGGTTCCATATGATCGTAACCGTTTAAATGTAAAAAACCATGGACTAATAAAAATCCAAGTTCCCGATCTTCAGAATGACCTAAAAAATCCGCCTGCTCTTTAACTTTATCAATACTAACAAATAGATCACCAAGGTTTTCTGGAATTTCTGCTTGAAGTTCGTCATCCATCAAAACTGGAAAGTCATCTTCACTCTGATCTTCCAAGGCAAAACTAATCACATCAGTTGCTCGGTCAACCTGACGATATTCACGATTAATTGCTCTAATCCGTTCATTCTTAACAAAAGTAACCGACATTTCCGTATTTTCTTTCAGTTGCAATTGTTTTGCAGCAAAATCCAATAAATCTTTGCTTAAAGTTAACTGGGCATCCGTTATTGCACCATTAGTTTCATCATAAATTTCTAGATCCATTAACTTCTCCCTTGCTGAATGGTTTCTTGTTCCTCATAGGCTTTGATAATTTGTGCCACTACCGGATTACGAACTACATCAGCTGCCGACAGTCGGACAATCGCAATTTCCTTGAGTCCCGCAAAAAGTTTGGGAGCTGTGACCAAGCCACTAGGGGTATTCCCTTTTAAATCAATTTGCTGAATGTCTCCGTTTACAATCATTTTTGACCCAAATCCAAGCCGAGTTAAAAACATTTTCATTTGTTGATTAGTTGTATTTTGCGCTTCATCTAAAATCACAAAGGCATTATTTAAACTTCGACCTCGCATGTAAGCTAACGGAGCGACTTCAATGATGCCCCGCTCAAGCAATCGTTCAGTATGACTACTGCCAAAAATTGCATCTAAAGAATCGTATAATGGTCGCAGATACGGATCTACTTTTTCTTTCAAATCTCCAGGTAAAAACCCTAGGCTTTCACCAGCTTCAACGGCCGGTCGGGTTAAAATGATTTTATCAACTTGTCCTTTTTTTAAGGCAGCTGCAGCCATCACCACTGCTAAATAAGTTTTTCCAGTTCCTGCTGGGCCAATCCCGAAAGTGATGTCATGCGAATTAATCGCCTGAACATACGCTCGCTGCCCAAAATTTTTAACTCGCACGGCCTGCCCGTGTTGGTCTTTAACTAATACCTGATTATACAAGTCAGAGAGCTCTGTAATCCGATTCGTCCTTGCTAACTGAAGGGCAGCAACTACATCACTCTCATTTAGTTTAACTCCACTATGAACCAGCTTTAGCAGATTTAAAAGAATGTCGTGCCCACTTTGCACGGGCTTTTCTTGATGCCCCTCGATTTTAACGTTTCCATTCACATACCTAATTGAGATCGCTAATTCATTTTCAAGTATTTTAATAAACTGATCTTGATTTCCAAATAATACAATCTGATCGTTGGGATTTTCAAGTGCCATTACTTTACTAAATTCAAATTTTTCGTCCAATCAGTTGTCGCTCCCATCCTATTTTCTTTTGATTTTAGCATAATAATTTTATCGATAACAACTTGGATGTGATGTCACTGGTTATGATCCTGTTTTCAAATAAAAAAAGCAATCAAAAGATTGCTTTTTAAAAATTATTACGCCGCTTTTTCTTTTTATTGTTACGTTTCCGAGCTGCTTCAGATTTTAATTTTCGTTTCACACTAGGCTTTTCGTAAAATTCGCGTTTTCGAAATTCCTGGAGAGTACCACTCTTAGAAACGGTACGTTTAAAGCGACGAAGAGCATCATCAAGTGATTCGTTCTTACGAACAACTGTTTTTGACATTTAAAAATCCCTCCCTCCGTGCTTTAATGTGCCAAGTAAATAAAACTCAACGTATTTAATTATAACGTATCCCCAATCACTCGTCAATGATTATAACAGCTTTCTTAAACTAGCATAATCATCACCAAAATGAGCTATACTCTTTAGTAAACATCATCACAGGGAGCTATATTTCATGGAAACTAACTATAACATCTTTATTATTTCCGATTCTAGTGGACAAACCGGCACAAATATTGCTAAAACCGCAATTGCTCAATTTCCAAACGCACATGCTCATCTAAAACAATATCCATTTATTCGTACCAAATCAATTCTAACAGGAATTCTAAAATTAGCCAGCGAACAACAGGCCATTATTTTTCATACATTAGTTGATCCAGAGCTAAGTGAAATGGTTACCCAATTTGCACAAGATCAGCGACTAGAAAGTTTTGATGGAATTCAAACCCCCATCAAGCTAATTTCCCACCGGCTCCAGCGCTCATCTGCCGAAGTGCCCGGCTTAGTGCATAATCTTAATGCTGCCTACTTTAAACGAATTGATGCCATCGAATTTACCGTTGCCAATGATGACGGTCGTAACCCTGACAATCTTTTACATGCTGATATCGTAATTTTAGGCGTTTCTCGCACATCGAAAACCCCGCTCTCACTCTACCTAGCAAATCAAAGTTTTCGTGTTGCTAACTTACCCATTGGACCGGAATTGAAGCTTCCAGAACAAATTTGGAAAGTTCAACCGAACCGAATTTTTGGTCTGACAAATTCGATTGCTAGTCTGCAAAAAATTCGCAAAGAACGGTTGAAAGAATATGGCATTGAAAATGATACTAAGTATTCTAGTGCGCAAAGCATCAAACAAGAATTAGAATATGCCCAACTACTGTATCAAAAAATCGGTTGCTTCTGCATTAATGTGGCTGACAAATCAATTGAAGAAACGGCCACAATTATCACAGAAAAATTAGATTAACCTAATTAACGTTTTTCAGCTTTGCAAAAGCTGTCTCATCGAAGCGCTGTTGTTTTAACATAGCAACCTCAATCCCATGCGGATCAATTTTATTCGTATCATCAACCTTAATAGCCGGAGTTTCCATAATTTTAGGAACCGCAGCTAGTGCCTGATAGTGAGCAATGTAATTAAGTGCTGCAAAACCAATCGTTCCCATCCCAATATTTTCATGACGATCTTTATGACTTGCAAAGGGATTCTTATCATCATTTAAATGAACCACTTTGAGTCGATCAAGTCCAATCGTATCATCAAAATGTTGCATTACCCCATCAAAATCGTTTCTAACATCGTAACCGGCGTCATAAGTATGACAAGTATCAAACGTAACCGATAACTTATCATTTTCAGTCACTCCAGCAATAATTGTAGCGAGCTGTTCAAAGGTCGTTCCCAGCTCGGTCCCTTTTCCAGCCATCGTTTCAAGGGCAATTTGAATCGTCTGATCCTTAGTGATCACCTCATTCAGACCCTTGATAATTTGTTGGATACCAGCTTTTTCACCGGCTCCAACGTGGGCTCCTGGATGCAAAACAATCTGAGTTGCCCCAAGGGCAGTTGCCCGCTTAATTTCTTGTTGTAAAAAATCAATCGCAAAGTGAAAACTTTGCGGTTTTTTGGGATTCCCTAAATTAATAATGTAGGGAGCATGAACCACCACCGACTGTAAGTCGTGTGTTGCCATAAAATTACGACCCTCATCAATTTTTAGTTCATCAAGCGGCTTCCTTTTAGTGTTTTGGGGAGCACCGGTATAAATCATAAAAGTTGTTTCATGATTATTAGTCGCTTCTTCAGCGGATCCTAAGAACATCTTAGGAGCTTTCATGCTTACGTGTGATCCAATCAAAAATTTTTCGTCCATTAGCTAAGCTCCCTTATGATTAGTTGCCAATACGTAGCGGTCTAAAACACGCTGATACACATGTCCGTCATTATAAGTATTCCACATTTGATTAAAGGTTGTAAAATCTGTAGATTGTTGTTGACAAATTGCTACGGCTAATTCTTGCGGAGTAGTGATGGGAGCTGTGGGGAGCCAAGCTTGAAAGTCGGGCTGAATGCCCGGAACCTTCTTAAAATCTTCCAAATCATACATATAAAAAATTGCCTGGCGCTGTCCCCCCATCAAACTATAGTCAAAAGCATATGAGGAATAATCGGTAACAAAGGTATCAGCAACGGTCATTAAATCAGTGGTACTAAATTCATCATAAATTTTAACCCGCTCCTGGTGCAGTTGATCCAAGTGTAATTGACTCCGATCAACTTCTTGATACAGTTTAATAGCTACTATTGCGTCTGGATCTGCCGTTAAGGCGGCAATTGTTCCCAGCGGTGGATTAATCTGACCGGTTCGCCGAAAAGTAGGCGCATATAAAATTACGCGTTTGTTTTTTAATTCTGGAGCAGCTAAATAAACTCGTTTTTGAACTTGCGTCAGCCATTTATTGCTAAACAAGCGATCAGACCGAGGTGAGCCCATCGGAAGTAACTTTGCTCGCTTTAAAGCAAAGCTTTCTTTGAAAATCAAGCCCATCTGAGGTGACGATAACAAGAACTCATCAAATTGATTGTAAACTTGTTGATGACGGCGACGCTGCAAGAATGATTTTTGGAGGTTTCGTGGGTTTTTCCAGCCAAATCGCTTGATACTCCCATCTGCATGCCAGAGTTGGACAATTTTCATTTTGGTCTTAGGACGTACCAGTCCGGCTAACAACGAGTAGTAATTATCGCAAAACAGCACCCGTGCCGTCATCAGGCGAGGAATTTGCCTCAGAATAAACCACCAATTTTTGTGTAATGGAATTGTTTCAATCCCAAAAGCCTTTAAATCATAAGCAGCAACCAAAACACGCGGATTATACCAGACAACTAGCTTTTGATCATTAGGTAATGTTGCAGCTATCCGTTTAATCAAGTGGAGATTGTTACTATAACTCATTAGATAGTAAACGTTTTTTTTCTTGCGAAAATAACACAAACTAGAAACTAATCTGATCAACCAAGTATAAATAACTTTCATTTTTACCTCGCGAACTTTGTTTCTTTAAATAAACTACTTTGGTTTACTTTCATAAAAACGACCAAAAACTTCGTCAACATCAACTGCTACTGCAAAAGCATTCGGATCTGCTTCTTCGAGTGCTTCTTCAAGTTCACTCCGCTCATAGCGAGAAATTACCGTAAACAAAATTGTCTTTTTATCGTGACGGTAGGCCCCCTCGGCATTGTGTACCAACGTAATCCCGCGACGTAAATGATTTTGTACACTATCGATAACTGTCTTGGGTACATTCGTAACAATCATGATTTGCATCTGTTGCTGTCGTGTATATGTCATATCCATTACACGAGCATTTACTAACAAACCAATTGCAGAATAAAACGCATACGGCCAGCCATATAAAAAACCAGCAGAGACAATGATTAGAGAGTTAAACAAAATATTAATTCGTCCAATTGAATGTCCGGTTTTTCTTTGAATCACAATTCCCAAGATATCAAGGCCACCAGTTGAAATTTGATTTTTAAGCGCTAACCCTGTTCCAAATCCATTAACTGCTCCTCCAAAAAGGGCACAAACCAAAGGGTCATGAGTTAGTGCAACCGGGTGAAGAATTTTAATCATCAAACTAGCCAATAAAACCGATAAAAACGTAAAAAAAGCAAACTGATGACCAATTTGTTTCCAGGCCAAAAAGAGTAATGGTACGTTTAGTAGAAATAGTCCCAAAGCCGTTGAAATGGTAAAAGAAAAATAACGTTGCGAGAGAGTTGTCAGCAATTGAGCAAATCCCGTGACCCCAGAAGAATAGATATGCCCAGGTGTCCAGAAAAAATTAATTGCAATTGACACTAACACCGCATACGTAAACGAAACAGATGCCTTCTTTAAAACCTGATGGCGCTTAATAATTCGCTGTACATCACTCATCAATTGGACCCTCTAAAAATTACTAGGTAACATCTTCATTATAACATTTCACTAACTCAAAAAAGAAAGTTGCAATTTCTGCAACCTTCTTCTCCCAACTGAAGTTTAGTCACTTCGCTTCGCATCAATTTTAATCCCTAAATCAGCAAGTTGATGGTTGGCAACTGGCGTAGGCGCATTTGTGAGCGGATCAATGGCCTTAGAATTTTTAGGAAAGGCGATTACATCACGAATATTGGGACGTTGTGCTAGTAATCTAGTAAATCGATCTAGTCCAATTGCCAATCCCCCATGAGGCGGGAAGCCATAGTCAAGTGCCCGTAAGAAATAGCCAAACTGTGCCTCAGCACTTTCTTTAGTAAAACCAAGCGCTGCAAACATCTTTTCTTGAAGTTCACGAGTATGAATTCGGATTGAACCACCACCCAGTTCTAAACCATTCAAAATGATGTCATAACTCTGGGCATGAGCTAAATGTGGATTCTCTCCGGAATTTAGATAATGCTCATCTCCAGATCTAGGCATCGTAAAGGGATGATGTGCTGCTGTCCAGCGTTCTGCTCCCTCATCATATTCAAAGAGTGGCCAGTCTACAACCCATAAAAAGTTAAATTGATTGTCCGGAATCAAATTCAACTCAGCTGCAATGGCCGTTCGTAGATAACCCAACGTATCAGCTACAACTTTGGCACGATCAGCAGCGAATAACAACAAATCACCCGGCTGTGCTCCCGTCCTTGCTAATAATTGTTGCTGTAAGGTCTCGTCTTGAAAGAATTTAGCAATCGGACCGGTCAATCCATCATTAGTCACTTTTAGCCAAGCCAGACCCTTAGCACCGAATCTTTTTACATACTCTGTATAGCGATCAATTTCTTTTCGCGAGTAGCGCTGTGCCCCATCAGGAACAGCAATAGCTTTTACTTTCCCATGCTGAGCAACCGCCTGCGAAAACACTTTAAAGTCACTATTAGCAACGACTTCAGATACATCTTTAAGTTCCATTCCAAACCTAGTATCAGGCTGATCAGTTCCAAATCGATCCATTGCTTCTTGCCAACTAATCCTTGTAAATGGAGTTTTAATATCAAGATCAAGCGCTCTTTTAACAACAAAGCGGATTAGCTTTTCTGTCAAAGTTTGGATTTCATCTGAATTCATGAACGATGTTTCCAAATCAATTTGGGTAAATTCTGGTTGTCGATCACCACGTAAATCTTCATCCCGAAAACACCGAGCAATCTGATAATAGCGGTCAAAGCCAGCCCCCATCAACATTTGTTTGAATTGTTGTGGGGATTGTGGCAGGGCATAAAAGGAACCAGGATAAAGGCGTGATGGAACAAGATAGTCCCTAGCACCTTCAGGAGTCGAAGCGGTTAAATCAGGCGTCTCAATATTCAAAAAGCCCTGCTGCTCTAAGAACTGATGGGTGGCCTGAATAATGCGGCTCCGAATTAATAACCCTTGCTGCATTACCGGCCGTCTCAAATCCAAGTAACGATATTTAAGACGTAATTCATCAGTTGCGTTGGTATTGTCAGTTAACGCAAAAGGAACTGGTTTTGAGATACTAAGAATCTCGATCTCATTTACGGCCACCTCAACCTTACCGGTAAATAAATCAGGATTAATTTCTTTTTCGGATCGAGCATTCACCCGTCCCTTAATTTGAACAACGTATTCCGGTTTTAAATCCTGAGCTGCCTGGAAAGCAGCCGGGGCTTCCTGCTCACTAATAACTAGTTGCACAATGCCGGCCCGATCGCGCAAGTCAATAAACATTAGGCTCCCTAAATCTCTTTTTTTGGCAACCCAGCCATCTAGACACACTTGCTGATCTAAATATTGCTCGTTAACTTTTCCTGCATAGGTTGTTCGCTGCATTAAAATTTCGTCCTTTCAAAAAAACCATGCCAAAACTGCGTCAAGGGCGCATTAGCACGGTACCACCTTTATTTATAACTATCAGATTATTTAAATATCTAGGTTTGTCTTCACTAGTCCTTAATTACGTTTTCCCACTCCCAAACGCTCGCTAAAAATCAGTAACTAGTTACTTGGAACCATCATCAACAATTTTGCATACCTAGCGTATGCAAAATTTTAGTAAAAGTCAAGCTTGCTCTAAACCAAAGATGTTGCAACTACTAGAAAAGTTATATGATAATAACAGCCAACTAACGTATCCACTAACGAGGAATTTATTATGAAAAAAAATGCTAATAATCATCGGGGACTTTTATTCACCATTTTAGTTAGTAGTTCTACGATCTTACTACTAGGCTTTTTGTTAATAAGAAATAATCTCACTGTTCCCAGTAATAACCTACTCGTTAAGAGTGGTCCCAACCTAACCAATCGAACGGTAGGTCGTTTGCAACGTGGTGAACGGGTGCAAATTTTAAGCCGAGACCACGACTGGGTCAAAGTTGTTTATCACCATCAACACGTGGGCTGGGTTCCAAACTGGCTTTTAACCAACCACCATCTCAAAAAGGCCACTCCCTTATCAGAGGCAACGATTGTCTTAGATCCAGGTCACGGTGGCAATGACTCCGGAGCACTTGCAGCCAATGGTCAACAAGAAAAAAAATATACACTAAAGGTTGCTCAAAAAACTAAAAAAATCCTAGAAACGCAAGGAAGCAACGTTATTCTCACTCGGCAACATGATCAAAGCGTATCCCTAAAAAAAAGACCGAAAATAGCTACTAAAAACCACGCGAATATTTTTATTAGTTTTCACTTTGATTCCTCTGAGACCGAAAATAGCGGAAGTGGTTTTACTAGCTATTACTACCATCGTGGTAACTCTCACCAACTAGCCGAACGCATTAATCATAAGTTAAACGTGCTTCCCCTTGAAAATAAAGGGGTCCAATTCGGGGATTTTTTAGTAATTAGGGACGTCACCGTTCCCTCGGTCTTACTTGAAATGGGCTACATTAACAGCAATCAGGATTTCCAGCAAATCAACAGCGTCGCCTATCAAAATCAGGTAGCAACAGCTGTTGCAGCCGGAATTAAAACCTACACCCAAAAATATAAATAAAAATCGTTTGGTAAAATCCTTGCCGAATCGAATAATTCTAACAAACCTCTGTTAATAACCAGTAATTACCTCCAATTGATCAATGGAGATTTATGATTTCAAAATTTTTTTGGGGAACCATGAAAAGAAGCTATTACTCTTAGTTCGGTTGATATTAGTCGATCTCATCGGTTATTTACTTTGGAAAACCAGATGATTTTTTAATAAATCTTAATGACCTGCTAATAACGGTTTTAACTCGCTCAAATCTCTAATAATAACATCAGGGTGCCCATCATCAGTGATCAGATAATCCTTATCAAAAAGGATTGTCTGCAATCCAGCTCGTTGCCCGGCAAGGATATCTAGTTTTCGATCCCCAATCATCGCCGTGTTCTCCCGTTGCAATTTTGAGTGTTGCAACAAGTATAAAATCCCTGCTGGGCTTGGTTTTCGAGCAAAACCCTGTTGGCTGGTCACCACTCCAGAAAATTCAGAAATCATTTTTGCAGTCGTTAGTAGTTCGATACTCTGCTGATCTCGATGCGTTTCAAGTTCATTTTCGCCACCTTCACTGGTAACTAATTTAAGAACTTCGTGACTATGTGGCATTGGTTTGGCAAGTTTAATTTCCAGTTGTTCCCATTTATGATAGCTTGCCGAGAGCTCAGTAATTGATAATTTAAATTCAGCACTAAAACGCTGTAACGCTGCTGCTAATGAATGCACCCGTAGTTGTTGATAAATTTGTTCCGCATCAATTTCGATTTCATCAATTCCATTTTGAGCTAATGCTTTCGCAAAAGCCGTTACCATAGTTGGATAAGTATCGAAAAGCGTGCCGTCAAAATCCCAAATCAAATTATGCATGCGTATGCTCCTAAGCTTCCATTTCAAAGGTTACCGGACCATCATTTTCTAAGCTGATTAGCATGTCAGCCCCAAAAATCCCGGTCTTAACATCTGCTCCGTGTGAAATAAGTTGTTGATTAAATTCATGATAGAGTGCTTGAGCATGCTCTGGGTCCCCTGCATCTTGAAATGAAGGGCGATTTCCACGACGTAAATCTGCTAACAGGGTGAATTGTGATATCGAAAGGATTTGTCCTCCAACTTGAAATAAATTTAAATTCATCTTACCAGCTGGATCCGAAAACATCCTTAATTTACATACCTTAGCAGCCAACTGAACAGCTGAAGTCAGTTGGTCATGCGCGGCCACCCCAACAAAAATCAAGCTTCCAGCCCCAATTTTATTAACCAGCTGTCCGGAAACTGTGACTTGAGCGCTTTTCACACGTTGAATTACTAATTTCATACTAACCCTTCTTTATCCTAAATCCCGGTAAACCGTTGCAACTCCGGGTACCGCTTTGAGATTTGCAATTACTTGATCTAGTTGATCCTTATTCTTTACATTGACCACGGTTCGAATCGTTAGTTCAGTGTCATCATGAACTTTCCCATCAATTGACGTTAGCGTCACGGGACTGTTATTGAATCGTTTAACGACATCATTTAAAATATCGTTTCGGTTATCAGCAAAAATTTTTAACTTCGTTGGATATTTAATCTGATTGGTAGAAATCGTTTGCCAATGTGCTGCAATCAAGCGATCTGGAAGCTGATTTGAGACATTATGACAAGTTATTTGGTGGATGGTAATACCATGTCCCTTTGTAATATAACCAATAATGCGATCGCCTGGAACCGGTAAACAACAATGGCTCATGTGAACCAAAACATTATCAGTTCCTTCAATAACAACGTTATCAGCAGGATCATTGCCACTTAGCGGTTGCGTTGACTTAGTTGAAAGCGATTGGTGCTGATCTAGCAAGTCATGCGTAGCTTGTTTAGCATCTAAGCGTGATTGTGCCTCTCTCAATTCACTGGTAAAGCGGTTGGCAACCCCGACTGCGTGAATATCACCAAAACCGAGTGCTGCCAGTAAATCATCCCGTGTCCGATAATGCATTTCTGCGATGACTCGATTCCAATTATCAGCTGTTAACACCGCGCTAGGCTCAAAACCATCGGTTTCCAACTGATCGTTCAACAACTCAACGCCCACCTTTACATCATTTCCACGATGTTGTTTTTTGAAAAATTGATTAATTTTATGCTTAGCGCTATTGGTATGAACTAAATCTAACCAGTTTTTACCTGGTCCAGTTGAATTAGTTGAGGTAATAATCTCAACAATATCTCCATTTTTAATTTGGTAATCCAAAGACACCATCTTACCATTAACCTGGGCACCGGTTGTTTTATTGCCAACTTCAGTGTGAATTGCATACGACATATCCAGCGGACCAGCCCCTTTAGGAAGCTCTAACACATCACCATTCGGTGTGAAGGCATAAACCTTGTCAGAAAAAAGATCTCCTTGAACCTGATCCATAAAATCAGCTGCTGAATCCGTCTCTTCTTGAATTTCAATGATTCTTTTAAACCAGTTTAACTGCAGATTATTCTCATCTGAAGTCACTTCATCGGTCTCTCCCTGTTTATAAGCCCAGTGCGCTGCAACCCCATACTCAGCAATCCGATGCATCTCTCTCGTTCGGATCTGGATTTCAAGGGGTTTCCCTTCTGGACCAACGACCGTAGTGTGGAGTGACTGGTAAAGGTTGGCTTTAGGCATCGCAATATAATCTTTAAACCGCCCTGGCATCGGCCGCCATTTAGCATGGACAGCTCCTAAAATCGCATAACAATCTTTGACCGTGTCCACAATAATTCTAATCGCAGACAGATCATAAATTTCAGCAAATTTTTTATGCTTGTCTACCATTTTTTTGTAAATTGAATAAATATGCTTTGGACGACCATAAATTTCGGCATCAATGTTAAAGTCAGCAATCGAGGCTTGCACTTCTTGAATAGCATTGGCAATATAAGATTCTCGCTCATTTCGCTTTGACTTCATTGCATGAGCAATTTCATAGTAAGCAGTGGGATTTAGGTAACGTAAGGACATATCCTGCAGCTCCCACTTAGTGGTTCCCATCCCCAGCCGATCTGCGATTGGAGCATATACATCTAATGTTTCACGAGCATATTGTTGTTGTACATCCTCTGGCAAATGCTCCAAAGTATCCATATTGTGCATTCGATCAGCCAGCTTGACGATCATCACACGAATATCTTTGCACATTACCAGCAATAATTTTCGATAATTCTCAGCAAAAGCTTCACGCGTAGAGTTATATTTAATTTTACTGATCTTAGTGACACCATCAACAATTAAAGCTACATCTGGGCCAAATAATTCTCGCACATCACCCAGCTCAACACCGCTATCTTCGACAATGTCATGTAAAAAACCAGCTGTAATCGTCACTGCATCCATCTTTAACCCAGCTAGGATCCCTGCTACCTGAGTTGCGTGTACAATGTATAGTTCACCCGACTGACGTTGCTGATTTCCGTGGGCAATCGAAGCGAATTGGTAGGCTCGCTTGATTTGACGCACCTGCTCATCCGAATTATTTTGTGCAACTTGCGCGAATACTTCGTGCGGCTGCCAAATTTTCAAGCTCGGCATTACCAACATCTCCAATCAAAAAATCAATTTAGTTCGTTTTATAGACGATAATGTAACCATTTTAGCATTTTAGTTCGTAAAATGCAGAAACAGCACTTAAAAAATACAAAGGAGCCGTTTCTGCTCGTAAAATTCTAGGTCCAAGTCCCATCGGCCAAAAGTCGAGGGCTGCTAACTGAGCTATTTCAGCAGGACTAATTCCCCCCTCTGGTCCAAACAAGGCTACAATCCTGCTCTGAACCGGAGTTCTAGCTAAGGTCTTGGCTAGTTGTTGATGCTCGTGTTGCTTAGCTGCCTCTTCGTACGATACCAGCTTTTCATCCCAAGCTTGCAAGTTATTTAATGCTGGTAAGCCACTGGTATACATTACAGTTGGTATTACATTACGGTGCGATTGTTCCGCTGCCCCTTGAGCAATCTTTTGCAAGCGTAGCAGCTTTTTTTCACTTTTTCCTTGCCAGCGAGCGACCGACCATTCCATCGGCAAAAAAACGATCTTGGTCGCTCCTAGTTCGGTTGCTTTTTGGACAATAAATTCGGCCTTGCCACTTTTAGGAACCCCACAGGCAATCGTCACCTGCACTGGCAGTTCTGCCTGAAAATTTTTACTAGCGGTAATTGCGATTAAACCTGTCACCGGATTAATTAATTTACCTAAATAAACTTGTTGATTATTATCAACAAATTCGGCACTGGAGCCAGACTTTGCTCGCAAAACTTGAATCCAGTGTTTCCTGATTTCAGAAGGTAAAACTAGCTCCATTCCAAGCTGAAGGTGTTGCTGTAGAAAATAGTGCTGCATCTTACCGCTGCTCCTTACTAGCAATTAGGGCGTACCACTTTCCCCTGGTCAACGTCTGCTCGATTTTCAGATGTTGCTGATTAAGCGCATTCGTAACCTTGGCTAACTGATCTACATAAATTCCGGCTAAAATAAATTTCCCCGTTGCAGTTAAATGATCATTAACTTGCGGAATTAACAACAATAAAACTTCTGCCAGCATGTTAGCCACAATTACATCAGCAAGCTGATCCTGTTCAGTGAGCAAGCTCTGCTGTTTAACCTGATGATTGAGCTTCATTACAGGGTTATTAGCAAAATTTCTTTGCGTTGCAGCAACCGCGATTGGATCATTATCTCCAGCAACGATTTGCAAAGCTCCCAAGGAACGAGCTGCGATACTCAAAACACCTGACCCACAACCAACGTCAAATACCGTTTCTTGACCCCGTAAAACTGTTTCCAATGCTTGGAGTGCTAACTTTGTGGTCGGATGTGTTCCCGTGCCAAACGACATTCCTGGATCAAGGCGAATTACCCGTTCATCACTATTTGGCATCGGCTCATAATCACTCCATGTAGGCGCAATGGTTAGAAACCTAGTGATCCTTTCCGCTTGATATGATGCTTCCCAATTTGTTTTCCATTTACCGTTAACCGGTTTTATTTCAATTTTAAACGGATGAGGGTTAATTCCAAACTCCAGCAGCCGGTCAATTTGTGGCTGTAAAATAGTGCTTTTTGTTTGTAAAGTTTGTTTCGTTGTGGCATAAACTGTCACAGCAACTTGCTTCATGGCATAATCATCTTGCCATTGTAGCCCATCAAAATCAGCCTCCATCAATAGATTTTCAACGGCGGGAGCGGCCAACGCCGGCATTTTAATGGTCATTTGATACAAATCCATAAAATTATCCTTATCCATTATTATAAAAAAGGCATCCGCTGAATGGATGCATCCTGTTATTTATCTAGTCCCAAGCGAATTAGTTTTTGTTCATGTGACGCCAAGTGACCCGTTAAATATTTCAACAAACTATGCTCAGTCTTAAAAATTCTCGGATGGCGTTGCTTGTGAAGACGCAAATCAATTTCCTTTATTTTTTGTCGTCCCGTCCAACCATGTCCATAACGAACAATAATTCGATTATTTAATTGATCCTTCCCAAACCGAAAGATATAAACGCTGTCAGGAGTCATAAGCGGACGGATGTATCCCTTTTTGTAATGATAACCATTTTCCCGTAGGAATTGTTTGGTTGAAGCTAACATGCTAACATCCTCCTTCCCTTTTTGAGTCGATTAACTATGGTTTTAATACTACTGGAGCTCATCGTAAATAACAAGGCACGAAATTATAACAAATTAACAAAACAGCAGACGCCAACTACACGCCTGCTGCTCTAAATTACTTGAATTATTTCACAATCTCACAGAATTCAATTTTTTCGTGGTTAGGTCCGTAAATATTAAAGAAACGAATTCCCTTATCCCAAAATGGACGGGTTTGAATTTCATTTTCCTGAACGTCTAACCCTAAATCTTTAGCATCCTGCAACGCAGCGGCAGCATCGTTGGTGTTGAGAGAAATGTGATTAATTGCACCATCTGCATTAGCAATCGCGTCACCTTCCCAAGTTTCAATCATTAAGGTATCGTACTTCATGAAAGCACAACGATTCCCTTCATATAAAAACTGACCAACTTTCTCAAAACCAAGCTTTTCATAAAAAGCAATGGTTTGATCTAAATCGCCAGAAGGAATTCCAACGTGTTGTAAGCCAGTGAAATTTTTCGAAAATGCCATGATAATCTCTCCCAGTAGTTTTATTTTTCACACATGTGAAATTAATAACAACTATATTATATCCCATTTTTCTTAATTAATAAAGTTATGTCATTAATTAATAGATATAATCGCAACAACCTCACCCAACGTTGTTAAAAACCTGCTAAGTTAGTAAGCTTGCTACAATTGCCAAATGGTCAGGATTGAACAAATAGCCTAAGGTGCCTTTTATGAATGCATAAAACCACGAAAGTACAATTCCCAACCGAGGGCTGCTTAGTGATAACTGGTTGCAGCCCTCCCTTCTCCATTGGTTCTTGTTGACAGTTAATTGTACTAGCTAGTTATTTATTTATTTGCAAAAAAAGAACCCGCTATGGATTCTTTTGTAAAGCATGGTTTGACTGCCATATTCAAATTTTAATTGCTGCCCGTCTAGTTAAAGACCATGCCTCCGTCAATCAACAAAGATTGCCCGGTCATGTAATCAGCATCGGAGCTAGCTAAATAAGAAACACAGCCAGCTACATCTTCTGGTTCAGACAAACGTTTTAAAGCAATATCTTTAGCAAATTGTTGCATTCCCCATTCAAATGGTTTGCCGGCTTCCTTTGCCACATTGCGAGCAATATCAGTCATCATCGGGGTTTTTACAATCCCTGGACAGTACGCATTTACAGTAATATTATCAACAGCGAGTTCCTTGGCAGCTGTTTCCGTAATTCCACGAATGGCAAACTTAGTCGAACCATAGACTGTTAAATTCGGATTACCAGTCATTCCAGCTTGCGAAGAAGCATTTATGATTTTCCCACCATGTTGCAATTTACGAAACTGTTTTGCTGCCGCCTGAATCCCCCAAATGGTGCCACCCACGTTGATTCGTTCTGTTTGAGCCAAAATTTCTGGTGTCACATCCTCAATTGGAGTGGTTGGGGCAACCCCAGCATTATTAACAATGACATTAAAATCACCAAATTGCTGGGATGTCCGTTCAACAGCCGCAAAAACTTCATCTCGTTCGGCGACATCCCCAACCAATGCCAGTACTGATCCATGATCAGCCTGAATTTTTTCCGCTACTTGTTCAACTTTGCTCAATGTCCGACCAAACAAAGCAACGGCAAAACCATCTTGATGTAAACGCCAAGCAATTGCAGCACCGATTCCTTGACCTGCTCCAGTAACCAAGGCTACTTTTTTATTCATTAATGATATCCTCCAACAAATTATTTACAACCATTATTATACTATATTTCACAAAATAATTATTCAGTAGTCAAATAATCAGCTTAGTTTTCCTGTTCTTCATCGGTTTGTAATACTGTCATAAACGCAGCTTGTGGAATTTCAACCTTTCCAACTGATTTCATTCGCTTTTTCCCACGTTTCTGTTTTTCTAAAAGCTTTGCTCTTCGATCAGGATCACCCGTATGAATCCGAGCTGTTACATCTTTTCGATACGCTTTAATATTAGTTCGGGCAATAATCTTAGCACCAATCGCGGCTTGAATTGGAATCTCAAAATTTTGTCGTGGAATAATTTCTTTTAGCTTTCTCACAATTTCTCGACTACGTTCCTCAGCAAACTGGTGATGGGAAATGAAACTTAAGGCATCGACTTGATCACCATTTAATAAAATATCAACTTTTACTAAATCACTTTTTTGATATTCACTAACTTCATAGTCAAGTGACGCATATCCACGGGTACTGGCTTTTAATTTATTGAAGAAATTAAAAATGATTTCTGATAGCGGCATCTGATAGATTACATTAACTCGAGTGCTGTCTAAGTAATCCATAGTTACAAATTGACCCCGGCGCGCCTGGCAAAGCTTCATTACCGCCCCTACATATTCATTTGGAACCATCACCGTCGCTTTAACATAGGGTTCTAGAATAGCTCTGATTTGTGAGGCATCTGGCATTTCAGCTGGATTTTCAACTTCAACTGTTTCATCAGAATTTAGTTCCACTCGGTAAGTAACTGAAGGGGCAGTTGTAATTAGATCAACATCAAATTCTCGCTCTAATCGCTCCTGAACTACATCCATATGCAACAACCCTAAAAAGCCACAGCGAAAACCGAACCCCAAAGCCTCTGATACCTCTGGTTCAAATTCAAGCGCAGCATCATTTAATTTAAGCTTTTCTAAGGCCTCGCGCAGATCTTCGAATTTTGCGTTATCGGTAGGATATAAACCGGCATAAACCATCGGAATCATCTCTCGATAACCAGGCAAAGCTTGTTCCGTTGGATTGTTTACTTTAGTAACCGTATCTCCGACACGTGTTTTAGTAATATCTTTGATGCTAGCTGTTAGGTACCCGACATCCCCAGCCATAAGGTAATCGCGAGCAATTGGATGGGGCGAATTAACCCCCACTTCCGTCACTTCATATTCTGTTTTACTATTCATTAATGAGATTCGATCCCCCGCCTGTACGGTTCCAGCGAATAATCGAACACTCAAGACCACACCTCGATAATCGTCATAGATAGAATCAAACACTAATGCTTTTAAGGGAGCTTCAATGCGGCCAGTTGGTGCTGGAATCCTTGCTACAATTGCTTCTAGAACTTGATCGACATGTAAACCAGTTTTAGCACTAATCTCAATGGCCTCACTAGCATCAATTCCAATCACATCTTTAATCTCCTGCTTAACTTTTTCTGGTTCAGCTGAGGGCAGATCTACTTTATTGATTACCGGCAAAATTTCCAAATCATCATCAAGTGCCAAATAAACATTTGCTAAGGTTTGGGCTTGAATCCCCTGTGTCGCATCTACAACTAAAATTGCCCCCTCACAAGCGGCCAAACTCCGAGAAACTTCGTAGGAAAAATCCACATGACCGGGGGTATCGATTAGATGAAAGACGTAATCAACTCCATCCTGCCCATGATAAGTTAATTCCACTGCATTTAACTTAATCGTAATTCCGCGTTCCCGCTCTAAATCCATATTATCTAGGAGTTGGTTTTTCATTTCTCGTTTTGAAACAGTTTCTGTTAACTCTAGAATCCGATCGGCAAGGGTTGATTTGCCATGATCAATATGAGCAACAATCGCAAAATTCCGAATCCGTTTTTGTCTTACGTTCATTTCATCATAGTTCACGTTTCGTACCTGCTTTCTGCTGCAACTCTTAATGATTATTTCAATTATAGCAAGCTGCCCCGATGGAAACAAATTCGGGGTA
Organism: Fructilactobacillus florum DSM 22689 = JCM 16035; assembly: GCF_001436645.1. GTDB lineage: Bacteria > Bacillota > Bacilli > Lactobacillales > Lactobacillaceae > Fructilactobacillus > Fructilactobacillus florum. The sequence continues at coordinate 62,420 of NZ_AYZI01000005.1, read as the reverse complement.
GATTTTCATCTACCCCGAATTTGTTATTTTAATTTATCCTTTAATTTTTCAAAGAAACCTTTATTTGCACTTGAATGATCACCACTTGCTTCGGCAAAAGCACGCAGAGCAAGTTTTTGATCAGATGATAGTTTCTTTGGGGTCTTGATGGTTACCTTGACCAACTCATCCCCCTTTGCATTACTATGCAGGCGGGGAGCCCCCTTACCCTTTAATTTAAACACCGTCCCAGTGTTGGTACCGGCTGGGATGGTTAGTTTTCCATTTCCATGGACTGTCTTAACATCAATTTCATTGCCGAGAGCGGCATCGGTAAAATCAATCGCTTTATTGTAGTAAATGGTTGAACCATCTCGTTCGAAGTCTTTACTAGCAAGGACTCGAAAGACAATGTAGAGATCGCCGTATGGTCCTCCATTCTCACCAGCATCACCTTGTGACTGCAAGCGCATTTGTTGTCCCTCTTCAACTCCAGCAGGAACATCAACCTCAACTTGATGCTGTTCCTCTAAGTGACCAGTTCCACCACATTTAGGACACTTTTCCTTAATGATTTTACCGGTTCCCTGACACCGAGGACAGCTCGCTTGCGTCTGCATTTGCCCCATCGGGGTATTCACCGTTCGTGTAATTGCACCACTACCATGACAATCTGGACAGGTTTCCGGAGTCGTCCCCGGTTTAGCCCCGGTACCATGACAATCAGAACATTGTGCGGCTCGGTGATACCTAATCTTAGTTTTTTTACCGAAAATAGCTTCTTCAAACGTTAAAGTTAATTCGTATTGTAGATCTCGACCTCTTTTCGGAGCACTGGGATCTTGTTGTTGACGACGTCCGCCACCAAACAAATCACTAAAAATATCTGAAAAGTCACTATAGCCAGCGCCTCCGCCAAAGCCACCAGCACCAGCTCCGCCATTTCCACCAAATCCTTGTGGACCATCAGCAGAACCATATTGATCATAATTAGCACGTTTTTGTTGATCACTTAGAACCTCATAAGCCTCTGTTATTTCTTTAAATTTTGCTTCAGCTCCGGGTTCCTTATTCAGATCCGGATGATATTTTTTTGATAAATGACGATAAGCATGATTGATATCCTTTTCAGAGGCATCTTTTGCAACTCCTAATACGTCATAATAATTTTTCTCCGCCATCATTAGCCTCCAAGCCGTAATCCGCTTCTTACAACAAAAAGCCAAAGCAATTCAACGAGGCTTTGGCTTTTTACCAGTTATAACAGCTCTTGAATCGGATTATTTATTGTCGTCATCATGAACTTCATGAAAATCACCGTTAACAGTGTCCCCATCATCTTTTTTCTGATCATCAGTAGTACCAGTAGCTTGGTCACCCTGTGCTTCTTGTTGCTGTTGATATAATTTTACTGCCACAGCCTGAACTTTCTCATTTAAAGCATCCTTCTTAGCTTTCAAATCGTCAAGATCCCCGGCTTCTTTGGCCTTTTTCAAGTCCTCTTGGGCAGCTTTAACTTCTTTAATCTCATCTTCAGAAACTTTGCCCTCAACATCTTTCAAAGTTTTATCAGTTTGGAATAGCAGCTGGTCAACTTCATTATTTAAATCAACCGTTTCTTTCTTCTTTTTATCTGCTTCTTCGTTGGCTGATGCTTCCTTCATCATCTTATCGATTTCTTCATCGGAAAGACCATTTGAATCCTTAATGGTAATTTTTTGTTCTTTTCCAGTTCCCTTATCCTTGGCAGAAACATTTACAATCCCATTTTTGTCAATATCAAAAGTAACTTCAATTTGAGGAATTCCCCGGGGAGCAGCTGGAATATCAGTTAATTGAAACCGTCCTAATGATTTATCATCATTTGCCATTGGACGTTCCCCTTGCAATACATGAATATCAACTGCCGTTTGATTATCAGCAGCCGTTGAGAACGTCTGTGATTTAGAAGTTGGAATCGTCGTGTTTTTCTCAATTAATTTTGTGAAGACGCCACCCATCGTTTCGATCCCTAACGACAATGGGGTAACATCAAGCAAGACGACATCTTTAACATCACCTGTTAGTACACCACCCTGTACCGCAGCTCCCAAGGCAACTGCTTCGTCTGGATTAATTGAGTGATTTGGATTTTTACCGGTCCAGTTCTGGACAGCCTCTTGTACAGCTGGAATTCTAGTTGACCCACCATTCAAGATAACTTCATCGATATCACCGGTAGTTAGATCAGCATCTTTTAAAGCATTCTCAAATGGAACCTTCGTTTTATCAACCAAATCGGAAGTTAATTCATTAAATTTAGCCCGTGTTAATGTTGTTTGCAGGTGAAGTGGACCGCTATCATTCGAAGTTATGAACGGTAAACTAATCTCGGTCTGCTGAACCCCAGACAATTCCTTCTTTGCCTTTTCCGCAGCATCTTTCAGCCGTTGTAAAGCCATCTTGTCTTTGGACAAATCAATTCCGTGATCTTGCTTAAAATCAGCAACCAACCAATCAATAATCCGTTGGTCGAAGTCATCACCACCAAGATGTGTATCACCATTTGTTGATAGAACTTGGAAAACACCATCACCTAATTCAAGGACAGAAACATCAAAGGTTCCTCCCCCTAAATCATAAACCAAAACCTTTTCGTCTTTATCCTGTTTATCAAGACCATAGGCCAAAGCAGCCGCCGTTGGTTCATTAATAATTCGTTTTACATCTAATCCGGCAATTTTACCTGCATCCTTGGTTGCTTGCCGTTGGGCATCATTAAAGTAAGCTGGAACTGTAATGACAGCTTCCGACACACTATCACCAAGATAATCTTCAGCATAACCCTTAATGTATTGTAAAATCATTGCTGAAATTTGCTGAGGTGTATATTGCTTCCCTTCAACATCAACTTTGTAGCTACCATCACCCATATGACTTTTGATAGAACGAATCGTATTTGGGTTGGTAATTTCTTGCCGTTTAGCAACTTCACCAACCTGAATTTCACCATCTTTAAAAGCAACTACCGAAGGAGTAGTCCGAGAACCATCGGGATTAGTGATGATTTTGGGCTTGCCACCTTCCATCACTGCTACAGCTGAGTTGGTTGTTCCTAAATCAATTCCAATAATTTTATTACTTGCCATTTTAAAAACCTCTTTCTGTTATTTTATTATATCCCACTACTGAGCAACAACTACCATTGCTGGTCGTAACACCCGATCGTCAAGTAAATACCCGGTCTGCAAGACCTGCACGACCGTGTTTTTAGGATGTTCCTCACTAACAGCAACTGTTTGAATTGCTTGATGCTGATTTGGATCAAACGGTTCACCGACAGCCTTAATTTCAGTGATTTGATTATCCTGCAGAGCTTTTTTTAAATGCTGCTGAACGATCTCAATCCCATTTTTGAGCTGTTTCCCGCTGTCATCATTTACTTTCACAGTAAGCGCTCGATCCAAGTCATCAAGGACTGGTACTACTTCCTTGGCGAGATCCTGTGCACCGTATTTAGCCAGCGCCTCTCGTTCTTTTCGATTACTTTTTTCAATGTTTTGAATCTCTGCCTGAGCACGCAAATAATCATTTTGAGTTTGATCTAACTTTGCCTGCAATTGTTTGATTTTTTCTGTGGCAGGATCAACAGTTGCTTCATTAACAGGAGCTTCTTTTTTAGCTTTAGCTTTATTAGCAACTGTTTCATCAACTTGTTTAGATTTCTGTTGCTTGTCATGCTCTGTTGACATCTTAATCCTCCCCTTTTATTCATATCCATGGTAATAACCACTGATACGATTCTGTAATTCAGTTCGAAACGCATCGACTAAGCCCATTACTTTCGGATATTCCATCCGCGTTGGACCAATAATTGCAATCCTACCAATTCCATGAACACCAACGTCATAAAGTCCGCTGACAATGCTATAAGATCGTAATGAATTATTGGGCAGTTCAAAACCTAGTTGAACTGATAGGGGGCTAATAACCCCATCCACAATTGATAACAAATCATCATTAATATCTACCAGCGAATTAGACTGTCCGTAATCATCTGCATTGGCAACTCCAACAGGAAATAGTTTAGTACGTCCGCTCAAGAAAAATTGATCCCGAGTGAACTTTTGCAAAACATACTGGAAAACATGTCTAAGAACTGCAAGATTTGGAACTACCGCTGCTAGGGATTGCAAGCGATTAGTTGCTAAGTCTTTAACCACTAATGAAAATGGTTGCTCAGCATATGTTTCATTGAGAATATTAGTAGCTTTCTCAAGCTGTGCCGTGCTCCAATCCTCATGAACCACAAATGCCTGATTTTCAACCTGACCGGTATTCATAATCACGACAGCCATAAGATGGTGGCCATTTAATTTTAAAACCTGAAGGTGTTGAACAATTTCACCAGTTTGTGATTCCGGACTAATAGTAATCGCCGGATACTCAGTCAACTCCGAAAGAACCTCTGCTGATTGCCTGACAATATCATCAAGCTGTTGAAATGAACCACCGAGCAACTCTTGAATGTATTGCTGGTACTGAGCATCTGGTGGAGCTGGTTCTGCAAGATGATCAAGATAATACCGATAACCCCGTTCGGATGGTACTCTCCCTGATGAAGTATGCAGCTTCTCAATGTAATCGTTTGCACTTAAAATACTCATGTCATTGCGAATCGTAGCTGAGCTAACCCTAATTGGAAGTCGCTGTGCCAGTGATTTCGATCCGACTGGTTCTCCAGTCGCAGAATAAGTGTCAACAATTTGCTTTAAGATCAAGCTCTGCCTTTCAGTGAGCATCTTCACCACCTCTTTTTAGCACTCTAGCACTCCAAGTGCTAAGGTACAAATATACTTTAACAAGGAATGTCACAGGCGTCAAGAAATAAGGTCAAATTAATGCTGACTATTTAAAATAATTTATAGTGGCAATTTTATCAAGCTTAAGTTGCTCAATCAAAGCGGCTTCGCCCTGATACTTAACATTATCTCTCAACTTTTGTAACCAGCGAATCTGAACCTGATTTCCATAAATGTTTTGATTAAAATCCAAAATATTGATTTCTACCGTAATTGGATTATGATCACCAAAGGTTGTATTACGTCCGATTGAAGCCATTCCCTGATACCACCGACCATTGACCGCAATTTGAACCACATAAACACCCTCAGCTGGTAACCGTTGCAATTCACTATGTTGAATATTTGCCGTTGGAAAACCTAATTTTCTCCCTCGAGCAAAGCCGTGAATCACCGTCCCCGTTGTTTCAAACTGGTATCCAAGCGCCTGGTTAACCAAGGTCAACTTCCCCATTGCTAAGGATTGGCGAATGTCAGTCGAACTAATTTTGGCACCCCCAAGGGAGGCTTGCCCGACCTTTACTACTGAAAACTGCTGATGACTATAGGACTCTAGATGATCCATATCTGCCTGGTTTGTCCCATATGTATGGTCAAAACCTGCTACAACTGCAATCGGATGTAATGGTAGCAAAAACCGATCAACGAACTGCTGTGGCGTTTGTGCTTGAAACGCAAAGTTATAATTAATTTGATAAATCTGATCGACACCCTGCTGTGCTAATAATTCTTGTTTTCGCTCCCACAAGGTTAAATAACGCCCGGCATCACCATCAAGCTTTTGGTAAACTAAGGCCGGATGATGATCATAGGTCAAAACTGCTAACGGTACTTGTTTCTGATGAGCAAGGTCCGCAGCCTGTTGTAAAACCTGTTGGTGCCCCCGATGGACTCCATCAAAGAATCCCATTGCTAAAACCAATGGCTGCCCACCAAAAACCGGGAGTTGTTGTGGATATGCAATCTTAACTACTTTCATAATTTCCTCTAATTCAATCTAAACATTTTTTCAGGACGATACTGTTGTTTGCTTTGATCTAAGTGATAGGTCGCACGATCCTCATTATTATAGCGCAAGACTAAAATTGGTTTTTGACTAGCCAACTCACGTGCATCTAAAAAACCACCATGCTGAACTCGCTCAAATTGAGATGCTGTTAGCTCTCGGGTTGGCAGTCCCTGCAAAGCCCGTCCGAGGGGTTGGATTTTTTCTGCAAGTTGCCCGGTTTGGGCGGCCTGCTCCAATTCCTCCAAGGTAACTGTCTCTGCTAGAGTAAACCCACCGCTCATCATGCGAGTTAACTGCGTCATTACTGCTGGAACTCCAAAATACTTTCCAAAGTCAACCGCTAGTGTTCGTACATAGGTTCCTTTACTGCAATGTACCGTGAAATAAATAGTTTGAGTTTTTGAAATAGGATCGATCCAACTAGCGCATCGCTGTTGAAAATTGGTGATCTTAATCTGTCGTCTCGGACGCTCAACTGTTTCCCCATGACGAGCATAGTCATAAAGACGACGTCCCTTAACTTTGACTGCCGAATACATTGGTGGGATTTGGATCGTATCCCCCAAAAAATGTTGGAGCCCATTATTAATTTGCTGGTCTGTTAATGGCTTAAAGTCAAAATCAGTTGCAATAATCGTTCCATCTAAATCTTCTGTAGTCGTTGCAAATCCTAATGTAATTGCTCCCTGGTAGATTTTACCCGTAGCCATTAAATTATCAACTAGTTTGGTTGCATATCCCAAGCAGATGGGTAGTACCCCGTTAACATTCGGATCGAGGGTGCCACTGTGTCCCACCCGCTTCTGGTTATAAAGGTGGCGAATCCGACTAACACAATCAAAACTAGTCATTCCTACCGGTTTATTTAGCGGAATTATGCCACTAATCATTTCCACACGCTCCTTATGTACGTAAAAATGACTGAGATTGATCTCAGTCATTTTTGCTAGTTACGGTTTAATTTGTTAATTAGTTGATCAATCTTATTTCCATATTGAACCGACTGATCTAACTCAAAGTGAATCTCTGGAGTAACATAAATACTAAGGCGATGACCAAGTTCTCCTCTAATTAATCCAGTAGCTTTATCCAGTCCTTGTTGCACTTTTTCTTGTTCTTGCTGGTCATCGGACAAAATACTGTAATAAATCGTAGCCTGCTGAAGATCACCAGTTGCCTTTACTCCAGTAATGGTAACTCCTTGTACTCGTGGGTCTCGTACTCGCTTTAACAAGATATCATCAACTTCTTTTTGAATCTCTTGTTGCAACCGACCAACGCGATACTGTGCCATGTTTCTCACCTCTTAAAATTATTGCGGTGCAACTTCTTTCATTCGATAAGCTTCAATCACATCGCCAACTTTAATGTCATTGTAATTTTCAATGGTTAAACCACATTCATGGCCCTGCTTAACTTCCTTAACATCGTCTTTAAACCGTTTCAAGCTCCCAAGTTCACCATCATACTTAACGACTCCATTTCGAATAAGATGAACTTTGCTATCGTTGGCAACAAAACCATCGCTAACCATGCCACCAGCAATCGTACCCACAGAAGAAGCCTTATAAAGCTGACGTACCTCAATATTCCCAGTAACTTCTTCAACATAGGTTGGATCAAGTTTACCTTTCATTGCGGCCGTCACATCATCAATGGCATTGTAAATCACCTGGTATAAGCGAATGTCAACATTATCAAGTTCTCCTTGGCTCTTTGCTTGAGGCGTAGGACGCACATTAAAGCCGATGATAATTGCATTACTAGCCTTGGCAAGCGCAACATCACTTTCATTGACGGCTCCTACCGAAGCATGAATGACATTCACATTAACTCCAGAAACATCGATTTTACGAAGACTATCAGCGAGTGCTTCAACAGATCCCTGTACATCAGCTTTAATAATCACATTTACTTGTTTTAAATCCTCTTGTTTCATGGAATCAAACAGATTATCAAGCGTGACTCGATTATTTTGTTTTCGCTCTTCCAACTGAGCTTCTTTAGCCCGTTCTTCTCCAGCAGTTCGCGCCGTTTTTTCATCGTTAAAGACTACAAACCGATCACCGGCTTCTGGAACCCCATTCAAACCTGTAATTTCTACTGGAGTGGCGGGAGTAGCGGTCGTAATATCCTGACCAAGTTCATTTGCCATTGTTCGAACCCGACCAAAAGTATCGCCAACCACAATTGGATCACCCGTGTGTAAAGTTCCCTGCTGAACCAACAAAGTGGCAACTGGACCTTTTCCCCGATCAAGTCGAGCCTCAATCACTGAACCAGCTCCATTTTGTTTAGGATTAGCCTGTAATTCCATCACATCGGACTGTAAAAGAATCATGTTGAGCAATTCGTCAACATTCGTTCCATTCTTAGCGGAAATATCAACAAAAATCGTATCGCCACCATAATCTTCTGGCACTAAGCCATAATTCATCAATTGTTCTTTGACATGGTTAGGGTTAGCACCGGCCTTATCGATTTTATTAACGGCAACAATAATTGGTGTTTGGGCTGCCTTAGCATGATCGATTGCTTCAACGGTTTGTGGCATCACTCCATCATCGGCAGCAACCACTAAAACGGTAATATCAGTCACGTTAGCACCACGAGCTCGCATTTCTGTGAAGGCAGCGTGTCCAGGCGTGTCTAAGAAGGTAATAATTTTACCATCATGATGTAACTGGTACGCACCAATTGCCTGCGTAATCCCCCCTGCTTCCCCAGCCGTAATATGAGAGTCGCGCAAGTAATCTAATAACGTCGTCTTCCCATGGTCAACGTGCCCCATAATTGTAACTACTGGTGGACGTGGAGCCTGATAGTCTTTGTTTTGTTCCTCTTCTTCAAAAAACTTATCAATATCAGAAACATTGACCGTTTCTTTCTCTTGGGACTTAATCCCGTAGTCGTCAGCTAAAACTTCGATCGCATCTTTATCTAATGATTGGTTCTGATTAACCATCATCCCAAGCATGAATAACTTTTTGATAATTTCTGCTGGTTCACGATGCAAAATCTTACCCAAATCTTGTGCATTCATTCCGTCTTGATAAACTAACACTTCTGGTAACGGCCGATTTTTTCGAACTGTTGGCGCCTTTTTCTTATGATTCTGACGAATTCGCTGGTTTTTAGAATACATGCTATTAAAGCGATTAGTCCGATTTTTCCGGTTTCGACGCTTCTTTTTGTTACTGTTTGCAGTTCCATTCGGATTACTACTTCGCTTTAGACTTCCACCAAACTTGCCAGTTCCGTTGCCGGTAGTTTTGGTCTTAGTTTGATGCTGTCCCTGGGAACTGTGATTCTTTCCAGTTGTTGGTTTTTGTGTAGTTGAATGTGGCTGCTGATGTTGAGTAGTAGCCGTCTTTCCCTGTGGCTTTGCTTTTGCTGACCGCACTGGTTTAGAAGCCGTTGCTTGGTCCGTTTGCGAACGAGTGGTAGCTCGTTTAGCAGCCGGTTTTGGCTTATTATTAGTTGCCTTGCGTGGTTGTAAGTATGCTCGCACTGTTTTCTCCTGTGAACCATCCAAGGTTGCCATATGATTTTTTACATCAATTTCACGTGCCTGAGCTGCATCTAAAACCCTTTTGCTTGGTAATTTAAGCTCTTTTGCTAATTCGTAGATTCGTTTTTTCGCCATGGAATCACGCTCCTTTATTCTTTAATCAGTTCATTTATTTTCCTCGCAAACCCTTGATCTGTAACTGCTACAATCGTTCGTTGTTGTCCTATCGCCGTACTTAAAGCTGCTTTTGACAACGCTGTACAGCTAGGAATCTGATAATACTGACACTTATTTTGGATTTTTTTTGCGGTAGCAAGACCAGCATCACTGGCTAAAAACAAAAATGCCACTGAACCGTTTTTAATTCCCGCTAACACAATTTCTTCACCTGAGATTATTTTACCAGCTCGACGAGCAATTCCCAATAAATTTACTACTTTATCATAGTTTTTCATTTTTAATTAATTCCTGACGTGCTTGCAAATGATCGACGTAAGCAATTAATTCCTCATAAAACTGATCAGAAAGTGGGATCTCAAAAACCTGATCGAGAGTGCGCTGTTGATAAGCTTCTTTTACCGCAGCTACATCAATGCGAACATAGGCCCCGCGTCCTGATTTTTTCCCCGTAGGGTCGAGAGTCACTTGGTGCTGCTGATCACGCACAATTCGAATTAACTGTCGTTTGGGAAACATTTCCTGCGAAAGCACATCTTTTCGCATGGGAATCTTTCTTTTTTTCATATCAGTCGACCCCCTTTACCTATTCTGTTGCTTCCGGTGCTTCCTCTTCAGAATCATTCATTTCAGATTCCGATTTGATATCAATCCGGTATCCAGTCAATCGAGCAGCTAATCGGGCATTTTGCCCACGTTTACCAATAGCTAATGATAGCTGGTCGTCTGGCACTACAATTGTGCAAGCTTTGTCCTGACCGTCTTTGAAAATTACATCAATAACATCGGCGGGATTGAGTGCGTTTGCAATGAATTCAGCTGGGTCATCATTCCACTGAACAATATCAATGTTTTCTCCATCTAATTCATTCAAAATGTCTTGCACCCGTTGTCCGCGCGGACCGACAGTCGTTCCAACTGGATCAATATTTGGCTGGTTAGACCGAACCGCTACTTTAGAACGATCGCCTGCTTCTCGTGCAACTGAGACAATCTCCACCGTCCCATCATAAACTTCTGGAACTTCTTGTTCAAATAATCGCTTTAACATCCCTGGGGCCGTGCGGCTAACAAAAACTTGAGGACCCTTAGCTGCATCATCGACGTTGGTTACATAAACTTTAAGCTTATCTTGGGGACGATAATGTTCATTTGGCATTTGATCTTTAGCTGCCATGACGGCTTCCACCCCATCTAAGGTCAAGTATACAAACCGATTGTCTTGCCGTTCAACTTCAGCAGTTACCAATTCATCTTGATATTTGCTGTATTTATTATAAACAGTTGCCCGTTCGGCTTCTCGCACCCTTTGCATAATGACCTGTTTGGCGGTCTGCGCAGCAATGCGCCCAAAATTTTTGGGCGTGACTTGGAATTTGATCTCATCTCCAAGTTCATAGCCACGATTAATTTTCAACGCATCGTCCAAACTAACCTCGAGTCGTGGATCACTAACATCAGAGACCACTTTTTTCACTGCATAAACATTCATGTTTCCCTTGGCTTCATCAAAAACTACCGATACATTTTGAGCTTGATCATAATTGCGTTTATAAGCTGAAACCAGTGCTGCTTCTAGGGCTTCAATCACCACATCCTTTTTGATCCCTTTTTCTCGTTCGAGATCATCAAGGGCACTTACTAATTCTTTACTCATCGTGATTCCTCCTGACTAAAGTCAATTGCTAGACGAGCTTTGGCAACCAGTTGACGTGGAATTACCACCGTTTGCCTAACTCCTTTTTGCTTAACCGACAAAGTAAGCTCGTCTGCGTCAAGCTCCATTAGCGTTCCTTCAAACTCCTTCTGCTGCTCCAATTTTTGGTACAAACTAACGTGGATAAATCGATGGAGGGCATGCTGATAATCCGTTTCGTTTAATAACGGGCGTTCTGCCCCTGGGGACGAAACCTCCAAAAAATAGGGATCCACAAACGGATCTGGTACTAGTTCGTCCAAACGAGTCCCCAGTTGATCGCTGACTAACACACAGTCATCAAGAGTAATCCCCTCATCCTTATCGATAAAAACTCTTAGATACCAGTTTCCAGCTTCTTTAACAAATTCAATCCGATCTAAATAAAACTGATGAGCCTGCAGGATGGGCGTCACCACTGCCGCAACTTGCTTAATAATTTCGTTTGCTTCACTCAACTATTTTCCTCCAAAATGCTTTCAATAAAAAGAGTGAGCATCGCTGCTCACTCCAAGAGAGTTGATTAATCGTACTCTAATAGTATCACGAATTGCATGTCATGACAATCACTATAGATCAAAGAGACTAAGTTGATTTTCATCGGGCAAGTCGTTCAAAACCTGATGTTGCCGCATAAACTCAATGATGGTCTTAGATACCCCACCTCGCTTAGCTAGGTCTTCTTTAGAAATAAACGGTTTATCGGCACGAGCTGCCACGATCTGTTTTGCAACGTTTAGCCCTAATCCAGGAATAGCACTAAATGGAGCCAACAAGCGGTCACCATCCATCAGCCACTGCGCCGCATCTGAACGCTCCAAATCAACCATTTCAAATTGATACCCACGAGCTAACATTTCATTAGCTAACTGCATGACCGTCAACAAGTTTTTTTCCTTAGTTGAGGCCTCTGATCCTTTAGCTTCAATCTGTTGGATTAAATCCTGAACAGCGTTAGTTCCACGAGCCATTGCAACCACATCAAAATCATCAGCACGAACTGAAAAATAAGCTGCATAATATACTAATGGGAAATAGACTTTAAAATAAGCCACTCGCAGCGCCATTAATACATACGCCGTAGCATGTGCTCTAGGAAACATATATTTGATCTTAAGACACGAATCAATATACCAGTCTGGAACCTTCGCTTGTTTCAGTACCGCTTGCTTCTCATCATCGATTCCACGACCATGCCGCACCTGTTCCATAACTTGAAAGGAAGTTTCCGTATCGACTCCCCAATTAATCAAATCAGTCATGATGTTATCACGGCAACCAATCACATCTGAAATGGTAGCAATGCCTTCCTTAATTAATTCTTCAGCATTTCCTAACCAAACATCAGTTCCATGCGAGAGTCCAGAAATTTGTAGTAAATCGGAAAAGTTCTGTGGATGGGTGGCTTCTAACATCCCTCGAACAAAGCGCGTCCCAAACTCTGGGATCCCTAAAGTTCCGGTTTTTGAGGAAATGGCTTCACTCGTAACACCGAGAATTTTAGGACTACTAAACAATGACATAACTCCTGAATCATTCATAGGAATCGAATAGGGGTCAATCCCAGATAAGTCTTGAAGCATCCGAATCATGGTCGGATCATCATGCCCTAAAATATCAAGCTTCAGGATATTATCATGAATTGAATGAAAATCAAAATGAGTTGTTTTCCACGCAGCATGCTGGTCTTCAGCTGGATATTGAATAGGAGTGAAATCATAGATATCCATATAATCAGGAACAACAATGATCCCAGCTGGATGTTGACCAGTAGTTCGTTTAACTCCAGTAGCTCCCTTTGCTAACCGATCAATCTCAGCATTGCGAAAGTTTTTCCCGGTATCTCGTTCATAAGCCTTCACATACCCATAGGCGGTTTTATCAGCAACCGTTCCAATCGTTCCTGCTCGGAAAACATTATTTTCACCGAAGAGTACCTTCGTATAGTTATGGGCAATTGCCTGATAATCACCGGAAAAATTCAAATCAATATCAGGGACTTTATTCCCTTTAAAACCTAAAAAGGTTTCAAAGGGAATATTATGACCATCACCAATCATGGTTGTTTTACACTCCGGACACTGGGCAGCTGGTAAATCAAATCCAGAACTATATTCACCCTTTGTAAAAAACTTTGAGTAATGACACTGCGGACAACGATAGTGCGGGGGAAGCGGGTTAACTTCCGTAATCCCGGTCATTGTGGCAACAAGACTTGACCCAACCGAACCTCGAGATCCAACTAAGTAACCATCCTTATTACTCTTAGCTACCAAACGTTGAGAAATTAAGTAAATCACGGAAAATCCATTACCGATAATACTTTTAAGTTCCCGATCAAGTCGTTGCTGGACAATCTCAGGGAGATGATCACCATACAATTGGTGTGCACGATCAAGGCTCCGCTCCTTGATTTCTGTTTCCGCCCCCTCCATCTTGGGAGTGTATAGTTTGTCCTTCAAAGGGTGGATTTCATCAACTCGATCAACAATGCTTTGAGGATTAGTAACAACCAACTGTTTAGCAGTTGCTTCTCCCAAAAAGCTAAAATCATGTAACATTTCATCCGTTGTCCGAAAATGGAGATCTGGTAATTCCGTTCGATTTAGTGGATTAGCTCCACCCTGAGAATTAATTAAAATCTTACGATAAATGGCATCATGTGGTTCTAAATAATGCGCATCTCCCGTTGCCACAATTGGAACTTGGACTTTATGGGCGACCGAAACCATTTTCTTTAAGATTTCTTGTAACTTTCCCCGATCACTTATCAATTTTTGATCAAGTAATGGTTGATAAGCAGCTGGTGGTTGAATCTCTAAATAATCATAAAAATCAGCTTTGGCTAACGCTGCTGCTTCCCCTTTTTGCATCATGGCGGTGAAAACTTCATTACTTGAGCAAGCAGAACCCACTAAAATTCCATCACGATATTCTGTTAAAACACTCCGTGGGATTCTAGGAACTCGGTAAAAATATTTGATGTGAGCAAGCGAAACTAACTTAAACAGATTTTTTAATCCAGCTTGCGTCTGCGCTAATAAAATGGCGTGAAAGGGGCGAGCGTGCTTATAAGCATCATTTTCTGTCATATGTTCATTTAATTGATCATGAAACTCAATATGATATTCGGATTCAGCATCTTTTAAAAATAAATAATTTAATTTTCCCGTCGTTTCAGCATCATAAATCGCACGGTGATGATGTTCCAAGGCTACATCAAATTTTTTAGCTAGTGTATTTAATCGATAACTTTTAAAATCAGGATATAAAAAGCGGGAGAGTGTGAGCGTATCAATGATTGGATTTTTGATTTCTTCCATGTCATGCCGACGATAACCAGTATCCATAAATCCAATGTCAAACGTAACGTTGTGACCAACGATAATAGCGTCACCACAAAACTCCCGAAAAAGCCGAAAAACCTCAGCCTCACTTTTAGAACCTGCCACCATTTCATCGGTGATCGATGTCAAATTGGTTGTCTGTTCTGACAAATGAAACTTGGGATCAATAAATTCTTCGAATTTTTCAATGACCTGATTTCCTTGCATCTTAACTGCTGATAATTCAATTACCCGATCATAAACAGCCGATAATCCCGTTGTTTCAGTGTCAAAAATTACATAAGTTGCATCCCTTAATGATCGGTGCGCATCATTGTAAGCAATCGGTTCACCATCATCAACTACATTTGCTTCCATTCCGTATAACATCTTTACTTGATATTTTTCTGCAGCACGAAAAGCATCGGGAAATGCCTGAACATTATCATGGTCAGTGATCGCAAGCGCTGGTTGTCCCCAGGTATGCGCCTGCTTAACAAAATCAGTAATCGAATTGGTCGCATCCATCTGACTCATATTCGAGTGCAGATGAAGCTCCACCCGTTTTTGTGCGGGTTCGGCTTGGTCTTGACGATTTTCATGAACAACTGGGTTAATATCATAAGCATTCATAACAAGCTCATGTGCATAGTTATCCTCTTGAATTGTTCCTCGAATTTTCAACCAGTCCCCCACTTGTAGCTGATCAAACTGAAGGGCTTCCTCGTCATCCTTTGAAAATTTCTTAACCGTTATTGACGATGAATAATCGGTTAACTTTAGGATGAGTAGCTTACGACCAGAACGTAGCTTTCGGACTTCACGATCAAAAACGTACCCATTAATTATTACTGACCGTTCTTCATCAGTAATTTGTTCTAGCTGCGTCGTTTCACTTCCGTCAGCAATTTTTCTGCCAATTACTGCTGTTTTTCCCCGCTGGTGGGCCTCTTTTTGAACCGTAGTTTGATTCATTGCCTGCTGGGCTTGCGCAGCAAGTTTCTCATCTCGTGCCTTTTTTTGCGTCTGTAAATTCTCCAGTTGTTTTTGAGAGGCACTGTCATCAACCATTGTATGGATGTTAAATTTAGGAAAACCGACTTTTTGATAGGTACGTTCAATGGAACCGAGTCCCTTTTCAGTTAAGAAACGCTGAACCATCTCATTGACTGCTAAAAAAGTTACGCGGTGATCGTTATCTAATTTTGGGACATTTTTATCACAAAGCTCCTGAACAAAGCTGGACTGCAAGTCAGCATGAGTTACCACCCAATCCCAATAATCACCGAGCTTACGGTCATCCAATTGGGATTGCGTAGTTTTGATAGTAAAATCTACTCGAGCAATCGGCGTAAAAACCGTTTCTAACTGCATAACCAAATTGTTAAAGTCTGAAAACGGTAAAATTTCGGGGAAATAAAAATTAAATTCCCAACACTTCGATTTCTCGTGGACGATAACCCCTTCAATCTTCCCACCTTGGAAAACTGACCGTTGTTCAGTTGGAATTTGCAACTGATCAAGTAGTTTATTAAATGTCTCAGTTTGATCTAAAGGCACAACGTTCTCCTTCCCTCGCAAGCAAAAAAGCCAGTAAAAACTGGCTTAGCCATTTAAATGTTTTTAGCTAAAATATCAATTGTATTTTTCAAATCATCAACTCGCGTCTCAATGGTTTCACCAGTTTTACGAATCTTAACCTCAACAATATCTTCTGCAACTTTTTTGCCGAGAGTTATCCGAATTGGGATTCCAATCAAATCTGCATCAGCAAATTTAACTCCTGCGCGTTCTTTCCGATCGTCTAAAAGTACTTCCAAACCATCATTTTCAAGATTAGTGGTAATTTGCTCAGCTAAAGTTCTTTGTTTCTCATCCTTAATGTTAATTGGAAGCACATGGACATCAAACGGAGCAATACTCCGTGGCCAAATTAGACCGTTTTCATCAGCTTGTTGCTCAGTAACTGCTGATAGCAGTCGGCTTACGCCAATTCCATAACAGCCCATAATAACCGGCTGCTGACGACCATTTTCATCTAAGATCGTAGCATCCAAACTAGTAGAATATCTAGTACCCAATTTAAAAATGTGCCCAACCTCAATTCCCTTGGTAAAATGCAATACTCCGCTTCCATCAGGAGAAATATCCCCCTCATTAACCATGCGAAAATCGCCATATTGTAAGTCAGGAAAATCACGACTGGGATTAAAACCAGTGTAGTGTTTACCAATAGGATCCGTTGTCAGGTCTACATTTGGCAACTTAGCGCCCTGACTGTTAACAATCACTGCCATTGCTGGGGCCCCAATTACACCATTTACCATCCCATGAACGTATTCATCAGCGACGACAACCATTTTGGAGGGAAGTGCAAGCGTTCCATCTTGCAACACTTGCACCTTTGTTTCAATTGCATCTGCTAGTTGAAGGCGATCGGCATTAAAAAAGTTTTGCAGCTTATTTTCATTTACTGTTTGTGATCCACGTAATAAAACCAAGACCAGTTGCCCATCAACATCATACAAAAGACTTTTGATAATTTGGTCAGTTGAAACCTCTAAAAGCGCTGCAACATCTGCTACATTTTTACAGTTAGCAGTTGCTACCACCTGAAGCGATTGGGGCTCAGCATGGGATTTTTTGTTCATTACTAAGTTTGTCGCCATTTCAAGATTAGCGGCATATTCACTATTGTCAGAGTACACAATTGTATCTTCACCAACAGCAGCTGGTGCAGAAAACTCCATTGAATCAGAGCCACCCATGCTACCGCTATCTCCAATAATGCTTTGATAGTCTAACCCGATTCGATCAAAAATTTTAGTGAAAGCCTGTCGCATAGCGCGATAGGTCTGATCCAAGTCTTCATCTGAAGCAGCAAAAGAGTAAGAATCAAGCATCATAAATTCTCGACTGCGGAGTAACCCATATCGAGGACGATCCTCATCTCGATATTTAGATTGAATCTGATAAATATTTAAAGGTAATTTTTTGTAAGAACTAACTGTTGCTTTAATCAGTTCCGTAACTGTTTCTTCATGCGTTGGTCCCAAAATAAAATCGGTATCATGGCGATTCTTTAATCGAAAGAGTTCGGGCCCGTAAGCAGCATATCTACCAGATTTTTTCCAAAATTCAGCTGGAATCATTGTCGGTAATAACATTTCCGTTGCATCCGTGCGATCTAGCTCTTCTCTAATAATGGTCTTAATTCGAGCTAAAACCCGGTAAGCTAGTGGCAAGTACGCATAGTTTCCCGCTGAGATTTGCCGAATAAAGCCTGCCCGCAACAACAACTTATGACTCAATGCTTCGGCTCCCGCTGGGTCCTGCTTTTGTGTTGGAATTAATATTTTTGATTGTCGCATAGTTTTCCTCACTTCTAATTTAACGGATAAAATACCGCATAATATCGTTCCACGTTACCAAGAGCATCAGCCCAATCAAAAAGACGAAGCCCCCAATTGTAAGCAACGTTTCAAACCGTTCTGAAAGTGGCTTGCCACGTAACATTTCAATGACATTTAAAAGAATTTTGCCCCCATCAAGCGCGGGGATCGGAATCAGATTAACGATCGCCAAGTTAATTGACAGCCAAGCTAAAAATGAAATAACGCCAACCATTCCATATGAAGTTGCCTGTGAGGTGGTGGCAAAAATCGCCACCGGACCACCCAGATCATTTAGTGAAAAATGACCGCTAACCATATACCACAGTGCCCCAAAAAGCTGTTTGGCTGTCATCCAGGTTCGTGAAAATCCAGCTAGAAATTTTGCTCGTAAGCTATGGTCGACTGCAGCGGTAATCCCTAAATAGCCAACTCGTTGTTTTTGAACTTTTTTGGAACCTAATTTTACTACTACATCTTTCTCTTGTTGGCCACGTTTGACAGTTAATTTAGCTCGTTTTCCAGGTAATT
Organism: Fructilactobacillus florum DSM 22689 = JCM 16035; assembly: GCF_001436645.1. Lineage (GTDB taxonomy): Bacteria > Bacillota > Bacilli > Lactobacillales > Lactobacillaceae > Fructilactobacillus > Fructilactobacillus florum. The sequence goes on along the minus strand of NZ_AYZI01000005.1, from coordinate 43,958 downwards.
TGCTAATTGCCTGGCTAAGATCAGTAAAATTAGCTGTTTTCTGTCCATTAACTGTTGTTATGCGATCCCCATTTTGTAAACCAGCCTGTTTTGCAATGGCGGGCTTTACATTACTAATCTGGATTTGATTGGTATTTTTGCTAACTCCACCTTGCAAGAAAGCCAGTACTGTAAAAGCAACAATTGCCAACAAAATATTATTAACAATTCCAGCTAGGTTAACCAGTAGCTTTTTCCAAACCGGAGCATTTTGAAATTGGACATCAACGGGAGCAATCTGCAGTGCGATTCCGTTTGGTTGAACTATTAACGCATCATGGTCAACTTGATACTGCTTTTTTATTTCTTCAGCTCCATTTTCATATCCACTAATCTCAAGGGTATTAACTAAATCGGCCTTGGCAACCTGAAATGGAATTCCCTGTAGTAATTGTTGATTGCGACTCAAATCAATTTTAGTTACAATACCCGCCTGATTTAGTTGGAGCCGAACATCTGTCCCTGGCTTAATTTGATTAACTTCATCGTCATCATTGCCAGCTAATAAGACGTACCCACCGATCGGAAGAAGGCGCAACGTATAAGTTGTTTGATGATAGTGATAAAAGAACAGTTTTGGCCCCATTCCAATTGAAAACTCTCGCACCATTAAGCCAGCTCGTTTTGCAACGATAAAATGACCAAACTCATGGACAAAGACCAAAATTCCAAACACAATAATAAAACTGATAATGGTAGTTAACACAACCTCACATACCTTTCAACTAGATAATTCCAAATAAATGTAGCAGTGGTAATACAAATAACAGACTATCAAAACGATCTAAAATCCCACCATGACCTGGTAAGATTTTGCCGGAATCTTTAACTCCATAGTAACGTTTAAGCGCTGATTCAACCAAATCACCCAGTTGACCACCAATAGATAATAAAATGGTAGTCGCAATCATAGGAAGTAGTGTTAAATTTCCAATTGGAAAAACTATGGTAAAAATACTAACAATCAGCGTAGCCAAAATTGTTCCACCGATGGAACCTTCCCAAGTTTTATTAGGAGAGATATGCTTAGCTAATTTATGCTTACCAAAGTACTTTCCAACCATGTAAGCTCCTGTGTCCGTACACCAAACAATTAGCAAAGCATACAAAAGGGTTGTCAGTCCCTCCTGGCGAGCCGTAATGAAATAATTAAAACCCATTCCAATGTATAGCATTGCTAACGTATATACCCCGGCATCATCAAAGTTAAACTTATTTTTGGAAAAAACCGTTGTTAGTAATAATAACATCACTACTACATAAAATGAAAAGGAGGGTGACCATGCGGCGGGGAGAAACCCTAAAAAAGCCTTGGGAATAATAATCGCAGTCACTCCAACAAACGTAATTAACGCCTCTGGAGAAATTAGTAGTTTCTTCTTCATGATGAAAATCTCTGCCATTGCTAGCAAGCCCAATCCGACTGCCGCACTGCTAACCCACACTCCGCCTAAAATAATGATGGGAATAAAAATTAATAAAGCGATTACTGCCGTTATAGTCCGTTGCTTCATGATTGGTCTTCTCCTATTTGTTTTTTACGCCACCAAAGCGCCGATGTCGGTTTTGAAACTCTAGTAAGCAATCCATAAAATCTGCCGAGGTGAAATCCGGCCAAAGCGTATTCGTGAATACGAGTTCACTATAAGCAGCTTGCCATAACAAAAAATTAGACAAGCGTTGCTCACCACTTGTTCGAATAATTACATCTGGATCAGCAGCTTCACCAAATTGAGCTGTTTCTAATTGGGAAGCAATGGTTGCTGCTGTAATCTGATCGGGACGTAACTTTCCTTGCTGAACAAAACTACCTAACCTCTGCATTACTTCAACTAATTCATCACGACTGCCGTAATTAATCGCAAAGTTTAAAATCATCCCGGTGTTTTCACTCGTATCTTCCTTAGCAGCTGTTACTGCTGCTTGAGTTGCTGGTGGTAGCGCTGATTCATCACCGATTGTTGTTACCTTGATGTTGTTTTTAATCAATTTAGGAACAAAATTTTTAAAAAAAATCGTTGGCAAACTCATAATGTACTTTATTTCTTTCGCTGGTCTTTTCCAATTTTCCGTTGAAAAAGCATAGACAGTTAGAACTTTGATTCCCAAATCACTAGCAGTTGTTGTAATTTCTTCAATGACGTTCATTCCCCGTTTATGTCCAGCAATTCTTGGCAAATGACGTTGCTGTGCCCAGCGACCATTTCCGTCCATAATAATTGCAACGTGAGCTGGAAGTCGGTGTTCATCTAATTCATGATCCATGATTTACTCCATCATTAGCATAAATAAAGGATGAGAAATCTCACCCTTTAACCAATTAATTTCCATTCGCCATAATTTGCATCCGCTAATGTTTGAAAATACCGTAGCAACTGATTAGCTATTGCTGGGTTGTTCTCACTAATCAGATTTAAGCCTTGTCCCGTTGGTAGTGCTGCTGACAGATTAGTCACCTGATTTTGATCATCCATAGTCGCCCGCGAGAAGGCCATTACCCAATCACCAGGAACAGTTTTAGTAACCAAAAAAAAGATCTGCAATTGATGGGTCAGGCAAGCTGGCATTGTATACACTTGCGGCTCCAATCGGACTAGCCGCTGACTAGAAAAATCAAACACTGCAATATTATCTGCAGTTGGTGTTTTCTTTAACCGAAAAACCATCCTATCGAAAGCAGGCGTTCCAGGCAAAATTTCTTGCGGTTGTTCGTTCATAGTTTCAATCCCAAGCTAATCAGTCATGATTGACTGTTGCTTATCTTTTACAATCTCATCAACTTTTTTAATGGCATCATTCGTTGCCGTTTGAATCTGGTTTTCTAAATCATGAGCCTCATCATCGTTAAGTTCATCACTTTTATTTTGTCTTTTAACTAAATCCATACTATCACGTCGAATGTTACGAATTGCTACTTTGGTCTGTTCTCCAACTGCCTTAGCTTTTTTAGCGATTTCTTGACGCCGTTCCTCAGTTAACTGGGGAATCTCAATTCGAATGTTGTCACCATCATTCATCGGATTTAATCCCAAGTCAGCTTCCAAAATCCCACGTTCAATGTCTCCTAATGAATTCTTATCATAAGGTGTCACCATGATGATCCGTGCTTCCGGAATTGAAATCGATGCGACTTGATTTAGTGGCGTACTAGCACCGTAATAATCAACGCGAACCGGTTTTAATACGTTGGCATTAGCTCGTCCCGTTCGCATCTGACTTAAATCGGTTGCTAATACTGAATTACTCTTTTTCATTTTATCTTGTGCATCTTTAACTAACTGTTGCTGTCCTGCCATAAATTATTTCCCCTCCACAATTGTTCCAATATTTTGACCATGAACAACTCGTTTAATATTCCCCGGCTCGTTTAAATTGAAAACTACCAATGGAATGTTATTGTCCATCGATAGGGAACTTGCCGTTGAATCCATTACCTGCAAGCCTTTATTCAAAATATCAAGTTGAGTTAATTTATCATACTTAATAGCCGAAGCATCGGTTTTGGGATCAGCCGAATAGATGCCATCAACTCCATTTTTTGCCATCAGAATTGCATCGGCGTCGATTTCAGCCGCCCGCAAAACTGCGGTTGTATCTGTTGAAAAATAAGGGTTTCCAGTTCCACCAGAAAAAATAACAATTCGTCCCTTTTCAAGATGACGAATTGCTTTTCGCCGAATGTATGGTTCTGCAATCTGTCGCATTTCAATTGAAGTCTGTAATCTTGTTGGAACTCCCTCAGATTCGAGGTTATCTTGTAATGCCAAACCGTTCATAATTGTTGATAGCATCCCAATATAATCAGCTTGGGAACGCTCCATGCCCATTTCAGCACCAGCTTCGCCACGCCACATGTTGCCACCACCAACGACAATTGCAATCTGAATTCCTTGGTTATAAACATCGTGAATCTCTTTAGCAATTTTTTTAATTACCGGAGGATTAATCCCAAATCCCTTTTCTCCAGCCAGCGCTTCCCCGCTTAGCTTTAAAATGATTCGTTTATATTTTAACTCAGACATTAAAATTTTCCCCCTGAAATATTCCATGATGGTTTAATTTTAGCATAAATATTTTTAGAACAACAGCATGCATTCTAGCCACAAAAAAAGAGTCGGCGAACCCGCCAACTCTCATAATTATTCGTCTTCAGCTTCTGAAGCCGATTCAATTCCTTCACCAACCTGGTAACGAACAAAGCCGGCTAATTTACCACCATTTGCTTTCACATATTCGCCAACGGTTTGATCAGGATCTTTTACAAATGGTTGGTCTGCCAGGCAAATCCCTGCCAAAAACTTGTTCAAACGACCAACAACCATTTTTTCAACAATGTTAGCAGGTTTCCCTTCTGACAGAGCCTCTTTTTTCAAAACTTCGGTTTCGTGCTCAAGGCGTTCTTTGGAGATGTCATCTTTCGTTAAAAATTCTGGGTTTTCCGCAGCCACATGCATTGCTACATCCTTAGCAATCGTAGAATTAGCTCCGTCTAATTTAACCAACACACCAATTTGTCCACCATTGTGGAGGTAAGCTCCAAAACTTTGATCGCTAGTCTTTGTCATTGTTTCAAACCGACGTAAAGTGATCTTTTCATTTGTAATTTGACTAGTGTGAATAATTTCATCTTGAACTTTCCCATCTTCAAGGTGAAGCTCATTAGCAGCCTCTAAATTAGCCGGTTGCTCTAACGCAATTTGATCAGTAATTGCATCAATTAAATCTTTAAAATCATCGTTTGCAGCCACAAAATCCGTCTCGGAGTTTACTTCTACAATTGCAGCGCGGTCATCGTGGATAGCAACCCGAGTTAATCCGTCAGCAGCAGTGTTCCCACTCTTTTTTTGTGCTTTGGCAACTCCCTTTTCACGTAAGATATCAATTGCTTTTTGTTGATCACCATCTGCCTCCACCAGTGCTTTTTTAGCATCCATCATGCCGGCACTAGTTTTGTCACGTAATTCTTTAACTTGTTTTGCTGTAATATTTGCCATAACTAACTCTCCTTTATATATATATATATATATCGATTAAAAAAGCCAACTTGCTAGGCCGCATTGGTCTCAGCAAAGTCAGCCATTAACTGCTTATTTATCTTCAGATTCACTAGTTGAATCAGCTTTTTCAAAGCTTTCTTCACTAACTTCATCTTCACCCTGACGACCTTCGATAATCGCATCTGCCATCGTAGCAGTAATCAGTCGAATAGCTCGAATCGCATCGTCATTAGAAGGAATCACATAATCAATTCCATCAGGATCAGTGTTAGTATCAACCATTGCAATCACAGGGATATTTAATTTTTGCGCTTCTTTCAAAGCAATCTGTTCCTTGTGTGGATCAGCAATAAACATCACATCAGGAAGCTTAGGCATATCTTCGATACCACCAAGAAAGCGTTCCAATTTTTCTGTTTGTTTTGCTAATAAGGAAGCTTCTTTTTTGGGCAACCGATCAAAGGTTCCATCAGTGGCCATCTTCTTTAACTGCTTTAAATACTTAATTCGTTTTTGGATCGTATCCCAGTTAGTTAAAGTTCCACCTAACCATCGATGATTAACATAGAAAGAACCAGCTCGCTTAGCTTCCTCTTCAATCGAGTCCTGTGCCTGCTTCTTAGTTCCAACAAACAATACAACGGCATCATCTGCAGCTTCTTTTTTCAAGAAATCATAGGCGACTCCAAGCAACTTAACCGTCTTTTGTAAATCAATGATGTAAATCCCGTTTCGTTCGGTAAAAATATATTTCGCCATCTTAGGATTCCAACGACGAGTTTGGTGTCCAAAATGAACCCCTGCTTCCAACAACTGTTTCATTGATACTACAGCCATAATAAAACCTCCAAAATATAGTTAGACCTCCCCAGACTTATATTCAAAACTCATTGAGCACTATTGAATAAAACCGTCTGAGTGCGTATTAGTAAATTAATACCGATACCAATTATACAAACACTTGATTAAAAATACAAGTGGCAAGTTCAGTAACTGCTTTAAACTACCAATGAATTTGGTGATCCCGCAAAAACTTTTCCTTACTGCGTCTACTCTGATGCTTAAACTGATATTCTGCTTGTAAAGCTTCATGCTTAGTTGCAAATTGACAGCTATACAATAGACTAACCGGTTGTCGGCTCTTGGTATATTTAGCACCACAGCACTGCTGATGCTGATGCAAGCGTCGCAAAACATCGGTGGTAAATCCGCCATAAAATGAGCCATCACCACAAAGTAATACATACATAAAATATTTCTTATTTGGCATACAACAACCGCTGCAAGTATGGACTATACTTGTCTCCTTCATAGGTTACAATTGGGGATTTAATTTTCAACCCGCCAGGTCTGCCGTCTTTTTTTGCTGAGATTAATACTAAATTGGCCGCTTGCCCCATACGAGGATAGATCAATTGCATTTGTTTTGGAACCAAGCGCTCGTGGACTAAAGTTGCTAAAATTTCGGTTAGTCGCTCTGGCCGATGCACTAAAAAAAGCGTACCACCGGTTTTCAGTAACTTACTGCTCATCGCCACCACCGTGGCTAAATTGGTAGCAATCTCGTGTCGTGCTAGCGCCAAATGCTGGTTTGGATTTTTTAGGCTAGTGGCAGCTACTGGAAAATAAGGGGGATTTACCAATACATTATCAACGGATTCTTTAGTAAAAAATTGTAAACTATCGCTGAGATCTGCTTGACAAACCGTAATCTGTTCTTCTAAACGATTTAATGTGACACTTCTCCTAGCCATATCACAGAGCTCGGGCTGAATTTCGATTTCGGTAATTTTAGCATGTGTCTTTTGACTTACAAACAACCCCACTGCCCCATTTCCTGCACAGAGATCAACAATTTGAGCCTTTGAACTAGTGCGTACCTGGGCAAAATCAGCTAAAAGAACGGCATCAAGTGAAAACGAAAAAACAGCTGAACTTTGAATAATTTTTATTTTCTGACTGTATAATTGATCAATTCGTTCGCCAGGAAATAATTGAATGTGATCCATCAAAAAATCCTTTCAATTTCTAAACCCGTAAAGATGATATAATGCCAATTGTACCTCTCAAAAGAAAGGATGAGAAGCTTGTTTTACTCGATTATATTCTCACTCATTAAATTTATCATTTGGATTCTGAATGGAAAAACTAAAGTTACTAACAAAGACCGAATTCCCCAAGGAAACTATGTGTTAATTGCTCCCCACCGCACCTGGTTTGATATGCTGTTCTTCACCGTAAATCTTCTCCCCAAACAATTTTACTTTCTCGCTAAAAAAGAATTGTTTAAAAACCGTATTTTTGCTTGGTGTCTGAAAAAATGTCATGTTGAGCCCGTTGATCGTGATAATCCAGGGATTTCGGTGGTTAAAAAACCAATCAAAACTTTACGAAAAACTGATTTATCCGTAATGATGTTCCCCTCTGGCACCCGTCACTCCAGCAAACTTAAGGGCGGTGCTGCATTCATCGCCCAGGCTGCTGGAGTGCCTATGATTCCAGTCGTTTATCAGGGGCCTCTGACCTTGAAAGCAGCTTTTTGCAGAAATAAGGCTTTCATTAACTTTGGTAACCCCATTTATATTGAAAAGGGGCTGAAACTAAACGAAGCGGCTCAGCAAAAGATTGAAACCCAAATGACCGCTGCTTTTAAAGAATTAGACAATGAAATCAATCCAAATTACGTGTATAAGGATGTTAGTAAAATGCCCCATTAAAAAACAACCAGCTCAATTAACTAGATAATTGAGTTGGTTGTTTTTTTGTTATGCCTTCGCGTTACGCTTCATGGCAATCATCATTTGATTTAGTTTTTTCTTGGAGGGCTTTTGTCCCATCTGTAACATCATTGCTCGCAACTGTTCTTCGTTGATTGGCGGATTATCCTTTAAATACTTTTCCATGTACTTGCGGGCTGCAAAGAAGCCAACAGCCGCTCCAGCAACGGCTGCCAAAATAATTAATAAAATCCAAATGAAAGTCGACATTATCGAGTTCCCCTTCCCTAGTTGTCACGTAAATCTTTATTTCTTTGAACTTCCTTTACTTTTTCCGAAGTGATTTCATTTCCATTTTTATCAAAAACACGAGTAAGCTCAACCTGATTTCTAAAGTTGGACTTGAATCGTTCTAAATACTGACGGCGCAATTTTTCTTGCTCTGCTGTTTCTGCAGTGGTTAAACCTTCGGATTTTGCTTTATGAGCTAACTCATTAATTCTTGGGATGATTTTTTTTAGTTCTTCGTCCTCAGCCATCACGACACTCCCCTTTTAAAATATATTCCTATCATAGCATGAAAGATCCCAAAAAGACAATGCTCAAGCACGAACAAACGTTTGCAATCATGGTCAATTATGCTACTATTAACATACCAAAAAACATTGAGGTGTCACATGTCATCTAATTCAAAACAAATTCAAATTTTACAATTTATCTATGACGAGGTAAAAAAACAGGGTTATCCACCAACCGTTCGCGAAATTGGAGCCGGCGTCGGCTTATCTTCTGCCTCAACAGTGCACGGTCATTTGGCTCGTTTGCAAAAAAAAGGGCTTTTAACTAAAAATCCCACCAAACCTCGAGCAATTGAAATTACTCCGAGCGGGATTGATGTTTTAGGAGTCGAACAACCGACTACAGCTACAAAAATTCCGTTACTTGGAACCGTTGCAGCCGGAAACCCGATTTTGGCCGTTCAAGAGGCGACTGACTACTTTCCCATCCCCGACAGCTTAAAACACCTGCATCAAGATCTCTTTATGCTTACCATCAGCGGCGAAAGCATGATCAATGTTGGCATCCTAGACGGCGACCAAGTCATTGTAGAGCGAACTCCCAATGCAGAAAATGGTGAGATTGTAATTGCTATGAATGATGAAGGTGAAGCTACGTGTAAGCGGTTTTATAAAGAAAGCGACCATTTTCGACTCCAACCAGAAAATGACAGCATGACACCCATCATCCTAACTGAATGTACCATCCTTGGAAAAGTGGTCGGTCTATACCGTGATCAGATTGATTAAGCAACTATGAATTTTCGTGAGCGATTTTAGCCGAGGCGGCTCCAGCCACCGAACCAACCAAATCATCAATAAAAGTAGTTACTCGATCTTGCGCTTGATCAAGCTTTTTTACGATTCCCTGCTTATTTGTATCTAGACCACAATAATTTGTAATTCCGATGGTGCCATAAATGTTTGCTATGCCGAGCGCAAGGGTTTCATCGACTCCGAAAACACCCAAATCATGTTCAACAATACTCTGTAATGGCTCTTCTAATTTATGTTGCGTTGCTAAGCGGTCAATTTCTAAACCCACCATCGCATTATTTAAAACTTCACGTTTGTGCAAAACATCGATTACGATCTTATCGACATACTCCATGCTTGGAATTTTTATATAGGATTTTTGTAAATTATAGGTCACTTGGGCAATATCCCGAACAGTGACCCCGTTGTCATTTAAAGTTTTTATCACAAAATTATACGCTTGGGTATCCGGATATTTATAGTCTCGCTTATCAACCATGGTCTTCTCCTATCTGACATCTGTTTTTGGGGTAACGGTTACATCATACGGGTTCGGGTTTTGATTATTAGTGATTAGAATATGCAATGATGCATGGCGTTCTAACAAATCTTCAATCACACTAGTGACAAAATCAGCTCCCTGAAAGTCTTCACGAAAATCATCAATCGTTGAAAAATAATCGATTTTTATGATTGTATCACAGCTACCACCGTCTGATTTAATCTCATCAATCCGAATAAGGCGGTTCTTTTTCATTTTCTGAATGATGGGTAGCACAAATGATTTGTAAAAAGAAACTGCATCAGCTAACTCCGCTTCAACCTGTTTTTGCTCTGATGTCAATGCAGCAAGGTTTGTTGCGGTTGGATCCGAAAACCACGTTACGTGTTTCAAGAGGTAGTTGCGATCATGATGTTCGAGTGCCATCTTAATTTCCTCGGCAACTTGATCATCGTTCCCCTGATGATATACCAGAGCTAGATCAGAAACCGTTGCTACATCATTGTCATTGAGTAACTGCGGGAGATTTTTCATATTTTGCAAATATTCTTGCTCTGTGATTTTTATTTCTAAAGCAACCTTTGCAAGTCGATTTTTTAAATTGTTATAGTAGTTAAATTCACTAATATCCATTCCAAATCATCCTTTCACTTTGTATAAGGAGATAATCATTAGGATCGTTGCCAACAGATTATTTAGAAAATGAACCATAATTGCTACTTCGATCTTTTCAGATTTAAAATATACATAAGCTAATAACATTCCCAAAAAAGCATAGATAAAAAAACTAATAATATTAGAACTTAAATGTCCGCTAGAAAAAATCAAGCCACTGGCAACTAATGAGAGCCACTTTGGAAATCTATCAAAAACACCGCGAATTAAATACCCCCGAAACACCAGTTCTTCTAAAACCGGAGACAAAAAAATCACGGAGAAACTCAATAACAAGAGAACTGTCGGATTTGATCGTAACAAATGAGAAATTGCTTGGTCATTTTTAGTTCCGACTTGATGAAAAACCAATTCATTTAAAATCTGCATCAAAACTTCAATTACATAAAATAAAATCCAAGTTTTTATCACTAACCCAACGTCTGTGATTGTTAGGCGGTGCGTGGACTGCTTCCAGACTGACTGATAAGCTTGCCAAGCTATCGCAATCGCAATCAAAAATCCGGCTATGTAAACAATTCCAGTGACAATTTGTATTGCCATACTAGTCGAATGGTTTGCTAGATAGATGACTGGCGAAGAAACAAATAAAACCATTGTAATTAAAACTACTAAAATCAGGGTTCTCATTATATACTGCCAGAGTAGTGATCTATTTTTCATCCTGTTCCCCCTGCTTTTTATTGGCTACGTCATCGGAGCGCTGCTTATCCAGCTTTTGAAAAATCAGCATCACTATCGGAGTTAAAACCATTCGAATTACTACTGCAATCATGACAAGTAGCATTAGTAACTTCCAGCTTTTACCAGAAAAAAATCCAATGACATTGTTACTAAGACCAAATAGCAAAAAACTATTAGATTTCTGTAATACTTGTGCAACCACTATCTTGATCAAAACTAATCACTCCTAGAATATCATATTAGTAAACTTTATTTCACAGCTATTTACCGCCAAAAATAGAGCATGCTATACTAAGATCATCAGTAAAAAGGAGCTATTATGGTGATAATTACAGCAGGAATGATCGGTGTCGGTAAAACTACACTAACTAGTCTAATCGCAAACCACTTAGGAACCAAACCTTTTTTTGAGCCCGTTGGTGATAATCCGGTGCTTCCATTGTACTATCAAAATCCACAACAATATGGATTTTTATTACAAATATATTTTTTAAACAAGCGTTTTGCTATGATAAAACAAGCGCTCAACGATGATAATAATGTCTTAGACCGTTCAATTTATGAAGATGCACTTTTTACTCGTGAAAATAATGCAGCTGGCAATATTTCTGACATTGAGTTAAGCGTTTATCTCAAACTGCTCGACAACATGATGTCAGAATTGAACGAGTTACCAAAAAAGCATCCCGACTTACTAGTTTATGCAGCAACAGATTTTCCTACTATTCTTGCCCGTATCAAAAAACGCGGGCGGGACTATGAACAGTTTGAGGGAAATCCCGAATTAGAAAAATATTATTACAAAATGTGGTTAGCTTACCAAACATGGTATCAAGAATATGATCTTGGTCCAAAAATGATGCTTAATCTACAAAAATATGATTTAAGTGATGCTAAAAATACCGAAATTGTCCTGAAAAAAATCGATCAAAAACTAGCGTCCATCTAATTAAAAATTCTCAGTTTGAAAACCCTAAAAGTCTATTAAAAACAGCCGTGCATCTCGTTATATCCCACGGCTGTTTTTAATTTTATCGTCAACACCTGACTTTAATCGTACAATAGATTAGCTAGATCAGTCCGCCGATGATTCGCGAAAATAGTCAGTGATTAACTGTTCGTAGATGGCAATCGTGGTTAGATAACTTGAAATGGTCGTGTGTTCATCAATTTGATGAGATGACTGATCTTTATCAGGCCCAAGCAGAATTACTGGCATTTTTGGATTAGTTTGTACAAATACGCTGGCATCACTCGCCCCATTATTAACAATTAATTTTGGTTTCCGATCTTGATAGTTCATTTGACTAATTTTCAAAGCTAGTTGCACAAAAGCATGGTTTGCTTCCGTTTCAATTGGATAAAAATCATGTAATAGTTCAAACTTCAATTTGTAGCTAGATTCTTGATTAATTCTATCTAGAGCTGCTTGAATCGTGCTAATCACTGCCTGATTATCAAAACTAGTAGTTGGTCGTACATTTCCTAAGAGGGTGGCTCGTGCTGGAATTGTATTAACCTGATTCCCTCCTTCGATTACAGTGACACTATGCTGAACTTCACCCAAAACTTCGTCGTGAGGAGCTTTGTCAAACAAGTGTGCCTCTACCGCTAAAAACTTAGCAAGTCCCGTAATCGCATTAATTCCAAGCTCTGGGGTTGAACTATGCGCTGGTTTCCCCTGACTAGTAATCCGATAGTTAATACTGCCGGAGTGCGCAAATGTAACATTCCCATCAGTTGCTTCCCCAACTATCAGCGCCGATAAATCTTTGATTTTTTCTGGCAAAAATTGATAGGCTCCTGGTGCTCCAAATTCTTCTCCTGCAGTGAGCAATAAGCGCACGATCCCTGCTGGTTCTTGCTGCTTTTCAACTAGTTCAATCAAAGCAATCACTTCAGCCGCCAACCCACTTTTCATGTCTGCCGCACCTCGTCCATACAGCTTGTCATCCAAAATGGTGGCGGAAAATGGTGGAAATTTCCAATCATCATCATTGGTAACTGCCACTGTATCAGCATGACCCGTCAGACCTAATACTCGGGGATCTTTGCCTTGCCCAATTTCTACCAATAAATTGGCTCGCTCCGGTTCATTAGCAAATGGGAGTAGCGTACTCTCAATGCCAAAATTACGTAACTCGGACGATAAGTAACGCAACACCGCTTTTTCATTACCGTTAACTGATTTTATTTTAATAATATTTTGCAGAATTTGAATTTTTTGTGCACGTTCCATCGCTAATTACTCCTTTAAATTTAATTTCCAAGCGGGAATTTGATTAGTTCCAGAAACCTGTTTGATCTTACGAGCGGTTGGCTCAGATTGGTATGCCTTTACTAATTTTTGAATTTTGGGGTTGTTACGATCAGCCTGGTTAGCCGCAATAAAATTAATCCATTGGTGCGCATTTTTTTGCAATGGTTCTGAAAAAATAGCTCGCTGCGGATTTAAGTTGGCAGTTTGGGCATAGTTGCCATTAACTACTGCCGCTGACACATCAGATAATGAACGAGCCGTCTGACTAGCATCAACTTCCTTAATTTTGAGCTGCTTGGGATTAGACTGAATTGATTGTAAAGTAGCGATTTTAACGTGTGGTTTCAGTGTTAGTAATCCCGCACTCTGCAATAAAAATAGTGCCCGCGATTCATTATTGGTATCATTAGGTATCGTAATTGTAGCTTTCGTTGGCAGATCATTAAGCCGCTTAGCTTGGTAAGAATATATTCGCATTGGTTCAATAATAGTATCGCCAACCGCTGTAATGTTGGTGTGGTGTTTTTGATTCCAAAGCTTTAAAAACGGATAGTTTTGAAATGCATTAACATCAATATTATGGCTGCTCAAGGCTGCATTCGGTTGACTGTAATCAGTAAAGGTCTGAAACTGGACATTTAATCCATACCTTTTTTTTGCTGTCGCAGCTACTGTATTCCAAATTTCTTGTTCAGATTGTGACCCTGCCATAATACCAACCCGAATGGTATTTTTTTGCTGAGAACGATTGTTTCCAAAGCTAAAGTAGCCCAAAACAAAAATCATCAGCAAAACTCCGCCCCAAATCCAATGTTTTTTTAGTCGCATCTTCATTCTCCTAAAAAGTTTAAAAAGAAAAAACACCCATCCATAAAGGACGAGTGCTCTCGCGTTACCACCTTAGTTCCCAGCATCACACTGGATCTCACCGGATTTAATATCGGCATCCATCCCGTTCCTACCATAACTAGTAAGAATAACTCCCAGCCCATCTTCTAAAACCGTTATCATTTCTTCGCACTAACCAGAAACTCTCTGAGATTAACCTGTTTTATACTCTGCTGTTCCGTTTATTTTTATTCGTTTGACAATGAATATAATCTGAACGCGATCATTTGTCAATGATTATTTATCAGTAACTGTTGCCAGTGCTTCAGCGTAAATTGACATTGCTAGCAATAAGTCCGACTGTGGCTGAAATTCATTTGCTTGATGCATCGTATCAGTTGTCGTTGGCAACAATGCCCCAAAAGCAACTCCATGTTCCATTAGACGTGCATAAGTTCCACCACCAACTACTTCTGGTTGATCATGGTAACGACCAGTCTGTTTTCGGTAAACTTCCATTAATGATTCAACCAACGGATCATCGATTGCTACAAAATGAGGTTGCATATTACTGATTTGTCGTACGGTTGCTGTAGCAGTTGCTGCCTGAAGCTGCTGTGCAATTCGATTTGGATCCACACCTTGCGGATAACGAAAGTTAGTGTTAATCAGACCGCCAGTATCATTTGTATATTGCATCTGACCAACGTTCATGGTTAGATCCCCCATGACTTCATCAGTGAAATTCAAGCCTAATTTTACCGCTCGAGAATCATCATGCAGCTTTTGGGCAATGAAAGTAACAAACTTCTGTCCGACCGGATCTAATGACTGCGAAGCCAAAAACGAGCTTAAATATGTTCCAGCATTCAAACCTTTTTTAGGCTCCATTCCGTGGGCTGCCTTTCCTACAATTGCTAACCGAATCAGATTAGATTCTGTTTCGCTACTTCCAGTGACCGGAACTGTTTGTAAGAAATCATTAAAAGCCTTCACCACTGTTTGCGGTTCATCACTAGTCAACACCGCAGTGGCATCCCGAGGAACCATATTTTCTTTCAACCCGGCTTGAAAAGATTTTAATTGGGGCACAACGCTATCTTGGGTTTGAGGGAATTTAATTTCAAAACTTGTGTTACCTTTTTCTCCATTTATCAATGGAAATTCAGCATCTGGAGAAAAACCACCGCAAGGAGCTGGTTGAGTTTCAAAATAACGTTTCATCCCAGTCCAGTTGGTTTCTTCGTCAGTTCCAATAACTAATCTAATTTTACGCATAGGGTGGATCCCATTAGCTTTTAAGATTCGCAAAGCATAGTAAGCGGCAAGGGCCGGACCCTTGTCATCTGAAGTACCTCGCCCAATCAGGTTATCACCACTAACTTCAAGTTTAAATGGATCAGTCGTCCAACCCTTTCCAGCGGGAACCGTATCTGCATGTCCCAACACCGCAAAATATTCAGAACCACTACCGTACTCAATATAACCAACGATGTTATCAATATTTTTAGTAACAAACCCATCTCGTTCCCCAAATGCTAAGAATTGTTGTAACGCATGGGCAGGACCCGGACCAAGCGGAAATTCATCCGTCTGATGTTCTACGTCACGAGAACTATCAATTGCTACTAATTTTTTTAAGTCAGCCAAATATTCAGGTTGCAGAGCGGCTGCAGCTGCTTTCCAATCCATTTTAATCATCCTTTTCTGTGTTAATTTCTTATGCAAGAGCTCGTGCTATACTAAACAAGAGGTGAACTATTATGCAAAAGATTACATCAGCAATCTTACCACAAACGATTCGGATTCGGCCGAATACTAGTTTTAAGGGAACCTATGGAAAAGCAGTATTGGTGGGCGGTAATCAGCAATTTGGCGGAGCTATCATCATGGCCACTCTGGGTGCCGTGTATGCCGGAACCGGATTAACTACCACCCTAACTGATCCCATCAATTTTGCAAGTGTGCATAATTGGGTGCCAGAAGCCATGACGGCTGATTATCAGCAACAACAATCGCAACTTATAAAGACGGCAAAAGTAGTGGCCATTGGTCCAGGACTAGGGGTCTCAGATCAAGCACTACATATCTTGAAAGCAATTTTAGCCATGATTACTGCTGATCAAATCCTCATCCTAGATGGATCAGCACTAACCTTAATCGCAAACCATCAGTTAGCACTGCCAACCGCTACAATCGTCCTGACACCACATCAAATCGAATGGGAACGACTTTCTGGTTTGCAGGTCTCCCAACAAACTACCACGAAAAATCGGATTGCCTTTCAACAAATTTTAGGGTCACAATCTGGCTATCTCGTTTTAAAGTCCCATCGAACTTGTGTCTATACCCCTACCGATTGCTATGAAAACACCGTTGGGACCCCAGCCCAGGCAACTGGAGGAATGGGAGATACTCTGGTTGGCATCATTACGGGTTTCCTTGCCCAGTTTACTGATGTCCAAAATGCCTTACTTAGCGCTGTCTATACCCACAGTGCCATTGCTGAACAACTGGCCACCACCCAATATGTTGTCCTGCCACATCAAATTTCAGCCGCATTACCTACCTTTATGAAACAGCACGAACAGAAACTATCACTTTAAAATCAAACTAAACAGGGCAGAGACCGTTGAACGATCTCTGCCCTGTTTTTTACTTAAATTAGCTTTTAATGTGCAGTCCATCACGGAGACGTTGCACTTTTTGACCCAATACTTCATCAGCAACATGTGTTTTTAAAGTTAGATAGATATACACCATGCCCCCCATGCAAGCAACAACCACTGTCACAAAAAAGCTTGCTAGCGAGCCAAACGGATTTCCTACCAAACCAATCAAGAAGTTCAGAGCATAAACACCCACTAAGGATACGACATACATCACCAAAGAAAATAATAAAATTTCAGCGGTTTTTTGAACAACTCGACCAGTTTCAATCCCGAACTGTCGACTTAACACTCGCAAGATTAAATAGTTAGCTAGCGAAAAACCCAAGATCGTTGATAGTAAGGTTCCAAAAGCTCCCATCCAGACTACCAATGGGTACTGCGTCAACAGTTTCACAACCGTTCCAATCACAAAAAATTTTACTGCCTTTTTGTTTTGGGAAACCCCCTGCATTAAGGCAGCCGCTACCACAAACAGCCCCACTGGAATCGCTTGCAGAGCAGAAAATGATAGAATATTGCTACTAAAATTCATATTAGAAGTACCATAGAAGGTTCTGTTTAGAGGACCCGCAACTGCAGCCATCCCCAGCGCCGCCGGGAGCATCACAAATTCAAATAAAATTAATGCATTTGAAAACTGATAACGAACTTCTTGACCATTTTTGCGGGTAAAGGCTGCCGATAACATCGGAACCATCGTAATTGCAATCGAAGACGCAAGCGAAATCACAATCATAGTCAGTTTATTGGCATTGCCCGCAAAGATTGCATAATTCACCTGCAAAGCTTGCATTGAGATCTTGGTGGTAGCTTGCATAATCGGGAAGAAGGTAAATTGATCAATCAAAGAAAAAATGGTTACACCTGCTCCTAAAATCACAAACGGAGCTGCTTGCATAATAATTTCGCGATACAATTGACGCGTTGGTACACTTAGTTTGTTGCTACTCTGCGCTATTAATTGCTGATAATAATCATGCCGTCGCCAATAATACCAACCGAGTACTAGCAAGCCAAAGATAGCACCAATAAAAGCAGCAAAGGTTGATTGTGCCACTGCGGTAACCCAACTGCCATTGAACACCCGTAAAATAACGAAAGCAGACAATAACATATAGATAACCCGAGCCAGCTGTTCCACAAACTGCGACAGAGCTGAGGGTGCCATGTCTTCATATCCTTGGAAAAATCCACGGGTCAAACTCATGGTTGGAATAATCAGAACTGCCCATGCTAGTGACCGAATTACAGGAATTACATTAGCATCTCCGTTAGTTAAAAATGGAGCTCCTAGCCATAGAATCAAAGCGCTAATAATCCCCATACCAACTGCTAACATGAGTCCACGCTGATACAGTTTAACTCCAATTTGATACTCATTTAAAGCATTGTAATGCGCAACTTGTTTTGCAATCGCAGATGGAATCCCTGCAATTGCAACAATCAATACAAAACTATAGATGTTATATCCTTGCGTATATAGTGAATTCGCAATTGGAAATAATGAAGCGCCAAAAATCAAGCGCCATGGAATGATATATAGCGCACCAAGAATCCTTGAAAGAATACTCCCAATTGTCATCCAGGCTGAACCCTTCAACATTTGAGCACGACCGTGTTCCGAAGCCGTCGCCTGTTTGGCAGCTAGAACTGCGTCTTCATCAAAATCATTATTCAAAATCAAACCCGCCTTCAACATTCTAAGCAATCAGATTATTAACTAGCTACAATATTAACAATTTTGCTAGGAACTACCACTATTTTATGAATCTTTTTCCCTGTGACCGCTGTTTTCACATGCTGATTAGCAAGTGCTAATTCTTGTAGTTCACTATTTTTTATGTTCGGCTCAACCTGTAGATGAGCCCGCACTTTGCCATTGACTTGAACTACAATTTCAATTTGATCAGCAACCGTTTGCTGTTCATCATAGCTAGGCCAGTCAGCATAGGCAATCGAATTCTTATTTCCTAGACGTTGCCAAAGTTCTTCACAGAGATGGGGCGTAATTGGTGACAGTAGTTTAACGAGTCCGGTCGCATATTCAGTTGGCAGTTTTTGTTCCTTATAAACCGCATTAACAAAAACCATTAATTGTGAAATAGCAGTATTAAACCGCATTTTTTCCAAATCATTAGTGACTTTCTGCACAGTCTGATGATAAATTTTAGTCAAATTGCCATCATTCTCAGTCGTTAAAAATTCGCTCATTTGATTATCATCATCAATAAAGAGGCGCCAAAAACGTTTGATCCAGCGATTTGCCCCGGCAAGCCCTTCGGTACTCCATGGTTTTGACTCCACGAGCGGACCCATGAACATTTCATATAGGCGCAACGTATCAGCTCCGTACTCCGCTACAATTTCATCAGGATTAACCACGTTTCCTTTTGATTTAGACATCTTTTCGTGATTTGTACCCAAAATCATCCCTTGATTAACTAGTTTTTGAAATGGCTCTTTGGTTGGGACAACCCCCAGATCATATAAAAACTTATGCCAGAAGCGAGCATACAAAAGATGGAGCACCGCATGTTCGGCACCGCCGACATACAAATCAACTGGTAGCCAGTACTTTAGCTTTGCTGGATCCGCAATCATTTGATCATTATGAGGATCAATATAACGTAGGTAATACCAAGAACTACCCGCCCATTGTGGCATGGTATTGGTATCACGAACCCCATGGCGTCCCTGTGAGTCGGTTACATTTACCCACTCAGTCAGATTTGCAAGGGGACTCTGTCCGGTTCCAGATGGTTTTAAATCATCCGTTTGTGGCAACCTTAGTGGTAGTTCCGTCTCTGGAACCAAGCTAGTCGTGCCATCATCCCAATGAATTACTGGAATAGGTTCACCCCAATAGCGTTGCCGTGAAAAAATCCAATCACGTAATTTGTAATTCACCTGAGATTTCCCAGCATGATGGTCCTGTAACCACTCCATCATCTTATCTAGACCCTTTTGGCGGTTCAATCCATTCAAAAAACCAGAATTAATGTGCTGACCGTCACCAGTATAAGCTTCCTTTTCAACATTTCCACCGTCAATCACTGGGATGATCGGTAGCGCAAACTTTTTAGCAAAATCATAGTCGCGCTGATCATGAGCTGGAACAGCCATAACCGCTCCCGTTCCATAAGATGATAGTACATAATCACTAATCCAAATGGGTAAATGCTTACCATTTACGGGATTGGTAGCATATGATCCAATAAAAACGCCAGTCTTGTCTTTATTAAGATCAGTTCGTTCTAAATCAGATTTTGAGGCAATTTGTTTTCTATAATCGGCTACGGCTGCTTGTTGTTCGGAACTAGTCAGGCGGTCAACTAGTTCATTTTCAGGTGCAAGAACTAAATAAGTTGCCCCAAACAACGTGTCCGCCCTAGTAGAAAAGACGTCGATGGTGTCTTGACAATCAACCACTGGAAAAGTGATCCGCGCTCCCGTTGAACGACCAATCCAATTTCGTTGCATCTGTTTAATACTTTCTGGCCAATCGAGATCTTCGAGGTCATCAAGTAAGCGATCCGCATACGCCGTGATTTTCAAAACCCATTGTTTCATCGGCTTACGATAGACCGGATAACCACCTCGCTCAGTTTTTCCATTAACGACCTCTTCATTGGCAACCACCGTTCCTCCCATCAAATCAGGAGCCCAGTTAACTTCAATTTCATCTTCATACGCCAAGCCCTTTTCATAGAGCTTTTCAAAAATCCACTGAGTCCACTTATAGTAACTTGCATCAGTCGTATTAACCTCTCGACTCCAATCATAAGAAAATCCGAGTGATTTAATTTGACGCTTAAAGTTAGCAATATTCTGTTGCGTAAAGCTTCCTGGGTTATGTTTAGTTTTTAGAGCATACTGCTCTGCTGGAAGGCCGAAAGCATCCCAACCCATGGGATGTAGAACATTCTTTCCCTGCATCCGTTTAAATCGTGCCATAATATCAGTTGCAGTATAACCCTCTGGATGACCCACATGTAAGCCCTGTCCAGATGGATAGGGAAACATGTCTAAGACATAATACTTCTCTTGCTCAGGTTTGGGACTATTTTCCGTTTGAAAAGTTTGATTTTGTTCCCAGTAATGCTGCCATTTTGCCTCGATTTTATTGTGATCATAAACCATCTTTATCCATCTCCTGTCTCGATAAAAAAAGCCCCATAGAACATTTCATTCTATAGGACGAAAAACCGCGGTACCACCTAAATTCCCCGCAAAACCGGGACCCTTGGTTTCCTTAACGCGGACAACGATTAACCTACTCGATTCGGCTAACTCTCAATGATAAGTTCCGCAGAGGGTAAGCTAGGTTCACACCATCCACCTAGTCGCTGACCAATACCTTCAACGTAATAATTCATCTCAACAATTTAAGTTAAACTATAATTAAATTAATGATAGCAAATCAATTGCCAAAAAACAAGTTTCAAACGTCTTTTTATCTAGTCTGAAAGGAACCTGCCATGTACTTAAAATCAGCACTGCAAACCAGTCATGATCTTTTAGCTAAAAGTGTCCATCCTGGTGATACCGTTGTCGATGCAACGGCTGGGAATGGGCATGATACCCTTTTTTTAGCTCAGTTAGTCGGTCATCATGGTCATGTCTATAGCTTTGATATTCAGAAAAAAGCCATCCAGGCTACTCGAGCATTGTTAGAAAATCATCACGTCGAAACACCAGTTAGCCTCATAAATACTGGACACGAGAATGCCGATCACTACGTTAAGGAACCGCTTGCCGCCGCAATTTTTAATCTTGGCTATTTACCAGGCGCCGACCATCAGCTGGCAACTACCGCTCAGACCACGGTAATTGCCATGCAAAAATTGCTAGCAAACTTACGCCGCCATGGTGTCTTGCTCCTAGTGGTTTACGTCGGTCATCACGGAAGCCAACAAGAACAACAAGCCGTTTTAAATTTTGTAACCCACCTTCCCCAAACCGACTTTCACGTAATGCAGTATCAATTTATTAATCAAATTAACCACCCACCAATGTTGATTGCGATCGAAAAGCGCTAGTTAATCTGCTTACGATCAAAAAAATTAACGATTACTGCAGCTATTACCAACAACAACGCTACTAAAAAAACATTGTGTAAAGCGCCATATAAAATCTGACGTAACGTCGGCAAAACACTTGCTGGTAACGTAGTTGCGGTACGTGGATTAATCAATTGATCCATCAACTTAAGGCTCGCTTGGGGATGCTGCTTAATTCCGTTGGCCATTCCTTGATTTAAAACGATCCCAAAAACTGAGATCATCAACGTCTGCCCCAAAGTTCGGCTCAAAGTATTAAACGAAGAAGCCACCCCAATTCGTTCATTGCTAACCTCATTTTGAGAAGTTACAGATGAGGTCGTGATGCACAGACCAAAGCCAATCCCCATAATCGTTGACAGAACCCAAAAGATTACAAGCGGGGTTGTAATTGGTAGCAATGCTAATGAAACTGCTCCAAAGCCAATAAAAATTAAACTAAGCCCGGTTACCAACTGTGGTCGCCACTTTAATAGTAATTTCCCTGACCAAAATGATCCTACCATCCAAAGAATCGATGTTGGAGTGACTGCAAATCCAGCAAATGTGGCCTTCAATCCCATAATTCCCTGTGTCCAATCAGACAAATATACTTCGTAGCCAAAGATAAACCCACTAATCAAAGCAGCAATACAATTTTGGATTACGAAAGTGCGATTATGAAATAAATCAATGGGAATAATTGGATCACTAGCGTGTCGCTCCTGCAAGTAAAAAGCGAGCCCACTCAAAATTGTCACACATAAAAAGCTACCTAACACTAGATAATTTATAGGTTGGCTGCTTAGTTGCTGAAAACCCACCATTAGTGCTAATAAAAAGATGCCCAGCCATATAATTCCCGCCACGTCGAGCGGCTGCGTCTTTTTATGGGGCTGCTCATAGAAAAAACAAGCAAGCAAAACAATTGTCAACAAGCCAATTGGAACATTAATGAAGAAAATCCAGTGCCATGATAAACTGTCAACGATGAATCCCCCTAAGAGCGGCCCGATGATTGAAGCAATTCCCCATGCTGATCCGAGGATTCCAATCACTTGGGCTCGTTTCTCAAATGGATACATATCAGCCACGATAGTAAAGGAAACCGGCATGATCACTCCCGCCCCGATTCCTTGAAGAGCCCGCCAAAAAATCAGCGTTTCCATACTATTAGATAGACCAGAAAAAAGCGAGCCAATGATAAACACAACAACTCCGGCAAGAAAAATCTTTTTTCGCCCTAACTGATCAGCTAATTTACCATAAATTGGCGTGGTAATTGCATTGGTCAATAGAAAAATGGAAAAAACCCAATTCATCAGGGAGACTCCATGCAGATCACCAACAATGGTTGGCATCGCTGTTGAAACAATCGTCCCCTCGACTGCTGTCATAAAGGTTGCAATAAATAAAGCAATCGTAGTAATTTTGATGTTTGTTCGCGCTTGCATTAAAATTTCCCTTCAAACTAAAATCGACTCCCAAAGAGTCGATTAAAAATTAATTAAAAAAATGTTGCAATTTTTCAATTTGGTCCGTTTGTTCCCATGGCAATTCGATATCAGTACGACCAAAATGACCGTAACTAGCTGTCTGTTCATAGATCGGTCTTTGTAAGTCAAGCATTTTAATAATCCCAGCCGGACGTAAATCAAAAATTGCACGAATTGCACGAATTAACTCGTCATCCGAATACTGAGATGTACCAAAGGTATTAACCTCAATGGAAACTGGTTCGGCCACGCCAATGGCGTACGCTAACTGAAGCTCAATTCGACGAGCGAGTCCGGCTGCCACCATATTTTTAGCAATATACCGAGCAGCATAACTGGCAGAACGATCAACCTTAGTTGCATCTTTTCCAGAAAATGCCCCTCCACCGTGATGGGCAGAACCACCATAGGTATCAACAATAATCTTTCGTCCGGTTAGCCCTGCATCTCCATTAGGACCGCCAATCACGAATTTACCAGTTGGATTAATTAGGTATTTAGTCTCTGCATCTAGATATTGTTTTGGAATCGTCGCTTTAATAATTTGTTCGATGACATCCTGGTGCAGCTGTGGCTGGCTAATTTCTGGATCATGTTGCGTACTCAAAACTACCGTATCAACTCGGAATGGCTGTCCATTTGAATCGTACTCAACTGTCACTTCGGCTTTTGCATCGGGACGAAGATATGGCAATTGTTCGGTTTTTCTCACCAAAGCAGTTCGCTTCATCAACTGATGCGCTAAAGAAATCGGCAATGGCATTAGTTCGGGAGTCTCATCTGTAGCATAGCCAAACATAATCCCCTGATCACCAGCACCTAATTGATCCATTGGATCACTAGCTCCGCTTCTGGTCTCTTCCGACTCATCAACGCCCACTGCAATGTCCGGCGACTGTTCATCTAGTGATACTAAAATCGCCACATTCGACGCATCAAACCCATACGCAGGATTATCATATCCAATCCGCCGTAAAGTTTTTTTCACAATTTCACGAATATTTACATCAGCAGTCGTCGAGATCTCCCCAAATACCAAGACTAACCCGGTTGTAACTGATGTTTCACAAGCAACTCGAGCCTGTTTATCTTGTTTTAAAATTGCATCTAAAACCGCATCACTAATTTGGTCTGCAATCTTATCAGGATGCCCTTCTGAAACAGACTCTGAACTGAATAAATGCTTTTCTGTCAATTTATTTTCCCCCTTAAAAATTGGTTACAAGGCAGCTTCACAAAATGTGAATCCCATCGGGAACATGCTTATAACTATTTAATGTTACCATAATTTAAGTTGCCGTTGCTAATAAATTACATTAATATAATAGTAATCGAGGTTATTACTATGAAAACAATTTTTATAAATAAAATCAGCAATTGGATTTTAGGAATTAGCTTTGTTGGTGCTAATCTTTTAATTTGGAATTTAGCAGCCGGTAGTAATTGGGCACTTAGCACTAACGTAACTGGTCATGTCATGTTAATCAATCAGCTCTGCTGGGCAATCGCTGGCTGGATCGTGTTAGGAAAATTGGATGGGCGTCTCTCGTTAATTTTTAATCCAATTCCAGTCATTTTAGCAATTAGTTCCGGTTTTCCAATCGTTTTAGACTGTTCATTTTTATTGATTGCAGTTGTTAATATTGCTGTTTTAATGCCTAAATTTCAATTGCATAACTACTACGGTCTCATTTGTTTTTGCTTAGTCAATGC
This sequence comes from Fructilactobacillus florum DSM 22689 = JCM 16035, assembly GCF_001436645.1. Taxonomy (GTDB): domain Bacteria; phylum Bacillota; class Bacilli; order Lactobacillales; family Lactobacillaceae; genus Fructilactobacillus; species Fructilactobacillus florum. Next base: position 19,023 of record NZ_AYZI01000005.1, on the reverse strand, counting down.
GGTCTTACCAATCACCGCTCTAAACTATCTCAACAACCAGTACCTCGATCAACACACCATTCTTAACGCTGCCATTTTAGCAACCCTCTATTTTATATCGTTTAATCTACATTTTACAAACCACCTTGAAACTAGAGCAAATTTAATAGCCATCATTCTGCTTGCCGGACTATTACTTGCTAACTATCCAATTTATAAAGGAGTCGTTGCCATTGCAATCCTGCTCGGTAGCTATGGCTTTCAGATTTTTACTAATCGAGAAAGTTGGATACTAGGATTTTTATTATATCTTTGTTTAAGCCTTATTATTTTCAATTAAAAAACGTAGCCTAAGGCTACGTTTTTTAATTGAGCGTGACTCCTTGTAAAAATTGTTGAATCCGATCAGTTTTAGCACTGAAAAATGCTTCTTTATCACCATCGAATTGAAGTTCGCCATCTTCTAAAAATAAAATTTTATCAGCAACATTTTTGGCAAATTGCATATTATGGGTAACCATAATCAACGAATTACCCTCATTAGAAAGCCGTTCAAGCATACGTAAAATTTGATTTTCCCTTTCCGGGTCAAGCGCACTAGTCGGTTCATCCAACAAAATATACTGAGGCTGCACCGCAAGCGCCCGACAGATAGAAATTCTTTGTTGCTGCCCGCCAGACAACTCATGTGGATATGCCGTCGCATATTCATCTAAACCAACTTCTTGCAATAACTTGTGGGCCTGGTGCTCTGCTTGGTCAACTGCAACTTTGTGAACATGAATTGGAGCACTCGTAATATTTTGCAGAATGGTCAAATTAGGAAAAAGGTTCCAATTTTGAAACACCATACTAGTTTTATTGCGTAATTTATTACGCTGCTTGGAACTAATTGGTTGGCTGAAATCAAGCTTTAAATCATCAAACATTAATTCGCCGGAATCGGGACGCACTAGTAAATCTAAAGAACGTAAGAGTGTTGTTTTCCCCGAACCAGATGGACCAACGATTACCGTGGTTTGTTTTTCGGGGAACCGAGCACTAATTCCCTTTAGTACTTGTTGGCTACCAAATTGCTTAGTTAATTTTGAAATTTGTAACATTAGTGACTGACCTCCTGTACAAATTTTGACGAACGACGTTCCAAATAATGTTGTAGCGTACTCAAAATTGTACATAAGATCGCATATAAAAAGGCGACTTCTATATACATTGTCAGTGGTTGAAAATTTTGTGCAGCAATCTGCTGGCTAACTTGAAACATCTCTGCAATTGTAATCGTACTTGCTAATGAAGTATCTTTTACTAAACCAATAAATTCATTTGATAATGGTGGCAACACGATCCGCAAAGCTTGTGGCATAATAATTCTCCATAAAGTTTGTGGTGTACTAAATCCCAAAGTATAGGCTGCATCCCATTGATCTTGATTAACAGCTAAAAGTGCGGAGCGAATCGTTTCTGAACCATAAGCACCTGTATTGAGGGAAAAGCCAATGACTGCCGCTGTAAACGGTGCTAATTTGATTCCAATCGATGGTAGTCCAAAGAAAATAATAAACAATTGCACTAACAGTGGAGTTGAGCGAAAGGCCCAAACATAAAAACTAACCAAGAGCCGAATTCCCTGCCACAACAGTTTAATGAATCGATTACCTTGCACTGGTAAAAATTTTATCAAAGCCACCACGACTGCAATTACTAAACCAATTGCAAATGATAATAATGACAGTGGAATGGTAAATTTAAGCATTGCCCCGAATAAACTGGGTAACGATGAACTCCAGATTTCCCACATGTTAATTAACCCCTATTTATTAGTAATATCAGTTCCAAAATATTTAATTGACAGTTGCTTCAATGTCCCATCACGACGTTCAGCAGCAAGCGCTTTGTTCATCTTCTGATTGAGCTCACTAGATTTTTTATTCATCATTGGTGCAATCACATCGGCCTTAATTACGTCATTAGGAACTTCTTTATAAACCAAATCAGTAGATTTGTGGCTCTTCTTCCAGTATTCAAAGGCTTCCCGTGAATTAACAGCAGCCACCACTCGTCCTTGGTCAATCATGTCCATCGAGGTTTGAAAATCAGGAGATGCTACTGGTTGTGCTCCCATTTTTTTAGCATTATTCCAGTTATCAGTTCCGGTTCCTTCCGCAACTTTTTGACCCTTTAAGTCCTGTGGAGCTTTAATCTTAGAATCTTTTTTAGTAATAATCACTGACTTAGAATAGGCATATGGACTAGCAAATCGAAACTGTTTTTTTCGCTGAGGATTTTCAGCCATATTGTTAAAAATCACATCATAATTATTAGTATTCAGCCCAGCAATCAACGAGTCCCAACCGGTTGTTACAAATTTAGTCTTTAATCCCATTCGTTGAGCGGTCTTTTGGGCCAATTCCACTTCAAAACCAGTTAACTTACCGTCTTTACGATAGGAATATGGCGCATAGGTTCCTTCAAGACCAACTGTAAGTGTCTTAGGTGTCTTAGTTTCGGCCGTCTGAGTCTTACCACAGGCAGTCAATCCCAAAATTGTTAATCCTGTCATTACCAACAATGACCATTTTTTCTTCATAATTAATCCATCCCTCATCTTAAAAAATTTGACTTTTTCATTATACATAATTACTTACTTTTTTCCAAGGATTACTAAACTTCTCTAAAAATATATAACAAAAACCGACTAGCTAATAAGAGCTAGTCGGTCGCGGTTAATCTTTATTTAGTGGTTGAGGCCGGTGGCAAAATCAAGTTTAAAACAATCCCGATAACGGTTGCTAATGCTACTCCCGTGAACTGGAAAGCGCCAATTTGAAGGTAAGCATTGCCGACTCCAATTACTAAAATAACAGATGCAATCATAAGATTTCGTTTTTCATTTAAATCAAGCCGATCATCAACCATCACTTTAATCCCACTAGTTGCAATCGTTCCAAAAAGGAGAAAACTTATTCCCCCGATGACCGGTAACGGCATCTGCATAATCAAGACGTTCAACTTATTAATAAATGCAAAAGCAATTGCAAATAACGCTGCTCCTACAATCACATACACACTATAAATTTTGGTGATCGCCATAACGCCGATGTTTTCGCCGTAACTAGTCACTGCTGGACCACCAACTACACCAGCTGCAATCGAAGCGGCCCCATCACCAGCAAGCGTTCGATTTAATCCAGGATGCTTAAAAAAATTACGATGAGTTAGCTCACCTAATACCAAGAGATGTCCCATATGTTCTGTCATAGTTACAAATGCAATCGGAGCCATTACTAAGATGGCATTCCATTCGAAATGAAAACCGGTTTCGGTTCCCAAAAACGAAAATTGTGGAACTTTAAACCAGGGGGCTACCGCAATGGCATGCAGATCAACTAAGCCACAGCCAATTGAAAGTAAATATCCGCAAACAATTGCCAACAACACTGGAATCATCCCTAAAAATCCCTTTAATACCATGTTAAAGAAAATCGCTAGAAAAAGGGTTGCGAGGGCAATTAAAAAATAAGTTAGATTATAACTGCCATGCTTCATCATCGCATCAGTTGCTGCACTTCCAGCTAAGGATAGTCCAATCACGATGACGATTGGTCCAACAACCACTGGTGGCAAGAGATGGTCAATCCAAGCGGTTCCTAAAAGCCACACTAACAGCGCGACAATCAAATACATCAACCCAACTGCAATTACTCCTTGCTGAACCCCAGCAATTCCTGTCGTTTTCATCAAAGCAAGCATGGGGGTTACAAATGCAAAACTGGAACCCATATAAGCTGGAATCTTCCCGCGGGTAATTAGAATATGCAGCAAAGTTCCAATCCCAGAAGCAAACAATGCAATGCTTGGACTTAATCCGACCAACAACGGAACAATGACCGTACTTCCAAACATAGAAAACATATGCTGCAACGATAAACCGATCCAGCTTAACCAACCAGGACGATCATTAACGTCCAAAACAATCTCATTTTCTTTTGTCACGGAGCTCCTCCTAATAAAAAATCACTATCCAGAGACAGTGATTTTTAGCTGGCTAAACATCCGTATTCGCAACTAAAATCTTGCTGTCTCTCTGGACGTGCTTCAAGATTAATTATTACAAACTTACCCGTTTTCCAAAGGAGTGTCAACTAAGACTCTGCTGTACATACTGACGTTTATAATCAACTATCCCAGTAAACACAAAATCAGACTGGTCATGTTGAGTATCGACAACTAAATTTTCAGTTCCTGCCGATGGCCATTGCGAAAACATAATTTCATACTGGTGCACCGATAACTGAGTGCGTTGCTCCAACATCTGTTCGATTAACTGAGACCGCCTCTGATTCCTAAATCCTGGTTGCAACGTCCCGGTATAAAACTCACCTTGTGCTCCCGAACCATAACTAAATAAGCCAATCTGAGCACCTGGCTGTAAGCTATCCGAGTGATCAAGCAATGACAACAAGCTCAAATATAATGATCCCGTATACAAGTTTCCAACTTCACGGCTGGCTAGACTGCTAGCATTAAAAGCTGCTAGCCATTTTTGTTGTTGTGCTTCACTAACTTCAGGTAGTAACCTTTTAAGCGCCTTCAAACCCATCTTTGTATATGGCAAATGAAAAACTAGCGCCTGCAATTCGTTTAGCGATAAACCTGTTTGTCGTAAATATTCATGGACTGTTTTTACAAAAAACTGTTGATAGACATCATTTGAATAATGCCCATCAACCATTGCTTCGGTTCGATTCAAAGGACGCCAAAAATCCATCACATCCTCTGAATAAACACTACTGCACGTGCTGAGTGCTAAAATGGTTGGCTTAGCCTTAACTATCATGGCTACTGCTCCTGCACCTTGGGTCACTTCACCAGGTGTATATAGACCGTACCGTGCCACATCTGAACCAACAACCAAAGCCTGTTGCTCTGGATGCGCACGTACAAAATCTTGAGCCATTTGCAGACCAGCGGTTGCCCCATAACAAGCCTGTTTAATCTCAAAAGCACGTGCCGCACTGTTTAAGTGTAGTAATTTTTGTAAATAAATTGCTCCCGACTTCGAATTATCGACACCGCTTTCCGTTCCAAAAATAATCAATGAAATTTTTGATCGATTTTCTTCATCTAATACCTGCAGCGCCGCATTAGCAGCCATCGTGACAGCATCTTGTGAAGGGGGGATTACTGCTTGGCTAGTCTGGCCAATCCCGATTAGATATTTAGCGGGATCTTCCCCCCGTGCTTGTGCTAAATCAGCCATTGCTACCTTATAAGACGGCGTATAAAAACCCATCCGATCAATTCCAACATCCATTTTACTCACCTCGTTAGTTTTTGTGCCGATTGCTTTAATTTTACCGATTATACCGGTAAATGGCAAAAACAGCGCCGCAACTACCTCACAAACCTGTTGAAATTTTTAAAGATGAATTTATAAAAAAGCATCCTAATTATTTCATTAGGATGCTTTTTTTAATTACAATGATTTAGGAGTAGCCGTCTCTGCTACAAAGCGTTTAATATTTGTAAGCGCCTGTTTGATTTGAGCAAGATTTGCAGCATAGGAAATCCGAAAATACCCTTCCCCGCTAGTTCCAAAAGCACTGCCAGGAGTAACCCCCACATGAGCTTCTTGTGCCAGTCTGAGACAAAATTCACGTGAGCTTTCATGATAACAACTAGGTATTTTAGCAAAGATATAAAACGCTCCGTCTGGATTAATAATTTCAAATCCTAACGGACGCAAGGTCTCGGTTACTAAATCACGACGTTGCTGGTATTCAACCAGCATGGGTTCAGTATCGTGGCGACCATGCTGGAGTGCCTCAATTGCAGCATATTGGGCCGGATTAGATGGAGACGTCACTAAATAACCATGCACCTTATTGATATTTGCAACTACCGCAGCTGGTCCAGCAACATACCCCAATCGATAACCCGTCATCGCATGTGATTTTGAAACTCCATTAATTAAAATGGTACTATTTGGAATAATGTTGGCAATCGAAGTATGCGGTAAACTATAGGTTAATTCGGAATAAATTTCATCCGCAATTACCAACAAATGGTGGCGTTGAATCACTGCTGCCAATGCCTCTAGTTCCGTGGCTGTGTATTCCACTCCCGTTGGATTGTTTGGATAATTTAAAATAATTTCCTTGACTTCTGGATAAGCCGTTAGTTGCTCATCTAATGTTTGTGGATCAATTTTAAATTGGTTTGGAGATGTATCCAATGGGATTACACTTGCCCCAGCCAGTTCAATCATTGCGCCATAAGCTGGATAAGCTGGTTGGGGTACCAAAACCTGATCCCCGGGATTAACAGTGGCTAAAAAAGTACTAGAAAGTGCCTCGGTAGCACCATCCGTCACAATTACCTCTTGTTCAGGGTCATAGGTCAAATGAAGTCGCTGCTGAAGAAAATCACTAATCGTTTGGCGCAACTCAAGCCACCCATTTTGTGGCGAATAATGGGATTTGTTTTCTGCAATGCTGGCCATAGCGGCTTTTTTAATGTGCTCAGGAGTATTAAATCCAGGTTCTCCAACATTCAAACTAATCAGACCAGGAATATCTTTAATCTCTTTTGAAAACGAGCGAATTTGCGACGGTTTAATCTGCGTTAAATGCTGATTAAAAACCTCCGTTAAATTAGGATCTAAGTTTGGCATAGTCTTCTCCCTTATCAACTTTTGATTACTGTCAGTTTAGCTGAATTCTAAAAAACTACAAGACTTTTTGCTAATTTTATCACAATCTCTTAATTTTAAACTTTGGATCAGAATTATAAACTATCGGCACCCTTGGTAAAGTGACCTTTTTGTAGCTTAGCGCACGCTTTTTCAGCAGCACGACCCGCTTTCCCCTGCAGCTTGAGCTGTAGTGCTAATTCCATGTCCTTGATACTGGAACTGCGTTCAGCGCTAGCTTCATTAATTTTAATTTGCTTTTCACTCTTAATGATTTGATATTTAACTCGGACCGCGGCCGGCAAAGCAGTTTTGATGGCTCGTTTAAAGATTTCTTTTTCAACTCGATTAATATCCATTGGTTATTTCCTCCCGTATTAATCTGGTTGTGTACAACGACAACCAGCACTAATCAGTCGCTAATTGATTCCTTTTTTTCTTAAATTCCAACAATAGCATGGCTACTCCCAAAATAACTGGATAAATCCCTAGGCCAATTAAGGATAACAACTGACCAGCTCCAAAATAAACTGCATTAATTGCGTCATTAAGCGCATTGACAGCATAGGTAAGTGGCAATAGCCATGCAATTTTATTGAAAATACCAAGTGCACTCGTTGGCACAATATTATTTGAAATCAATGCTTGTACCGCTAATAAAATCACCATTAAAATTAAACCGTTGGTTCCCATCATCCGATTTAAAATCAGGGCAATCACCGTAAAACTTAGCGAAATAAACAAGATATTAAAGGCAAATAGTCCAAAATTATTAGGATTAACTTTGAAAAGCACCGAGAAAACTACCACTCCAAGTGCCTGAACAACTGCAACAGCCATCGCTTTTTTATCATTAAAAGATTTCTTTCCGTGTCTACGTAAATACAGCTTAGCAGCATACGTCAGTATGGCACCCACATATAACGCAATTGAAATGATGGTTGGTGCAAATAGTTTATTAAGGGCTGCCCCATAACCTTTGCCAGAAATCGTATTATTAACAGGATTAATCATTTTGTTCACGTTTCGCTGACCAGCATTTACCCGCATTACTTTTCCTGAATCTCGATTTAACATTTGATACAGACGGGCGTTATTATTTAGTAAATCGGCTAAGCTACCGTGAATCTTATTATCATTATCTGCTGCTCGTTTCGAAATATCTTTGGCGGCATTTGTTCCCGCTTCTAAGCGATCAGCATTTTCTGATCTGCCAGCAGCTGTTTGCGCATTCAAAGGATCAGCAAAATCAGAGTTTTCTTGATATTGGTTTAAATTATTACTCAACTGTTCAGTTGCTGCTTGTAGCCCTCCTGTCAGCTTCTGATTTTCTTGATCATTACTATCAGTAAGGTCATTAACCGTTTGTTTCTGATTATCTTGAACATTTACTTGGTTGGTGTTAAGGTCATTTCCTTGTGAAACTGCCTCATCGGAACTAGTCTTTAATGTAGTAACTCCATCATTAAGTCCATGATAATTATCATTTAGTTTTGCTAAGTTGTTTCCCACGCCCCCAAAAGATTGTTTAATCCTTGCCGACTGGTTTGCCATCTCTTTTCCAGTTTGTGCGGTTTGCTGTGCTTGTGCGCTCGCTGTTTGGAAGCCATTTAAGGTGGTTACCGTTTGCGGTAAAGTTTTTACTAGATCATTAATCTCATCAATACTTTTTTGATCAACTAATTTTTCTTTTGTGAGATCATCAATCTTTGGTAGTAAATCATTAATTTTATCGATATCTTCATTTAGACCGGATAACTTATCATTAATTGTCCCTGTATTTTGGTTAATCAATTTCAAAGCATCTTTATTATCATTTAAGTTCTTTTTAACAGGATCCAAATATTTATTTAGGTTAGCCTTAGTATCGGCATCAATCGTGTCATCATTTTGCAAATCATTGAGTTGTTGCAACGCTTGTTGATTATGATCGTCAATTTGCTTGGTTTCATCATCAATATTTCCCGTTGCTTTTTTCAAATCGTCCTGAGTCGTTTTTTCTGAATCTAATTGATCCAGTTTAGCACCTTTTAGTACTAGGACTTTCGTAATCAGGCTTCCAGCATTTTTGATAAATGCTTGTGCTTGATTAATTGTTGCAACATCACTATCAGTGGCTTGCGCCAATTTTCCTAAGGAAGCCGAATTACTGTCAATCTGTTGGTACAAACTCCCCAATTGATTGGTGTAATCATCAACGGTTCCATTAGCTGCCTTAGTAGTGGCTGATAAATTCTGCAATCCCGTTCCCATGACTCCTGATTGTGCCTGCAAATTACTGACATTCAAATTTATTTTTTTATTATTAACTGCCAAGGTATCAATTCCACTTGCGATCGTATCAATCCGTCCATTTACTTGCGCAGCTGCCGAATTAATTTGTTTGCCCATCAATTGTTGACTGCTGCCAAGCTGTTGATCAAATTGCTGAGAATTTGAATCCAGATTCTGATTCAATTTTTCGGCATTATTATTAACCTGATTGCTTAATTTACTACTACTCTCGGCAATTTGATCATCGACCGCTTTCGAGCCAGTTTGAAACACGAGCATTTGTTGCACTAAGCCATCCAGATCACGAGAAACAGAAATCTTCCCTGATTTAATTGAGAGTACATTGCCATTAATTTGGCTGCTTCCTTTTGAAGCAGTCTTCATTTGAGAACCTAATCCCTTGATATCATTCAGTAACTGTTTATTATAAACCGCCTGGATGTCCTTTGTGACTTTTTCTTTAACTCCTGCCGCGATTTGTTGATTAACTTGTACGGACAAAAAATTATTCCTTTTTGCCATCTTAATCTTAATTGTACTCATGCGCGGTGAGGGACTTAGCGCCGTGGACGCATTGAATGATAAATCAGCTGGAATTGTGACCATCATATCAACGGTCCCGTTATTTAATTCCCGCTTGGCTGCTCCAGCCGAAAGAAATTTCCAATGAACATCTCGTTGCTGCTCATCGCGTAAGCGATTGATTAATTTACCACCAACATCCCAGGTTCGATTGTTTTGCTGAGTTGGTCGATCTTGATTGACGACTGCCACTCGAATATTATTTGCTTTATATGTGGAACTATTTTCAATTAACTGAAAGGTTTCATATGTAATCAATACTGGAACCACACATACCAAAACTAGCATGATAGCTCTCATTATGCGGCTTTTTTTATTTTTCCCACTGATAATCCTCCGTTATAAACAATCACTATCCAAATTGCATTTGATTTACGATACTAATGATTATAATTATATGCTATTTAGTTGTGAAGATAAATAAATATTTTAAATTTATTTTCATAAAATAAAAAAGCGTCTAGTCTTAAGTGATACTTTAGACTAGCGCCCTAATAATCAGAATTATAATAAATTTGGTAAGTACATTTATAGCATTTTATTTTTGAAACTTTCTGATCACAACTGATTCACTTTGATAAAAAGCTTCTGATTAATTTTAATTTGGATAATTTTCATTTTTCCATTGATTATAAATTTCTAAAAATCTGGTTTTTGCCCCATCAGTGTAGCCTTGAAAAACTACTTTACTAATATCGTTTTGATTGAAAAAATCGTAGATTTTGGATTAATTCCCTCAGGATAGAGAACCGCCATATAATCTGCAAATTTTTCTTCATCAGTTTTAGGATCATTGTAAACAGCTCCTCTTCCAACAACCATTAATTTTTGTAGACTCTCTTTTAAAATTAAAATACTACCTAGTGGAAGGAGCTCCTTAACTTCTTGTGACATGTAAAAATTATCCTCCTAAAAAAACGAGTATTAGACGTGTTAATTGTCATCCAATTTGAAGCCTTTAATTCTAGCGTAAAGTTTTCCATACCATTGAATCGAGGTTTGGTTTTTAAATTCACGATACTCTTCAGGATACTTATGAAGATAGTAGCCAAATAACATAATTGGTGATATGAAATAAATTTCAGCAAAAATTAATGCTAAAAGGCTTATGTCAAACATTATAAAAAGACTAAATAAATTATAATGCAATTCAATGTTAACTTTAAAAATATATTTTGAAATATATTTTATAATTAAGCATACTGCAACAAACGGTGGTAAAATCGCATATAAAACCTTCTTTTTTTTTTTCAAAAGATTATCTGCCCAATTTTCTTTATCATTGAATAGTAAAACTCTAAACAAGTGAACTCTATGTTTAATAAAGATAGTCAAAAAAATTATGATTGTTGCAAACATAAATACAAGTAAATATTCTTGGTGATATCTATGAAGACAATATATTAGAAACCAAACCATCTCAACCGTCAACCACACTGCTCCTATAAAAAGCAAATTAAAGTAATTAAGATACAGCTTGAGATAATTAGGTGCTAAGAAAACGATAATCCATATCAGTAACCAAATTATTAATCCTACAATGAATATGGCATAAGAAAATGAACGAAAGTCTTTCCATTCTAATGCTACAAAATAAACAATGATATAATTTGGTAATAGTATTAACAAAAGAGAATAAATTAATATACCAATTTTGCTAGGTTTCTTTAGATTAGCAACATTCATATTAAGAAGAATATCATTTATTAAATTTTTGCTTTCATCGAATGTTGCTGAAAAAATACTCCTAGGCATAGCTACTCCTTATTCGATAATAAAGAAATTATTTGTATTTCAAAATATATTATACATATCCGGATTTTTCATTTTTTTATCGTCATCATATATTTTATATGCTCCAGTTTTTATATACTAATAAAAGTTTGACACCATTAAATTTAATATTGAAATAGTTTTACTTGCTATGAAAAAATAATTTATGCCAATAATTAAGCATCGGCGTAATTCAATATTTTATTTCTTCAAATTTTCCAAGTTTAAAATCTGAACATCCCTTTCTGTAGTACCAATCCAGCCATCATTCAGTTTACCTTTGATATACTGATTGTTATAAGCAAATACAAAACCAATTTGCACTGGAAGGTTAATAGGCGGAAAAATATAAAATGCAACTACTTGACTTATAAACATGATTAGAAACCATGTCCAATCTTTTCTAAAAATTGGTACGAAGAAACCAAAGAAAAAAACTGTCCACGAAACCCCTAACTTACATATTTGAACTTCTCCAGTTTGAGGATTTTTTAAACTTACCTGGTTTGCATTTAATTTATTCATTTTTACACTCTCCTTACCATCTTTAATGGCTTCCATAAATAATTTATAAACTACAACATAATAAGGGTTAGTTATATTTTTAAAAGATAAATATTTCAAAACTAAAATTAATCAATGATATGATCATTAAAAATGAGGTTTGCAGAAAATATTGAAAAAAGCTAGCCGNTGCCAAGCCTTGTGGGGAAACTTAGTAATAAACCTTGGAAAAAGATTAGCAAACCACGGAGTAAATATTTTAATCAAATACCACTGGTCATCCTTTTCTAACCAGGCGTATGGCGTTAGCCACCACTGGCAATCCGTGGGGCTAGCAGAACTTGTTTGATGATCTAAATTAAATCTTATCCCATATAATTTGGCATTGCCTTTTAGTGCCATTAATNAAATTAAATCTAATCCCATATAATTTGGCATTTCCTTTTAGTACCATTAATAATTTCCTCCACTAACAATGTTATTAGGTGATGTCGAACCCAAAGATAAACTTTGATTTAAAGCATTAAAGTCTTGCATAAATTATCTCCTACTCACTCAATTTTACTGACAATGATCTGATCAACGTGATTGCTAATTGTTATACGTGAAGGAAATTTAAAGCATCCCAAAACTAAAAAGAAAAATGTGTCCATCCCAACTATAATTCCCATAAAGACAACCATGGAAGTTGAACTACGGTAAGCTCCATATGTAAACGGAAGGAATACAATCAAGAAAAGGGTAAGGCACACCACTTTAATAACTATTACCAAACCACTTAAAGTTTTTATTTGTGAAATTAAAACGTGTTTTTTAACATGTGTTTGAGAGATGCTCTTGATCTGTGCTTCTAACTCAGAATAATTTTTAATAGGATTTTTTGATGACCCTACTGTTACATAATTATAAAATTTCATTAAAAACGAAAAAAAGAAGTATGAAATTAAAATTGTTGCAAAATAAAGCAAATAGGCCGGCCAAAAGGATAATTTATTATCCGTGGGTAAAAAAATTCCTATTAATACAAGGGGTAAAGCTCCTATTCCCGAATATCCACCAGCCGCGCCTAAGGATCCTGAGGCTGCATAATCAAGATTCGGCTGATGATATTCATGTAAACGAAAAATATCATTATTCAGCACTTCGTCCGGTGTTACCTGCCACGCTTGGTGGGGAAACTTAGTCAGATAACGTGGGAAAAGATTGGCGATCCATGGAGTGAAAATCTTAATCAAATACCACTGGTCATCTTTTTCTAACCAAGCGTACGGTGGCAAAAACCACTGGGAATCCGTCGGGCTAGCCGAACTTGTTTGATGATCTAAATTAAATCTAATCCCATATAATTTGGCATTGCCTCTTTCCATGACCATCCTCCAACCGCATAAACAAGATCGTTTTTTTATAATTACTTCAATTATCGCTAATCTCTCCAACTACAATTTGATCAATATGATTACTAATCTCCGAGCGGGGAGCACTTGTAAAACACCAATAAAAAATTAATAAAAATCCACAAAGTCCCATTAACACCCCACCCATCACGTCCATAGCGGTGGAACTATGGTCAATTGCGTAAGTAAAAGGGATAAAAAGGGNATTTCCTCCACTAACAATGTTATTAGGTGATATTTTTAAAGATGGAATTTCCGACTCCATTCCGAATCCGTTTGCTGTTCATCAATAACCGTTCGATGAACAGCCCGCTCCAACTGACCAAGATTTACTTCATTGTGCATGATTTCATGATCAACTTCGTGAATTGCTCCAAGATCAGCATACTGATGGGGACGCAATCGATTTTCACTGATGGTTTCCTCAATCACACTACTCATATCAACTGGAAACATATTCACAAACTTTTCTTTAACCTCACGTAATGCCTTATCCATTTCTGGAATAATGGTGTCGTTTGCATGTTTAATTTGTGTTAACTGTTCTTTAATCTCACTCGCATCATGTGACATTTCAGCAACAATTTCTGAATTAATCGCAATTTTACCTCCTGAGACAGCTTCTTTTCCCCACAGATTAAAGTGATTAATACAATTTCTAGTAAATTTATAGGCATTTTTAAAATCTTTTTGATCTTTTTTAAACTTTTTCTTGTCACTATGCCCTAGATATAATGTCATCAACACCGTAATTAAGGACATTGACCCCATTCCCATCATCATGTACAAGTTCATCCCCGAAACAAAGGTCATTAACACACTTGCCGCCAACATTCCAAGTGATGGAATCAACATCCGCAATAGATTACTTGGTTTTCGATCAGCTGGTTTGGGATTATTAACAGGTACCTTGTCATCTGGCTGTGCTAGTCGAATTCGTGGCGACCTAGTATATTCGGGAAAATCGATTGGTACTAACGGCTTAAATGTTTCTTCAATGAAATAACGCTCATCTAACCATAATTTACCAAAAACTTCTGTAATCTTAAATTGTTGCGGATTCATCTCAATATAAAGACCGTTAACAAAGAAACTATCGCCGACTTCAAACTTTCCTGCTAACTGAGTTTTCACTAGTTGGTCATTAAAATAAGTCTTTGTCGCCGCATTTATCTTTCCCAAATCATATTCAAAGGACGATTCTTGCTTTTTATTACTGCTGGGTAGCATCAGGATTTCCTGTCCAGCCATTTGATTCAAACCACTCAGCGGTGCTGCTCGTTGGTTACTAATGGTAATGGCTGTATTAGGTAAGTTAGTGGTTTTAATCACTAAATCCTGATACCGTTTGACAATTAACACCAGATCCTGGCAATTAATCAGCTTGTTAAGTTGAAGCTGCTCCTGTTCGAGATATACTTGATCATCTTGAATGGTTAGTTGTTGCTGATTGGGTAGTTTCCAACTGGTGTTTTGCCTATCAAATTCAAAGTAATCAAACGTTGCTCCCCAGCAAAACACGATAAAAGTTACATTTTCTTTAGAAATAATACTATTATCAAAATTAGGAGCAAATGGATAAAATAAGCGTTGTTTTACTGTAGCATTATCTTTTGGCATAATTATACATTCCTTATTTACTACATCATCGTCTGTTCATTACAAATCTTTACCAGCAACCATCTGTTATCATTTAAACCCTAGTGTTTTTTGGGTGGGTTAACCTTTTTTTGGTATTTGTTGATTTCATCTTGGTAATTTTTCAACAGTTTCTGCTTCTTTTCACCATTAATGGAACCATTGTCCTTAACACTTCCCAACAGTTGCTGATATGCATGTAGAATTAACTCATTATCATTGATTTTCTTGCCGTAGTTGAGTTCGCCAGTGTAATCTTTTTGCCCATCACTAATCCAATACATCAATAAATTATTATCGGAATTAGGCGATAATTGCGCTGAGAATTTTTGTTTTTGCTGATTACTCAAGTTAGCCAGCTGCACATAGCTCCCTGCCAAGACATACTGTGCTTCTAAAGAGAGTTGGCTAGGATCTTGCCCCTTCATTACATCTACGGCATCCTGATAACGACCATCTAGATATGAATTTGCAGATTTCAACGCCAACTGCTGCTCATGATTATGATGGAGTGAGATCCCCCAGCTTAACCCAATTAAAACGGTGATAACCGCCAGAGTAACGCTCCCCCAACGTAGTAAATCATATAGCCACTTGGGCATTGTTTTAATAACCTTATTACGGCGTTCGGATTCAGTCTGAGCCAACTTTAGTAAATAATCCTTAACCGCTTCCAAACTTGGTAATGATAAAATTTTTGCCGCAAATTTATTACTACCAATTAAATCGGTATCATTAATGATCTCATCAAATTCAACCTGCTTAACTACGATACTAATTATCATGGCCTTAATTTGTTTTAATTTTTCCGTGGAAGTAAGCTCTCTAGGATCAAGCAATTCACGAATACCACGGTGTGCCACTAATAAACGCTCGCCAGGTGCTACTAAAATGTTACGTGGATTCAAAAACATTATGAACCGATAATGTGGTAGTGCAATCAAATCAATAACGGCCAAGCTTAATTTTAATCGATCGATATAGCTGGCTTGACTAGCGGTATTTCTCAATGACATTAATTTACCGGGGTTTTGGTAAGTAAGTTTGTAAGAACCATCATCTTGATGCTCAATGTGACCCCGCAAAAATAAATTGGAGTCTAAGCTTAGATAATTATTGATTGTTACTAGGACATTTTCTTGCACTTGCTCGGCTGATAAATAAATTTCAATTCGATCAGTTAGATTGTTTAATTTCAGTTGCATTGTTCCGTTACTAATTTCACGCATCTTGGGTTCCCCCCTCATCATAATCAATCATAAAAACATCACCATCACTAATGGCATAATCCTTCAAGGGTAAGATAAAAAAACCGTTTTTGTTAACAACCCTGAGCTTATATGCATCATTTTTTGACAAACCTGCTTGAAAAATTACCGGAGCAATTAATTTTTTTAGTTCTTTGAGCGTTAAATTCCGAGAAATTCGCAAATCCAAGCTTCGCTGCTGAATTGGTTCCCTAATTTCCACATTAATATAATTACTCAACTACGTAATCCTTTCTTAAAAGACAAAAAGGAAGGAAACTCATCTTCAAGTTTTCTCCCTCCTGCAAAATAATAATGCTAACAATTTTTCTATAATACCATTTAAATTTAACTAAGTATTAAAAAATTGTCAAGCTTAATAATTTTACCTAAAATATAAAATCATTGGTTTGCTACGGTTAATTGCGCTTATCTTATGTAAATAAAAAACCTCATCAAATGATGAGGTTTTTTGCTTAATTTTAATCTAACTTATCTTGCGCTTTTTGAGCAGCAACATTCATGATATTCCAAGGACGATCGAAGCCAGGCTGGAAGAAAAAGTCTGCATAGGCTAAATCATCAATCGTCAGATGTTGTTGTAATGCCAACGAAATTGCATTGATATTAGCAGTAACATCCATTGTAGACATAATCTGAGCCCCCATAATGGCTCTGGTCTCAGGATCAAAACTTAGTTTGAAATATACTGGTGCAT
Organism: Fructilactobacillus florum DSM 22689 = JCM 16035; assembly: GCF_001436645.1. Taxonomy (GTDB): domain Bacteria; phylum Bacillota; class Bacilli; order Lactobacillales; family Lactobacillaceae; genus Fructilactobacillus; species Fructilactobacillus florum. The sequence goes on along the minus strand of NZ_AYZI01000005.1, from coordinate 2,223 downwards.
TATGTGATTCTGGAACAAATGGTGGTACCACTGTATCCTTAAGAAAGACCGATTCAATCTTTGCGCCAACTGTAGCTGCTGTTACATCTTTAACTCCCGTAGAAGCAAACTTGTAAGAAAACACATGCAAAGCAGACGAGCCAGAAACTGCCGTTGTCTTCCGCCGTTGTTCTTCAAGATTATAAGCAGCCGAACGCCCTTGACGACGAGCATTGGTTGCTAAAGCGATCAACTGTTTTTTACCAGTCGGTGCAAACTCTACTTCAGTTGCATCTCCAGCTGCAAAAATATCTGGCTGGCTTGTTTGTTGATATTCATTTGTCTTGATCATACCGTGTTCATCTAGATCAATCACATCGGCTAACCACTTCGTAGCAGGACGAATTCCCGCGGTTTCAATCACTAAATCGGCTGGCCAAGTACTACCGGTAGTTGAAATAACTGATTTAACGGCTCCGTGATCATTACCAACATATTCTTTAACCGACTGACTTAACCGCAATTCCACATTCTGTGCCGTTAATTCGTCTTGTAAAATGTCAGTAAATTCAGAATCAAGATAGGTTCCTAAGATGGTTGGATTCAGATCAATAATGGTTACATGCATGCCAGCCTTTGCAAACGATTCGGCAGCTTCGATACCAATATAACCAGAACCAACGACTGTCACATTCTTAATCGTTGGATCAACACTAGCTTGTTTCAGCTTGATTGCCCAATCACGGCCTCGCATGGCATAAACATTTTTCAGCTCTTTACCAGGAACGGGCAGTTTAAAGGGCACCGCTCCGACCGCCAAGATTAACTTATCGTATTCAGCCGTCGTATCTCTCCCACTCTGAACTTCAACGACCGTCATGCGATGAGCATCTGGATCAATCGCAGTTACCTCAGAATTAATGTGAACGTGAACACCCTTAGCTTCCATACCAGGAACGGTTGCGTAACTAACGGAGTTAACATCTTTTACAACTCCTTGAAGATATAGTTCCATTCCACATGATAGAAACGAAACAAAGTCTCCCTTTTCATACCAATCGATTTGAGCATCAGGGAAATCATGCAAAACCCCTCTGACAGCCTCATACCCACCGTGTGATGAACCAATAACAGCAACTTTCATCCTATTGGACCTCCTAAATTTTCTTGAGCCGGAGTATGTGCGTTAAAATTGTGCACAACCACAGTTCCTGTACTTATTATAAACTGATAATGCATAGAAACCAAGTGTTCACTAACTTTTATTCAAAAATTTTCCAGCCCATTTAGAGTACAATATGATTAGACTATTAATAAAGGAGAACATTAAAATGAAAAAAAGATGGTTAAGCGTTCCAATTATCTTAAGTAGCGGATTATTAGCAGGTTGTTCGTTTGTTAATCCTGGTGCTAACCGACAATCAAAATCAACCAATCAGAAAACCACCTCGCAACCCGTAAAGGCTTCTTTTGAAAATAATATTCTAAAAACAAATCAGGCCACGATTAAGATTACGGCAGTTAAAACCACACGACCCAATCAAACCTATCCGCAACCAATCATTACTTTTATTTATAAAACTACCAATAATGGGTCCACTTCGATCACACCACAAAGTACTTGGAAGAAATCGTTTAACGCTCTACAACAGGGAAATCAATTACCAACGACAACCCTTAAAGATCCCAGTATTCCTGATAACAACCAGCGACAACTTCAATCGAATCAATCGGTAGAAAATGCCACCAGTTATCAGCTAAAAAACCAAACTGATCCAGTCACGCTTCAAGCAACCATCTCTAAAAGTGAGCAACCTTTTTCAGATTCAAAACAACAAAATTTAGACACCATCACGCTGGGTTCCCAAATTTATAACATTAAACAGTAATTAAATAAAAAAAATCTATCTCAAACGAGATAGATTTTTTTATTTTTACCAGTAACTGTGTGAAGCACGGAAGTTAACGGCGTTTTGAACAGAACCGTATCGGCTAATTGCGTACTGCCGAGCAACTCGTTCTTGATTAGCTGGAGAATAGTCACCATTCAAGTAGGAAGCTGACAATTGGTACTTACCAATGTACTGACCGTTACGAGCTGTGTATGAACCACCTGATTCTACGCGCGCAATTGAATCCATTGAGCCGTCATTGTTAACTGGAACATTGTTAGTTGTTTGCCGAGCTGGTTGCGCCTGAACTGCTGGTTTAGAAGCTGGTTGCGGAGCTGCAGCAGGAGCGGGC
>NZ_AYZI01000049.1 GCF_001436645.1 Fructilactobacillus florum DSM 22689 = JCM 16035 | reverse complement strand
GTTCGATGTCAACTTCTGACAGTGCGTCAACTTCTGACTCAAGTTCGCAGTCCAAATCACAATCAATTGCAGCTTCAGCGTCTACTTCCGATTCTAAGAGTAGTTCGGTCTCGCTAAGTGAATCAGCTGCATCAACAAGTACGTCGCAGTCAGTAAGTGGATCAACTTCAAGTTCTGACAGTGGCTCAACGTCAAGTTCTGACAGTGCGTCAACGTCTGACTCAAAT
>NZ_AYZI01000048.1 GCF_001436645.1 Fructilactobacillus florum DSM 22689 = JCM 16035 | reverse complement strand
ACTACTCTTAGAATCTGAAACAGACTCAGAAGCTTCAATTGATTGCGAGTCGGACTGTGAACTTGCTTCAGATGTCGACGTACTGTCAGAGATTGAAGTTGAGTCGCTTACGGACTGCGACGTGCTTGTTGATGCCAGCGATTCACTTAGTGAAACTGAAATACTCTTAGAATCTGAAGTAGATTCAGAATTTGCACTCGACTCACTTAACGAGACCGAAATACTCCTAG
>NZ_AYZI01000047.1 GCF_001436645.1 Fructilactobacillus florum DSM 22689 = JCM 16035 | reverse complement strand
TAATAATCATCTTTTAATGTAGAAAAATATTTGTGAGGATAAAAAATTAATGACTACCACTACTCCTAGCAAGAAAAAAACTAGTAAGCGAAAACGAACGACTTCGAAAAAAAACTAGTCATCGTAGAATCCCCAGCCAAAGCTAAAACTATTGGTAAATATCTAGGAAGAACTTACAATGTGGTCGCTAGTAAGGGCCATATTCGAGATCTGCCCAAAAGTCGGATGGGGGTTAACCTTGAACAGCACTATGCGCCCGATTACATCTCGATCA
>NZ_AYZI01000046.1 GCF_001436645.1 Fructilactobacillus florum DSM 22689 = JCM 16035 | reverse complement strand
TGGAATAATTATTGCTTATGGTAGTTATCGGATTTATATGATAAAAATCGTTATGGATAACTCAACTGAGGTAAAAAAATTTGTTTATGATGCTGATAAATATCATCGAGTAAAAAGTGTCACAATTAATTATTTTAGTGTGCAACATAATCCCATGGGTGGCATTAACATGAGTGGATACGTCAATGAAGATAAAAAAATGGATTTTGATACCGTGCTCGATAAAGATCTCGAGACCGGAAAAATTTATTATGGTGGTGGATTCATGTCAACGA
>NZ_AYZI01000045.1 GCF_001436645.1 Fructilactobacillus florum DSM 22689 = JCM 16035 | reverse complement strand
TCTTTTTGTTTATTTTGGTTAATATAAAAATTAAAATAAACAGTACCCAATGGTGTTGTTGTATATTTGGTAAATTCAACATCTTTTATGCCTGTATATCTATTTGAAAGATCTTTAACAATTTCTGTTTCGTACTTTTTAAGTGCTTTCCTTTTTTCATTATTTTCAATAGCAACTTCTCTATTATGTTCTTTCACTTTATTAAATACTCCTATTCCTAATACTATAAATAAACTCATCCCTAATAACATATATATAAACAAAATTTTTATTCTTT
>NZ_AYZI01000044.1 GCF_001436645.1 Fructilactobacillus florum DSM 22689 = JCM 16035 | reverse complement strand
AATCTACTTCAGACTCTAAGAGTATTTCGGTCTCGCTAAGTGAGTCGACTTCATCGACGAGTACATCTCAGTCCGTAAGTGGCTCAACATCAGTTTCTGACAGTACGTCAACATCGGATTTAAGTTCACAGTCTGAGTCACAGTCAACTGCAGATTCCGAATCTACATCAACATCTGACTCAATTTTGCAGTCCAAGTCACAATCAATTGCATCTTCAGCGTCTACTTCAGATTCTAAGAGCAGTTCAGTTTCGCTAAGTGAGTCATTTGCATCGACAAGTACGTCGCAGTCCGCAAGTGGGTCAACTTCAAGTTCTGAAAGTGCGTCAACTTCTGATTCAAGCTCACAGTCTGACTCTCAATCGGTAAGTGGATCAATTTCAGTTT
>NZ_AYZI01000043.1 GCF_001436645.1 Fructilactobacillus florum DSM 22689 = JCM 16035 | reverse complement strand
CTAAAACTGAATCATCAAAACGAACTATTCGTGTCAATCAAGATATTTTAAATATTATTAGTGAATTAAAATCCAACGGATACCATAAAATATTTTTTGAATTAGTTTAAAACATTACCGACTTCTGGAGCTGTAAACAAGGTTCTTAGGAACTCACTAAAAGAGTTGGGTATAAATAAATGACGGTTTCACTTTCACTCGCTTAGACATACACATGTTACTTATTTACTGTCAAATGATATTGATATATATAATTAGCAAGCGTCTTGGTCATTCGAAAGTTTCTACCACAACAAACGTTTATTCATATTTGACTGATGAGTATAAAAATCGTTCTAATAATCAGATTAAGAGTGTTTTAGATAAATTAAATTCAAGCACAGAAAA
>NZ_AYZI01000042.1 GCF_001436645.1 Fructilactobacillus florum DSM 22689 = JCM 16035 | reverse complement strand
CTAAAACTGAATCATCAAAACGAACTATTCGCGTCAACCAAGAAATTTTAAAAATTATTAGCGAATTAAAAGTTAACGGATATCAAGAAACATTTATGAATCAGTTTAAAACCTTGCCAACATCTGGAGCTGTAAATAAGGTTCTTAGAAACTCTTTAAAAGAGCTGGGTATAAATAAACACCGTTTTCACTTTCATTCGCTGAGGCACACACATGTGGCTTATTTACTGTCAAATGATGTAGATATCTATGTAATTAGTAAACGCCTTGGCCATTCTAACATCTCAACTACTACTAACGTCTATTCATATTTAATTGATGAATATAAAAACCGAGCTAATGATCAAATTGAAAATATTTTAGATAAATTAAATTCAAGCACAGAAAA
>NZ_AYZI01000041.1 GCF_001436645.1 Fructilactobacillus florum DSM 22689 = JCM 16035 | reverse complement strand
AAAAACACTATGACAAAGTGCAAAAAGCAGAGCATCAAAGAGTGGAATTTGTTAAAAAAACACAGAAAGCAATTGTTAAGGATTTTGCTAGTCAGTATGCAGGAGTTAAAACAATCAAGTTTGATAAGTATCTTATTAATCCGATGGGACATGTTGCATTTATAATATCGGTTAATGGCTATACTGACAATGAACATAGCATTTCTTATACTGTAAATGACGATGGCTCTGTTGAAATGTTAAGTTATAGCACTATTCCAGTAAAAAAAGGGAAAACAAAGGTCGCTGATATTAAAGTCACCTACAACACTGATGAGGAGAAACATCCTCATGGGTAAGCCAATGAAAAACCATTATGAAATTTGGTTGTTATTTTTTTATGTTTTAATCGTGATTGCAA
>NZ_AYZI01000040.1 GCF_001436645.1 Fructilactobacillus florum DSM 22689 = JCM 16035 | reverse complement strand
TCAAATACCACTGGTCATCTTTTTCTAACCAGGCGTACGGCGTTAGCCACCACTGGCAATCACTCCGGCTAGCCGAACTTGCTTGATGATTTAAATCAAATCTAATCCCATATAATTTGGCGTTGCCTCTTTCCATGAGCATCCTCCAACCGCATAAACAAGATCCTTTTTCTCATAATTACTTTAATCATCATTTCTATTATCACTAATCTCTCCAACTACAATTTGGTCAATATGATTACTAATTTGTAAGCGCGGAGGACTTGTAAAGCAACAATAAAAAATAAATGTAAATCCACCAAGTCCCATTAACACCCCATTCATCACGTCCATAGCGGTAGAACTATATTCAGTTGTGTAAGTAATTGGGATAAAGAAAGCATTAAACAGGATAATACAGATTATTTT
>NZ_AYZI01000004.1 GCF_001436645.1 Fructilactobacillus florum DSM 22689 = JCM 16035 | reverse complement strand
ATTGTAATTTTGCAATCGAACCGACATATTTTGAAATTTAACCCTACTAAACTAAAGAAAAAATCAGCCGAACCGATTGGCGAAAACTTTACCAATCGGATCAACTGATTTTGATATAAATTCAATTTTTATTGTTACCTAATTAACCAAAAATGGAAATAAACAAGCCGGCCAACACTAACATGATGGCTCCACCTAATCGGTTACCCATCTGGGCAAATCCAATCAAGTCCATCCGATTGGAAGCTGCTAACACAGAAATATTTCCAGCGCCACCCATCGAGTTATCAACTAGACCAGCTGTAATTGCTGACTCCACCGGGTAAAGCCCAAATAATTTGCCTACAAATCCGGCAACCAATCCAATCACAACTACGCTGACAAAAACCAACAAGACAAATTGCCAGGTCAATGAATGACTTAAGACTGGTAAATCCAACTTTGTCAATCCAACTCCCGCCAGCAGTGCGTGAGTTAGGTTTTTAGTAATCGAATTACTAAAAGTTACTGCTGATTCTTCGTAGTATTTTGGAATCCAGCCAGTGGCCTTGAAAATAATCACCAGTAAAATAATGAACGCATACTCGTTAATAAATGGAACAAAATGATTCAAGATAAGCCCAACTAGGAAAAAGGCTGCTGCTAACAAAAGACCTACACCCATCTTTTGGTAAGTAATTTTAAGATCTTTCTTGGCTGAACTATCATAGTTACCTGGCATCATTTTACCGTGACCATTTAATGGACTATTGGCAAATAATTTACTAATCAGTCCAGCAGCAATAATGGAAAAAACATTTCCTAAAATCACGGCCGGCAAAATCAGTGACAGATAATCAGTTGACCCACCTAAACCTTGGTGATAAATTTTTGAAAGTGGAATTGCTCCGGCACCAATACCACCACCCATAATTGGGAATGCCACATACAAGGATCCGTATTTAAATCCTTTACCGATCAAAGTTGAAACCAATCCAATCACTACAAATGTCACTGCCATCGAAATAAAGACCACCGGAAGGAAGCGAACCGATGCTTTCAGTAACATGGTACGATTCATCCCCAAAATTGCTCCTACGATTAGTGAAATAATGAAGAAATCAACAAATCCCGTACTAGTAATAAAACTATCAACAGTCTTAGTAACGCTAGCTGGAATAATCCCAGCAATGCTCAGGAGCGCTGGTGCAAACAATGCAAACACTGCTCCCCCGCCAAGATAAGTCTTAAAAATTGGTAGGTTAGCACCAAGCCAATAAAAGATATTCCCCATAATAATCATGACGAATAGTGCACCAAAAATATCATTAGGTAAAATCTTTAGCGCAATCGTGACAACCATAATAATCGCTAAGATGACATAGATACCTAACCCAACCCCATCAATCTTAAAATCAGCGAGCTTTGCTAACAGCTTTTTTGAACCACTGCTTTCTCTATCCATAATTAATTGCAACTCCTTTGTAATTTCATCACATGCTTAAGTATATGATATTATTCACATATTTCAATTACTTTTGTAGCAATCTATTTAGAGCAGCTGGTTTACTGGTTGATGAGATCAGACACTCAGTTTCTGTTTTTTAAGCATCATCAACCAAAAAAATATCTTTAATCTCAACTCCTAAACCCAATGCAATCTTTTTGGCTAGTGGTGGATACGGATGCCGCTTCCCTGCCAAAACTTTGCCAATGTAGCCAGGATTAGAATTAATCGCGCGGGCAAAACCATTGACAGAATACCCTAACAACGACAATTGCCTACTGGTCTGCTTTGGATCCTTCAATTTTAACCTAATCACGATTATAGCCCCCTTCTCTATAATAATTACTATAGCATAATGTTTTAGTTTTTCAACCACTTTTATTAGCTTGCTTCGTTTTTTATAACAATTACATTGCAGTGTTGTTATACTAATCAAACAGAAGGGTTGGTAAATCATGATGAAACAAGCCGATTATTTTGGTCGAGAAATCAAACGAATTCGCGAAGATAAGAAATTTTCAGTCCGGCAAACGGCGCTGCAGGCGCAGATGTCAAACTCGTATCTTTCCCAAATCGAAAATGGTTTGGTGAATATCCCAAAACCGATTACACTTGAAAAACTAGCACATGGATTACGAGTTCCTAAACAAACAATTTTCAAGCTGGCTGGACTAACTAATACAATTACCGATGTAACTGGCACCGTTCATTCAACGCTAATTGATGTCCCCATCATTGGTGAGATTGCCTGTGGTAGTCCTATTATCGCCAATGAAAACATCGATAGCTACTTACCGACGCGGTCGGAGAGTCTCCCCAATGGCACAAATTTTTATTTAAAATGTCGTGGAGCTTCAATGGAACCAAAGATTCCAGATGGAGCCTATGTCTTAATTCACCAACAACCGGCCGTTGAAAACGGTCAGATTGCGGCTGTGTTGCTTAATGATAACGAAACAACCCTGAAACGTGTTCAATATCAAGGTGACCAGGTTATTCTGGTACCTGATAACCCCGCACCAACCTACCAACCAATTATTCTTAACCAAGATAATCCCGGTAAAATTATTGGTCGCGCCATCCAAGTCCAATTTAACCTATAGCATAATAAAAGAACGCTTTAATGGGCGTTCTTTTATTATGCTATATCGCCGCAGCTAATTTATTAATCATCCGTTCATGATAGTAATAATAAGCAGCACGCCATGGATGAAGATGATCGTTTCGGATAATCCAAGGTTTGTCAAAACGATTAAAATGAATTAAAGTCGGACTTTGCAGGGCTTGATTTTCAGCCAGTTGTCGTTTTTCAATTGGGTTGTGACTAACTTTAGCTGTTATTAGCGGGGTTTGCACATTATAGCAGGGATCCAAATGTTGCCAATCACCCTTCAAAACTGCATTCAAAGCATCTTGATCCTGATACTTCAACATTTCCGGTTGTAAGTTAGCCAAGCTTCTCGTTCGTTCTGAAATTCGCAATTTATTCCAACGAGCGACGTCGATTACCAGTACTCCAGAATTAAAATAGGCTCCCGGAAGATTGGAAATGCCCATTTCTTGCAAACGATGAACATACCCCTGATCTTCAACTGCACCGATCGGATGCTGCCCTAGCGAAATTGATTCCAGTGCTTCAAGTGAGCGTTCACAAATCAAATCCGCATCGAGGTAAATAATTCGATCAACTGCTAACTCTTCTGGAATATCAATTCGATAATAGGCATTACGCTTAATGTTACTATCTGGAGAAGAAGTATTTGCATGAATATAATTAGCCGGTGTGGGGCGCAAAAAATTTACCGCAACACAATTATCAAATATCCGTGGCAATGCCCTCAAAGTTTTTTGATGTTCTTTTTTTAGATTGTCATTGACAACGTTAAAGGTAATCGGAACATCTGGATTATTTTCCAAGATCGAAAAATATTCGGTCATCAACGGAAGTGCCATTTTATCATCAATTACAGAAGCAATGTTTAACATGATTGTCACCCTTCTCAAAATTCACAAGAGACTCACATCATCATTCTATTTTATATCATCTATCTTAGCACATTATTAAGAATCAATATCATCATATTATGGTGCTTTACTAAACCTTCTAATTACAAGCTATCTGATTGACAGTAGTATAATCGTCTTTAAGAGGTGATTATATGAAAATGGGGATGCGGAAACCAAGTCTAAAAAAATCGATCAGCGCACGCACTAAGGGTCAATTAACTCGTCGAATCAAACGGACCTTAAATCCTTATTATGGAAAACGCGGAACTGGTTGGCTCCATCCGAAGAAAAAACTTTATAACAAGGCCTACCAAAAAACAACCTTCTCGTTTTGGGATTTGTTTAAATGATTAAATTATTCTGTAATAAAAACCACCCTGATTAAATCAGAGTGGCTTTTGTTATGCCTTTCCAAGCATGATGTCTGCAATCAAACCGGTTCTAGGAGCCTGATTAATTACCGTTTCGCTGTCAGTTCCCCGTTGACGCATAAATTTGATGGTGGAAAATTCTGAAACGACTACCTTGGGATAAGTTGGTCCAGCCAGGCAATATTGTTTCATTAGCGGAAGCTGTTCGTTTTGATATCCAATCGTTCGCTTAGGATCGTCATTAACCCACTTTGGGAAAAAGATAATCCCATTGGTTTTCTTTTCATTTAACATAAAATCTAATGAAACATCAGTTCCCGTAGGTTCCGTCCAAGCTACTTTATAAACACCCGGTAATAATAAAGAAATCGTCACTGATTGATCCTTAACCCAGCGTCCAGCCACAATGCCGCTGTGAATTCGATAATCGATCGTATGATCATTCTTTATGTAAATTTCATACTCCCAGCCATTATCGTACTGATAGATCAATTGCATTCCCAAAAAGTCAGTTAACGTTTTAAATTCCATAATATCAGCCTCCTAGTAATAATTTACCACTTCTAGTGTGGAACTGTAGCTAGGTTAAATTTAGGGCGCGACTACAATCGATTCAATCCAGCCATCACTATAACGTTTTGCTCATCTCCTTTATTTGCTCATAGTAATAAAAAAATTATTTTATAAGCATTTTGGGTTTTTAGTTAACTTTTGATACCATCATTGACTATTATTATATTAATTATTACTAGTCCTACTAGTTTAGAACAAGTTAAGGTTAGTTCTATGAATAAAATCATAATTCTTGCAGTTGAAATGTGGGTGCCTATCACCGTGTTCTGAATAGTCGGTTCAACGTCAGTTTACTTTAATCGGTGGCAGTATCACTACGAATGACACAGGAAAAAATCACTCAAAGTCATAGGCAGTTAGATTAATCCATTCCTGCGTTCAAGATGCTGTTTATGAGAAGAAAAGCGAAACTGGTTTTGTGATGTACACGGATATTTGATTAGAAAAAACTCAAGAATTGAAATGGTCAGACATTAATTTAAACTTTGACACCATTACTACTTCCAGTACCATCAATAAGACGTTAAAAGCATGCTTTAAAGAGCTTGGAATAAACCGTAGTGGCTTCCACTCTTTAAGGCACACACGTAAGCTTATTTACTATCTCAAAACGTAGACTTGTATATTATCAGAAAGCGGTTAGGGCACTAAGATATTGGGACCACTACTAAAGTTTATTCATATTTAATTGACGAATACCGTCAACGGTCTAATGACGAGACTAAACTCGCATTAAATAAAGTTGGCTCAGATAAAAAAAGAGAATCTAAAATTAATTAGATCCTCTTTTTGTTTGCGTACACAATTCGTACACATTTAATTCAAACTTATACGAACTTATACACCTACTATTTTGACTAAATGCCGTTAAATCAACATTTATGTTCAGTAAAACATAGTATAAAATCATAAATTAAGCCGCTGTTCGTCTTTTGTTGAAAAATAATACGGAAAATCAATGGTATTTTGTCTTTGTAAGTCCCTCAAATGACGAAAACAGGCTAATTTCATTTTATATCCAGAAATTCTAACTCCATCCATAACTTTAAAAGCATAATTGGTTGCTGGATCATGATAATTTTTTCTGATTTCTGAAAAATCTAATGATTGATAGATTTCATCAATATTTTTTTTAGTTGTTAAATCAATTCTCATTATTAATTACCTTAAAAACTCTTTCATACTATTGGCGACTGCTTGTTTATCCACCTTGTCATCGTCTAGCAATTTTGATAAGTCTTTGCGTGATTTTGGTGAAAGACCTAACGAAATACCAATAGTGTTTAAATTTTTTTGCGCGTCACTGTAAATTTGTGTCATTGGATTACGTTTGAAACCTGTAAATTCTGCTTCAAGTGCTTCCCCAGTAACTGGATTAACAGGTGTATGATAAATCGCATTAACTTCGCCGTGTTTTTTGATATGTTCGTAGGCGTGTCGATAGATTTCATACTGCGTAACGTACTGTTCAACTAATTTTTCATCACTAACTAAAACGTCACCACGCTCATTTAAAACGCGCACTACTTTGCGCCAAGCAGCAGCCGCAATGCGTCCTAAATATTTAGGAGGAGTAGTCGGCAAACTACTGCTATGACTAGATTTGAACGGTTTAACCGCCAATTTAACCAACCCCTTATTTTTGCTGACCCCCCCCCTATAAAAAAATTTTAAAAAAACGACTTTTACATAAGAAGACGGCAATGTGTGCGCTTTTTTGGCTGATGACCATGGCGGGGGGCTTTTAGTTTTTCATGAAATAATTAATGGTATTAATATCTTTTATTTTTTTAACTGGTTTTAACTGGTTATTTTTACCAGTTCCATAATAAGATTGTTCCCATCTAGTTTTTAAAGCATGACAACTACGACATATAGTTGCCAGGTTATTTTCTTCTGCTTTTAGGAAGATATCTACTTCAACTGGAATGATGTGATCTACTGTTTTGCTATTAGGCGTCAACTGTCTACTAGCAAGACAGTACTGGCATAGGTACTTATCACGATCTAATATGCGTCGTCGCAAGGCAACCCACAATTTTGAACGATAAAATGCATACTGATTTCGCTTTACCTCATTACGATTGCGTTGTTCATGATTGTATTTATGATCGTATCCCTTACTCTTGTTATTCCATTTCTTTCTACTTTCGATGTAAGCAACTTCATATTCTTTGTGTCGCTCACAGTAATATGAATTGATTGGAATAACTGCATGGCAATTAGAATACCGACAGCGATGAACCTTAGGCATGGTCTATAATCCATCTAGTAGCAACAGTGGTGTTGTTGTCAGTCAGTAACCAGTTCCCAATCGCGTCTAAACTATTGCGGTCAATCACGCGATAGCCATTGATATCATCCATTAGCTTACCTAACAAGTTGAGGATACTGTAGTTAGGATTACCACTTACTAGCCTTTGCAGGTAGTTGCTTACTACTTGTGGAATGCTGTCTACATTGCTTAGTATGGTTACCATGATGCTTCATCTCCTTATCCAGCTTACAAATGATCTGATACTCTTGATAGCATGAGTAGATCACACCATCACGCTTATAACTAATGGTTCTCACTCCAATCAAAAAGGACAGCCGTTATGACTGTCCCTCGCTATTTCTTTGATGATACCAATATAACACCATGACTTACCGCTAAGTTACCGCTCTTTTTCCGCTTTTCTTCCGCTTTTTAATAATTAATCCATTTCATATTCGTTATTCTAGTTCTTCTCCTATGGTTATATTGATTATCAAGTTTCTCGGTATGAAGAGTTGTTGGAACAAAATAATCCATTATCCTATCTTTTCTAAACCCTAAAACAACAGATTCATTGGCTTTATTGTAAACAAAAACGATATCAAGCCTTAGCCTATTAGGCTTCATTTGAGACGTTTCAACCAGTACTTTAATATCCCTATCAAAAAATATTCTATGCAATAAATTATAATTCAAATTTCTTTTCCTGATATCTTCCCATAACGGACTTTTTTTAGCAGATTTCTTTGTAAATTTACCACAGTCAATATCTTTAATTATTCGAGTAGCACTTTTGTTTTTATTACGAACTTTTGACCATCCCATTAAATGTGGCAAGTTATTTACATCAAAATAAATCACTAGTTCACTCAATAAATTATAATTTGTTGTAATAACAACTTTTCTACCAGCAAATAAATGCCTATAATCATTAAGCATTTCTTTAAAATCAATTGAACTTTCGTCACTAATAATAATTCCTGATGGCAGTTGATCCATAATGGTCTACTTTCTTTAAATTATTTATGTAATAAGAAAAGCCGTTAGAAAATCCAACGGCTTTAATAGGTACGAGTCATATAAGTCTACAACCGGGACTAGTGATCAGATATAAGGCCTCTGTCAGGCAATATAGCGTACCCCAACTATATCCTACTTAAAAGCATTAGATAAGAAGATAAGAACAAGACGAATGACAAGCAATAATCAGTCCAGTTCTCAATTGCAATAATATCATTAATTATACAATAAATAAAGAAATTTACTATGATTTTGTTGTATTTTCACGCTCAGCAATTAACCGTTTAAGTTCTTCAAGGTCATCATAACTAGACAATTCTTTAATAAATACTCTGGCAGACGACCTATACCTAAGATACTTAGAACGTTCTTTATTCTTATTTTGCCATTTTTGATTGGCTTCAGTTCTTTTGGTTGCCATATAAATTTCCTCCTGATGCGATTAAAATCGAAGCCATTAAACAAACCAAAGTAATTGCGCTATCTTCTACTAACCATCCTACTAATAATATTGACAACGATAATATATATTTAAAAATATTCTTCATTGTGTTAATATCGACTGTACACGAAAGGTCGAGGTTTTCACCTCGTTGCCTTTCTATTTCTTGAAATCCTTGTAGATTCCCTTTATCAAAAGGTAGAACTGATAGGCTCCTGTTGATAAATATGCGAATCCTTCAAGGATTTTTATTATACAATCGATATTATTCACCTCCCTTCTATATATACTATATTACTACCGGTAGTAATATAAGTCAACCTTTTTTTACAATTAATTTATAATTATACGCTTGCATAATATAAGCGAACTCTAGCAGTGCTTGCGACTTAAGCTCGTTAAATCGCGTGTGTGAATAGCCTAGCTTGTCAGCTAGTTGCCAATTGCTAATGTTATCTACATAAATACCATATAAAATAACCTTGCTAGTATGCTTATATCCTCGCAGTGCTCGCATTACTTCACTTACTTTTTGTTGATTATCTATCATTCTAATAACTTTAGCTTCGTTTGCGTTACCATGCGTTGGATCGGTTGGCATATCGGTAATACTAGGTGACTTTAAACTAGCTGCATCCAAGCCTGCCGACATAACTAATTTCGGAAATGAAAAATTAAGCCACTTCTTCACATTGGTAATCGTTTTACGTTCATCAATCTCGTCAATTAGTTCCATAGTCCACCTCGCAAATGTGTTATAATAATTATACGAGAACACACATTCGCCTGCCATTCGGTGGGCTTTTTTTATACAATCATGTATAGCATAATTAATTACATTCACTGGAATTCTAAAAATAATACTGGAAGCAAATATCTTTCACCATTTAAATTGACCGTGCCCATTTTTTGAATGACTTTCAATATATCTCTCATCAGTCATCTTCAGCCACCACTCGCTTAGGGTGCNGCGTACACAATTCGTACACATTTAATTCAAACATATACAGCTTATTTCAGTAAAACATAGTATAAAATCAGCGATTAAGGAGAGTACACGAATTTAATTTCCTAATATACTAACCTTTACAGCATAAACGTGGCAAATAAATTTAATAATTACCAAATATTTACCAACAAAAATAATTAGTTTCTTCCATTACATATAGTTATTGAATCTTTTCCCAACTTACTGGCCAACGGATTCCGTTTTTGTATTTTCTATTTATTAAACTAGATTTGTTTATACATTACGTATATTAAAATATGAGGTTAAATAATGATAGTAAAATAATTTAAAACAGTTTATGTAATTATCAATAATGGTAAAGAATATATCGTTAAAAAGATCAATGTAAATTAGATTTAAGAACCGAATTAAGTACTGAACATTATTATTTTTAGAAAATTTTTTGATTTATATGTGCAAGATTGCTATTTGCAAAATTTTTTAATAAAATTAGAATTAAGCATAAATTAATTTAAGAGGAATATATTACGGAAGTTGAAAAGCCATTATTTTTTATTAGGGCGGATGATAAATGAAAAAATTTTAATGATTTTATAAATGGAAAATTTTATTTTTCAAATGCTAGAGTTTTTGAAGATGAAAGGAAATTACCAAAAGGTAAAGGAGACAAAATTGACGGTGCTGTTTTAGGTAATAATGGTGGAATTTACCTTCCTACATTTGCTGACAAATTTAAGATAATTAGTTTGACTAGGGTTTATGCTAAAGATATTAAATCATCCACAACTAATGAAGAAAAAATAAAAATAATATTTACTGATAAATTTAAAAATGATGTTTTTAATTCTGAACTCACTAGAGATAGAAATTTTTCTGTAATTAGCGATTCTAATATGGACAAATTAGTCTGTAAGATTAATAAGCACTTTAAAGATCAAGAAATTTATTTGCTTTTAAGGAATGTAACATATGATTCAGATAGGTTATACTTTCAAAGCCAAATGTTTATATCAGACAAAACTACAATTGACACAAATGAATACGTAGATTGGTTAACAACTAAAAGAGACGAATACAGCAGGCAACGTGAATCTCGCTTAATCTTATCAGGAGAAAATGTAATAAATAAAAACATAATAAATTATGGAGCATTTGTTCCAAGAGAATACTGGTTTAAACCGCTAGATTTTAATTAAATAATAAATTTTAGAAATTGTTAGTGGAATTATAAAGTAGAAAAGACCTAAGATACTACTCAAAAATATAATCGCTTTAAAGAGCTTAAATATGGTAAGAAAATTTGACGAGGTATTAATTTTTAAATAGACTAATAAGGATTAATTAATATGAAAAACAAAAAATATAACGGAAATACCCCACTTTTAATTGGTTCAATTATTGTTGGTGGTAGTGCAATTGCTTTAGGAGTTACATCAATTGTTGGAATAACCATGTGGTCAATCACTTATGGAAACCCAAAATTTAATAAAAATAATACAAAATAAAAAAAGCATGCGCTGCAAAGGATACTTTAAAGGTAAACAAGCAAGTAATCCAGTTTTTATTAACCGATATAAGACTATCCCCTACTTTTTCAGCTGTAAATAAGACGCTTAGAGAAACTTTAAATAAATTAAACATAATAGACGTGGTTTCCATTTTAATTCCTTGAGGCACACACATGTGGCTTATTTACTATCACAAGGCATTGATATTTACATTATTAGTAATAAGATTAGGACATTCTGACATTGGTATAACCACTCGAGTATATTCATATTTAATCGATGAATATACACAAAAATCAGATGATAAAATAGATCAGTCAATAAATAAATTAATACAAACAAAAAAGAACGATACTAAAATTAATTAGCACCGTTCTTTTTATATAATGTGCAAAATATGTGCAAAAACATTTGATGTATATTGACACTGTTTCCTATTATATCGGCATTTATATAATATATATAAATCCTATTTTAAGGAGAGTACAGGATTTGAACCTGCGCGCCGGTTATAAAGCCGGTTCGCCGGATTTCGAGTCCGGTGCATTACCACTCTGCCAACTCTCCATGAGACACTATTTAAATATACATTTAAATAGCTCTAAATGCAACTCTCATAATGAATTTCTCAATATTTCATCAAACTCAAAATATCGTATTGTTTTATGTTATCACGTCCGTGTAAATCGACTAATTCTACTAAAAATGCCATCCCAGCAACTACTCCACCAAGATCCTCGACAAGCCGGCTGGTTGCTGCAATCGTACCACCCGTTGCCAGCAAATCATCGGTTACTAGTACTCGTTGACCTGGCTTAATGGCATCCTCATGTAAATATAAGGACGACTGCCCATATTCTAATCCATAAGTGGCTGTAACCGTCTTCCCAGGTAATTTCCCCTTCTTCCGAGCAGGGGCAAACCCAATATTAAGGTCGTAAGCAACTGGACACCCAACGATAAATCCTCGAGCTTCTGGTCCGACCACTACGTCAACGTTTAACTTTTTAGCATAGTCTACAATTTGATTGGTCGCTTGATGGTAAGCTTCCCCATTTTCAAGGAGCGGTGAAATATCACGAAACAATACTCCAGGTTCCGGAAAATCAGGATAACTAGCAACGTAATCTTTTAAATTAAGTGACATGCAATGGTCCCCTTTCACGATTTGTATGCTTGCCGAATTAACTGCATTAACTGGCTTTGCTCCCTAATAATTAGTTCCTTTTCCAAGTCTATTTCCTGTAAGCGATGTTGATATGACGATGAAGTACTCAGAGTTTGATGCTTGGGTTGCGTAACCACTTGTAGATGCCCAGCTGAAATAGTGACAAAACCTAAGTCTGAAAAAACTTGGATCATGAAAATCAACAAATGACCATCAATTTTTAACCGCTGCGCTACCTGAGTCAAACTAGATCGTAATTCAATTTGTTGATGAGTTTCTAAGAACTTAAACAGTTTAGCATACTGCTGGCGAGTTGGCATCCCACCGTCAAGCAAATACCGTTTTTTATAAAAGTAAATGGTGATCTCATCGGCCTTCAGCTGCTGCAAAGCAGTTGTAAACGCGGCGCTGGTTGGCGGACAGTCAACGAAAAAAGCTTGATTCCATTTCGGAATTTCTGAAAGTTCAGTAGCTAATACCGCTTTCGACGTATCCGTAAAATATGGTTTTAATTGTTTTCTTAAATTTTCATCAAAAAAGATGTACAGTCCCGTCCTTGAAAACATTTCTGGAACTAGACGTTTAGTCCGTCGATCAAGGATGACGGGACCAACTGCATGAAAATCATCAACTAAAACTTGTAAGCGACGATGCCCGCGAAATTCATTTTCACCAAGCGTTCCAGCAATTTGACAACTCGTTGCCACTGTTGCTAATTCAACTGCCTGCGGTCCTCTGCCAAAGGAAATTGCATCAACTTGCCGATTTTTCCCAACTAACGTAAATTTCAAATGTTCCTGGTGTTGCCCCAACTGTTTTAATCCAGTTAAATTAATCGGATTAATTAAAAATCGTGGCTTAGGATTGTCAGTTCCAAATGGACTTAGTTGCTGTAATTCCTCTATCAGCTGGGGAGTTAAGTCATCCACCTTAACTGCATAATCTAAAGTTAAGGTTGGTTTACCAGCTAGTTTAGCTAATTGTTCTTTTCCAGCAGTTGCTAATGTATGCTGGAGGATTGGCAATTGACTTGGAGAGACTGTTAATCCTACTGCCATTGCATGCCCACCAAATGCCACTAACTGATCATGAATTGGTTCAATACTGCGGAAAAGATTGAAACCAGAAATGCTACGTCCCGAACCCTTGTAGTCAGCATCATCTGTTTTGGCTAGGACAATGGTTGGTTTATTGTATTTATCCTTCAGGCGACTCGCAACAATCCCCAATACTCCAGGCGCCCAATCTGATCCGGTAATTAGCAAAATTGCTTGATCTTGTTGACTTTGTGCCTGCTCATCGGCTTCACTAACAATGTCAGTCACCAGCTGTTTACGAGTTGCGTTCTTTTTCGTAGTCTCTTTTGCTAGTGCTTGTGCCACTGTTTCATCAGTCGTTGTCAACAAATCTACTCCGGGAGCAGCATCACCCATCCGACCAAGAGAATTTAAGGCTGGTGCCAGTTGAAACCCAATTGTTTCTTCATTAACCTGGTTTAATTTAACTTTGGCTTGCTGAACGAGTGCCTTTAAACCAGGTCGTTCGGTCAAATGAACAACATTTAAACCGAATTGCACTAAAGCTCGATTTTCACCAGTTAGTGATACTAAGTCAGCAATCGTCCCAATCGCTGCTAAATCTAATTTTTCCTGCGGAATTTCATCATTTAAGGCGGTCGCAACCTTAAAAGCAATGCCGGCTCCCGATAAGGATTTAAACTGATAGTCTGGACTTAGATCAGCATGAACGATTGCAAAAGCATCTGGAAGTTGCTCTGGCAACTCATGATGATCGGTAATAATGACATCACAACCACTTGCCTGGGCAGAAGCAACTTCTGCCTGTCCGCTCACTCCATTATCAACTGTTATTAAGAGCTTCGTGCCCCCAGCAATGAGCCGTTCGAAAACCGCTTGATTAGGTCCATAACCATCCTGCAGACGCTTGGGAATGTAATAATTAACTTGGGCGCCCATTTCCAACAGGGTTTCATATAAAATTGCAGTACTAGTTAGCCCATCCGCATCATAGTCTCCGTATACTGTAATCTGCTCGCCAGCTGCAATTGCCGTTTCAATCCGAGTAACCACTTTTTGCATATCATGTAAATCAAACGGATCCAATAAATCAGCAGTTGTCGGACTTAAATAATGCTTAACCTGATTAAGATTACGATATCCTCGCCGTATCAATAGTTGGGTAGCTAGTGAACTAAGCCCAGTTTCTTCCTTCAGTTGCTGGATCAGCAGATCATCACTTACTGAAGCAGCTAATTTCCATTCATACTTCTTATCCAGCACCAATCATTCCTCTTTCACCTATTTGTTTTTATTTTCTGATTCTTGGGGAGATTTTGCCCGAGCTTGCTTTTGGGTTTGGCTCAAGCTCTCAATTTGTTTTAACAGGTCAGCTTTCTCCTGCTTTAGTGCCTCAATCTCTTTTTGGGAACTTTTACTGTCACGGCTGGCTTTCCATGAGGTTACCGATGAGAATAAGAACACCAGCAGTGCCCCAATCAAAAGATTAGTTAAAACTACCAAAATCAGTGGCATTTTAACCGTAGCAAAGCCAAAGTTAATTGCCGTATCCTCCATGTTTAATAACACAAAAATTGCTAGTAGAAACACGATGATAATTCCACAAATTACAGCTACTTGTTTTTTCATGGTTGTTTCTCCTTTCGCTTTGGAAACGGAACATCAATTACATCAAAATCACGAACCACCTTGGTCTGAGAGAAACACTGACGGGCATCTTTTTGCAATTCCCGCGCCATCTTACTAGTATACCGCGCCGAAATATGTGTCAACAAGAGTTGATGAACCCCTGTCTGAGCAGCTGTTTGAGCTGCTTGGAGGTTGGTCGAATGATAATAATTTCTCGCCAGCTTGGATTCTCCCTTACCAAAGGTACTTTCATGAACTAGGATATCAGCGTTGGCTGCTAACGTAGCAATGGAAGCAGTCTTGCGTGTATCACCTAGGATAGTGACAATTCTACCCTTTTGTGGCGCACCAATAAAGTCCGCTCCATTAATTGTCCGTCCGTCTGCGAGCTTAACAGCTTTACCTTGTTTTAATTGTCCATACAATGGTCCTGAGGGAATCCCAGCTGCGTGAAGTTTATCAACCAACAGCTCGCCGGGATGATCATGTTCAATTACTCGATAACCCCAACATTCGATTTGATGATCCAAAAGATCTGCCATTACCGTAAATTTTTTCCCCTGATAGATCATCCCAGGCTGAGTTAGCTCTTTATAATTAATCTGATAGGCTAGTTTAGTTTGAGAGACCCGCAAAGAAGTTTGCACAAAGTCCTTAACCCCGACTGGTCCGTAGATAGTCACTGCATCGTGCCCACCTTGAAAAGAGCGACTAGACAGCAGGCCTGGCAAGCCAAAAATATGGTCGCCATGAAGGTGGGTGATAAAAATTTTATCAATCTTACGGGGCTTAATCGTTGACTCTAACATCTGCTGCTGGGTTCCCTCACCACAGTCAAACAACCAAATCTCATTAATTTCGTCGAGTAAGCGTAAGGCTACACTGGCAACATTGCGAAATTTACCAGGCATACCGGCTCCAGTACCAAAAAACTCTAATTGCATATTTTCTACCGTTCCTTTTAGGACGTTTTTTATTTCTAATCGTAAAGTTCCCTTATAATTGTAGCATAGTGAAGCAAATCCTGAACCAAAATCGGAGGAATCTCATGGAACTTGGTAATTTCAATTTAGCGACTGGTGATTTAAATCCTAACTTAAAATTATTTGTACATACCAAAACTGGGTTACAACCGGTTACAAACCTGTTGCTAATAAATCAACAACTTTGTCTAGCCAGCCATGCTTCTAACAAACCGCTTACGCTTGACCAATTCAATACTCGTACTAAAAAATTATCTCCAAAACTACCGTTAAAAACGGCCGCTCAACCACCCCAAATGCTGTTTGGTTTTCGTCGAGCAGCTAACCAAATAATTCTCGGATAAAAAAAGAACCCCCCGACGAGATTCTCCGTCCAAGGGTTCCATGAATTTGCTTTGATTGCTAATCGCTAATCAAGATCTAGTTTGATTCCCAGACCATCAGCGACACGTTGTCCATAAACTGGATCAGCTTTGTAAAATTGTTCCGTTTGTAATTTTTTGATGTTCTCATCATGAACAGAGCCCAAGTTAGTTACGATCGTCTTAATCAACCGGTCTTGCTCATCTGCACTCATCAAATTATATAAATCCCCTGCTTGGGAATAAAAATCTTGATCATATGCTTGATAATGATCTGCTTTACCAGCAACTTCGTAAGGTTGAATATGAGCAGCGTGATCCTCTTTAGGTCCATTCTTACTGTTTGGTTCATAGTTTACTGAACTGCCTTGACCACTGGACATAAAACCGTCACGTTCATAATTTTTAACTGGAACGACTGGACGATTTGAAGGCAATTTTTCAAAATTAGCTCCTAACCGATAGCGCTCAGCATCCTTATAACTGAATAATCGACCTTGTAACAATTTATCTGGAGATGCTTCGATTCCTGGAACAAAGTTTGCCGGTGAAAATGCGGCTTCTTCAATCTCATCAAAATAATTTTCAGGGTTTTCGTTTAAAGTAAACTCGCCAACCTCAATCAGTGGATAATCGTGATGTGAAACCACCTTAGTCACATCAAAAATATCTGATTTGTAGTGGAACCCTTCTTCGTAAGGAATAATTTGCACCATTACTTTCCAAGATGGATAATTTTCACTCTCAATGGCATCAAAAAGATCATTTTGCAAAAAGTCCGTATCTTCGCTGGCAATCTTTGCTGCCATCTCATCAGTCATGTTCTTAACACCCTGCTCACTAATGAAATGGTACTTAACCCAGCATGGTTCCCCATCAGCATTAACCCATTTAAAGGTATGACTACCATAACCGTTCATTTCGCGATAACTAGCAGGATTACCACGATCACCCATCAAGTAAGTTACTTGATGAACTGATTCTGGAGAATGGGACCAAAAATCAAATTGCATCTCATTGCTACGCCGATGAGTTTTGGGATCACGCTTTTGTGAATGAATGAAATCAGGAAATTTTAACGGGTCATTGACAAAGAAAATGGGCGTGTTATTGCCAACAATGTCATAGTTTCCTGCTTGCGTATAAAATTTAAGCGCAAAACCACGAACGTCTCGGATAGTATCAGGGTAACCTGCTTCACCAGCAACTTGTGAGAACCGCAATAACATCGGGGTTTCTTTGCCAACGCCGTTAAACAAGTCTGCTTTCGTGTACTTGCTCATATCATGGGTCAGTTTAAAGGTTCCCTTAGCTCCTGCTCCCTTAGCATGGACCACTCGTTCTGGAATACGTTCCCGATCGAAGTGGGCTAATTTTTCAAGTAATTCATAATCCTGCATCAAAACCGGACCGCGTTCCCCAGCAGTTAAGGAATGATTATTATCAGACCAAGGTTGGCCTTCTTGAGTACGTAATTTATCTGACATATTATGCCTCGCTTTCTGGTTGTTAGCCATCACAATAATTGTTAGAAATACCACTAACTATTTATCTACGATTAGTATACGAAACCACGAACTTAAAAACCAGTAAAAGACCGCGCTTTTTCGATAAATTAGATAATCTTTATTAATTAGTGTACGTAAACATAAAATCAAGAATTTTAACCTGATCTCCATCTTGCGCTCCAGCTTTTCGCAAGGCCTCGTCAACCCCCATACTTCTCAATTGACGCGCAAACCGCAGGGTACTTTGCGTGTGTTCAGTATTTGTCATTTGAACAAGCCGCTCAATTTTACGCCCAGATAGAATCCAATTGCCGTCTTCATCATGATTAATCACAAAGGATGGCTCTGTGTCAGCCGTAAACTGAGTTTCTGGTTCTGAAGTTTCTGGTTCCATTGCAAAAGTTGGGGCTGTTTTTAAGATTTCTGCCGTATCGCGAAGTAACTGTCGCACACCTGCATGGGTCACTGCCGAGATTGGATCAACTTTAACATCCCGATATTGCGAATCCGTTGCTAATTTCTGTTTAAATTCAGTCAGATGAGTAGTTGCATCAGGCAAATCCATCTTAGTAGGAACCACAATTTGAGGGCGTTGTAATAACGAACTATCAAAATCACTAAGTTCCTGGTTAATCTGTTGAAAATCAGCATAGGGATCACGTCCCTCGGTACCACTCATATCAACCAAATGTAAAATTACCCGCGTTCGTTGAATATGATGCAAAAATTCAAAACCGAGCCCGACTCCTTGAGAAGCTCCCGCAATTAATCCAGGCAGATCCGCAATCACAAAATCAGCACCATCATCAGTCCGCACGATTCCAAGATTAGGAACTAAGGTTGTAAAGTGATAACTGCCAATCTTAGGCTTTGCACTAGTAACAGCACTAAGGAGGGTTGACTTCCCTGCTGATGGGAAGCCCACCAAACCAACGTCTGCTAACAATCGAAGTTGTAATTTGACCGTTAATTCTTCGCCAGGTTCACCATTTTCAGCAATTTCTGGCGCCGAATTTTTAGCAGTCGCAAAATGAACATTCCCACGACCACCACGACCGCCTTTAACGATCACCTTAGTTTCTCCTGGTTGGGTTAAATCAGCTAGTGGTTGATCAGTAGAACTATCATAAATAGTTGTTCCTTCGGGGACTTTTACAACCAAATCCGGTGCACTAGCTCCCGTCATTTTTTTATTACCACCATTACCACCATTTTTGGCTTGAAACAATTTCTTATACTTAAAATCCATGAGCGTATTCATACCAGCGTCAACTTTAAAAACAACATTGCCACCTCGGCCGCCATCGCCGCCTGATGGGCCACCATTTGGAACGTATTTTTCTCGGCGAAAACCAACCATTCCATCGCCGCCCTTGCCGGCCTTTACATTAAATTTAACTTGATCTACAAACATGCTTTCTCCAATCTGCCTATGCTTTTCGCATTTTTGCCATCGGGGTTGTCTTAGCAAACGTATACTTAATGGTCTGCGCAACGGTCTTTGAAATTCCGAGTTGTTGTAACTCAACCACGCTGGCGTTCTCAATATTTTTCATGGAACCAAAATTCCTTAGAAGCTTATTTCGCGTCTTGGGACCGACGCCCTTGATGCTGTCTAACCTTGATGTCATTGAATTTTTACTATGAAGTTCATGATGAAATGAAATTGCAAAACGGTGTACCTCATCTTGCACCCGTTGAACCAGATAAAAGGCCTGGCTTTGCGGATTCAAGGCAACATGCTCATCTTGATCACCATACAGTAAGTCTGCCGTCCGGTGTTTGGAATTCTTTACCATTCCAGCCACAGGAATCTCCAAAGCCAACTCATTTTCTAAGACATCCTTAACCGCATTCATTTGAATCTCACCACCATCCATCAAAATCAGGTCTGGTAAGTCCGCATGTTCTTTTAACAATCTTGTATACCGTCTGCGAATGACTTCCTTCGTACTAGCGGTTTCATCAGCATGATCAACCGTGCGTAACTTATATTTGCGATACTTATTTTTATTCGGTTTTCCATTTTCAAACACCACCATGGCCGACACTAAATCAGCTCCATCAAGATGTGAATGATCAAACGCTTCAATCCGATTTAGTTGCGATAAATTCAAAGCCTGCTGTAACTCTGTCATCGCTCCAGTGGTCTTTTGTTGATTCAATTCTAATAACCGAAATTTTTCATCCAAAACATATTTAGCATTCTCCCGCGCCATCTGAAGCAGTGCCCGTTTTTGCCCCCGCTGCGGGACTCTTGTCGGAATCTTAGTTAACTGATAGATAATCTCAGGGTCAATTTCGCTTGGAACTAAAATTTCAACTGGTTTAAGCTGTTGTTTCTGATTGTAAAACTGAACAATGAAATTTGTAACCTCTTCTTCTGAAGTACTAACAATCGGAAAGAGTCGCTTAGTGCGTTTCATCAACCGCGCCTGCCGAATATAGAAAATTTGAATTGATAACCAGCCATGATCGGCATAAAAGTTAAAAATATCTCGTTGTGTATAATCATTTGAGATGATCTTTTGTTTTTCTACGGTTGCTTGAATATAACGCAATTGATCCCGAAGCTCAGCCGCCCGTTCATATTCTTGTTGCGCTGCTGCTGTCTCCATTCGTTGTTGCAAGAGTTGTTTTGCCTGAGTTACATTACCATTTAAAAATGATTTAATTTGCTTGATTTGCTGTTGATATGCTTGCTTAGGAACCGTTTTAAAACAACTACCAAGACATTGACCCATATGATAATACAGACAAGGACGTCCTTGATACCCATTGCAACGACGCAACGGATACATTTTTTGCAAAAATTTCAAAGTTTCATCTGCTGCATAGATATTAGGATAGGGTCCGTAATAGTAGGCCCCGTCATGGCGCTGAAAGCTAGTTACCAACATTTTAGGATTACGCTCATTAGTGATTTTAATATATGGATAGCCCCCGCTACCATTTTTCAGGCTCACATTATAATATGGTCGATACTTTTGGATGAGTGTAATTTCTAACAAAAAAGCTTCTTTGTCGTTTGCGGTAATGATAGTTTCATAATCAGCAATATTGTTAACTAATTTTTCTCGGCGACCAACTTGACGGCTTTTAAAATAGGATCGCACTCGATTTTTGAGATTTTTGGATTTACCAACGTAAATCACCTTCCCGTTTCGGTCTTTCATAATATAAACACCGGGTTTTTCCGGCAGCAATGTCAGTTTATCCTCAATGTACTTGGATGCCATCGACTTTCTCCTTTCACCCAGCCTATGTTTAAATTATAGTTAACCACAGCTGCTTTGTATATTAAATGACAGTCAAGTTGCTTTTTGGTATGATGAACGAAAGGAGTGATCTTATGGGACTGCATATTAATAAACAAAACGATCTCGACGAGATGCTAAACAAATTTGCCAAAATTAATCCTAAAAATAATCAGCGCACTGATTTTTTGAAACCCGCACCTAAATCATCAGAGATTGACGAACAAAAAAAGAAGCACCATTTATTTCATCACAAAAACAACCAATAAATTATAAAATCAGCTGCGTTGCAGCTGATTTTTTGTTTGGTCCGTAATCCAGTTCCAGATTTCCGGAGCCCCCTGTTTAGTTTTAGCTGAAAACATGACCAGCGACTGATCAGCGGTTAAGTGTAATTGCTGTTGCAAATCTTTTGCCTGAGCTTTGACCTTACTTTTAGCTAACTTGTCCATTTTAGTTGCCACGTACAAAGTCGGAATCTGATAGTAAGCTAACCAATCATGCATTTGCCGATCATAATCACTCAAAGCATGTCGACTGTCAATCAAGTTAACGACCCCCGCTAAGGTGGAACGTTGGGTTAGATAGGTTTCAATCATCTCTGCCCATTTTTCACGTGCTTGTTTTGAAACTTTGGCATAACCATAGCCGGGCACATCCACAAAGTATAATTTGTGATTTAATTCGTAAAAATTAAGGGTCTGGGTTTTACCCGGCTGCCCAGAAGTATGAGCGTAGTCTTTTCTTTCAATCAAGACATTCGTTAAAGATGATTTACCGACATTGGATCGACCTAAAAACCCGATTTCTGGGTAACCAGTCGTTGGATATTGAGCGGGCGAAACGGCACTCATCACTAGTTGTACATCGGTCACTTTCATAATTTACCTCCGCTAAAGCTAAGCATTATTTGGCAGGAGTTTTCAAGATGATCCGAGGTTCCTGCTGCTTGACGACAGTTGCTTTCGTAATGATAACTTCAGAAACATCATCTCGACTAGGAAGCGTGTACATAATGTCCCGCATCGCATTTTCAATAATCGAACGTAATCCCCGAGCTCCCGTTTGGCGGGCGATTGCCTCTTTAGCCATCGCTCGCAATGCATCTGGTTCGAAAGATAACTTAACCCCTTCCAGCGCAAACAGTTTTTGATACTGTTTGACCAGTGCATTTTTCGGTTCCGTTAAAATACGAACTAGATCAGCTTCCGTCAGAGTGTTCAGAATGGTCAAAATTGGTAGTCTTCCAATAAATTCAGGAATCAAGCCAAATTTCATCAAATCCTCTGGAATAACTGACTGCATTACGTTTTCATTCATTGCTTTAGTGACCGCATGTTTAGAATTAAACCCGATGGTTTGATCGCCTAAGCGGTGCTTCACAATCTCTTGAATCCCAGGAAACGCTCCTCCAACAATGAACAAAATATCTTTGGTATCAATTTTAATAAATTCTTGCTGTGGATTTTTCCGACCACCCTTTGGT
This sequence comes from Fructilactobacillus florum DSM 22689 = JCM 16035, assembly GCF_001436645.1. Taxonomy (GTDB): domain Bacteria; phylum Bacillota; class Bacilli; order Lactobacillales; family Lactobacillaceae; genus Fructilactobacillus; species Fructilactobacillus florum. The sequence goes on along the minus strand of NZ_AYZI01000004.1, from coordinate 97,486 downwards.
GGAACATTGGCAACGGTCCCCTCCAAAATCTTAAGCAGCGACTGTTGCACTCCTTCACCGGATACGTCTCGGGTAATCGAAACATTTTCGCTCTTTTTGGCAATCTTATCAATTTCATCAATATAGATAATTCCATGTTCAGCGCGTTCCACATCGTAATCAGCATTCTGCAATAACTTAAGCAGAATATTTTCGACATCCTCCCCGACGTAGCCAGCTTCTGTCAATGTAGTTGCATCAGCAATTGCAAACGGGACATTGATAATTTTAGCTAGCGTTTGAGCGATGTAAGTTTTTCCTGATCCAGTTGAACCAATCATACAAATATTACTTTTTTGAATTTCAGTATCCGCTTCTAATTCCGGAAAATCAGGTGTAATGCGGTCCGTTGCATCCGATTCAGTCCGCAACAATTCTTTAATCCGCATATAGTGATTGTAGACAGCCACTGCAAGTGTTTTTTTCGCATCCGTCTGACCAATCACATAGTCATTAAGTTTCGTGACAATCTGTTGCGGGGTTAAAACATTGATTTCTTCCGATTGAGCTTGCGTTTTTTCGTCGTCAATGATCTGCTTACATAAATCAATGCATTCATTACAGATATAGACTCCTGGACCAGCAACAATTTTTTTAACCTGATCTTGCGTTTTCCCGCAAAACGAGCAGGCAATTTGTTTATCCGGATCACTATTGTCAAACATTTAAATTCTCCTTATCAGCTAATTTCATGCTACTGCTCCAACACGTTAGCATAAAAATTAGTTTTTTTCGCTAAAGAAGCCTTATTACAAAAAAGGGTCGCAACGATAAGCGTTGAGAGACCCTTTGATCCATATCTTAAAATTTATTTGCTGGCTTGGTCATTAGCCTCAGTTTTTTCTGGAGTAATTAGTTTAGCATTATCCACGATCAAATCAACTGCTTTTTGAATCGCCAAATCATGACTCAACATTTCATCAGAGAGTGCCCCACGAACTGCTGCTTCTTTCATGCCATATTGATCTGCCAAATTTTTAACTTCTTGATTAATTTCTTCATCAGAAGGTTTAATTGCTTCTGCTTTAACAATGGCTTCCAAAACCAAGCTGGTTTTAACTCGTTCGTCAGCATCTTTAGAAAACTGTTGCTTCAAATCATCACTACTTGTGTTAGTCATCTTGAAGTACATGTCAGCCGAAATGCCTTGTTGTTGTAAGCCGGCTAGATATTGATCCGTTTGACGTTGAATATCTTCATCTAACATCACTTGTGGAATATCCTTGACAGTTGCATTTTTAGTTGCTGCGGTCACGGCAGCGGCTTGGATTTCATCGTGTGCAGCTGATTCTTTTTGTTCCTTAAGCTCTTTTTTTAGTTTTTCTTTTAATTCGTCTAAAGTATCGACATCTTCGTCAACATCTTTGGCAAAATCATCGTCAAGCTGAGGAAGCTGTTTTTCTTTGACTTCATGTACTTTCGTTGCAAAGACAGCTGCTTTACCAGCTAAATCTTTTTGCTGGTAATCTTCAGGGAAAGTGACCTTAACATCGACGTCGTCACCAGCTTTTTTACCAATCAACTGATCTTCAAAACCAGGAATAAACGAACCAGAACCTAATTCAAGCGAATAGTTTGTGGCTTCACCGCCTTCAAAAGCCTTCCCATCAACAGTGCCTTTAAAATCAATGGTAACAGTATCACCCTTTTTAGCAGCTCCATCAATTAGAACTAACTCAGCTTGCGATTTGCGCATGCTATCAAGCTTTTCATCGATGTCCTTTTTGTATACCCGCGTATTTTGTTTTGGAACCTCGACTCCTTTATATTCTCCTAACTCAACCGCTGGTTTAACACTAACTACTGCTTTTAAAACCCAAGGTTTGCCCTTTTCCATTGATTCAACGTTGATTTCAGGTTGACCAACTGCTTCAATCCCAGCGTCAGCAACTGCTCCTGCGTATGAATCAGGCAAAAGAATGTTCAATGCATCTTGGTATAAGGTTTCTTCTCCGTATAACTGATTAAAAACTTGTCGAGAAACTTTCCCTTTACGGAAACCAGGAACCTTAATTGACTTTTTATTTTTATTAAAAGCTTTGTCAAGGCCTTCTTTAATCTTATCCAAATCAATTTTAAAAGTTAACTCACCTTTGTTGCCATCTTTTTTATTCCATTCTGCCATTTTAAATCCTCCAACATGAATGGGGAGTATTCCCATTCAAGTAATTAATATACATCCTTAATTCTACCGTACGGGCTCTTAAATGTAAACATTTTACCCATTTGCAACAAAAAAAGATTGAAGAGCAACCTCTTCAATCTTTTGAAAATTACTATTAGTCTTGGATTTCCGTAACTGTACCGGCACCAACGGTGTGACCACCTTCACGAATAGTAAACTTAGTACCTTTTTCGATGGCAACTGGTTTAGTTAATTCCACATGGAAAGTAACGTTATCACCAGGCATTACCATTTCAGTTCCTTTATCTAATTCAATTACACCAGTAACATCAGTGGTGTGGAAGTAGAATTGAGGACGGTAATTTGAGAAGAATGGAGTATGACGTCCACCTTCTTCTTTGGTCATGATATAAACTTCGGCACTGAATTTCTGGTGAGTCTGAACTGAACCAGGAGCAGCCAAAACTTGTCCACGAACAACTTGATCACGGTTAACACCACGAAGCAAAGCACCAATGTTGTCACCAGCTTCACCAACGTCAAGGGTCTTGCGGAACATTTCCAATCCAGTTACAGTCGTCTTCAATACATCAGGAACTAACCCAACAATTTCAACTTCATCGCCGACTTTTACAGTTCCACGATCGATTCGTCCAGAAGCAACCGTTCCCCGACCAGTAATCGTAAAGACATCTTCGATTGGCATCAAGAATGGCTTGTTTTCATCACGTTCTGGTGTTGGAATGTACTCATCAATGGTATCCATTAATTCCATGATCTGGTCTTCAGCTTCTTTGTCCCCTTGAAGAGCCTTCAAAGCTGATCCACGAATAACCGGAATATTGTCACCATCATAACCGTATTCGGATAAGAGGTCACGAACTTCCATTTCAACCAAGTCAATTAACTCTTCATCGTCAACCATGTCAGTTTTGTTTAAGAAGACCACGATGTAGTCAACTCCAACTTGCTTAGCTAGCAAAATGTGTTCACGGGTTTGAGGCATTGGACCATCAGTTGCAGCTACAACCAAAATGGCACCATCCATTTGGGCAGCACCGGTAATCATGTTTTTAACATAATCGGCATGTCCAGGAGCATCAATATGAGCATAGTGACGTTTTTCAGTCTCATACTCAACGTGAGCAGTATTGATTGTAATACCACGTTCTTTTTCTTCTGGTGCAGCATCAATATCAGCAAAATCTTCAGCTTTAGCCAAGCCCTTTTCTGATAAAACCTTCGTAATTGCTGCCGTTAAAGTAGTCTTCCCGTGGTCAATATGGCCAATCGTACCAATATTAACGTGGGGCTTAGTTCTTTCGTAATGTTCTTTTGCCATTATGAAACCCTCCTATTATTTTCGTAAGACTTTCTTTGGTTTGACGCCAAAGCATCCTTATAATTAATTATACTACATTATTATAAAAAATAAAGCCCGCCAAGTCCAAAGAATTCACTTGTTAATTATAGCTACTCGATAAATATTTGTAAACACAAAAGTCTTATTTTCCTAATTTACCAACGCTTGCAAAATTTGTTCGATTGGAAGTAACCAACGCCGAATTTCAGTAGCCACTGTCTGAATATCAAAATCTGGCTCCTGCATCTTCGTAAACACCGTGAACCATTGGGCGGGGTCATGGATGATTTGATCAACAAACGGAAACAAGAGTTGTAATACTGTTTGGATCATTTGTTGAAGTTGTTGAACTTCAATTGGATCTTTTTGACCAAACTGATCCTGTAGTTGTTGCTCAAGGATTTGTGCCACTACCGTTTCACTCACATCTTGCAGCTGGGCTGGAGTTGCCTGATAAAGTTTGTTATCCAAAAAGCGAAAGGAAACTGGATTGGTAACTTTTAACCGCATTAGATTATTTAACATTTGTGCACGCCAAACCGGGCTAACATCGGCATCTTGTAAATTAACCTCAACCCCCGCCCGATAAAGTTTTAGTGGCAAGCGTTCCGCCTGTTGTACAATTGCTTGTTGTTGTGGAATTTCTACAGCACCTAGATGTTTAAACTGGCGAGCCACCCGTTGGACGGTAGCATCTTTTGTCGCCCTTGTTTCAGCTGCGGCTAATTGTTCGTTTAATTTGATTTGCTCGGTATCTGTTACGTACTGCTTTAACAACTGCACGTCGAGCAACCGCTGAGCTTGTAGTAGCGTCTGAACCAACAAGCTCAATTGATGCTGACTAAAAAATGAAAAGTGATCATCCACAATTTGAGCAGCTTCATTAGGACGCTTAACCGCTAACAAACTTGATGTCAATCCGACTACGACCGGATCGGGCACCACTTCTAGCTCGTTATATAACTGCGAAAAGCCCACCACCGCTGCTGAATAGTTCTTTCGTCGATAATCAGTTTCTGCTTTTTTTAAAAGTTTAAGTTGAGAATCAGTCATTTGCTCCACCTTATTAAAAAAGAATCGGGTTAGAAACCCCATTCTTAATCATTCTTTTTCTTTTTATTGGCTTTACTGCGCCGATGATGTTGATTAACTTCCATGATCACGGGTAAAATTACCGGCCGCCGATCAGTTTTTTTGTAGAGAAAGGAACTTAATTTTTCTCGGACATCCTGTTTCAAATGAGACCAATCAAAATCCTGATTATCAAGGTTACTTTCTACCGTTTTAATTACTAAGTCGCTAGCATCCTTCAATAATTTATGATGGGCACGATTATAGATGAACCCGCGTGATGTGATTTTAGGCTTTTCAACAATCCGCCGCTTCTTACGATCAATAGTAACGACTGCAATAAAGACACCGTCTTGTGATAAAACATTTCGATCCCGCAAGACAATGTTTCCAATATCACCAACTCCAATCCCATCGATCATCGTATCGGCTGCTGGAACCGCCTCACCAAGAGTGAGTCCCTGATCATCAAACTGAAGCCGATCACCCTTTGCTGCTAAATAAATCTGATCATCCTGATATCCACTGACCAGCGCAGCCTCTTTTGCTGCTGCCAGTTGGCGATATTCACCTTGTACTGGCAAAAAGTAATCCGGCTTTACCATTCCCAACATTAACTGTAAATCGCTACGAGTAGCATCATCAGCAACCGTCAATGCTTCAGTAACACTAGTAACCGTTCCGCCAGCTTGATAAACCAAGTCACGTGTCTTAGCCCAGGCGTTATCCATCGAACGATAAGGAGCAGTGGTTAGCAGTACCAGGTCCCCCGTTTCAATCTGAACGTGTGGATCATGCTGATTCGCCATTCTTGCCAGGGAACGCATTGCTTCGCCCGGCTGACCCAAATGCAAAATAATGATCTGACCATCATCAAGTTTAGCTAATTCTTGGGCTGATTTGATAATAATCTTTGGATCAGGTAGCTTTAATTTGCCAGCTTGTTGCGCAATTTTAAAGATTGTCTGCCCGTGCTCAGTTGCAAAATAAATTTTTCGCTCACTCGCAGCCGCCGCATTAAAAATCTCTTGCAACCGCAACAAGTTTTCAGCAATACAGGTGAGCACCAGTCGACTATCTTGAAATTCAAAGGTATCACTTAGATAAGCCTGTACTGCTCGTTCTTCGGCCAGTTGCCCCTGTGCTTCAGCATTTCTAGCATCAGCAAGTAGTGCTAAAACTCGTTCTTTGCCAGTGCCGATAATTGCTGGAAAATCAGTTTGGTAATCAGCCGGAACTGTTTGGTCAAATTTGAAATCGCCGGTGTAGACAACCGTTCCCTGATCTGTTTTTAAAGCAATTCCCATCGCATCTGGGATCGAGTGCGTTACAGAGAAAAAGGTAATCGTCCCATCATCAAACACAATTTCACTTTTTTCATTAATTACCTGGAAATTATCAAAATTTCGACTATCATGATGTTGTTTGATCAGGTGACGGGCTAGTCTGATGGTTAAATCAGTACCAAAGACTGGCACATCAAACTCACTCAAAAGGTAAGGCAGTGCTCCAATGGAATCCAAGTGTCCGGACGTTAAAAAGATCCCCACAACCTTATCAGCATTCTCGCGAATGTAAGTAAAGTCTGGAATCACAAAATCAATTCCCAGCATTTCATCAAGGGGAAATTTAGAACCGCAATCTAAAATAAAGATACTTTGATCATTAACTTCAATCGCAAATAAGTCTTTACCTTCTTCGCGCACTCCTCCTAAAGGAATGATTTTAATATTTTTTTTCATAAATAATTACACCTCAAGATAATTTTTAATTGTATTTTATGAAGGAACCCTTCAATCAGCCTAATCTTTCTTATCTGTTAGTGTACCATACTTTCAATATAATCGGGGATAAAAAAAGATGTGCCAAGTGAACTTGGCACATCTTTTTTTATCTTGTTTAACGACGCAAACCTAAACTCTTAATTAGTTCACGATAACTTTGTACATCTTTTTTCCGCAGGTAACCTAATAAATTTCGTCGATGACCAATCTTTTTCATCAAGCCTCGCTGGGAATGAAAATCTTTCTTATGAGTCTTCATGTGATCATTAATCTCGTTAATGTCAGCAGTCAAAACTGCAATCTGCACTTCGGTTGAACCGGTATCACCTTCGTGCTGTGCATATTTATTAATAATTTCGGTTTTTTGTTCCTTAGTTAATGCCATGTTTAATTCCACCTTCCTAAATATAGTGACAACTGCTCAAGCTGGGTAATACGTCAGTGACTCGTAAAACTAAGTTTGAGTTATACAATTTAATATACACTATCTCAATTAATAACGCAAGATATTCCAAGTAATCATCTGCGTTGGTATTGCAATTATTCCCTTAATTTTGTATAATTAAGGACGTTGTAACCAAGAATTTTATGATTAATTCCGATATGGAGGTGAAAAAATGCCAGTCATTAAATCAGCCATCGAACGGATGAAAACCAATGAAATCGCACGCAAGCGCAATGCCTCTAAAAAAAATGAGATGCGGACCGCTGTAAAGAAATTCGAAAGTGCAATTGAGAATGGTTCCGAAGATGTAGAAACAGCTTACCGCAACGCAATTGCTGCAATCAACCACACGAAATCAAAGGGTTTGATTAAAACTAACAGCGCTAACCGTAAGAAGTCTCATTTAACTAAACTAAAAAACAAAACCAATTAAAAAGAACCCGTTATTGCGGGTTCTTTTTTTTGCTATGTTGAAGTGCAAAATTTTCAAAGAGCAGTTCTGGATTACTAGAGCTGCTTTTTAGTTGGCATTCAATCTCAATTAAATTTAAATATGCAGTCCGTAGTTCTTGCAAAGTGAACTGCTGCTCGTTTTTTAGTGCTAGTTTAACCCGATAAGGATGGACTTTCAGGATGGTTGCCATCTCGGTCTGACGACGCCCCTGACGGCTAAGAATTGACACTTGTAGAAGCAGCCGAAACTGACCTTCTAAAATGGCATTTAATTTAATAGCTTCCTGCCCCTCCTCAATTAATTCATGATAAAAAGAAATTGCTTGCGTCGTTTCACCACGCAATAAGTAATTAACTAAGGAAAAAACATTTTGATCTAAAGATTTAGAAACAACTTGATCAACTACCGCAACAGTAATATTTGGTTGCTGATAACAATATAAAAAAACTTTTTGCAGTTCGTTCATTGTCATGGTCAAATCTGCTTGCGTGCGGCTGATTAATTCTTCGAGTGCTGCCGGTTCAATTTGATAATGCTTGTTTTTGACATACTTTTTAATAAAATCACGAATTTCCCTCTCTGATAATTGATTAAAATCGATGATTTCAGCCTGTTTTTTTAATTCTTTGGTGATTTTTTTACGACTATCAAGCTTTTCATAGGGGGCAAAAATTACTAAAGTGGTTTCTGCCACTGGTTGTTGTAGATATTTCAATAAATCAGATATTTCTGCTGGACTGGCAGTGCTTTTCGCCTGACCGGTTAAAAAAGCAGCATTTTTAATCACCACTATTCGATGATTCCCAAAAAAAGGAAGTGAGCGCGCGTCGTTCAGTGCAGTTCCTAGTGAAGTTGCTTCTAGGTCGTAACTTGCAAAATTCATGGTTTGTTCTGTTATAGGAATCAACTGTTGCAAGCGTTCCAAAATTCTGCTTTCCCAAAATTCATTCTGACCAATTACCAAATAAATCGATTTTTGTTGGCTAGTAATTTTGGCTACTTGTTGACTGATGGTCATCTGATTTTCCTTTCCACTTTGTTTTAAATCTGCCGGCTTGCCCTGCTCGATATTCAAATGAAATCATCCCCTGTGTTTGCGTACTAAACGACCTAATTTTCAATCGCTGTAACGTATCCAGGGTCTGGTGATTAGGATGTCCATATCGATTGGCTCTTCCGGCTGAGATAATCCCAAATCGAGGTGCCAGTCTCCGCAAAAAACTGGGATCAGAAGCTGTTTTACTACCATGATGACCCAACTTGATAACATCTGCTTGGAGCTTGGGGTACTGTTGCAACAACTTGACCTCTTCTACTCGTGGCAAGTCACCCGTAAATATCCATTTAAGTCCCGCAATTTTACCCCACAAGACCAGTGAATCTTCATTGTGTCCAAATCCGGGATGATGCGGATGGAGCACCCGAAGGGATGTCTTTGCAATCTTCATTCCAGCTCGAGCAGGAATTAACTCCGTTCCTTGTTTTAAGTGGACTAGGCGGTGCATAAAACTACGATTCCGTTCCATTCCCCAGGGAAAATAAATTCTTTTAATTTGCATGGTTTTTAGATAAGCAGGCAAATCTCCAATATGGTCAGCATCCTGATGACTTAAACATAGATTATCGATCCGATGAATTCCAATACTGTGTAAATAATTAATTGACGTTTGTTCTGCTTGATAACGCTGTCCTTGTCTTCGATGATTGCCAAAATCAAGCCGACCACCAGTATCAATCAAAGTCACCGTCTGATTAAATGGTGCTCTGATCAATATGCTATCACCTTGACCCACGTCAAAGAAGGTGATTTCCCCAGTCGTTGGCAAATGAATTTGTCCAAATGACAGTAATAGTAATAAAAAAAACGTGATCCACCGTTGCCAAACTTGTTTAAAAAATGCTCCCAATCCGACCAACAATAACAAGACCACGAGAACCAGCTGGGGCTTTCCAAAAATAATTTCCCCTGGGAATTGACTAATTCCATTGATTACCACTGTGATCTGTTGCAACAGCCAATTACTAATTTGCAAACCAGGTAACCGAAAAACCCCCAGCAAATAACTAACTAAAATTAACGGAAACACTAATCTACCAAAAATTGGCACCATCCATAAACTGACCAAAAAAGAGAGGCAATGCCAGGTGTAACCATGATATAAAATCAGGGGAAGCCCAATTAGGTTCATCCAAAGCATTTGTTGCCAGTAACGAGATGTATTTGTAACTAACATTGTAAATGATAACAAATAAGCCAGCTGACCGCCAAATTGACAAAGAACCCATGGATTAATCAATAAATGGAGCATCAAGGTCACTGCCCAAAGATCCAGCCCCCTTAAGTTAACCTGTAGTAGCCGCGCTTGAATTCGTAATTCTGTCCCCAAACAGGCCCGCCATAGTCCAACGCCAAAGCCTGATATCACACAATACACTGGAAGCCAGCAGCAATTAAACCAATCGATCCATTTGCGACGAAGCCGTAATCGAGTCAATAAATAGGTTGCCAACTGTAAAAGAAAGTAGACGTGGCGTCCCGAAATCGTAAACAAGTGGATCAAACCTAATTGTTGCACTCCATTCAAATCGAGCCGGAAGTCTTCGGTTTGATAACCAAATAACAAACAAGCAGCGTATAACCGAACCAAGTGAGGAAACCGCCGTAACTGCCATAATCCCCAAAATCGCAACTCGTGTAATTTTTCAAAAAAAGTTGCTGGTGGTTGCTTAGCAATCAATCGGAGTTGCTGAACCTGTAGTTGTCCATTAATCCCGCGTTGGCGTTGAAAAGTGCCTCCATCAAATTGATTTTGATTCCCGATGGGCGCCAAAGGCTGTAGTCGACCAGTTACTAATAAACTTTTGGTAGTATGCAACGTAGCAAGCATTCGTGATGTTGCTTGTCCGCGCAAATAAAGCTGTTGATGGAGACTAGGAACGGTTACCAACCCACTATAACGACTGCCCGACCACCTCAGATTGTCTGGAGTAATCCGAACCTGCAGGGTAACATGATTACCGGTTGCTTGTTGAAATGTTTGTAATTGGCTAGCACGGAATTGTTGCCAACTAAAAAAACATCCTGCCGGAATTATTAGGAGACAACAATTTATAAGGAAAAACCACCTAACCTGCAAGCAGGCTAGACGAACTGCCCATATTATCATTCCAATCGCACCATAGATCGGCGAAACGAAGAAAAATACCGCTAAAAGCGCCCACCAGACGGCTGTAAAAATCCAAAAATTTTCTTTAATTATTCATCGATAGATAAGTAGTCTGCAAAGGGTAAGTTATCAAATTGTTGCTGGTCAATCATTACCTGCGTCGCCTGAACCTGTTTTTTTTGTAACAATTGCTCTGCATAGGGATCGTTATGATATTCTCTTACATATTTAATCGCAGTAATTCCTGCTTGTAACAACATTTTTGTGCACTGCAAACATGGAAAATCAGTTACATAAATGACCGCTCCATCCGTTGATTCACCAAACTTCGCACATTGCAAAATTGCATTCATTTCGGCATGAATTGTCCGTTCGCAATGATTATTTACTAAATAACAACCGACGTCCAAACAGTGATCATCACCGGCAACTGAACCATTATAGCCGCAGGCAATTACCCGCTTATTGCGCACTAAAACCGCTCCGACTGAGCGACGCTTACAAGTACTGCGACTAGCAATTAAAATTGCTTGTAGAATAAAGTATTGATCCCAGGGAATTCTTTCTCGCTTCATACAAGACCACCTCCTGTAGCTGATTTTCTCAAGTATAACAGCAATTCTTGGTGGTTCAAATTGTCAAATTATCTTTCAATTTTGCGACAGTTTTAACACCAAAACCCGCTACGTTTTTGAGATCATCCACAGACTTGAATTCGCCATGTGCTTGTCGATAAGCCACAATCTTTTCTGCTTTTTTTGCACCAACCCCATCGATTTGTTGCAATTTGGTGACATCCGCTTCATTTAAGTTGATCGGTTCCGACGGTTGTTCTGATCCACCCCCAGTCGGCATAGTAATTGACTTATTTTCTCCTTGAGCTGGAACATACAAGCTTTCTTGATCAAGAAGCTTTTTTGCCAAATTTACTTGTCGCTGGTCAGCCGTGGGTGTAAAACCTCCCGCCTGTTGTATCAACGTCTCGCAACGAGTTCCCGGTGGCAAATGATATACCCCTGGACGTTGAACTGCTCCCTTAACTTCCACTACAAAGGTCTTTTTCAGCATCCCTTTTTGGTGGATTGGTTGAGACTTAGGTGACACCGGCTGTGTCACCTGTTGCTGATTCTCACTACTAGCGACCGATTGCGGCCATAAAAAGTACCCGCTAATGACGACCATGATTCCAATTATCACAATCCATAATTTTGCACCATGATCTTGAACTAATTCAACCAACTTTTCTCGATACTTATCCATCTTATTCCCCTTTCTATAATTTTAAATACGAAAAAAGATGCCCATTACAGCATCTTTATTGTTTATTTAAATAATTAATAGCATCTTGGAAAGTGGTTACAGGGACAACTTTCATTCCTGGTGCATATTTAGCCGCCGTAGTTTTAGCCACCTGATAATTAGTCTGATGATTTTCTTCCATTGCCAAATTGGTCTTCGTTGGCTTTACGTACGGGCAGAAGAAAACTTTTGCACCGCTATCATGGGCTGCAATAATTTTTTTGTCAACCCCACCAATTTCACCAACTTGACCATTAGCAGCAATCGTTCCCGTTCCTGCAATTTTTTGTGGTTGATATGTTTTTTGTTCTAGTTGTGAATAAATCTGGAGTGCAAACATCAAACCTCCGGAAGGACCACCAATTTCACCTGGTTTGATACTAGCGGCCGGATTTGATTTCACAGAAACATCATCAGTCATTGTAATCCCGATTCCATTAAATCCCTTTGCAATTTCGCGTTTAAACCCAGTGGTAGTGTGGGGCTTTCCTTTTCTTTTGAAATCTATTTTTAACTTAGCGTTTTCTGGTAGCGACCGAATATATTTGACATAATCTGTGCTTTGCTTCAACTGCTTTCCATTAATCGATTCAATCAGGTCAGCCGGTTCTAATTTATCTCTAAAATCAGAATTAGGTAGTAGATTCAAAACATAGACTCCATGGAAACTTCGTTGTACCGGTCGATTTGCGTGCTGGTATGCAACATAAATCGCATTATTAATTGCGCTTTCCATATAAACATTTTGAACATCATTAAACTGACTGCCACTTTGTCCACCGGTAATGTTATTTGCATTTTCAATTGTCAAATGTGGATTAAACCATGATTGAACATAAGTTACCGGACGCGCTTGAGATAACGAAACAGCTGTGATCATAAATTGATTTTTTTTGAGCGGTGGCTGTCCCGAAATCTTGACCATTGGTTGCAAATTAACTGCTTCTCCCGGAGCTTCCACCACTGTATTAAGTGGCCAAAAGAAAAACCACAGTAAAAATGAAAGCGCAGCTAACAATAAAATTAGAATGCGATAGTGTTGTAGCTGCTTACTAATTTTTTTCATGATTCTTCTCCTTCAGTGCTTTGAAAACTTGATCAGGAACGAACTGTCGCACATCACCATCAAACCGATTGATTTCCTTAACCATCGATGAAGAAATTAACTCGTAATCACGATTAGCAAATAATAGCATTGTTTCAATATCCGCATCCAACAGATTATTAAGATTGGCAATCTCTTGTTCATATACAAAATCGCGGGAGTTTCTAGTGCCACGAATCACAATGTTAGTATGTTCTGAACGGACAAAATCAGCAGTCAGCCCCTGATAGGATTTGATAGTAACATTTTTCAATTCAGTTGTACAACATTGGAGTAGCTGAATCCGCTCGCTAACTGAAAACAAGGTCTTCTTTTCGGGATTTCTTCCGATTGCCACCGTCACTTCGTCAAAAATTGTGCTAGCTCGACGAATAATATTCAAATGACCATTAGTTAAGGGGTCAAAACTACCCGGATAAACTGCTTTTTTCATGATTTAATCCTTATACTGATAAATTGTAATCGTTGTCAACCCATAGTTTTTTTGACGCACCATTGAATAATCTACGACCTTAGGCAATTTTGTTGCTCGATCGGTTTCACAGATTACTAACGCTGCTGGTTTTAACAACCCCTGCTGGGCTAGTTTATCTAAATCTATTTGCATTTGTTGCTCTGCATATGGAGGATCCAAAAAAACATAGTCAAACTGAGTCTCAGAGCCAGCCATGATTTCTATCGCCCGCGCCGCCGTCATTTTTTTTATTTGAAATTTTGTTTTTGTGATTTTAAGGTTCGCCGCATTTTTTTCCATGGTTTTAACTGCCTGATACTGGCGATCAATCGCCACGGCTTGATCAACTCCACGTGACAGTGCTTCTAAGGCAACGGCTCCAGAACCAGCGTATAAATCTAAAAAATGCCCGCCACGAAAGCTGGGACCGATCATATTAAAAAGCGCTTCGCGAACCTTATCAGTTGTTGGACGAGTTTGGCGCCCCGCAACTGGTACTAGTCGCTGTCCTCGATGAGTCCCGCCAATAATTCTCATGATAACTGACTATCCTCACTTAGTTGCTGATTTAGTTCCGCAAAATCAGCTGCCAAAGTTGCCGTTGGTGCAACTGCAACCGATTTAATCCCACGTAACTGCTTGATCTTTTCAATTTGTTGCTGTTCATCGGCCTGGTTTACATACATAATCGCATAGTGCATTTTCAGTGAAGCGTAACGCATATCTCCAAACTTAGCTAGTTGCCTCAGTGACCGTTGGTTAAGGAACCCAATAACCAGCTCAGTCCGTGCTGGAATTTCGCTCACGATCAATCTCCTCCTTAACGACTATAGTAATCCTTGATGTTGTTCAATTCGGCTAATACTCATTACCATACCCAAACAGAGACTTAGAGTCACAATACTCGAACCCCCGTAGCTAACAAAGGGCAAAGCCACTCCGGTTAACGGAATATATCCAACAGACCCACCCGCATTTAAAAGTGTCTGGACAAATAAATAGGCAGCGGTTCCATAACAAATCGAACTGTAATAAATGTTATTACTGCGAAATCCAATATCAATGGATCTAACAATTAACATTAACAATAAGCCAAGCACAAAAATAACGGCAACTAATCCTAATTCTTCAGAAATGATCGGCAAAATAAAATCAGTGTTAGGTTCAGCTAAATATCCCATTTTTTGAATACTATTACCTAGACCCCGACCCCATAAACCACCATTACTAATTGCATAAAATGAATTAATAAGCTGTTGTCCTGATGATTGCGGATGAAGAAACGGATTATAAACGGCAACAAACCGCTGGAATTGATAATGATGACTATTTGCAAAAAAAAGCCCAATTGGTTTTTTGAAAATTCGATATAAGGCTAGCGGTCCAATCATGACTAGTAGCGAATACAGCGTCAACCATCGCTTACTAGTAATCGTTGTTCCAAACATCACCAAAATAATAAAAGTGTTGATCAGAGCGCCACCAGTGTCCGGTTGAATAAAAATCAGCCCAATCATTACCACTGGAAACATTAAAGGATAAAATTTTTTGGGCCAAAGAAAGGTTCTCAAAGCACCATTTTGAGCAATCAAAAAACGTCGCTTCCAAAAAAGGTGGGCAAAGTAGACGATGAACAAGAATTTACACAATTCCGCTGGTTGAATACTAAATGATCCTAGTGTAATCCAGCCAGAAGCTCCATTGATACTTTTTCCCCAAAAAAACAGTGCAATCAAAATAAAAAACATTGTTAAAATTGCTACCATCAAAAAAGTGATATTTTTCAAATAAACGAAGCGACAGCGAGACATGCCTAACACAATCATCAGACTAATAATTACAAATAAAATTTGTTTATGCAAATAGGACTGTGCCATTCCTTGATGTAACATCCCCATCCCTGCACTGGCTGAATAAACCATCACGATTCCAATTCCACACAGGATAATATAAGGAAAAAACAAATACCAATCAATTCCATTTAAAAATTTTTTCATGGAAACGCTCCTCAGACATCGTTGTTTGCTAGTAGTTTCATTGTACTAGTCTTTGAGAAGATTTTCATACCTTTACTAATCGCTCCAGCAAACCTTACGAAAAAACCACTCGTTAGGAGTGGTTTTTTTAAGCTTAGTGGTTATGTTTTTGTTTTTTTGCCGCTTTTTCTCGTTCATTCGTGTTCAAAATTCGTTTCCGCAGGCGAATATGTTCCGGCGTAACTTCGCATAGTTCATCACTATTCAAAAATTCAAGTGATTCTTCCAACGTTAAATGAACAGGAGCTTTAACTTTGGCGATATCTTCGGAACCAGCAGCCCGCACATTGGTCTGGTTGCGACCACGAGTGATGTTAACAGAAATATCATTATCACGCGAATTTTGACCAACAACCATCCCTTCATAAACCTCAGTTCCAGGATCGGTAAAGATCTGTCCCCGATCTTGAACCGCCATGATAGCATAAGTGGTAACTTTCCCAGTGTTAATCGAAACTAAGGTCCCATTACGACGACCGGGATCCCAATTTTTAACTACCGGAGCATACTTTTCAAAGCTATGATTCATAATTCCATATCCATGCGTAATGGACAAGAATTGAGTAGAGTAGCCAATTAAGCCTCGAGAAGGTACTAAGAAACTCAATCTCGTTTGACCATTCCCCACACTTTCCATGTTTTGCATTTCACCCTTTCGTTGGGACAGGGTGTCAATAATCGTACCAGAATATTCTTCTGGAGTATCAATTTGAACCATTTCATATGGTTCGCATTTGGCTCCGTCAACTTCCTTATAGATTACCTCGGGGCGAGAAACTTGGAGTTCAAACCCTTCACGACGTAGGGTTTCAATTAAAATCGAAAGATGCAGTTCTCCACGACCGGAAACCACCCATGAACCTGGATCATCGGTTTCATCAACTCGTAATGAAACATCAGTATGAAGTTCCCGACTTAATCGGTCAATTAATTGACGGGCGGTCACAAATTTACCTTCTTTTCCAACAAAGGGGGAAGTGTTGGTTCCAAAGGTCATTCGCATTGTGGGCTCATCAATACGTAGAATAGGTAATGCCTCAAGACAATCAGCAGCTGCGACCGTTTCTCCCACGTTGATATCTTCCATTCCGGAAACGGCAATCAGGTCTCCCGCACGGGCTTCCTTAATTTCAACCTTGTTCAAACCAACAAATCCCATAATCTTAGTAACACGGAATTTCTGCTGGGAACCATCGAGCTTCATCACCACGACGTTATCACCAATCTTGATGGTACCTCTAAAGACCCGACCAATTCCAATGCGACCCACAAAATCATCATAATCTAGCATGGCAACCTGAAATTGAAGTGGTTCATCAGAGTTGTCAATTGGAGCCGGAATGTTTGACAAAATGGCGTCAAAAATTGGTTTCATCGTATGTTCTTGTGAGTCCAGAGCTGGCTCTGTACTAGAAGTTCCGTTCATGGCCGAAGCATACACAACCGGAAACTCCAACTGACTCTCATCAGCACCAAGTTCGATGAAGAGATCCAACACTTCGTCAACCACTTCTTCTGGACGAGCTCCAGGTTTATCAATTTTGTTAATGACAACAATGGGAGTAAGGTGTTGATCCAAAGCTTTTTTAAGCACAAACCGAGTCTGAGGCATCGTTCCTTCGGCGGCATCAACCACTAATAAAACTCCATCAACCATCCGCATAATCCGTTCTACTTCCCCACCAAAATCGGCATGTCCGGGAGTATCTAGGATATTAATTTGTTTGTCATCGTATTTAACCGCTGTATTTTTTGAAAGAATCGTAATACCACGTTCTCTCTCAATTGGGTTAGAGTCCAAAGCTCGGTCTTGAATTTCATCATGACCATTCAGCGTATCAGACTGCTTTAAAAGTTCATTCACCAAGGTCGTCTTCCCATGGTCAACGTGGGCAATAATTGCAATGTTACGAATGTCATCTCTAGTTTTCAAAGTATTTCCTCCTTTTAGGGTGGGTAAAACGAACAACTCCAGCGGGAATAGCGTAAATTCAGATAAAAAGCTGTGACACGGTCACAGCCTTAGTTCAAACTAATATCTAATTTAAAATTCGTTTGCCTTCTGATTCGTCATAACTCTGTCTCTCATCCTACCACAACAAATCTGATTGTGTCAACGACCGAACCGCGCTACTTTGCTTTAATCCAGTTCAACTCCGGACAATCTCGTGCTCTCTTAATTAGATGGAAGCCATCTAATCCGGACCGAGCTTCAAATGAACGTTGTAATTGGTGCTGATCAGCCGGAGCCGGGTTGATTTTTTGAAAATTACGATAACTTTGCAAAAGTTGCTCACGTTGTACCCCGCGAGGATCTTGATAAGCACGCTCAATATTACGAAAAAATTCTAAAACTTCCATCAGTTCTGCGGTTGTCCAATCGTCAAATAATGGGTATTCATAATTATCACTTCGTCGTTCCATCAGCTGAATTTTCCTTTTTAATAGCCGTAATGACTTCATTTGCAAAATCCAAATCCGTTGCTAAGTCCTGGGCTTCTTGGTCTGAAAGTGGCAGCTGAAGTTCATGCTGCATCCCTTTGGTATTAATAATTCTGTTAACCAATGCTAATTGTAGCTGGTCTTTATTCTTTTTAAGACCTACCCCAGTGTACAAAATTGCGTGTTGGTAAAATAAGGCATCTAACAACTTTAAAATTGCTTTTTGCTGAATAATCTCATTGCCAACGATTGCTTGATCCGAAATAGTCGCCTGCAGTTCTTCTAACAAGTCCAAATCTAAGTTATTGTCCTCACTTTTTAAATATGATAAAAGGTTCATCGAACCTAAATAAATTCGACTCCAAGCCACAAAGCTATTGGTATTCAATCCTAAGGTGTTTACGTTTAAATCATCACTTGCTACTCCTAACCGGTTGCACAATTCATTGCGCAACAGCATTTCTTGTGGCAACGTTCCTACCCCAATAATCTGCTCCACCGCAAATCCCGAAAAGTAAGCTGCAAAATAAGTGAAAATTTCGTCGTGAGGGACGTCAAAAATCATTTTGCCAGCAAACCCAGCAGAAATTAGACGATTAACGGTACTCCGTAATTCGTCGATCATCGTTCGTAAGGAGAGCGCCACCTCAGTCGGCTCCACTACTTTAGCATCAAAAAAAGTCGTGTCTGGTAGCCAAATTACAACAGCCGTTTTCGTTAAGTCCGTTGACACCGATTGAAGTTGAAAGCGACGGCATCCACGCTGAGCCACCACTTCTGGCTCAAAAGCTGCTAAATCCGTTACAATAACTTTTAACGGCCAATCATGCATGATTAATGTTTGAATAAACTGGCGAATCCGCTGTTGATCTCCAACGATCATGATTTGTAATGGTTCAATAAGTCGCCAACTCCTTTTAGTTGAGATACTAATCTGGTAATAATTTAACATTCCACTGTAAAAAAACAAAGTTTTTCTTAAATTTTAGTTCGATTTCCCATTATTTTCAAATTGCCATATAATATTAAAGGTATTCTTATGTTAGCGAATGGAGGTTTCTCGTTTGTATTTAATGAAAGACATTACCCGCGATGGTAACCCAATTTTACGTCAACAGTCTGAAACCGTTCCTTACCCCCTGAGTGCTGAAGATCGCAAACTTGGTCAAAAGATGATGCAGTATTTAGAAATTAGTCAGGATCCGGAGCAATGTGAAAAATATCAGCTCCGTGCCGGCGTTGGTTTAGCTGCACCTCAAGTAGGGGTCGGCAAACTGATGGCAGCAGTTTTAACTCCTCCGGATGAAGATGATCCTGAACAGATTTCTCCCTTCAAAGCAATCATGGTCAATCCCGTGATCGTCTCTAGTTCGGTTCAGCAGGCGGCCCTGACCGTAGGTGAAGGATGCCTGTCGGTTGACAAAGAATTCCCGGGCTATGTTCCGCGATCTGATCGAATTACAGTTCATTATCAGGACCTTGATGGTGCTGAACATCAGGTTCGCTTAAAACACTATCCAGCTATTATTGTGCAACATGAAATCGATCATTTACACGGGACTTTATTCTATGATCATATCGATAAAAACCAGCCCTTCCGCAGGGATCGAAGCGAAATTTTTATCGATTAGAGCAATTAAGTCAGCCATTTCTAATAAAGACGTCATCCCCAATTGAATTAACTTTCAACTGGGGATGACGTCTTTTATTTTTTGAATGTATTGCAAGCTAAACAACTACTAACATTCAGTCAAAGCACTGACGTTAGATCTTATTGTCTAATCGTTTAAGGAAAGCTTTAGGTAGCTACATTCCCCCTTCTGACTAGTAAGACTACTTTGAAACCAAGCGCTATTTTTCATCAATTTTTTTGAGATCATGAATAAACTCGGTCGTTGCATTATTTTTAACGTCTGCTACATTAAAAACCAGTACGTCAGCTTGTTGCCAACAATCTGTAACTAACAATCGTGAGTCGTGCTTATGGTTGATCAAACCATTATCTTTAGCAACCTGCTCGATCTGATTTTTAATTGCTGGTTGGAGCACGTCTAAAGAATTCGTATCCTGTAATTGATAACGGTATTCAAACACCATCACCCCTCTCCCCCATACACTCGACAACACCCGTGACGACTGTGGCTTAGCTGCCACCGCCCCCTTTGTTTGTTGTGAGAGCCGGCGCAAACTAGTGTAGACGACTTGGTCAACAAAGGTTTTCGTCTGTTGTTGATGCCTCCGATTAGGGATCACTACTAAAAAATGATGCAAAATATTGTAAATGACAACTGCTACGACCGTACCCACAATCAATTCGCTGATTAAATGCAAAGTTGTTCACTCCCTACTAATATGCTTCTAAATTATGAACGCACTCAGTTGCTAAAACAAGCTTTCTATACTTATTTTCTCCGATATGCTAAAATTAGGTTAGCTGTTGTGCTATCACAACCTTTTGTTCGACATTAAAATTTATCAATTAACTTATATGAAGGAGCGATTATTTTGATTTTTAAAGTTTTATATCAACCTAAACCTCAACAAAACCCCAAACGCGAAACTACTAAGGCGCTTTATTTAGACGCAACTACTGAAGCAGAGGTTCGCGAACTAGTTGCTAAACACACTGATTATGAAATTGAATTTATTCAGCAAATTAGTGGTAAACACCTCGAATTTGAACAACAAGAACCGACTTTTAAAATAACGGAGTTTAAAAAATAATGAGCAAATTAAACGTCAAAAATAACGAAACTGCTATCTACGGCGTTGGTGGCTTGGGAGAAATCGGTAAAAATACCTACGGAGTTCAATTTCAGGATGAAATTGTCCTAATTGATGCCGGAATCAAGTTTCCAGAATCAGATCAATTGGGGATTAACTACGTAATTCCTGATTACCAATACCTAGTTGAAAACCAAGCTAAAATTAAATGTTTGGTAATTACTCACGGACACGAAGACCATATTGGGGGGATTCCATTTATCCTACAGGCGATTAACGTGCCCGTTTATGCTGGTCCGTTAGCCCTAGCGATGATAAAAAACAAGCTTGAGGAACATAATCTCCTGAAGCAAACGGAGTTACATGAAATCAACGAAAAATCAGTTCTCCGCTTTAAAAAAACTAGTGTTTCCTTTTTTCGTACGACCCATTCCATCCCAGATACTTTAGGAGTTGCGGTGCACACTCCCGATGGAGTGATCGTGGAAACAGGCGATTACAAATTTGACCTAACTCCCGTTACCAATACCCCACCGGACTTACAAGAAATGGCTCGTCTAGGCGAAGAAGGCGTGCTTTGTTTAATGGGCGACAGCACCAATGCAGAAAAACCGGTTTGGACTAAATCTGAAAACTATGTCAGTCAGTCTGTCCGTAACATCTTTGATAAAATTGATGGTCGGATTATTTTTGCCACCTTCGCCTCTAACCTTTCTCGTGTCATGACTGCAATTGATGCTGCTTATCAACGCGGTCGTAAGATTGCCGTATTTGGACGCAGTATGGAAGCAGCCGTCGTGAATGGTCGCGCCCTTGGTTACATCAAAGTTCCTGACAGTGCTTTCATTGATGCCAACCAGCTCCGATCACTGCCAGCAAATAAGGTAATGATTCTTTGTACTGGTTCTCAAGGAGAGCAGATGGCTGCTCTTTCACGGATTGCTAATGGGACTCATCGTCAGGTTTCAATCGAACCTGGTGACACAGTGGTTCTCTCAAGTAATCCGATTCCTGGAAACGTTCTCAGCGTTAATCGCATTTTAAACGAATTAGAGGCTGCTGGTGCCAAAGTCATCAAAGGATATGAAAATCATATCCATACTTCTGGTCATGGTGGCCAAGAAGAAGAGAAACTAATGATTCGTCTCATGAAGCCCAAGTTCTTTGTCCCCATTCACGGTGAGTATCGGATGCAAAAAATTCACATTGGTTTAGCAGAACAGTGTGGCGTTCCTGCTGACCATTGTTTCATCCTCAAAAATGGGCAAGTCTTAGCTTTAACCAAAGATCACGCTCGCATGGCTGGTAGCTTTGTAGCCGATGATGTTTACATTGACGGCAATGGCGTCGATAAAGTCAACGAAGCCGTTATCAAAGACCGTCAGTTATTGTCAGAGGAAGGTCTAGTTGTAGTAGTTGCTACCATTAACCTTAAACACCAAGAAATCCAGTCCGGTCCTGACCTACTGTCACGTGGTTTTGTTTACATGCGTGAATCAGGCGAATTGCTAGATCAAGGAAGAAAATTAGTCTTTCGCACGATTCGACGTGCCATGAGCAATAAAAAAGCAGACGAAAAATCAATTCAAAAAGCAATCGTCAATGATTTATCAAACTTTCTCTACGAAAAAACAGAACGTAGTCCCCTAGTTTTACCAATGCTAATTATGAACAATGGCAAAGAAAAAAATTAGTTTAGGAGCCTTGTTTGTAACCAAAATTGCTATGAACAAAAAAACATCACCAGAGATATTCTGGTGATGTTTTTTTGTTCTAATATTAGTTTTCCTTTACAATTTGATCAATTCGACGCAGTTCATCAGCTGTAAAGTCAAGATGATCTAATGCGGCGAGGTTATCATCTAAATGAGCGGTTTTTGACGCCCCCGTAACCACACTAGTAATGGTTGGGTTATTTAGCAGCCATGCCAACGACATCTGTGCCAACGTCTGATTTCGGTTTTGAGCTAGGTCATTCAATTGCTTTAACTTTTGCAGAGCCCGTTCCTGCCCATTTTTTAGTAAGAAATTATTAGTCCAGTGGAGATGCAGATTGCTAGGTTTACTGGTCAAATATTTGTTAGTTAATAAGCCCTCCGCCAATGGTCCATAAGCAACAAACCCTGCATCATGGTCAGCCAGCGTCTGAAGGGTGCCATCGGTTTCAGCTTGGCGGTTTAAGAGGTTATACGAACTTTGGTTAACTACAAATGGTGTGTGCAATTGCTGAAACAGCTCAATCATGCGAGCCGTCTGTGGACCATCATAATTGGAAATTCCTATATAAAGCGCCTTTCCTGCTCGCACTATACTATCCAAAGCTTCGGCTGTTTCTTCAAGCTTAGTTTCAGGATCAAATCGATGCGAATAATAAATATCAACGTACTCTAATCCCATGCGTTGCAAACTACGATCCAAGGCTGCAATCAGCGTTTTTCGCGAGGAAAAATTACCATAAACTCCAGGCCACATATGAAAACCAGCTTTAGTAGTAATCACTAGCTCATCTCGATATGGTTTTAAATCCTGGCGATAGACCTGCCCAAACATTCGCTCCGCTGCCCCTGAACCAGGTCCATAGTTATTAGCTAAATCAAAGCTAAAAATCCCACGGTCAAAAGCATCCAAAATAATTTTCTCACTATCTTGAAAATTTGCGTCATCGCCAAAACTATGCCACATTCCAAATGATAATGCCGGGAGCTGTAATCCACTCTGTCCGGCTCTACGAACCTTCATTGTATCGTATCGATGTTCACTTGCTCGATAAACCATCAACATTTCCCCCTAAAATAGTAAGTGTGTTGATTCATTATTTTGAATCAACTTTAATGCGGAGCCCAGCAACTTGCCAACCGAAATAATAGTTAACTTATCGCTATGTTGGTCTGCTGGAACTTGAACGGAATCAGTCACTAGTAACTGATCAATTGCTGGATTTTTCAAATTTTCCAAAACATTTTTTGAAAAAACTGGGTGGGTTACCACTCCAATCGTTTGCTGGGCTCCCGCTTTTTTCAACGCTTCCGCAGACACTAACAACTTGTGTCCCGTTACGATAATATCATCAATAATCAAAGTATTCTTGCCAGCTACGTCACCAATGACTGATTCTGGAATATGCCCAGAATCTTCTGGATCACGATTATCGACAATTGCAAGCGGCAACTGTAACAGCTTCGCAATTGAGCGAGCCCGTGCTACTCCATTATGATCAGGAGCAACTACTACGGCATTCTCATCCAAATGCTGTGCACGCAAATAATCAGCAAACAAACGCGCCGGTTGCAAATGATCAACCGGAATATCAAAAAAGCCTTGAATCTGCGCAGCATGTAAATCAAGCGCAATTACCCGATCAACGGCGCTACTCTGCAAGAATGACGCTACCAATTTTGCTGTAATCGGTTCCCTCGACTTAGCTTTGCGATCAGAACGAGAATAGCCGTAATAAGGGATCACGACATTGATCCGGTGGGCACTCGTGCGCCGAACCGCGTCAATCATAATCATCAGTTCCATGAAGTTATCATTGACTGGGTCAGAAAGTGATTGTACTAAATAAACATCGTCACCACGAATACTTTCATCAATTGAGATTTTAATCTCACCATCACTAAAGTGATTGATGGTTGCTTTCCCTACCGACATCCCACTTACGGCAGCAATTTTTTCCGTTAATGGCTCATTGGAACTTAAGGCAAAAATAATTGGTTGATGTGCAGTTGTTTTACCCATACGGTTTCCTCTCAAATTATGATTTGCTTTCACTTTTATTATATCGTAGTTTTCGTTGATTTAGTACGTAAAAAATCTGCCGGGACGATCCCATCCATTCCAATCATTGGATCAATTTCATTATTTTGAATGGCACTCAACGTTAAGAGCTTGTCCTGCGGTTCAGACTGCAACTCTCTTGCGGGAACTGTCGAATCGCCTTCAGATGTAAAAACCTGATGTAGCCAGTGCTCCAAAAAAGTTTTCCGATTGCTTGATTCGTGCTCCAAACAAGTCTGAAATGCTTGGGGATCACCAACCATAATTAATTTTTCGGCGGCGCGCGTTACCGCTGTATACAATAAATTTCGTTGTAACATCCGACCATATTGAGGGACTAATGGCAACACTACTAACTGAAACTCACTCCCCTGGGCCTTATGAATTGAAGTACAGTACGCCAGCGTAATTTGATTCCAATCATTTCGACTATAGGTTACTTCGGAATCATCAAAATCAATAATTAGTTTATCTAGATACGGCTTCTTTTGGTTGTTCACATCAATCCCAACAATCTTCCCAATGTCACCGTTAAAAACATTATGATCTGCATCATTAGTTAATTGCAACACCTTATCACCAATTCGATAGGTTGTATCTCGATAATTAACTTCCTTCGCAGCCTGACCAGCTGGTGGATTAAGTACCGGTTGCAGGGCTGTATTCAAATGATCAATTCCAGCAACTCCCCGATACATGGGAGCCAACACTTGAATTTCTGCCGTAGCAAACTCATGTTGATGAGCTTTTTTAACTACCTGCTCAATCACCTGAACGACTTGTTGACTGCCACACGGAATAAAACTTCGGTCTGCTGCCTTCTTAAGTAAGTCTGGTGGCAACATTCCCATTCTGATCTCATGAGCCAAGTCGACAATTGTTGAATCAGAACTTTGGCGGTGAATCTGGGTTAGTTCTTGGGTTGCAATCGTCTGCGAGTGGATTAAATCATAAAAGACTTGACCCGGACCCACTGACGGCAATTGATCTTGATCCCCCACTAAGATTAATTTCATTCCTGTTGGGATCGCTTGTACCAGTTTAGCAAAGAGCTCCGTGTCAACCATCGACATCTCATCAATAATTAACAACTGCCCATCAATTTCGCTAGTCCCTGGTTCTTCATTTCCATTTAATCCCAACAAGCGGTGAATGGTACTGGCCGGAATCCCAGTCGCCTCACTCATTTTCTTGGCAGCACGACCAGTTGGTGCCGCTAGTAAGACTGGAAATGGTTGGTCGTGATAATCCGATAATTCCAGGGAAAGCTCCTGCGCGACCGCAAATGTCTGCACGATTCCCTTAATAATTGTAGTCTTCCCAGTTCCTGGACCACCGGTAAGAATAAACAATTGCTGGTTTAAAGCGGCCAAAATTGCTTGGTGTTGGGACTGGTCATAGTTAATCTTCAGCTGATTGGCACACGTTGCTAACGCTGTTTCATAGTCAATCGTTTTAGTAGCAGTGGGCGCCTTTGCAATCCGCTGTAACTGATTCGCAATTTGGCGTTCTGCATCATAAAACCGTTTTAAATAAAATTTTTCTTCATCAACCACCATAATTTGTTGTGTGGTAACTAACTGTTGCAATGCCTGACCGAGCTGTTGCTCATCAATTGTCTGATTTGGATCCGTATTTAAGACGGAAAAACTAGCTCTTACAACTTCTTCACGATTAGCATAGGTACTACCGCTAGTATTAGCCAGCTCTTCTAAAGTGGTTATCAGTCCGGCTTGCAACCGGGTGGGATCGTTATAGCTAATTCCAAGCTGTTGCGCTAGTTGATCCGCCCGTTTAAAACTAATGTTTGGAATATCACCTACTAACCGATAAGGGTCCTCTTGGATAACTGTCAGTGCTTCTTCATGATATTTTTTAAAAATAGCTGCGGCCAATTTGCTCCCAAAGCCAAAACTATTTAACCCCACAATCACTTGTTCGGCGCCATTATTTTGTTGTAAAGTCGTCAAAACCGTTTTTTTCTGCTGTGCGGCTAATGGAACGCGGTCCAAAATTGCGGGGTTCTTTAAAACCTGTTCAATAAGATTAAGTCCAAGGGTCTGTACAATTTTAGTGGCAGACTTGGGTCCAACTCCGGGAAAATCACTTCCAGCTAGATATTTAATCAAACCTGAAGCAGAAGTCTGCTGATTTCGCTGGTAGTTAACTGCCTGAAATTGTTTTCCATACTTGGGATGATCAACCAGCTTTCCCACGAATCGATAACTAATATCATCACCAATTTCTGCAAAATCACCAGTCACCACAATCTCTGCCTCATCCCAGGCAAAGCTATGCTCTTCCACTTTGACCAGAAGCACTTTATAAAAACTATCCTTGCCAGCAAAAAAAGTGGTTACAACTCGCCCTACGACCACTTCTGAGGTCGTAGAATGATCGTCTTGTTCTGCTTGTGCAAATAAATCCACCGACCGTGCCACCTGTTCTCTCCTTACGAATCAGTTCTTTGTTGCTTAGCTTTAATTTGCTCCTTGATCGCTGTAATCCGCTGCTGCTGTTGCGAATAATATTGAGGATCAATCGTTTTAACCTTCTCAAAATACGGTTCGGCAGTTGCTCCTAAAACTAGGGCAATTAGTCCGCGATCAAAATTTGCTACTAAATCCTGTGGTTGCGCCTGCAACACCTGATCATAAAAACTAGCTGCCTGCTTAAAATCACCTAATGCTAATAATGACTGCCCTAATAGTCGATTAACGGTTGGATCTTGTCGACTGGTCTCTTGGGCTGTCAACAAAAATGCTACGGCATGTTGATAGTCATGTTCTCCCATGTAGCTTTGCGCTAACATTAGATACGCATCGTGTTGCAGTTGCTGATCATTTACCTGTTGAAATTCTGTAATGGCTTTTTGATATTGACCGGCAGAATAGTATACATTACCGAGCCCATAGGTCAAGAGATTTTTAGCGGTTCGACTACGATCTTGAAACAATCCCAGAGCCTTTACCAATAATTCCTCTGCCTGCGTGTAACTGTGCAATTCAATTAACAACACACTGAGATCATAGTAAGGACGATAATCATGCGGATGATTATCAATATCTTGTACTAACTGGTGTAGGGTTGCCTCCGCCTGCTGTTGTTTTGTATGTGCATCCGGTTTATCTATCATAATATTCTATCCTCAAATTAAGTCAGAAGTTTCCAAAGGCCGGTTCAAATAGTTCGTTTGGTTCCATGCAATTAACGAAAAGGTTTGCCCATGATCAAGGGTTTCCAAAATAGTTGTGCTGGTATTCCCCAGACCACCACGTTTGCGCCAATCTGCCATTGGAACCTGTAAGAGTGAATTAATCAGAGCAGTAAGAGCCGCGCCATGACTGACTAGCAGGATTTGTTGTGAATTTTCAAAATTAGCGGTGATTTCAAAAATCTTTTGGCGCATGCGAGCTACGACTTCAGCATAACTTTCGCCACCAATCTCGGTTGGATCATATTGATCAGGATGATTTCTAAAATTATCAAATACCTGCGGATATGCTGCCGCTGCATCTGTAAATTTCATTCCTTCTAGCTGACCAAGATGGAATTCTTCCAATCGGTTGTCAAGTGATAACGGTACCTTAACGTTCATTGCGGTTAATAATTTACTTGCTGTCACTCGGGCTCGCTTAATTGGACTTGCGTATACATGTGCAAATGATTGTTCCCGCAAGAAGAATCCGGCCTGCCGAATTTCAGAATAACTAGTCGCCAATAGTGGAGAATCCCCACCAGCGCCTTGATAACGGCTTTCTAAATTCCACGTCGTTTTCCCGTGCCTGATAAAATAGAGTCTCATACTTACCATCCTACGAATTTTTTAGATACCATTATTATTGCAGTTTCCGCTGTCAGACGCAAAAAAAGACCGACCTAAAAAGTCAGCCTTTTACACATATTGTAATTTTTTTGAATGTTGATAGGCGGCATCAATTGTTGCTTCACCAAGACATTCAGCTCCCTGATACAACACGAGTGCCTGTCCCGGTGTAACGGCCCGCGCTGGCTCATCAAAATCAACGCGTACCCGATCACCATCAGGATCAACATGCACAGTCACCCCAACATCACGCTGGCGATACCGAAATTTAGCTGTACAGTGAAAATCCTGTCCCATCGTATTACCAGCCACCCATGACATCCCGGAAGCTAGCAAATAATCAGCGTATAGATGTGGATTTTCATAGCCCTTCCCAACGTATAAAACGTTGTGTGCTAAATCTTTTCCAACGACAAACCACGGTTGGTTATCATGACCATCGCCACCGATGCCTAACCCGCGTCGTTGACCAATGGTATAGTACATCAAACCTTGGTGTTGTCCCTTTACTTCCCCATCAAATGTCATCATTTTTCCCGGTTGGGCCGGTAAATATTCACTCAAAAAATTGTCAAAATTATTTGGACCGATAAAACAAACTCCCATCGAATCCTTTTTATCAGCAACATAGAGTTGTGCTTCGTGTGCAATTTCTCGAACTTCTGGTTTCGTCATACCACCAACCGGAAATAAAATGCGATCTAACTGGTCAGTTGATAATTGACTTAAAAAATAAGTCTGATCTTTATTCAAGTCGGTCGAACGCAAGAGATGATTATGACCTTGTTCATCACGTTTTAACTGAGCATAATGCCCCATTGCAATGTAGTCGGCACCTAAATCAAGCGCATACTCTAAAAACGCTTTGTACTTAATCTCGGTGTTACATAATACATCTGGATTAGGTGTCCGCCCACGACGATATTCCGCAAGAAAATAATTAAATACCCGTTCGCGATATTCCTTTTCAAAATTAACCGAGTAGTAGGGAATCCCTAACTGATTTGCTACATGGGCCACGTCTTTATAATCTTCAGTTGCGGTACAAACCCCATTTTCATCAGTATCATCCCAGTTTTTCATAAAAACACCAATGACTTCATAACCTTGTTGTTTGAGTAAATAGGCTGCAACCGATGAGTCCACTCCGCCGCTCATCCCAACAACGACGCGCTGCTTGTCGCTCATTTATATCACCATCATTCTTATAGATTCAGAAATCCACGATTTGAAGGTCGTAATTCCAGTATCAGTATCATAAACTATTTAGAATTTAATGCGCAAGTAATCCGCTAGTCCGGCAGTTTAGTTACCGTTAAAACCTTTCGTAATACTAACTGACGAATTGTAAAATTAAACCGTTCTTGGACTTCTTGATCAGCCGGTTGCTTAAAAATATTAATCGTTTGTAGACCCGTGCTGTCGACCACTGCCATTTTAAAAGTTGTCAAATCATTTGAAATCGTTAATTTTAATTTGATTTCTTTGGCACTGCCCGGTGCGGTTCCCAGGGACTGCTGCAGTTCATAATTCCCCCGCTTACTCTTTGTAAAATTTAAATCCAATAGGGTAAACACCTTGATTTCAGGGTTCAAACGGTAACTCATCGGACTATTTGGCAACCTAACTTCTGTTTTAAATTGCATGATTAAGACCTCCGTGCGGCTAATCGCCGAATGATTTTTATCACTGCCGTCGTAAAGATTTCAATTTCACTGCTCGTGGTAGCTTGTCCAAAACTCAGGCGAATAGATTCTTCTAGCCGCGGACTTTGCTTACCAAACAGCGCTGTCAAGACGTGGGAAGGGGCTAAATTTCCAGCCGTACAAGCCGACCCACCAGACACCGCAATTCCCTCTAGATCTAAATTATTTTGTAAGACATAAGTAGAAATTCCCTGAAACCAGAGACTTAAAATATGAGGAGAAGTGTGCTGATCAAGCGTGCCGTTTACTTTAACCTCAATTTGATGTTTCTTGAACTGTTGCAAAATTTGGAGTTTAAATGCTTGAAAACGCTCGGCACGCTGGGTTCTTTCAGACGCATCAAGGGCCGCTACCGCCGTCGCAAATCCAGCAATCGCCGGGACATTTTCAGTGCCCGCCCGTCGTTTGTCTTCTTGATCGCCACCTAATAGATAACTCGAAAATTGGAGATCTTTTTGCCTATATAAAAAACCTAATAACTTAGGACCATTAATTTTATGAGCCGAGGTCGATAACATATCAATGTGATCCCTTTTAACATCAATATCTTCCAATCCGTAGGCCTGAACGGCATCCGTGTGAAACCAGGCTTGATGATTTTTTAACCGTTCCCCAATCTCATGAATCGGCATCCGCGTACCAACTTCATTATTTACACTCATGATTGAAACGAGGATCGTCTCATCATCTAGAGCATTTTCCAAGTCTGCTAACGAGAGCTGCCCCGTTTCATCAACTGGCAGGTACGTAACCCGAAAACCACGTTCTTCTAAGTACGCCATTGATTTTAAAACAGCCTCATGTTCAACAGCAGTTGTAATCAAATGATTTCCCAGCGCTTGGCGAGCTTCGGCAGTTTTGATAATTGCGGTATTGTCACTTTCAGTTCCACCACTAGTGAAAACAATCTCCTCGTCATCGGCATGAATACTAGTTGCCATGGTGTGCCGAGCCTGCTCTAGAACTTGATTAGCCGCTCGTCCTAATCCATAGAGGGTCGATGCATTGCCAAAAACATGCTGATATCGATCGGTTAATTCTGCCAAAACTGCCGAAGAAATCGGTGTTGTCGCTGCATTATCTAAATAGACTTCTTCCATAACGTCTTCCTTTAAATCTGAGGTTCCGCTGCTAGTAAATCTACCAACATTTGCGCAGCTTGTTGTCCCGCTTTTATGATAAATTCATTAAAACTGGTGTTAGCATTTTCATCACCAACATCGGACATCGCCCGCACCACTACGTAAGGTACTTTAAATTGATGCGCTACTTGTCCAACTGCGGCCCCTTCCATTTCAGCTGCTAGTGCATCTGGAAATGCAGTTAAAATCCGCTTTTTCATCGCTGCTCCAGCAATGAATTGATCTCCAGTTACAATTAATCCCTGATGCACGGTCAATTGGGCTGTTTGCGAGGCCTTAACAAGCCGTGCGCGCCACTCTGCATCTGCAGCAAACCGCGCCGGCTGGTTTGGCAATTGACCCAGTACTTCTCCATCAGCAGTACAATCAACATCATGATAAGCCGTTTCTGTCGACAAAACCACATCACCGACCTGAAGGTTTTCTCCAATTCCCGCTGCAGACCCCGAATGGATTAGCACATCAATTTTAAAATTAGTTAATAGTAAGGCCGCCGTAATTCCTGCTTCGACCTTCCCAATTCCTGACTTAACTAAAACTACGGGTTGGTGCTTAATTTTTCCTTGATAGAAGGTAATCGCCCCCACTTGTTGACAATGACCATCCGTCAATGCCTCCTGTAAAAGCTTAATTTCTTCATCCATAGCACAAATGATTCCAAAAGTTTTCATGCAAACCTGCTCCCTTCATTAATTAACCAACAAACCTCATTATTAGCAATACTAAAATAATTAACACCACTAAAATAAAAATTGCCCAATTTAAGCGACGACCGAGTCTATTTTGACGCTGTAAAGCTAAGTCACGTTTTGGTAATGGTTCTTGTTCCGATTGACCCGCTGACACCCGCTGGCCGGGCTGCTTTCCATAGCGTGAAGTTCTAGTTTCTGTTTCAGCCCCAGACATTTGAGCGTCATTTGTGGCCGAGCGAGTTTGATTTAATTGTGACGGTTCATTTTTCATGCCTTATCCTCCGGCTGCAGTTTCATCAATCTCCAAGCTTGGATGGCCATGATGGTTTTAGCATCCTTAATTTGATGATCAGCAACTAACTGCAACGCTTCAGGCAGTGAGACTTTCTGCAATTCTAAAAATTCACCTTGATCACGTGGCAAATCATGGGTAACCGGTTCCAATTCTGTAACTAGATACAGATACATAAATTCATCGGTAAAGCCACAAGAGGTATAAAACTCACTTAAAAGCTGCACGTGTTGCGCATGCAAACGAAGTTCTTCGTTTAATTCTCGCTCAACTGCTGACAATGGTTCCCCTTGATCACGATCATCAAGCTTCCCTGCCGGAATTTCTAACAGTGTTTGGTTAGCAGGCATGCGCCATTGCCGTTCAAGCACCATCTTATCGTCGTTGGTCACAACCAGCATTGCCACCGCTGGTGCATGATAAACCACGTCGCGATTTGCCAGTTCGCCATTAGCTAATCGAACTCGCAGTTGTTCTACGCGAACCACTTCGCCATCATATTTTAACGAACGACCTACTTCAGTTTCCTTTAAATCCATGTACTTACCTCCGCTAATGTCAGGATTATATCATCAAGCTTCCATGTCATTATGCACCCAACAATCTGATTTTTGCAGCTTGAAAGCCATGTTTACCCATGGCTTGAACGAACTCAACCGGCATGTTTACTCGAATTTGTTGAGGACTGCCGCTAATTATGCCAGTAATGTGAAAGAAAACATCATTTCCTTCAGGATCAAGCAAATATCCGTACCCCTGCTGTGCCTGGTAACTCTTAACAACTCCTTGCATCTAATTTCCCCCTAACAAAAAAGCGAGACTTGCATCTCGCTCTTTTCTATTCATCAAAACCCTGCTGTGCAGTTTCTGGATAACTCGAGCGAACAATCTTTGCACAACGAGCACAAAAATCAGGATAATCAGGGTCACTACCAACGTCGGTTTTAATTAAACGACATCGTTCGCAAGTTTCCCCGTCAGCATGCTGAACCTCAATTGCTAGCCGATCTCCAAATGAAGTTACATCTTCATTCGCACTAACAACTGGTTTAATAACTAACTGCGAAACCATCAGAATCTGAGCAACATCAATTTTCAGGTTAGATAACGCCTGTTGGTCTGCTTCGGTTAAATATAAAATCAACTTAGCTTCAGAAGGTTTTCCAATGACTTTGTCATTGCGCGCATTTTCCATCGCCTTTAAAACAGCTTTTCTTAGTTTTAAAAATTCATCAAATTGTGCGAGACACTCTTCTTCATTAGTAAAGTGTTCCGCCGTTGGCATTTCTGTCAATTGCACATAAGAGGCTGGCTCAGCTAAAAACTGCCAAATTTCTTCGGTTGTATGAGGAATAATTGGCGTCAGCAATTTTGTAAGCACCACTAGCGATTGATATAAAACTGTCTGCATTGAGCGACGCCGCTGACTATTTGCACTATCGATATACAGAATATCTTTAGCAAAATCCAAATAAAACGCAGAGAGGTCTCCTGTAATAAACTGAAACAACTTTTTATTAACCGTCATAAAATCATACTGATCATAGGCCGTTCGAACTTCTGTAATCAATTGATTTAATTTAATCATGATGAACTGATCAACTGGATTCAACTGTTCATAGGAGACAGCGTCTTCATCTGGTTCAAAATCACTGGTATTGGCTAACAGATACCGAATCGTATTTCTGATTTTTTTATAACCATCGCTAACTTTTTTAAAGTTTTCCATAGAAACTCGGACATCTGAATCTGTATCAACACTAGTTACCCACAAGCGAACAATGTCTGCTCCCATTTGCTTGATAACATCGGCTGGTGCCACCGTATTTCCAAGCGATTTACTCATCTTATGCCCTTGTCCATCCAACGTAAATCCTTCAGAAACAAGTTGGCGGTATGGTGCTTGTTTAGCAAAAGCGACGCTGGTAATCAAACTCGAGTTAAACCAGCCCCGGTATTGATCAGATCCTTCTAGATATAAATCAGCCGGGTAGCTTAGTTCTGGACGCTGAGCTAAAACCCCCTGGTGCGAAGAACCGGAGTCAAACCAAACATCCATGATATCAGTCTCTTTGGTAAAATGTCCATTTGGAGAATGCGGACTAGTAAAACCAGCCGGCAATAATTCTTGGGCCGATTTTTCAAACCAGATGTCAGAACCATGCTTAGCAATTAAGTCTGCCACGTGGTTAATGGTTTCTGGAGTCATGATCGGCGTCTTATCTTCTGCGTAAAAAATTGGAAGTGGCACACCCCAGACCCGTTGTCTAGAGATCACCCAATCACCACGATCCCTAATCATATTATAAAGGCGTTGTTTCCCCCAACTAGGACGAAAAGTAACCGTCTCAATGGCCGCTAAAATCTGATCACGAATCTGATCAACTGACGCAAACCACTGCGGAGTGGCTCGATAAATAACCGGTTTTTTGGTGCGCCAATCAAATGGATAACTATGCTTATAAGGCATGTAATGAATCAATTGACCTTGCTGTTTTAGCTTATCGAGTGCAACTTGATTCGCATCTTCATAGAAAACACCAGCAAAATCAGGACCAGCTGCTTTAGTCAGGTAACCTTTATTGTCGACCGGCGCAAAAATCGGTAATCCGTATTGTTTTCCGATTAGATAATCGTCTTCACCGTATCCAGGAGCGGTATGCACCATCCCTGTTCCAGCATCTGCCGTAACAAAATCACCAAGCATGGTCACCAATTGTTTGTTTTCATCAAAAGGATGTAAGGCCGTTATACGATCCAACGCTCTTCCTGGAACTGTCTTAATGGTTTGAACGTTTTTCCAACCAAATAATTCTGCATCCTTTTGCAATAACTCCGTTGCCAACACATATCGGTTGGGATCATCATCATGTTGAACCACCGAATATTCAAAGTCTGGTGCGATGGTTACCCCTTCTGAAGCTGGAATCGTCCACGGAGTAGTGGTCCACACAATCATGTAAGTATCTGGTTCATCCAAGACACCCTTTCCATCCAAAACCTTTTCTGCAAAAAAGGCTGATGGTGATTCAACATCATGATATTCAATCTCTGCTTCTGCTAGCGCCGATTCAGATGACCATGACCAAATTACAGGCTTTAATCCTTTATAGATCAAACCTTGAGCTGCCATCTTACCAAATACTCGGATTTCTGCAGCTTCATATTCTGGTTGTAAGGTCAGATATGGATGATCCCAGTCGCCAGTAACCCCCAACCGTTTGAACTCGGCACGTTGTCGATCAACCTGTTTTAAAGCATAGTCATGACACAATTTGCGAAAAGCGTTGGTATCCATCTTCTTTCGGTCATAACCAGCCTTTTTTAACTGCTGTTCGATCGGAAGTCCGTGCGTATCCCAACCAGGAACATAAGGAGCCCGATAACCACTCATTGACTTATATCGAACAATTAAATCTTTCGTAATCTTATTTAAAGCATGACCCATATGAATATCGCCATTAGCATAGGGGGGACCATCATGTAATACAAAAGTTGGTTTTCCTTCATTCAACTTTTGTCGCTGTTCGTACAACTGATTTGCATCCCATTCCTGCTGCCGTTCTAATTCTTTAACCGGCAAATTACCTCGCATTTTAAACTTGGTTTTTCCTAGATTTAGCGTATCTTTAACTCGCATATTAACCTCCGTTTGTAAACAAAAAAACTTCGTCAGCAAGGGACGAAGTCTTCGTGGTACCACCCAAATTCAGAATCCAAAGATTCTCTTCATTTGTTGTATTTAAATCGTTAATAAAGTGATTTGCCAACTGACTAATGCTATCGGGCTTTCACCATCCCCAACTCGCTAAAAGTTAGTCAGTTAGTTTGATATCTTTATTAAATGGGTCGCACCTCACCGTTTGGAAAAATCAAAACTGTCGGTTCTGAATATTCCGATCGTTGCTTTCGCTTAGGAAGCGACTGACTACCTTCAGATTCTACACTGTTTGAGCGCAAACTGTCAAGCTGTTTAACGGCATCATTAATCTCTTGGAATTGATGATAATCAGAACCTTCTAATAGCTCCGTCCAATCCGAACGGTTAGCAAACTCTAACTGAGTCTGAAGCATCGCAATCATCTTAGTCCGAAAAGTCTTAATACTATCCCGATAGTCATTAGTAGCAACTACAACGGCAGCCGCCTTCTTTGAGCTCTCAGCTAAGACCTGATTAGCTTGTTGAGTTGCAGCCGAAAGTAATTCATCCGCCTTGTTTTGCGCAGCCGCAATCGTTTGTTGCGCCTGATGATCAGCAGTCTGTTTGACATTATCAGCAGCTTCTTGTGCCACTAAAATCGACTGATTTAAAGAGCCCTTTAAATCATCATAATAAGACAACGCATCACTGCTTTGTTTTAATTTAGCTGTTAGTTGGTCATTCTCTTCTTTCAGGATTTGGTAATCCTTGATAATCTGATTCAAAAAGTCATTAACTTCATCAATATTATATCCGCGCATCTTGGTCGAGAATTTTTTATTATGAATATCTGCTGCTGATAATACCATGATCTGCCTCCATCATTTATGTTTGATTACCGCCAAAGTGGCTTTGATTTTCCCCTTTTTTGAAAAACCGTCTTCTGTTTGTAAAACAAACCGTCCCTGACCACGAACCGAAACCAAGTCTTGGACTGTCAACCACTCCGCTGGGCGCTCTTCTGTAAACCAGTTCAAGCGCACCTGACCGTGTCGCACCAAATCATTAGCCACCTGACGGGAAATATGAAAAGCAGCTGCAATTACATTATCGATTCGCAATGACTGCAAGGTTTGATGAACAAGAACGGAATCATCTTCCGGCAATAGTTGACTGCTCATTGAAACTGGTAATACTGAAACTGTTGTGGATCCAATTTTTGTAAGATTACTTTGTAAATATTTAACAAGGGTAGCTTCACAATAAAATTGCCAGTGTTTTTGATTTGTGATTACATCACCTAGCACTTCACGTTTAACTCCGGTACCTAAGAGAGCTCCCAAAATTTGATAGTGCTTGATCGTTGCAAACCGCATGGGATAGTCAATTGCCATCAACTGTAACTCAAAATCTGACAGCTGTGGTACAAAGTAATCTGGAAAAACCAGTCCCCGTTGCATCTCAGCATCAGCAAAACCCCCATTAGTGGCGAATTGCAGCGACGGTGTCTGATTAACAATGGTTTGCACTAGGTAGCGTTCCCGGCGATTCAAAAAATCAGTTAGCACGGGGCGATACTCGTGGTCTGCTTGACTCACCCAATCAGTTGCTTTTTGTAAAAAGAAGCGCTCACTCGGTCGAACGTGTTGCTGCAATCTTTCATTTGCTGTCATTAGAAGATCGTGATTAGAAAGTTAGCGATTCCATTAACTCCAATTTGTATAAAACCTAGTGCAATGACCGCTAAAATCGGTCCAAATCCGATAATTCCAATACGCGCAAACTCAAAATATTTTAAGAAAGGCGTTACCAGACGAGTAATCAACTGACCCAATTTTGAACTGGGAGCCCCCGGCAACCAGCTCATTAGTGCATCAATAATAATAAGAAATACATAAACATTAATCGCATCGTTCAAGAGTTTGGCAATCATTTCAATTATTGTGGATAGCATTAGTTTTTGTTCTCATTTCGATCATAAAAT
Source organism: Fructilactobacillus florum DSM 22689 = JCM 16035 (assembly GCF_001436645.1). Classification (GTDB taxonomy): domain Bacteria; phylum Bacillota; class Bacilli; order Lactobacillales; family Lactobacillaceae; genus Fructilactobacillus; species Fructilactobacillus florum. Next base: position 59,919 of record NZ_AYZI01000004.1, on the reverse strand, counting down.
TGCTGTTTAACATCCCCATCAACGGCAAAATTTTTAGGGGCACAAAGATAAACTTTGTCATCAATTTGTTGCAAGTTGCCATCGATGGCATAGATAGTGCCGGTTAAAAAATCAACAATTCGGCGAACCGTAGCATTATCAACATTTTCCATCTTAATTAAGACGGCATTCCCTGTCATCAATTTGTTGGAAATGTTTTTCGCATCAGCAAAAATTCGTGGCTCAACAATGTTTATTTTACTGTCTGGAATACGCTTATCACTCATTGACAACACCTTCCGTGGATTCAGCTTAACTGAACTATCAGCTGGGTTAGGCTGATAATCTTCAGTTTCGTCATCTATACCACCAAAAAAACTGTTAAAAATTCCCTTGGCCATGATTGCTTACCTCCTTATTTGTTATTCCGATACTTGAAATTAAATGGGGGAATATCATCATTTTTGTCGTCCTGACTAGCATCTTGTTCCTCGGCTGAAGTAGCACTGAACGGTTCAAACTCATGCTTTTCCACATTTTGAAAACGTCGGTCAGGTTGTACGGGCTGTTGTTGCGTAGCATCAGCAGCTTGTGGATTTCTCGTTGGCGATACAATCTGATTAGCAGTTCGCTGGGGTTGGACCACTTGCCCGGACTGTTGTGATTTTGAAGCCGCATGATCAGGTTGATCAGCAAGTTCGGGATTTTCACTGTCAATTCCCGTTGCAATCACAGAAACGCGAATCTCGTCCCCCATATTTTCATCAATCGAAGTTCCAAAGATAATGTTAGTGTCTTCCGAAGTCGAATCACGAATAATGTTAGCTGCATCCTGAGCTTCAAAAATCCCTAAATCGGAACCACCAGTGATGTTTAAAAGTACCTGACGGGCACCATCAATAGAAACTTCTAATAGTGGCGAATTAATCGCTTTTTTAGTGGCTTCAGCTGCGCGATTCTCGCCACTCGCCGAACCTACCCCCATTAATGCCGTTCCTTTGTCTTTCATGATGGTAGTTACATCAGCAAAGTCCAGGTTGACATATCCTGGTCGGGTAATTAGATCAGAGATTCCCTGCACTCCTTGACGCAAGACATTGTCAGCATCGTGCAAGGCTCCTAAGAAGGAAGTCTTTTTGTCGGCCATTTCTAACACCTGATTATTCGAAATAACCACCATAGTATCAACATTTTGTTTCAATGCAGCTAAACCTTCGCTAGCATTATGGGAACGAGCCGGACCTTCAAAAGTAAATGGTCTCGTGACAACTGCCACTGTCAAAGCCCCTGACTGCTTCGCAATTTTGGCAATAATTGGTGCAGCCCCGTTTCCAGTTCCACCGCCCATTCCAGCGGTTACAAAGACCATGTCAGCACCATCAAGCGCATTGGTGATATCCTCCTGACTCTCCTCAGCAGCTTTGGCTCCGACCTCTGGATTAGAACCAGCCCCTAAACCTTTAGTCAGCTTTGGGCCAAGATTGATTTTGGTTTCCGCCTTTGAGGCATTTAGGGCCTGCACATCCGTGTTGACTGCGATGAACTCGACACCTTCAACCCCGTCTTCAATCATTCGATTAACAGCGTTGCCACCACCGCCACCGACACCAATAACTTTGATATTGGCGCCCTTGCCAGTAGTTTGATCCATTCCATAATCCATCTTGCTAACCTCCATTGTTATTCAAAGAAATTTTTCAAGGAGAAGCCTGACCCACTCTTTTTGGGCTTCTTCGGTTCCCCTTTGGATTGCCTTCGCGAGAACAGGGACGCACTTCGCTCAGGCTGTTTAATCTGCGCGGTACGAGTTGATGGCTCCATATAATCAAGCTTCGTCTTGTTGTTGCTAGGAGTTGCTTGATCGGTTACAAATGCTGTTCGCATCACCCGCTCAATTTCACTTAGCTGATTTGCATAGTTGACCAGAGCTAGCGAGGTTGCAAAGGAGGAATGTCGTAACCCCATTTGATCGGGGACAAAGATTCGAACATTAATTCCAAAGGTATTGGCCGCTAACTCGGCGATGCCTTGCATCGCTGCTACTCCACCAGTCAAAACCAGCCCGCCTGGCAATTCTAAAGCATTAGCACTCTGCAGTTTATCCTTCAGACGACCAAAAATCTGATCAAGCCGAGCCTGAATAATTTCTGCTAACAGTGACTCACTAACCTTAACAGGTTGGCTTTGTCCCACGACTTCCACCGGAATTTGATTTTCAGTTGAAGCTTGCTCAACATCTGCAAAACCATACTCGCGCTTAATGTTTTCAGCTTCTTTAAGAGAGGTGTTCAGCACAGACGAAATATCCTTCGTTATGTATTGTCCACCTTCATGATCAACATCAACATATTTTAATTCGTGATTATGAACCACTGACGCGGTCGATTGACCGCCCCCCAGATTAATGATAATCGTACCAAAATCTTGTTCGGTATCACTCAAAATGGTGCGACCCTCTGCCTCAGCACTAACCAACAACAAGTCAATCGCAAGTCCAGCCCGTTCAACCGCTTTTCGGACATTATGAATCAGGGTCTTTGGACCTGTAATGATGCGACCTTTCAACTCTAGATGTGATCCCACCATTCCACGAGGGTCAGGAATGCCATCAAACTGGTCAATTTTAAACTCTTCTGGAATCAAATCAATAACTTCACGTTCTGGAGGAATGTTACTAGCAATGGCAGCTTGGGTGACTTGAACGACCTCTGCATCACTGATTTCTTGTGAATTATCATCCAAACTGATCATTCCAGAACAGCGGTCAATACTAATCATATCGGCAGGTAAGCCAACAATCACTCGAGAAATTTCAACACTTGATTTCGTTTCAGCTTGAGCAATTGTTTTTTTGATCGCAGCCGCCGCCTTATCAATATCAACAATTATTCCGCGACTAACTCCGGCAGAAACTTCATTACCAACACCAATAATGTTAGTCTGACCATCAACTTGTTGAGCAACAATCACTTTTATCGAAGTGGTTCCAATGTCTAGACCGACACAGATATCAGATTCTTTCATAAGAATGGAACCTCCTAATCCCTCATTTAATAATGCTTCGTTACTATAATTAAGTATAATTTTACCATACAAACAAAAAATTTAAAAAGTAAGCAGATTAAATTGGTTGCGAATACGGATTAAACTCTAAATTAATCCTGCTTTTTTGTTTCAAATTTGTCTTCAGGTCTGGATAATACGGCATTTTTTCCTTGATTTGATTAATTCCAAGCACCACTTCATTACCGTCATCCATCAGCAGTTCAACTCGTTGCGGGTTATCACGAGTAGCTCGATTCTTCACAGCTACAATTTGCCGTTGCAATTTAGGATTGAGGTGCTGAATTGCACCAATCAACTCTGCAATCTGGCCGGGGTTTTGCAAACCATCCAAGCGTAGTTGGGGTTGCTGTGCTTGTTTGGAAATTGGAGCATCCCCAATCTTGCCATTACTATACACCGGAAAGGGTCGCTGATGATGATTAACCATGGCGACAATCGGGAATAAACTCACCTTAATCTGGATATGATTCCAATTTCTTCGGTCAACTTGTACGTGATCAACCTGGGGATCGGCACGCTGCAGCTTCTTGACCGTTTGCCCCTTACGTTGCATAAACACAACTAACGTATCTCCGGTTTGAAAGGGAACATGTTGACGGAGTTCCGTTTGCTTAGCAGGTGCAACCAATCTAATGGTTTCAATTCGACTCAGTGGCGACGCAAAATAGGCACTGATTAGACTTCCCAGCAATAACGCAATCCAAGCCGGTAGGACAAATAAGCGGTTTTTACGGTGCCGTTCTTTTTGTAGCTGTCTGATTTGACGCCCTGGACGCCGTCGACTGTATCGGTGCTTTTTTTGTTTCTCATATTTTTCCCAATGATTGCCCCCATCAGTAGCAGGAGGTAACCCCCGTTTTTCCTTCATGTCGCTCACCTAGTTATTATGAACCTGATGATTTGCGATTGCTGCATCGCAAACCGCTAGCAATCGGTCAGCTGCGTCAACTACTCCTAGTCCCCTAGCATTTTGGGCCATCGCAGCTCGTCGAGGTTCATCATCCATCAATAAATCAATCTTAGTCACCAACGACTTCCCCGATAAATCTGTTTCCGTTTCCAGAATAGCAGCCCGATTTTTCACTAAACTCATGGCATTTTTCGTTTGGTGATCAGCCGTAACGTAGGGGCTCGGAACCAAAATTGACGGAATCCCGAGCGCTGTAATTTCAGCTAAACTAGTTGCTCCTGCTCGGCCTACGATCAAAGCAACTTTTGGCAACACTTCTGGCATGTTATTAATGTAAGGTAAGATTTTAACATTTTTACCAATTGCACTAGCATCAACCTGCTGCATCACATCATCATATCTTCCCTTCCCCGTTACAAAAACCACTTGGTAGGCTTTTGTTTTAAAGGCTGGAAGTGCTGCAACACTTGCCTGATTCAACTTTAAAGCTCCCTGACTCCCTCCAAAAATTAATACCGTAGGTTGCTGATCATGCAACCCAAGCTGGGACCATTTAAAATCACTACGTACATTTGCCACCTGCTGAGCGCGCGGGTTACCAGTAAAAACCACCTTGTTAGCAGGAAATTGTGACCGCGCCTCGTCAAAGGCAATCGCAATTTTATCAACATAGCGACTCAAAAATTTATTGGTCCAACCCACTACACTGTTTTGTTCATGAATAACCGTTGGAATTCCTAGTTTAGCAGCTGCATACAGAACGGCTCCAGAGACATAACCACCGGTGCCAACGACAACATCCGGTTGAAAACTGCGTAAGATTTGTTTAGACTGTCGAACACTCTTTAAAAAAAGATGTACAGTTTCAAAGTTATATAAAGAAAAAAGTTTACGTCGGAAGCCTTGGATCTTTAATGCTTCAAATTTTAAGCCCTTTTTTGTAACAATCCCCTTTTCAAGCCCCCGTTGCGAACCAACATATAAGATTTCAGCTTGTGGGTCGCGTGATTGCAATGCTTCAACCAATGCTAAGGCGGGGTAAATATGCCCACCGGTCCCGCCGCCGGAAACAACCATTTTCATCTGTCTACTCCTCCTTTTTCCCTGTTAACTTGGAAACATCCGCAACAAATCGATTCCCACGCTCTTCAAAATTAGTAAACTGATCCCAACTGGCACTCGCCGGTGATAATAAAATAATCTCTCCCGGCTTGCTTAGTTCATAGGCCTTTACAACTGCTTCATCAAGATTAGCAACGTGCTTAATATGACCTACTTGGGCATGTTGCCCTGCCGTGGCCAACAGTTCCGCGGTTTCGCCAAAAACAACCATGGCTACCACGTGCTGGCGCAAAGCTGGTTCTAACTTTTCAAACGTATAGCCTCGATCCAAGCCACCAGCGATCAACACCACGGGCTTTTTAAAGCTCGACAGTGCCATCTCCGTTGCTTCAATATCGGTTGCCTTAGAATCGTTGTAAAACATCCGCTGCTGAGCCGTTAAAACATATTGATTTCGATGACGAACCCCGCCAAAAGTACGGAGCACCTTTACAATCGCAGCATTTTCTACTCCGGCTAATTTTGCTGCTGCAATCGCAGCTAGAGCGTTTTCTAAATTGTATTGACCAGGAAGGCGAACCTCATCGGCATCTAACAGATACTCATCTCGAAAATACAAGCCACCCTGTTTTTGATAAGCACCGTCCTCATACCGACCTGAAACGGAAACCGGAACAACCTGTGCTTGACTTTGTTGACTCAACTGGCTCCATTCTTTTTTCTCAAAGTTAATCACTAAATAGTCGGATTGCGTTTGATTCTTAGTAATTTGCAACTTAGCATTGACGTAATTTTCGCGGGTTTTATGATAATCAAGATGATTAGAAAAGATGTTTGTAATTACCGCAATGTGCGGATGTAGTTTAGTAATGCCTAACAGCATAAAGCTCGACAATTCCATCACAAGCTGATCCTCTGCGGTAACTTTTTCGGCAATTTTAGTCGCCGGCACACCAATATTACCGGCCACATAAGCATGTCCGTGGTGCTTATCAGCATTTAACATCTCAGCAATTAAAGTGGTCGTAGTCGTTTTCCCATTACTCCCAGTGACCCCAATCACAGGAGCAGCAGAAATTTCATAGGCTAACTCCACTTCACAAATAATGGGAATTTGTTGTTCTTGTGCAGCTTGAACCAAGGGTACGTCGTAAGGAATTCCAGGGTTTTTCACCATTAAGTCAAGGTTGGCAACCAGGCTCACTGGGGATGAACCAGCAACAATTTTAACCCCTAGTTGTTGGAGTGCTACTACTTCAGGGATTTCATTTGCAGGCTTTTGATCAGTTAAAGTTACCTGGGCGCCTAGTTTCACTAGTAACTTAGCCGCATTTACCCCGCTCATTCCGGCCCCAAACACCAAAACCCTTTTATTTTGATAAGCATTAATCTGTTTCATCACACTGAACTCCACTCTTTTAAATTATGATTAACACACCTGTTAGCGCCGTAAACAAGCCAACCAGCCAGAAAACAAAATCAATTTTCCATTCACCCCAGCCCATCATTTCAAACGTATGGTGAATGGGGGTCATTTTAAAAATTCGTTTGCCAGTTAGGCGAAACGATGCTACTTGCAAGATCACGCTAAGTGTTTCTACCACAAAGATTAGTCCAATCCACAACAAAGACAATTCTTGGTGCAATAAGATTGATACTGCTGCAAGGGAGCCTCCCAGCGCCAAAGAACCCATATCACCCATAAAAATTTTAGCCGGCTTGTGGTTATACAGGAGAAAGGCTAGTAAAGCGCCTACCACTGAAACACAAAATAACATGACCGCATACTGCTGTTGTGCGTTAGCAATCACTGCGTAAGCTCCAAAGGCAATCGCAGCCAAACCGCTAACCAAGCCGTCCAACCCATCCGTCAGATTAACTGCATTGGAAAAACCGGTCAGCCAAATGACAATGAAGATGATGTATAAGGGACCAAGTGGTAGTTCACCCAATCCGAAAAACCGAAGTGACATCGGAAAGCCATTGAAGTAATAAACCGCCGCAAAGACCAATGAACCTAGTACTTGTAGTGCAAATTTTTGCCATGCCTTAAAGCCTTCATTTTGACGTTTAAACAGTTTAATACTGTCATCCCACATGCCAATCAGACCATAAAACACCATTACGAACAGAAGAATTAGGAGCGTGGAGTCAAATAGTTGCATCGCAAAGCCAGTAATCAGGTCAACAATCAGAATGGCAATGATGAACATCAGCCCTCCCATAGTCGGCGTTCCACTCTTACTTTCATGCCAACTAGGACCTTCCTCTCGGATCATTTGTCCCTCATGTTTTGCGCGGAAATAGGTAATTAACAGCGGGGTACATCCAGCTGTGATCAAAAATGTTGCTAAAAAAGGGATCATCCAACTCATCATTTCGCTTCCTTTCACTATTAGGAGTCCAGCTGCTATTTCAAACTAACATCTAGAGTACTTTTCTCATCAAATTGCTGACCTGGCTTAATACTTTGGTCACTCACGTGCCCATCACCAGTAAAATTGATTTTGATATTTACTAATCGAGCAAGATCATTGAGATCATCACGACTCCAGCCGTTTAAATCAGGCATGGTCATAGGGCCGTCTGTCATTAAAATAATTCGGCTCGCAAGATCCTTTGGCGCTGCTGCTGCCGGACTCTGTTTCGTGATTGCATGACCGGTTCCAATCACAACGCTTGCCATTTGTTTTTGATTCAATAGTTGCTGGGCATCCATCGGACTTTTTCCGACTAAATTGGGAATCCGAACCTGTTCGGGGCGTCCTTTAGAAACTGAAAGTGCTTGTTGCATTACCGGGTTGAAAATCTCTGCCAACACCTTCGTGGCCGGCTGAGTTGCCAGCTGAGGCTGCTTCATTGTGACATACATGACATAACGCGGATGCTTTGCTGGAGCCATTCCTGCAACAGAGTACAGATAACTGTCAGCACCATTTTCATATTGACCGCTGCCATCAGAAATTTGAGCGGTTCCAGTTTTTGCAGCCACTCGATACCCAGGGATCTGGAAATCCTGCCCAATCCCATATGGCTTATAAACGACGTCTTCCATGTGCTTTCGCACGGCAGCAGCCGTTTTTGCACTAATCGGATGACCGACAACTGTTTTTCCATAATTTTTAACCGTATGTTGATTATCTGCCGTGGTTACCCGATTAATCATCTGGGGCTTCAACATCTCTCCATCGTTGGCAATCGCACTAAAGCCTTGCAACATTTGGAGGGCAGTAACGGAAATTCCTTGTCCAAAGGCTGTATTAGCCTGCTCAATCGGTTGTTGAAATTGCATGCTTCCAGTCGGTTGTTGATCAAAATTTGAGGCATTGTTCTTCAGGAGTTGAAACCGTTGGATGTAATTATTCCAGGTTTTTGGTCCCATATTTTCTTCTAAATGAGCCATCGCCACGTTACTTGAAAGTGCAAAACCCTTGTCATAAGAAATATCACCCCAGCCATTGCGATTCCAATCTGGCACAATTTGATTACCAATCTTATAAATTCCCGACTGGTATAAATCAGATCCCCGGTAGTTTCCACTATCGATCGAGGCCGCCATTGTAAAGATTTTCATGGTCGAACCTGGTTCATAAAGATCTTGTGTCAAAGTGTCCCGCCACACATTGTCCAATCCCGTTCCAGTAGTTGGATTAAATGATGGCCGTTGCGCTGCTGCCACAATTTTGCCAGTCTTGGCATCCATCAACATGGCGTTCAAAACTTTCGGATGTACCTCCGCATCAACCTTGTTCATCTGATTCTCCAACAGCAACTCTAAGCTGGAGTTAATATTAGTATGAACATTGTCACCATTTCGGGCTTGTAACTCTGTTCCTTTTTCGGAAGGAATTTGATAACCATAGTTATCATGTTGGCTTTTTTTCAGCCCATTTCTACCGGTCAATTCCGCATTGAAGGTTTTTTCAATCCCCATTTGACCAACCAACATCGGTTGCTTCGTTTTTGGATCGGTTGTTGAGGAAGCCAGCCCAACAACGTGGGAAGCAAAAACTCCATTTGGATAGAGACGCGCTTGCTGTGGAATAAACATTAACCCCGGTAGCCGATGACTCTCGATCTTTTGTTTAACCGCCAACGGAATGTTATTACCTGCGTTTCCAAATTCAACTTGAAAGGCGCGCGGATGTTCCGTTAGAACCTGATAGGCTCGCTGTTCTGAAATTGGGAGATTTTGAGACAGTACTTGGGCTGTTTTGCGTTTATCTTGAACATACGCTGGACGTTTACGATCCGTAACCTGACTTCGGTCAAGAACAGCGTACATCGAATAGGTGTTAGTGTCCTCCGCCAATGGTTGCTGCTTGTCGTCGTAAATGCTACCACGACGAGCCTTAATGATACTAGTTTTGTTATATAAATGCTGAGTTTGGCGAGAAAGGTTAACATGATTCGCTGTTTTAAAAATTGCCTTTTGTGCAAATGATACAATTATCAACCCAAACACAATAACGACAAAAAGCAACAGAATCCGTCCAAAATTTCGACGTGATTTTGCTGCTTTATCTGATTGCTGAATCTTTTGACGTTCATTCATCGCGTAACATCCCTTACTTGCCCATTGTTAATGGAAAGTTGGTCTTGCTTAACCATATTCGCAATGGCATCGTTTTCGTTACTGTCCAGCTCCTGTTTCAAATTTTGATTATGCGTTTTCAATTCAGTGGTTTGTGAAGTAGTGTCTTGCAACTTTCGTTGGGAGCGACCAATTTCAAATTTAGTATTCACGATTGAAACCATGAGCGCAACAATGAGAACAACCCCAGTAACCATCAGTGTTTTCTCAAAACCTGATAAACGTAATCGTGAGTTAACCACCGGCTGCCGTGTTGGCGTTGGTGTCAACTGTGGTGTCGGCGTCGTTACTTCATAATTTCTTTTTCGTACTAATTCATCTTGCATCATGATCGCATCCCCCTACCATCATTTGATTCTTTCAATGACCCGCAACCGTGCACTATGAGCGCGGTGATTATTATCCAGTTCAACTTGACTCGGCAAAATTGGTTTTTTCTGCGGCAACTTAAAATTTGGCATCAATTCCGGCGGAATCACCGGTAGATTAGCTGGTAAATCTGGTATGGTGGTCTTTTCTCGAAAGATCCCCTTTACCAATCGGTCTTCTAGTGACTGAAACGTGATTACACTCAAGCGTCCATGCAACTTTAATAATTGCAACGCCTGTTCTAAGGAACTTTCTAAAGCCCCTAACTCATCATTAACTGCAATCCGAACCGCTTGAAACACCCGCTTCGCTGGATTACCGCCATGACGGCGAGCTGCGGCTGGAATCCCGCTTTTAACAATGTCTGCAAGCTCCGTCGTCGTATCAATCGGATGCTCAGTTCGAATTTGTTCGATTCTGCGGGCAATCGGCTTTGCAAACTTTTCTTCCCCATAACGATAAAAGATTCGCACTAGTTGCTGGTATGAATAATGATTAATGACTTCCCAAGCATCCAAATGTTGACGGCGGTCCATTCGCATATCTAAGCGCGCAGCCTGCTGATAGCTAAACCCGCGCGCCCCCTCGTCTAATTGTGGAGAAGAAACCCCCAAATCATAGACAATCCCATCAACCTCACTAATTCCCTGCTCCTGCAGTGCTTTCGTTAGATTTCGAAAATTTTCATGTAAAAAGGTAATCTTTTGCTTTTGATCAGCTAACTCGCTTTGGTTGTAAGTGATTGCCGCTTCATCCTGATCAAACGCAAATAAGTGACCTGTTTCTAAGCGCTCAGCAATGCGGCGACTATGACCGCCACCTCCGAGAGTACAATCTACATAAATACCGGCCGGATTGATTGACAACTCATCAACCGCCTCGGTTAATAGAACCGTTTGGTGTTTAAACTCCGTCATCAATCTCACCTACCTTTCCGTTAAAAATCCAGCAAATCTTCCGCAATATCATTAAATTCTGTTTGAGCTTGTTCGTTATATTTCTGCCAGCGAGCGGCGTCCCAAATTTCAAAACGGCTGGAAACACCAGTAAGCACACATTGCTTAGTGAGGGATGCATATGCTCGTAGCGGCTCAGGCAAGTTAACCCGTCCTTGTTTATCGAGTTCACACTCAGTCGCAGCTGAGAAAAACAGCCGGGAAAACTTGCGCGCTGCGCTTTTATTAAAGGGCAACTGATCAACCTCGGTTTGGACTTGCTCCCACTGACTTGCTGTATATCCAAACAAGCATCCATCTAGTCCCCGAGTAATCATAAAATGTTGTTTGAGCTGATTTCTAAATTTAGCAGGGATAATAAGCCGGCCTTTTGTATCAATATTGTGACGATATTCACCAAAAAACACTGCAAATCACCCCGCTTTCTGATCGGTTAATTTTAGTCTACCACAAAGCACCACTTTCAACCACTTAATTCCATTTTTACTCCACAAAAATAAAGCTTCCTTAAAAAAAACTTTAAGAAAGCTTTATTTAATGCGGATTAGCAACGCTCCACCTAAACAAATAAAATACCAAAATAACCAGTATAAATCTCCAAATCTCCAAAACAAAAACCAAAATCGCGTCATCACGACTTCTCCATCAACGAACCAAAGCCAACTTAACCAAGCTAAACCTATCACAAACCATCCACAAAACAGGATCGGCAGCAACGAGGCTCCGGTTGCTTGTAACGTCGTGACGTGCACCAACCAACTAGCTGGAAAAATCCAGAAATCAAGGACGCGGAGTCGTTTTAGCTGTGGTGAAAATGGTAGCCGTCGCCAAATGCTCAGCAGTACTCCACCTCCAGCAAACAATACTAACGGCCACAATTGCTGCTGCAATAAGGCGATGATCGTCGTTGGAATTTTAACGGTTCCCATTGAAAGTACCCCTCCATCATTTAAACAAAATTTGCAAAGTCAGAATGTCACGGTTACACTGAAATAAATACCATGTAAAGCAGAAAGCGGTGTAGTTTAGAATGAAATGGAAAGATCGATCTACCTTCCAAAAAATCCTGTTCATCTTTGTATGGGTCATGATTATCGTTACTCTAGCAGGGGTCGTCTTTGGTGCGGTAGTTCCATTATTAGGCGGTATGTAATCAAAAGAAAGGTTGCCTCGCAAACCTTTCTTTTTTTGTAGCTATGATTGATCATCAGGCTGTTTATAAACCGTTCGCGGAGTACTACCGTGTTGCGCTCCGATATAGCCCCGCTGCTCCAACTCATCAATAATTCGAGCTGCCCGATTATACCCAATCCGAAAACGACGTTGCAACATCGAGGTACTTGCTTTGCGCTCTGAAACCACGAATGCAAGCGCTTCTGCAAATAATGGATCTTGGTCGGCAGCTTCATCCTCAGCTTCTAGTTCAGCATCACTAACAACCATCTCTTCATCATAATCTGGGTCAGCCTGCTCACGAACAAACTTAACTACGGCTTCAACATCCTGATCACTGATGAAGGATCCTTGAATTCGAACTGGTTTATTCTGATCAATTGGTTGATAAAGCATATCTCCACGTCCCAACAGTTTCTCAGCACCATTGGCATCCAAAATGGTCCGCGAGTCCGTTCCGCTAGAAACCGCAAATGCAATTCTGGAAGGAACGTTGGCTTTAATGAGACCAGTAATGACATCAACCGACGGACGTTGGGTGGCCAAAATCATATGCACGCCTGCCGCTCGTCCCATCTGTGCCAATCTAATAATCGCTGTTTCAACCTCATTGGAAACGGTCATCATTAAATCAGCTAATTCATCAACTACCACTACAATGTAAGGAAGTTGAGGAACTGTAGTTTGCTCTTTTTCATTTTTTTCTCTAATAAATTGATTGTAAGTACTGATTTTTCGCTGACCGGTTTTCGCAAACAGTTCGTATCGTTTTTCCATTTCCGCAACAACCTTGTTCAAAGCACGTGCTGCCTTTTTTGGATCCGAAACCACTGGACTTAAAAGATGAGGAATTCCATTATAAACTCCTAGTTCCACCTTTTTAGGATCAATCAGCATTAGTTTTACCTGCGAAGGAGCGGCTTTCAGTAAAATACTAGTCAAAAAGCCGTTGATTGCGACCGATTTCCCACTCCCAGTTGAACCTGCGATTAATAGATGTGGCATTTTAGTTAAATCACAGGTTTGCACATTTCCATTAACATCCTTACCAAGTGGAACACTCAAAAGTTGCTCCCAGGCTGCTTGTCCCTGATGTTCAAACACATCACGGAATGATACCGTCGCAATCTCTTTATTGGGAACTTCAATTCCAATCAATGATTTACCTGGAATTGGTGCTTCAATTCGAATATCCTTTGCGGCCAGCGCAAGTGCCAAATCATCACTGAGGTTTACAATTTTACTAACCTTAACCCCAATTGCTGGATGGATTTCGTACTCTGTCACCGATGGACCTAAGCTCACATTTTTAACCTGAGCATCAACACCGAAGCTTTGGAGCGTCTGTTTTAAAATCTCAGTATTTTTATCAATATCATGGTCTTCTTGACTTTGGTCAGTTGGAGCCAACTTAGTTAGTAAATCCGTTGTCGGCAGCTGATAATCACCCTGCACTTGCGGATGCTGGACAAAGTCTGGTTCATCAACATCATCAGTTGGCGAAGCTCGGTGGATGACTGGCTGCGGCTCTGCGGACTGCGCTTGCTCAGTAGGCTTTGGAGTGTATGACTGTTTAGTACGTGGGGGTTGCTCAACAACCTCTGCTTTTCGCATGCGAATATTACGCTGGTGCTGGTGCCAATCATTATTTAAACGATGCCACGTTTGACTCACTAATTGAACCAAAAAACGGCTACAAGCAAGTAAGGGGACATCGAAGAAAATAAGAATCCCACTCCCAACCAAAAAAATTCCCAAAAATAAGCAACCAATGCTGGAAATGAGCGGTACTAAGCCGGCTGCCAGTGTGGCTCCAAGTATCCCACCACCCATATCAGCGGTGATCTGTCCACTTTGAAATTGCTGTTGCCAAGTTTCCCACACAATTCGCAAAAATTGGGGGCGTTGCTCCACCTCGTTAAACATCAAAACTGCAGCAAAGAGCAACCAGCCCAAGACACTTAGCGATAACCCAATCCAGTAATGAATTGCAATTTTAATCGCAGGATGTCCTACAATTAGCCAGCCACCTATCAATAACAATCCCAATAGACCAGCTAGATAGATATTTCCAAGCAGAAGCCGCATCAAATTTGCCGTACCAACCCCTACAATTCCAAGTTTAAAAATTCCCAGTAGCGAACTTCCACCCAATAAAAATCCTATGCAAACCTGCCAATGTTTTCGCCACCAATGATCCCAATGTACCCGAGACGGCTTGCTGGCTGGCTTTTTTCGTGGACGCCGAGTAGCTGCTGGTTTTCGCTTCGTTCCTTGTTTTCGAGCCACAAAATCACCCCATTTTTGCTTTGTAAGCTGCTAATTTGTCATGCTCATAGTGGTGAACCTGGTCCAATGATCCAAACTGCTGTTGGCGGAGAACCTCATAAATTACAATTGCACAGGTATTCGAAACATTCAACGCCCGAATATGATCATCATTTTGCGGAATGCGAATTGTCTGATCGGCATGTTGTTGCTCAAACCCAGCAGGCAACCCCGTGGTTTCCTTACCAAATAAAAAGTAATATTCATGATCTGAATTCGTATAATCACGATTACTATAAACCGTTGTTCCAAATTTGGAAACAAGAAATAGTTCATGTTCGGGATCAGCAATCGTCTGATAAAAGGACGGTAAGTTTTCATGAACATGTACCTGAACTTGATCCCAATAATCCAACCCAGCTCGTTTTAAATGTTTATCGTCAATTTTAAATCCCAACGGTTTAATGAGATCTAAGACCGTGTCTGTCCCAGCACAAGTTCGAGCAATATTACCTGTATTGGCTGGCATTAGTGGTTCAAAAAGTACAATGTGATTCGTCATAAGCTTCTCCATTTCTAATCATAGCACTTAAATTTTAATCTGGAATTAGGGTCTGAAAATAAGCTGGCAGTGGTACCGTAACCGTTAATTGGCGCCGATCCAACGGGCTCCAAAAGGACATCTGATAACAATGCAATGCCTGATGTGAAAAATCCGTGGGATGGTCGTTGTATAACCAGTCCCCCAATAGCGGATAACCCAGTGCTGCAAAATGAACCCGAATTTGATGCGTCCGCCCCGTGTGTAACTGGACTTTAACTAAGGAACGTGTCGTAGTAAATCGTTCCCGCCAAAATTCCGTCCGCGATGGTTTGCCATCTCCGCGAACCGTTCTTTTTAAGAACGACCCTTCCATTCTGCCCAGCGGTAAGTTGATCTCAGCATGACGCCATGGAATCCGCCCTTGTAGCCCAGCCACGTAAAATTTATGAATCTCGTGCGTTTGAAATTTTTGGTCCAAAATTGCATGTGCTAAGGCATTTTTGGCAAAAATAACGGGACCACTCGTTTCTCGATCTAACCGATTGACTACATGAATAACTTGACTGGCAGCTTTTGAGCGCACAAAATAACCCAAAACTCGGTTAGCTAAGGTATCTCGTGGATGAAGTCGTGATGGCACCGTTGCCAGTGGGACTGGTTTATTCACCACTAAATAATTTTCGGTTTCAAGTAGAATTTCAATTGGTAAATCGGAGACCTGTAACACTGGATTTTGCGGCTCGGGTGGCAAAATAATTTGCACTAAAGCGCCCGGTTGCACTGAGAAATCACTATGAACCGCAATTTGATTAACCAACAGGGAGCCACCGTGATATTTAATCCGTTTTAATAATGTCCGCGTTACTCCCTGCTGGAACAAAAAGGTTCGCAGTAACAGCGGCTGCGAACCTTGATGGTACCATTGATAGCTAATCATCTAGATCATCTCCAATGAAGGAGTTTCCAACGCGCTCCCAAAAATGAGTATGCCGATATTTTGCAAAATAGATGCGGCGCTGCGAGATTCGGTAAGTAATTGCTTTGATCGGGCGATCAACAATCAGCAACTGATCACACGTTAGAACATTATGCAAGGAAACCATAGGAACAATTGTCACCGATTCCGTTGGTGGTACGATAATTGGGGAACCAATCGTGCGAAATACCCGATTGTTAATCGATGCCATCTCAGCCACCTGCACGGCATTAAAGTTCGGAGAAATAATAGCACCACCGACGGACTTGTTATAAGCAGTTGAGCCTGTCGGTGTTGAAATGCAAAGCCCATCTCCTCGAAAATTCTCAAATAACTGATCCTTAATATATACTTTAGCGACCATTGTCCCAAATAATTTTTTGACCGTTGATTCATTCAGAGCCACCATGTAATCACTGCTACCTCGATCAGAATACGACACTTCAATATCTAAGAGCGGATAACTAACACTTTGCCCGTTATCATGTTCTAAACTACTAACCAATTGTTCAACTTCATTATCACGCCAATCCGTATAAAATCCTAAGTGACCAGTGTGAATTCCCACAAAACGAACTTTTTCTGTCAAATCATTGTAGTGGTGAAAAGCAGACAGTAACGTCCCGTCCCCACCAACCGAAATTACCACTTCCGGATTTAATTCGTCTAAAACGAGTTCGTCTGAGCTTTGGATTAATTGTGATAATTTAGTAGCAACTTCACTAGAAGTTTTTCGATCATTTCCATAGATTGCAATCCGCATTATTAATGTTCCTCTTGTTCTGCCGGCGTGGCAGGATTACTCTTTTCTAGTTCATGTCTGATTTGAGACATCTCTTCATCAAGCTGAAAAGCTTTTTCTGAGGCTTTTTGCAGCCGCGTATGAATTTCTGTTGGGAAAGTATCACCGTGTTTATAATTAAGTGAGTGCTCCAATGTTGCCCAAAAATTCATTGCCAGGGTACGAATTTGAATTTCAACTAAAATCTGACGTGTCCCATCGACTAATTGTAGCGAATATGAAAATACAATGTGGTAAGATCGATAGCCACTTTCTTTTTCATTATTCACGTAGTCTCTTTCTGAGATAATACTGATATCATTTCGTTTGCGCAAAATTTCAACTACGGTATAAATATCGTCTAAAAATGGGCACATAATTCGCAAGCCACAAATATCTTCCATGTCTTCTGATAAACGATCGGAAGTAATCTGACGCCGTTTCATTTTTTCTTGGATGCTATCAATTGCCTTAATTCTGCTAGTCACAAATTCAATTGGTGACTGCTGATTACGACTTTGATATTCGTTACGAATGCCACGTAATTTATCTTTCCATTCTTTAGCAGCTTGTTCGTAGGGAAAAAGGAATAAATCCCAGTCTTCAATCACGGAACCACCCCAATTCTACTAATGTCTTTGCTAATCATATCACATTTATTTTTATGCTTCACAAACAAATTAATTGAAAATCAGGAAAAATTTGTTATTCTTGAAAGTACATTAATCTATAAGAAAAGCTTAAGTTCACGAAAGGGTTTAATTATGCTTGAAATGTATCTCTTCGTTAATCCCACTTGTACGAAGTGTATTTCCGCTGAAAAAGACGTTACAAAAGTAGCCACTGCCCTCCAACAAAAAGTCCGGATTAAATTTATTCCCGTGTTTGAGCTTAGTACCGTTAGTGAGGGATTAACTGGTAACCTAGATGCTTACCATCTTACGTTAGATTATAAAGCTGCGCTTTTTCAAGGCTGTAAGAAGGGGCGTTCGTTTTTAACTGAACTACAAGAAGCTCTGCTTATCAAAAAACAAACTTATTCCGAAGAGCTAGTTTGGCAGATTGCGCAGAATAACCAGCTTGATTTACAAATGTTCAAAACTGATCGAAATTCAGAACTCTGTGAAAAAGCTTTACAGTCTGATCAACAGCTGTCCCGCGAAATGGGCGTGAGCAATCATGATTGTTTGGTGCTGTTTGACTGCGCTACTGCTGACAAGGGGATCCGCATCCAAGATATCGAGTATTCCAAGCTATTTGAATTGTGTAGCCGGCTGGAGACAAATAAAAAACCACAAGCACCGGCGAACTCTCATCTTCATATTCTTTAAAAACCGCCTAAGCGGTTTTTAAATTAATTTTTCTAATGCAGCTAGTCGCTTTTCAAACTGGGTAAAGGCCTTAGTTAGGTAAGCTGATTGATCCATTGCGACCCCTGCCATTTTCATAATATCTAGTGGCGCTTTTGAATTGCCGGCCTGCAAGTAGCTAAAGTACTGGCGCCGAGCAGTTTGTCCCCCTGTTTCCAAGTTTCCTGCCAAATTAATGGCCGCAGCATAACCAGTAGCATACTGATATACATAAAAATCATAGTAAAAATGAGGAATACGAGCCCACTCCAGTTGAATTTCAGGATCGGCTTGTAAATCGGGACCGTAGTATTGCGAATTAAGTTGCAGATACCACTGGTTTAATTGACTAGCAGTTAGTGGAGTCCCCCGCTGAGCCTCGTGATGAATTAATTTTTCAAATTCTGCGAACTGCGTCTGGCGGAAAATTGTGCCTTTAAACCCTTCGAGATAGAGACTCAGAATGTATTTTTTGAGATTGTCATCCGTAGTATGCTCTAAAAGATAGTCAGTCAATAAATTTTCGTTAGTTGTGGACGCAATTTCAGCCACAAAAATAGAATAATCACCGGTTTGATAAGGTTGATGCTTTCTAGTCATGGCACTATGGATGCTGTGTCCCATTTCATGTACTAGAGTATATACATTATTTAGATTATCTTGCCAGTTTAACAAAATAAACGGATTTGTATCGTATGATCCGCTAGAGTATGCTCCCGTTCGCTTATTTTCATTTTCAACCACATCGATCCAACGTTGCTTAAAAGCGGTCTCCATCAGTTGCTGGTAAGTTGGTCCAAGGACCTGCAAGGCTTGTCGTGCCAGCTGTTTTGCTTCAGCAAACGTATATTTGGTTTGAGGCGAAGTCGCTAAGGGAACATACATATCATACATGTGCAGTTGTTCCGTGTGCAAAAAACGCTTACGTAAAGCCACGTAGCGCTGTAAAAGTGGCAGGTGACGGTGAACTTCTGTTATTAAAGTGTCAAGCACCGATTGGGGTACTTCATTTTCGAATAGCGCCTGTGCCTGTGCACTTTCAAAATGATGAACTCGGGCACTAAAGTTATTAGCATTTACTTGACTACCTAAAGTTGTGGCAAACGTATTTTGAAATTGCTGGTAAACTTCATAAGTCTTGTGAAAAGTCTCAGCCCGCACTGCTTGCTGAGTTGATTCTAATAGTAATCCGTAGCGACCATTTGAAAGCTGTACTCGGTTTCCCTGTTCATCAGTTACCGTTGGAAACGGTAAGTCACTACTATCCAGCTGATTAAAAATTTTTTCTGGCGCATTAAAAATTTGAGTTGCCTGCGCTAATAACTGTTCCTGATTTACTGGAAGCAAGTGTCCAGCAGCTCGCAAATTTAGTTCTAGGAAACGATGGTAAGTCTGTAATGACGGATAGCTCTTTAACCAAGTAGTAATCAAAGTAGCTCCAGTGGCTACCACCGCATTAGGATACCATGCCTGAGCTTCACTGACTAAATTATCAAGCTGTTCAGTTTGAACAAGGGCTGCTTGGGTACTTGGTACAGTAGTTTCCACATCATTTTGTAACTCTGCAAAGACGCGCACCTTTTCAAATCTTCGATTTAACTGCAAAACCTGTTCGGTCGCTGCTTGAAGCGTGTTTGCACTAATAAATTTAGGCACTGCTGTCTTTTTTAACTGTTGTGCCAACGTTTTTACAGCCGCTAACTCTGCTTGAAAATCTGCTTGGTTAGCAAAAATAGTGGTTAAATCCCACGTTAATTGAGGATCAACCTCACTTCTTTTAGGCAATGCTTTGGCAGTCATTATTTCCCCTCCTGTTTTGTAATTTCCTTTAGTTTAACAGAAGTGTCCGAAAACCACGGGATTTTTTTTAGCAGGATCACTCCTGTTGGAGTTCTTTGCACCAAACGCTGTCGAATTAGTGCCGTTAAGAAAACCTCAAACTGAGCAAAAATCAGATTGTTCACATCGTGCAAACACGGATACGTTGCTCGTCTCCGAATCAAGTTGCAAGATCTTTGATAATGGGTTGTTACTGCTATTTCACGCCTAGTTTGCAACAATAAGAGGCAACGAACTCGCCATCCCAGCCAATCTGGTTTCATTAGTGGGGACTGGAACCGTGGCCAATGTACAATCAACGGGCATCCCAATAGGTTATACCCGGCCTGATAACAACTTAACTGAAGTTCGAGATAGGGAGCCTGTCCGTGCTGCAATCGCCGTGCCACAGTTTTTGTTACATGGCTAAGTGACTCGGGTTTCTTGGTTTGCAAATGCTCCTTGCTCCAAAAATGCTGCACAGCTTGAAAACTAGTAAAACTCCGTTCTTGAAACTGCAGGCGGTGATCGTGTAATTGGATCTGATACCGCAAGCGATACTGATTTTGTGGTTCTAGTAAAAAAACCAGATAATATCCAATTGTCTTTCGAAAACGTAAAAAACGTTGCACTGAAGAAGCAGTACAACGTTGCTGATAATATCGATTCCCAAGAATCCAGAAAGAAACTAACTGAATTTGGGCGTATCCATAAATTCTTTCAGAAAGTCGCTGGGTTGATAACGGACTACACTGGTACTCAAAGACCACCTGATCGCACCTGATGTCGGCTCGTTGGCGGATCGCGTGCAGATAACTTTCCAAAGTAACTCGAGGAAAAATCGTCCTTAGATCAGTGGCTAAAAACCATTTCCCCTGCAGATGTTCCGGGCTTTCGCTCTCACTGGATCCACACAATTGGTGCTGTTGATGCGCAAAGTGTGCTAACTTTTGTTGACCACGTTTTAAAATCACTGGCTGGTGACATCCCGGGCAGACATAAGGTTGACCTGCTTTGGCTCCCTTAGCTGTAATTAACTGATGGTACTGATTCCATGCTGTTAACATTTGTAGACCCCAGTTAAATACGTAAATGATTATTTTCTAACCAAAATACTGATTTAATGTCGGCAACGCCTGCTTTCCCAGCAACTGACGGTCATTTTTCTCAATATAAACTGGTTCTTGGGGACTTAACTTTCCGTATTCGTAGCCCAGCGCAAGTTGGTTATCAATCTGAACTAATTTCTGATTAACCGCGGAAAAATCAGTAGTAGCGCCACTAGGTAGCAGTCGGTAAGTTAAAATTAATTCATACCCTTGTTGATTACGATAAAGTGCACTCTGCAGTTCAACTCCAGTAGGACGCGATGCCTTACTCAAGGCTTGACTGGCAGCAACTAGATCATCAAAATTAGTGAACTGGAGTGCAACCGTTCGCTGTAAGTGCTCTTCATCAAACTCATCGCCACCTGGCTTTTCTCCTGGTTCAGCGACACTAGAAGTCATCTTAGCGACCAATTTTTCATCCTTGCTAATGATTAATTCAAACCCACTTGCAACTGGCATAACTTGGAATGAAACTAACTCATTATTGGAAAATTCATGATTGACATCAACTTCTTCTAGAATTTGATAAAAAAAGTCCTCAATCTTATCCTGATCCTCAACCAGTTCCATTAAATTAATATGCCTCTTTTTTAAATCAGCCTTATCGACCCAGACTTTAATTGTATCTTCATTCGTTTTTTTAAATTTCACTGTGATCCCTCTTTAGTTCATTAAATTTCTAATGATTGCCCCTGAGATGGTAATAAAACGGTGACGTTTGTACCGGCCTCTGCCTGAGCCTCTTGACGTAATTGCTCAGGTGGAATGGTTTGGGGCAAATGACTAAGTAACAGTCGTGAAACGTGTGCTTGACGAGCCAAGCGTCCTGCTTCGACAGATGTCAAATGCCAGTGCTTTCGGTGATCGTTAGCAGCAAAGTTAGTGTCTGCAATAACCAGATCTGCCCGCTGCGCCAATTTTGTAAGTCCTGGAAAAAATGCTGAATCAGCAGTGTACATCAGGGCATGCCCGGTAGCACGCTCAACAATCCGTATGGCAAAGGCTGGTACTGGATGAACCGTCCGCAAAAATGAAAGCTCAAAGGGCCCGAGCTCATTAACTTGTGTAGGCAGGTAAGCTTGGCGCTGGGTTGCATGTGGCCAGGTTAATTCCTGAAAATGAGCTTGATCAAGCTGGTGTCCGTAAATTGGCAAAATGGAACGGCGCGGTCGTCGGTCATGAAGTTGCCAATAATACTGTAAAACGCCTAAATCAGCAATATGATCAGCATGGTAATGAGATAATAAAACTGCATCTAATTGTAAAGGGTCACAGTGCTTTTCTAATTCCAACAACGCTCCACTTCCACAATCTAACAAGAGTCTGTAGGTTCCTGTTTCAATCAAGTAACTACTAGTCCCAATGCCTGCAAATGGATACCCACCGTAAAATCCTAAAATAGTTACACGCATTTTACTAACCTCATCATTTTTAAATAATTTTACTTTTAACTTAAGGTACTTTATTCTACACTAAATGTAAACCAAATTGAATGGAGATAATACAATGATTGATAAAATTTCAGTAACTTTTGGCTCGCAAGCCGTTCTCAATCAAATTATAAAGCGCTACCCCAAGCGCCGGTTAGCTTTGTTTGCCGGGATTAGTGGAACTAGCGGTGTTCAACTAATCGATTATTCAGGTAAAAGCCCGATTTTCGTTACCCCGATTACTTATCGTGTCGTTGATCACAGCGGTACTGATGACTGGCATGATTATCTCAACATCATTCAAGTAACTCCTGACGAACAACATCGAAAAGTTTTAAATTCACGAGCCAGTGATTTCATTAGTAATCCACACCAACCTAACGGATTGCAAAGTGCTTACTATTTAAAGGCTGAAAATAATCAAGATCAAAAAATTTTGTTAACGACTTGGAAAAGTGAATTTGATTGTTTGGCTTGGAAAAAAACCGCAGCCGCCGCTTTTATTACCTACCAGAATTTCAAAAACGATTTTACTGTTGATTACCATGATTCTAGCTATCAAGCTCTCGAGCAAAAACAAAATATTTAATTAAAGGCAAAAAAAGAACCCTATCAATGATAGGGTTCTTTTTTACGGTCCGTACGAGACTCGAACTCGTGATCTCCTGCGTGACAGGCAGGCGTCTTAAACCGACTGGACCAACGGACCAATTGCGGGGGCTGGATTTGAACCAACGACCTCCGGGTTATGAGCCCGACGAGCTACCAGACTGCTCTACCCCGCGATAATAAAAATGAAAATGACCCGTACGGGATTCGAACCCATGTTACTGCCGTGAAAGGGCAGTGTCTTAAACCACTTGACCAACGGGTCAAAAAACGGAGAAGGAGAGATTCGAACTCTCGCGCCGTATAAACGACCTACACCCTTAGCAGGGGCGCCTCTTCAGCCACTTGAGTACTTCTCCATANCTCTCCATATACTCCGACAGGCGGGCTCGAACCGTCGACAACCTGATTAACAGTCAGGTGCTCTACCAACTGAGCTATGTCGGAATAATAAATGCTATCAATCACGACAACTACATAAATATAACACGGTAGAAAAGCTTTGTCAACAACTTTATTGGCTAGCAACTAGCTGTATGCCTGTTGCGGACTTATTTATATTAACAAAAAGCATTAGGTGGCGTCAATCTTTTTTTTATCTTAAAAAATAGAAAATTTTCACCATCAACCACCTTAATTTGCTAGAATTAAGAAGTAACTATTTTAAAAACGGAGAATAATATGAATACCTTGATTGATTTTGTTTTACATATTGATCAGCATTTGGTCAATATCGTTAATACTTTTGGAAACTGGACCTACCTAATTCTATTTTTAATCATCTTTGTTGAAACGGGAGCGGTGATCCTCCCCTTTCTTCCCGGTGATTCCCTCTTGTTTGCAGCGGCTGCGCTCTCTGCCAGTGCAAGTTATAACCTGAACATCTGGATTTTCCTAGTGCTCTTCTTTATCGCTTCACTCGGTGGTGACTCTTTGAATTTCTTCCTTGGTCGTAAAATGGGCATGGCCATTACCGAAAATCAATTTTTAAGTCGCTTTGTTAAGGAAAAAGATTTTGAACATGCTCGTCACTTTTTCGATAAGTACGGAGCAATTGCAACCTTTCTAGCACGTTTTATGCCCATCGTGAGAACTTTTGCCCCCTTCGTCGCTGCCAGCAGCGATTATAGCTACAGTAAATTCTTTAAATATAATCTTACTGCTTGTATTGCTTGGGTGGGGCTCTGTTGCGGAGGCGGATATTTCTTTGGAAACATTCCGTTTGTACAAGAGCATTTTTCCGTGGTGGTTCTTTCGATCATTGTCATTTCCTTAATTCCAGCCATCATCGGTATTCTTAAGGGACGAACAGCTAACAAAAAATCGATTGACTAAGGGATTGGCAAACATTTTAATTACGGTTCTTCAGGACTTACTCCCGTTTACTATTGGGGTAAGTCCTTTTTCGTTGAAACGTGATTATCGCTACCATGCTAATAACCAACAGAAATGATCCCATATTTCTTTTGTAGTTATCAAAAAATTTAGTCAAAAAAACCATAAAAATAACTTTTATGGAATACTTCAACCTCATTTAAATTTTTTTAATTGGCGTTCGCCAAGATACCATCCGGTAACTAGTCCTAAAATGACTATACCTAACCAGACTAGAAAACAACTAAAAAAGTATTGATCAGGGAGCACATTAATCACCGGATCCTGTCGGGGATCAAAAATCCAGTCACGATTTTGAAAGAGCAGTTCATGAAAAATAATAAAAACATCGTTAAAATCAAGCATTACTACTAATAACAACATTCCTAATCCTACCAAAAAATTTCTTAGTCCCCTCGTCATCTGCCACAGCTGGTGATAAACCTGTTTGAAATAGCCCCTTAATCCCACAATCCAGAGCAGCATCAGAAGCGTATTATTAATCAAGATTAACCGTCTTACATCAGCAAAATGCTGGACAGCCCTTTCCGAAAGCCGATAACCATCCAAATGTAAAGTCGTTTCCCATGGTAATTGCAAATATTTAATCATTTGATAAAAATTATTCATTAACACTGTATTGGAAGTTTCAAACCGGGTCGCTAAATGCGCCCAACTGAGATTAAGCCAATACAACCAACTGGCATTGACTACCACAAACGTCGCCATCGTAATGGTGAAGCTTACATAAAATAGCAATTTTACCATGCTGGAGTAACTAAATTGTCCAGTCATCGAAGCTTTTAATCTCATGGGTCGGTTGCTGCTCCTTCTGTTTGATATCAGCCGGTTTAGACACTCCCGAATACACTAGTAATGTATCAACTCCAGCGGCCATCCCTGCCCGAATGTCAGTTTCATAATTATCACCAACCATCAAGGCCTCTTTGGCGCTAATCCCTAACTTTGCAAGTGCATTTCTTACAATCAAACCATTGGGTTTACCCACAATGACCGGTTGTACCTGGGTCGCATACCGGATTAAATCGATTAATGAACCAGCACTTGGTAACAATCCTTGCTCACTGGGAATTAACGTATCTGCATTGGTACCCACAAAGTGGGCTCCCGCTTGAATTGCTAGCACGGCTCGGGTAGCTTTTTGATAGCTAAAGTCATAATCAAGCGCTACCACCACGTACGTTGGCTTCTCGGCATAAATGTCAAAGCCTCCTTGCACTAGCAGACTCTTTAAAGCTGGTTCTCCAATCACATATGCCGTCCTAGCCCGTTGATGCTGATCGGCATCAGCCTGAAGATAACTAACCGTTGCTTGCGCAGCGGTATAAATGTTTGCCGTAGTCACATGAATATCATGGTTTTGTGCCAAATTAGCCACGACCGCAGCTGGCTGGCGGGTTGTATTGTTAGTTAGAAATAAAAAGGGTTGCTGCGCTGCTTGTAGCCGCTCAACAAACCGTTTAGCAGCTGGAATCCGTCGCGTCCCCTGATAAATTGTTCCGTCAAGATCAATCATGTATCCGTGGTAATGTTTCATCACGCTTAATCCTCTTTCTTTTGGCGAATGGTAAATTGTCGCTTAGTTAACTGAGCCTTGGTTTTGTCATGACGTTGCTTTATATGCCGATTAGCACTGTTATGGTGTTTCCGACTCCGCTTAATCGTCGTTGGGTTTACACTCGTCTCGATTTTTTGTGCTGCATCGACATTATGCAACACAAAATAATTGTCACCTAAGTTCACTTCTTCTAAAAGGTAGTCATTAATTGCGCTCTTCCTTTCAAAAGAATCATTAGTCCGCCGGTCGTTAAAAAAACCTTTCAAGCGTAGTTGCCCATAGCCCCAGTCCCCAATGATGTAATCATACCGAGTCAAAATCGGGTTGAAACTATTGGTAAAAGCACCCAAGTCAAAAGCATTTCTGACATTGGCAACTAGTTCATACCGATGTCCATTTACAGTTAGGGTTGTTGCATCAATTTGTTTAATTTCAGCGTATGGAATTCGTTTTTCCCGTCGTTGTTCAATCAAAATCTCAATCTGACTGTGTTCCATGTGAGCCTCCTCCTAAAGGAAATTCCTGAGATAAATATTTTGCCAAAACGGTGCGGATATTTCCGTTAAAATCAATTTGGTTCTTCCCAACAATTCCAATTGTCGGGAAAAAGGGAATAAATTCATAGTGGTCTAAAAGCGCAATTGTGTACCGCTTCTCAGGTACAACTAACTCATGGTGCCAATACAATTGCTGCTTTTCTGTGTCATAACTAATCCCCGCATAGACCAATCTTCCGAAATACTTCCCCCGAAACCCCATTCCCTTTTGAGGAAAGCGGATTAGGAAATTTTTATTCTTTTCCATTTCTTGAAATAAACGCCATAAATCATACCCCCACAGTTCGGTTTTCATGACGTGAATATTATGCGGCAAGATTTGTTGGAGCTGGTCCATATTGACAATCCCCGCTGGCAAATCATGCAAGAAGAGTCCCGTATTTAGTACAGCTGCCTGCGCATTTGTACTAGCCATCATGGCTTGCAATCCCAATTGAACCAGTGGATTATCATCAGTTAAAGACGTCTGATAGCGTTGCGGAACCCTCGCAATTTTTTGCGCAGCAAGCAGGCGATGCCCGGTGGCCTCTGCAGCAGCTACTTCAGCTTGATCTCCTGCTTCTCGGGGCAGATCGGTGCTACGAAAAACTTGTGCTTGTTGCTGATATAAACCAGCTTGATCGACTTCAAAAGTAATTTGACCAACATAGTGTCCCCACTTCTCTGCGGCCGTCAGCAAGGTCTGCTGCACTACTTCACCATGAGCCAACAAATGATGCGTATGCCCGCCAATAATTACTTTTAATTCAGGATAGCGTTTAGCTAGCTCTCGATCATAGTTAATTCCCAAATGAGAGAGTAGGATTAGCTGATCGTACTGACCCGCCCATTCTTGTAGACACCGATCTAACGTTCCAAAGACCGATTCTGCGGTCCAACCCATAGCCTGAAACGTTGGATACGGAAATGTTAAGCCCAGCAAGCGCAACCTGGTTCCATTGTCTAAAACAAAATCACGATGAGTAGTCGCCCAATGGGGCAATTGACCGGTTTTGCTATCCAAAACATTATCTAAAATGACAGGAAAATTAGCATGATCATAAAGATGGTCAAGCTGCTTGTGAGAATTAGTTAATGCTTCGTTATTACCAATGGTAACCGCATCATAATGCATTTCATTTAACCACTGTACAATTCCTTGACCATTGGTCGCTTCAGTCAGGGGATCAAAGCGATCCATCGCATCGCCATCGTCAAATCGCAACACTCGATAACCTTGTTGGCTGAGTGCCGCTGTTTGCGTTTGAAAAAATCTTTTGATTGCTGGGAAGTTTTCTAAATGAGAGTGCAAATCATTAGTGTGTAAAATGGCAACCTTGCTTTTCATCGAATCACCTTTCATCATGTTACTTAACTATTTTAATTCTACCATCAGTAGGTCCATAAATCAGAAAAGCCGGTGCATTAGCACCGACTTTTCTATATCTGCTTCAGATTCCGATAATAATCAAATCCATAAAGACCTAACAGCCAAACAATCGAACCAACTAACGCTACCAAAGTCTGCACCTGGAAAAGAAGAATTATTGCCACAAAAATCATAAAGGCAATCGTAAAGACATTTGAAAATGGATACCAAGGCATTTTAAATGAAAGTGCTTGGGTTTGTTCCGTGGTTAACTGCCGGCGGTAACGCCAATGTGCTAATACAATCAAGGACCAAATGAAAAGAAAACAGGTTGTAGCGACACTGGAAACAAATTCAAAGACCCCATTAGGCACCAAAATATCAATAATGACAGAAATTCCAATTAATAAAGTCGATACCAAGATTGCTGTGGCAGGCAGTCCTCGCCGAGAAATTTGACTCAACCGCTTTCCCAGTGGATTTTTACTTCCCTTGGTTAGTGAATATAACATTCTTCCGGTCGTGAAAATTGCACTATTACACGATGAAGCAGCGGCGGTTAGCACCACAAAGTTAATAATTGCTGCTGCCGGTTTGATGCCAATTCCCTGGAAAACCTGGACAAAGGGACTAGATGTTGGCGAAACATCATACCAAGGATAGATACACATCAAAGCTACCAGGGAACCCACGTAAAATAAAATGATTCGAATTGGAACATCGTTAATCGATTTTGGAATAATGGTTTGTGGATCGGCGGTCTCAGAAGCTGTCATCCCAATCATTTCGATCCCCACAAAACTAAAGATTACCATTTGAAACGATAGCAGGAAGCCTTTGGCTCCATTTGGAAACAAATTTCCACCAAATAAATTTCCTAACGAGGCATAGCCCACCGGTGTTTTATAGTGGATCGCCACCAAAACAACTCCTGCAAGGATCAATAGTAGGATCGCGACCACTTTGATAATGGCGAACCAAAATTCAGTTTCTCCAAAGGCGGAAACGGTAATTGAATTCATAAAAAACAAGATAACTAGCAAAAACAACCCCGTGACCCAGGTTGGCAAACCAGGGAACCAAAATTGCATGTACAAACCAGCTGCCGTTACCTCCGCCATCGCAATGGTGATCCAACAGATTAAGTAGGTCCAACCAGCAACAAAGCCAGTTTTTGGTCCCAAATATTTATCAATGAAATCAATGAAAGAAACTGCTTCCGTATTGGATAGTAGGAGCTCACCGAGTGCTCTCATTAAAAAAAAGCACGCTAACCCAGCAATTAAATACGCAAAGATTAGAGATGGTCCAGCAAAGTGAATCGAACGACCGGCTCCCAAAAAGAGCCCCGTCCCGATGGTTCCCCCCAGGGCAATCAACTGAACATGTCGATTTTTTAAACTTCGTGACATCCCTGAACTTGATTTTTTTTCTTGAGCCATAAGCAAGCTCCCCTCAAATCATTAATTTTTTTATAACTGTAATTATACCCGTTTCTCAAAAAACTGTCTAAACAAAAAACGACCCCTCACCAAGGTCATCCTCGGCAAGCGGTCGATTAGTTATTCTATTTGGTTTGGCTTAATGCCTGAGCATCCCTAACAATCATTAACTCCTCATTTGTAGGAACTAACAAAGTTTTGATTTTTGCATCTGGAGTACTCAAATCACGAACTTCGCCACGGACATTATTTTTTTCCTGATCAATCTTAATCCCAAAGTACCCCAATTGGTCAGTAACTTCTTTCCGCACGGTAACACTATTCTCGCCGACCCCGGCGGTAAAGACGATGGCATCCGCTCCTTGAAGTTCGGCTAAGTAAGCTC
This sequence comes from Fructilactobacillus florum DSM 22689 = JCM 16035, assembly GCF_001436645.1. GTDB lineage: Bacteria > Bacillota > Bacilli > Lactobacillales > Lactobacillaceae > Fructilactobacillus > Fructilactobacillus florum. The sequence continues at coordinate 30,241 of NZ_AYZI01000004.1, read as the reverse complement.
CAATGTAACGCACAATCCGATTAATATAAATCTCACGAGCAAGCTGTGCTCGGTGATTTTCTGCTTGGGCTGCTTCAACTTCGCGCATATCAGCGGAAACTCCAGAGATTCCAAGTAACCCAGATTTTTTATTTAAGATCTCGATCATCTCGTTAATATCCGTGATGCCTTCCTTCTGCATCACAAGTGCTAACAAAGAAGGATCAACATCACCAGATCTAGTTGCCATCGTAATCCCAGTTAAAGGGGTAAATCCCATTGAAGTATCCAATGATTTCCCATGATTAACGGCACAAATCGAAGCTCCAGCCCCAATATGAAGAATAATTAATTTTAAATCTTCAACTGGCTTTTGCAAAACCTCTGCAGCCCGTTGCGAAACGAACCGATAGCTAATTCCATGAGCTCCATATTTTCTAGCTTGATATTTTTCATAATATTCATATGGAATGCTGTACAAGAAATTTTTCTCAGGCATCGACGCATGAAAGCCTGTATCGAAAACAGCTACACTGATAACATCTGGCAGGATTTTTTGAAAAGCTTTAATCCCTAAAACATTGGCTGGTTCATGCAACGGAGCCAGTTCAGCTAAACTCTCAATTTTTTGTAGTACTTCCGGAGTAATTACTACCGATTTATCGAAAAATTCGCCACCAGCAACCACGCGATGTCCGACACCATCAATTTCATTATAGTTATGAATAATTTTTAGTGCTAATAATTGATCCAAGAGAATCTGAATCGCTGCCTCGTGATCGGCGACGTCAGTGGTAATTTCATATTTTTGCCCGCTGCCATACTTAATCGCAACGTGCCCATTTGGCATGGCAATTCTCTCAATAACCCCTTCAGCTAAGACTTGTTCCGCCGGCATTTCAAATAATTTAAATTTTAAAGTCGAGCTACCAGCATTAACCGCAATCATCTTGCTCATAATCTACTCCTCACTATTTTGAATTCAATAAAGCTTGTTTTTCCCACACTACCAAGTCATCAATAAATTTTTGTAACGCCACCTTGTCATCAAATGACGGAAATTCTCCTAACATCACTCGATCAGCTTGTCGCGCATCTGCCCCTCGCTTTTGTACAATCAAGATCGCCTTTTGCGCCTGTTCATTTAGGAATAAATCCTGTGGCAGGTTTAAAATTCCCTGTAGGAAAACTTGATCCTGCATCCAACCTAAGAGTCCCTTGGCTTTGGGGCTCTGGAATAGCTGGCTTGGAACTAAGAAAAATGCAAAGCCCCCAGCCTGAAGTTGGTTAACGGCCTGTTCCATCAAAAGATGGTGCACGTACGAATGTCCCGTGTGGGAGTGGGTTTCATAATTTTGCACATTTTCATCAATCGGATAGTAGCCAACTGGCAAATCAGAAACCACAAGGTCAACTTGTGGAACGGCTAAGTCAGTTAAGCTATCCTGCTGAACAAGTTCTAAAGATAATCGTTGCATTTGAGCACTAATACTAGCAACTGAAATCATCGAAGCATCATTATCGCTACCGAATCCGCTAACAGTTTTCGTCACTCGATCCTGGAGTTGATTCATAACAGCTGTCAATAAATTAGCAGATCCAACTGCGGGATCAAGAATCCGAAGCTGCTCTCGACCTGCTACTAGCCCTGCTGCTAAATAGCCTAACAGATCAGCAATTGTATCCGGAGTTATTTGATGAACAGCTTGAATATGATCTACTTTAGTCGCCTTAATCATGACCATTTGAATCGCTCTGCGAATATCCTGAGCATCCATTTTTTGATAATCAACCTTCTGGTACAAAACTGTGAGTTCCTGAACCGTTTGCTTTGCAGGTAAACCGTTCTCGACTCGAACTGTCCGCTTGTCCAACAAGTTGTCAGCAGTTTCAATAAATGCATCTAGATAAGAAGTTTCTAGGCTCTGCATTAACACCGTGGCTGATTGATCAAAAACTTGAAATAAAGCGGTCGTGCTGTTCTCAGTCAAAAAATCAACTCCTTTTCGGTGAGTTCACCTATGCCTATCTTACTCAATCAGTTCTAGTATTTCAAGGTGTGCCCAAGTGCTTTTCTGCAAAATGAGTCCTTGCCAATTGATAATGTCTAATCCGAGAATTATTTTGCTGAACAATTAGATTAGCTTGCTGTAGCTGGACTAATACTACGCAAGCAACCGTCGCCCAAAAAACTGCTCCAATCATTGTCAAACTAGCATTTCTCCGCCAGCATAGTCGTTGCAACAAATCGTTCTCCTCCAATCGTGATCTTGGTCAGCAAACGTCCTGAGTTAACCTGCCACTGAACCTGATCAACATCCGTTATGAGCGGCATGTATCCGCCTGCTAATGTCCTCATTTTTAGTTCATGTTTGGCTAGTTGCAAGCAATATACCTGTTGTTCCTTTGCACTAAATAACTCTAGTTTACTAGCCGTGACCTGACGAACTCTAAATTGAAACTGTGGATCCTCTATCACATCCAAATAGCGGTAAAATTGCGTTGTCCGTTGTGTATGCTGACTAACAGCCCCGTTTAGCTTAAAAGCCAGTTGCATTAAATTAAACCCCATTGCAATTACAACAATTGTCACCAGTGTCTCAACTAATGAATATCCATTTCGTTGCTTATTCATGATTTATCTCGATTTCATAGCACTTACGAACATGTTCCAGCCGTTGTTCGGTCTGGTTAATCCGCTCTCGGCTCCAGCTCTGATTGATAGCATAAAAAATCGTTGCACTACTAATTAAAGCGATACCCAAAAGTGCATCAGCTAACAACATTCCAGAACGCTCAAAAAGACTTGATTTCATTATGATAACAGCCCCATCCTAGTTGAATCTTTTGCAGAATCCAACGACGACTCGCTTCAGACCGCCAGGTAATTGTCTGGGGACTGACCGTCCCGTTTTTTGAAATTTTAATTTCATGCCAACTTGTCACTGAAAGCCCCGTTGGAACCCTGACCTCATGTTTAATCAAGCGCTGGTGTAAATAGGTTTCAAAACAAACTGCCTGATGGGGAGCTAGGGTTACCCAGGCTGGTGTTTGTTGGATTTTAGCCGTCACTAACGTTTGATTCCAAGCAACCGCAAAACTTTGCCAAAAACGTGGTTCTGAATTAATTTGGCGATTAAAAACGCGGGTTCCCCAAAGTAACGTTAACAAAATCAAACTGGTAATCGAAATTACTACTAAACTTTCTAGGAGGGTAAAACCTTTTCGCTTATTCTTGAGAAGCGTGATTATTTTTAATGACAATCTGTTCCTCCCGAGCTTGCTTCACTTGTTTATCCGTGAGGTAATCATGTGAAACTAGTGTAGCTTTGAAATTTTATAGATTATTATTAATTGTCAAATCAGCGAAAAAAACAAATTATATTTTTGTATTTCCCATGTGTTTCTATGTATTTTAAAAATTAGTGGTAAGTTTTGCGGTAACAAAAAAGAACAGCATTAGCTGTTCTAGAGATTCTGTTTAAAATCTTTAAGTTGCACGATTAGATTTTGCATAGCAGTTTCTGCTCGTTCGTCGGTATCTTCTCCCTCACTGTAATATCGATTGAATGAGATGTTATTAAAGTGAGCGCCTTTTTCTCCTAATTCGATAATCAAATCTTCAACTTCCTTGACCGTGTCACGATCTAAATTAGAGTGTTTTTGAATGAATTCAACTATTGGATTACCGCAATGGCGATTAGTTCAGTTAGACACTTTGCTGGACTAATATACCAGTAGCTAAAGCTAAGGCTTTAATGTGACGAACGGCTAGCCTATCTAGGCTACTATCGCCAGCGTGCTGTAGCGACATTGGGCTAACTCCACTGATTTTTGATATCCTGTTCTGATTTGTATGATGCTGTTTTGCGAATAATTGCACGAAATTCATCTATTCTCACGTCCTCATAATTTATTGTTGAGTTGCTTAGTAGAAAATCTAACAATTCTGTTGCTTCTTCTTTGCTTAAAAACGATTTTTTATAGCAATTTAATTTCCAAGCAGATCTCGGATTGTCTGCTTTTGGCTTTGTTCCATCGATATACCAAATGATGTATTCAGGTGCTAGAAAATTAACAACTCCTCCTTGACCTTGAGCACCAGTTGCTTCTCTAGTAATGATAAAGTGTAAAATTAAATGCTCAACTAAATCACAGTAAACCAACCGATTAGCTTTTTGTAGGTCAAATTCATAATTAAGTAGTTGGATAAAAGTTTTGTTAGAAATATCAGGTGCGCTAATTTCATCGATATGATGCACATAGAGACCTTCGTCAGTCCTTTGAATTGGATTTTTAGCAGGGCTCTTAATTTCTCCTTTTAAAAATCTTTCATAAGACTTTTCTTTGAAGTAGTCATCTTTAGCTGACCCATACTTTTTAAGCAAAAAAGCTATGGCATCGTCATAGCTTAATTTTGAAAGCTTTTTATACTCTTCTAATTTTTGCGTCATGTGGTTTCTCCTAAATTTCTTTGAATTCATCATCAGCACTGTCATAATTGTAACCATAATCGCTGAATTTGACCACATCTTCAACGTTTGGCAAGTTGGCTGGATCACTAGCGTCGATTCCAAATCCAGCTAGCAAATCGAACTGAGCTTCCAAGGCGTTATTGCTCATCGTAGTACCTGAAACTTCTCTGTTGTAAACTGCTACATAGCTGTCAACTAATTCTTGTTTTGTCATGATATATCTCCTATTTTTAGCCATTTCAATCAATTCATTTAAGTCATCATCAGTTGTAAATTCATTTCTAATATATGCTCTGGCATTTGATTTTAAAACATAATATTTTCTTCTGGCTTTATTTTTAGCATCATTATTCCATTTATCACGCGATCGTTTTTGAGATTCAGTAGCCATTGTTCTCCTTACTTTCTTAGTAGATAAATTGCAATTATTATAGTTGGTATAATTAATAAATTTGAAATCTTTAAACTATAATTTCTGCAATTTTTATCAGCCGTTTTTGAGAATTTAATTAATTTCATTTTTATTTACGCAGTTTGCAAAATTTGATATGCTTAAACCAACGGCATTTCTGCCGTCAATCTAAGCATTGAGCTTATCGCTCAATTTCTAATGAGAAGCTTATCGAAGTTAAGGATATTTGGAAGGTTATCTTAACTTTTGAAAACTTCTTTTTATTTTGCTTTTCCAACTGCTTTCCTCCTTTCTTTAGTATATATTTATTATACGTTTAAACGTTTATAAAGTCAATGCTTTTTTTCAAAGTTTTTTAACTTTTTTATTAATTTGCAAAATTTTAAAATTGAGATTAAAATAAAAACCGTTATCAAGACTATTAGGAAAGGGATTTAAACTAATGGGAATACTAGAAAATAAAGACACTGTTTCAGATGATTATGTAAAAGAATTTATGAAACACAATACTCAACCACCAAAACATATGAAAGTTATTGCATTTCCAAATGTTAATTACGATTTATATGGGTATAAGAATGATAAAAGCGATATATTATACGAAGTAATAACAAGTGATAAAAAAACTGGTAAGATTATTGGAACTCCAAAGTATACAAAAGGAAAGCTATCAAAATTATTTGGATAAAAAATAGCAAATAAAAAAGCCCACACAATTATGTGTGAGCTTTTTCTTTATACTTATTTACCGCAACCGCCTTTGCCTTTCTTACCTTTAACCATGTTAACACCTCCTTTCTTTGCTATTGGTTATCTGTAGTACAAGATAGCCTGACCAGGATATATAGTTGCTTCAGAATTACCATGGAACACGTCAGGATTATTAGCGACAATGGTTGCTAGTCTATCTCCAATCTTATAAGAAATTCCGCTAGCAGTATCGCCAGGCTGTACGGTATAGACGTGCTGAGTGAGCCCGTTTGCGCCGTGGTCGTTGACAAGCAGTTTCTGCCCTGGATAGATCGTGGCATTTTTATTCCCGTGGAAAACATCAGAATTATTAGCAACAATGGTATCCATGCTATCTTTAGTCTTTGCACTGATAGCGCTGAGAGTGTCGCCTGATTGAATTACATATGTGATCGGTTTCCACTGTGACGTAGGCTGTGATGGTTGCTGTGGCTGTTCTTTTGGTGGTTGCCACGTGCCAGTGTTAGAGCCATCGACAAGCTTGCTAAAGAAATCGTAAGAACAGTCAACTCCGTAGTAGTTGTCAGTAAATTGCCATACTGAGCAGTTATCAACTCCAGGAGAACTAACACCGTAGTTAGCAACCCACAAACAGTTAGTATGCAAGGAGTTCTGATTAATTCTCCCTGAACTGAACCACGACTTCATGGAATAAACACCTAAGTTCTTAATTCCAGCGTTAGCACAAGCGTCAAGCCAAGTATTACAGTCGTCAGTCGCAGGATTAGGATTATTAGATCCATCTTCTTCATCTAAGAACGCAAAGTCAGTGTCAGGGTTAAGCCCTAAAGCATGATACTGCGTGATGAAGTTGTCGGCTTCTGTCAGCATATCATCGTGTCCATAGGCATAAGAGTAGTGATAAGCGTGAACTCGTAATCCAGCTGAACGGGCATTAGCTACCTGCGCTCCAGCTTTTGGGTTTTGAGAGTACGGATGACCTTTGCTACCAGCCGTAAGCTGGACGATTACAGCTTTAACTCCAGCACTTTTCATCTGCTGAAAAAAAGCCAGTGAACTATCTTGGAACTTCGCAACGTCAATTACTAAAGGAAAATCAGCCATTATTTAGCACCCCCATCTAATTCTTTGTTCTGTTCTGCTAGTTCTTGAGCTTTATCAGTACCAGCGGGCTCACTATCTTTAATAGCTTTGATGGTACTGTCGTCCATCTTTGGTAAGCTAGCGTCGCCCGTAAGCTTATCTTTAGGCTCATAGCTTGAGATGTTGATAGAATCGCTATTCTTGAGAATTTGATAAGCATACTCAGTAACATTTTCGATTGTCGTTTCTGAAACGCGGATTCCGTGATCGGTTGCAAAGTGAGCTAAGTCTTGCTCAGCTAAGCGACGGCGCTGGTCATCATCAAGTCCAGTCTGTTGTGCTGCGAAAGTAACCGCTGCTTTAGCTTGATTGTAAAGTGCTTGCTGACGATTAGTAAGATGGATAGACTTTAAAGTTGGTGCGATTAATTTGATGATAGCTGTGATAATTACTAAAGCGGTAGCTGGGTCGATAAGTTTAATTATTTCGTTCATTGTTAATCCTTTCTGTAGTCTGCTTATTGAGCAGGCGATTCAACTTGTTATTAAGTGATTGGTTAGTATCTTTTAAAGTTTTGATGATTGCTGACTGTTCTTCTACTCGGTCAGATAGCTTGCTGACTTGGTCACGTAAGTCATCACGTTGCTTTGTGATGATATCGATTTTGTCCAAGAGTTCGGGCATGTGATTAGCATAGGCAAGTTCTAAGTCAACCTTATTTTTCTGCTTGTCGCTAAGCTCCTTTTTCTTGTCTGAGTACCACGTGCCAGCAAAGGCTAGCGCACCTGTGATTACAGCAACAATGATTGCGTCACTCATAGTGATTGCCTCCAATCATCTCAACAAAAAGATTGATGATAAGAAAAATCATCAAGACTGATGATAGATGGAAAGGTATTCCAGGTGCGTTGGCATCGTGCCACATAAAAATGACAAGATAGGTCGTCCATACCCCTACCATTAGTGAGATAGCTAGTCTATGCATATGGTGCTTAGTGATACCCGATGAGCCGACAATAAAGCTGAAAACTCCGATTGCAATCAGGAAGTACACGATGATCGGGTCTTGGGCATGGACAAGAAAGTGAGCAAGAAAATCTGATTCGGACGCAAAAACATTTTTAATTACAAGCAAATAGAGTCCAAGTGCTGTGGTCTCAAGACCTGCAATCGCAATAAATCTATTTTGATTAGTATTTTTACGCATATGATCATCTCCTAATCAAGAGCTATACTAAAGTTTCCGATGAAATAGTCCGCAGAAACAGATTGCCAAGAACGCAAATATAAGTATCCATCCTGAGATAAGACTGCCTGTACACTGCTGTTACTACCGCCTAATCTAACTGACTGGAAGTTAAGCGCTTGAACAATCGTCTGATTAATTCTAGAGAACTCTTTAATTTTGTTGTCTGAAATTTGAATTTGATCGGCTTGGATATTTAAAGGCTCATTTAGCGTTATCCATCCTGATACAAATAAAATGTTTCCAACAATTTTTACTGAAATAGCGCTATTACTTTCAGATGGGTAGCTGATTAAATGTAACTGTTGCCATTGTCCTGATGTTAGAGAAACTATTTTTTGGTCAGTAAGTTTATTTGACTGGGTGACCGTTTGCTTCAAATTATTTAAATCATTCTGAATATCACTAGATGATTTTTTAACGTCATCTAACGTTGCATAGACGTCTTTATCAGCAGTAAAGGTAACATTATCAGTGTCATTAACAGCAATTTTGAACGTATACATTAATCCTGACGGATGCTTTCCATCAGGATTAGGAATCAAGTAGTCGGGGTTATCTGCGCATTCAATTGCAAAGAGAATCTCTTTGCCCGCTTTATTGGTTGCATAGACACCATAAGTCTTTACATACAGCCCTTTTTGGCGACCAGTGTTATTTACATATCCACGAACATTAGACTCCCCTGTCGTACTATTTTGGTACGTATCTGGCTTAGATACTAGGTCAGCAGGAACTACATCAGTTACAGCCTTGAGCTGGTCATCTGATAACTTGGAATTGTCCATTGATGAAAAAACCATCCTAGTATAAGTGATGGTATCAGTACCGCCGTTAGCTGAGCCTAGTAGCTTGAGCCCTGCGTTTGTAATGGTTGCTTGATTGTATGTTGGCATTAAATCACTCCTTAAATTTGTTCTTATTAGAAATAAACTTCGTCGTGGCGTTTATAGCTTGTTTGTGAGAATATTCGTAGCTTGGAAGACCGTTGTTAAGCTTGTTGCGTGATGAAGATAGTGCGTAGATAACGTTAAGATATGTTGATTTACTGTAACGAACGTCAGCCAACAAATACTCAGGCGGTAGCATATCTTGAATTGCTTCGACTACAAGCTTTCGCTTTACTTCAGTCTTTGCGCCTGATATGAAATCGAATGGAATATTAGTAATTACAAGTTCTTCAGGATTAGCAGTTGCTTCAAAATCGAATTGATCGATTGGCAATTCCATGACAATCGATATCATCTTTTTAAGTTCGTTAGTAGTTGAGCCGTAGGTATTTTGCATAATTTTTGTACGAACCATAAACCGCAAAAACTCATCATCATCATCAATTCGCTTGATGTTGTACTCTTCGGCAATCAAATCTAAGCAAGCATTACTTGAATACTTCAACTGTTTACATTTGTAGACGCTCAACAGATTGTCTTTGCCAAGGCAAGCTAGGTCAGAGATGATGTGTAATAACTTTTGGTTATTACTATCTGGTAGTTGGCTCAGAACTGATGGTAGCGACGTCTGTATCTGTCTCTCAATCGCTTCGTTAGAAAGGTCAGTGTCAGTTTCAAACATCGTTATCAACTCCTAACTTCTATCGAAATTAGGTCACGACTGCTAACTGGTAACTCGAACTGGTCGACTGAAATATCGTTCTCACTCATTGAGTCTTGGCTAGTACCTAGCTTAATCTGGACGTTTTTAACGCCTGAAACTGAGTATGCTGGTGCAAAAAGCTGTGAAAAAAGAACATCAGATCCCATCGTTAGCAAACTAAGATAGGATAAAATGTTCTTTTTGATTGTTTCAGGAGCTGAGTCAGCGTTGAACTGGGTATCGTCAACCGTTAATACAACATCAATATAGATAGGTACAGTTTTGGCACGGTCGAATTTAATCTCAACAGGCTTTTTCGCAATATCAAGCACTTCAACGCTAATTTTTCCAACGGTAGTTGATACTGGCGTTAAATGGTTAAAGTAAGTTGTTGCTATCTCGATGTCATCGCCACCAATTACATAAAGATGACACGATTTAGGCGGATTGCCATATGAGTCGTCTTGCATTGTATTGTTCGCAATTAATCTAGAATCAGTAACACCTGCGATGTTTTTAATCGCCGTTTCAATCCCACTCTTAGTCTCGCTAGGAACGTGCCGGTTATTGACTAAGATACGATTACGCAACTGCTCGTCCGTCTCAGCGTCTGAGCCACCTGTTGCACTGTCAAGATTAGTAACGGCATAGAAACCTCCTACAACGTTCTCAGCGACGATAATCGTGTTTGGCATTACGTTCTCAGCATAGCCTGCTTCCATAGACTTAGCTTGCACCGTTCCCCGTGCCAAGGCATTGCCATACTTGTCAGTAAGCGGATGTTCTTTTCCACCACTATCAGTATAGCTGGCTGGCTCAGTTAGCTTAAGTTCTGCTAGTGTTGCGAAAAGGTGTCCATCAGCAGTTCCAAACTGTGTTCCAGCTGGGACAATCGTTGGATTGCTTGGGTCTACGTAGCTGTCAATCTGTAAATCAACATCAGATTCAGTTGCCAGCTTTCGATAAATACCGATATCTGTACCATGATCTTCTAGATTCTTACCGCTTGAAGATTGGATAAACATAGCTTTGTAGATAGCTTGACCTAACTGCTCGTTTTGGCTTGATACAGTTGCCAAGATACCAGATAATAACCCCTCGATTTGTCCATCGGTCAAGTCGATATCTTCGCCAAAATATTTGATGAAAAGATTATCGACGTCTTTTCTAATTTCCGATAGTGACGGCAATTGATAACCGTTATTGGTCATTCCCATTGGCTTCGCCTCCAATCACTTGTATTTTTTGTACTTGCTGATGTTTTAAATTAATATCGATAGCCATATCGGTAACACGGTTATCGTGATGAGTGATACTCGTTACTTTGACTTCCACAAAAGTATTGAGCTGTTTCTTAAGATATTCAGTAATTGCAGTTTCTATGACGTGAATCTGCTTCCCATTGCGGATGATATTATTTTGGTCGAATCCTTTTGTACGATCCCACGGTATTTCGCCTAGATTCGTTCCAAGTAGTATCTTGATTCTTTGAGCTAATTCATCGTTATCATTAACAAAATTAAAAACGCCATTACTTCTATTAAAAGCAACGTCGTTTGTCACTGGATCTATTTGGATTGATTTCAATTCTCCACCACGCTTTCTATAATAGCGTCTTGAATACTGTGCAATCGATAACTCGCTAACTTAAAGGGTTGTGAGCCGTGCCAGTTGTCTGCGTCTCTATCTAGGAATCCGACTAAGACTACTGAGCCAACGTGTAGCAGATTCAGGCTATCTTTTTCATCAACTAAATAAAGTGACGCTGGAACAATGCAATTGATTAAGATGGCTCTCACTTGACCAGTTGACTTTAGTGGCAGTGGTTGCACGTTAGCACGATGACGTGAGCTGTCGTAAAATGTTATCCGTCCTAGCGTATGGCAATTGATTGAGCTACCAACGATAACTGGCAGGTCGTTATTAAGAAAGCTGATCATTTTCCCATTTGGATCGGGTTCTTGGCGGTTAGGCATAGACTTCCACCTCCATCGTGTAGGTAGTTTGCGTATGAGAGTGCGTCACTTGCTTCACTCTATGCAATCCCCACAATGAGTTAGTTTTGACGAATACGGGACAACCAGCATAAAGTCGTGGGTCATCGAATCCATTCATGGTATAGGTATTACCGCCATTATCGCCAGAGTTAGCGTTTAGTTGTGCATCTTTCTCAATTGGACCGTAATCAACCGTACCAATGACAATCGCTGCGGTGTAAGGATCAGGTGCATTAATGCTATCTACATAAAGTCCTGTCGGACGGTAATACATACGGGAATTGCAGTCAGTTGCAACGGCATTGATAACATCGATTGGCTTCTCATCAGCTGAGTATCCGTTTGTATAGCATTTGTTGTTACCAAGATTAACTCCAGCTAGGCTAATTCCTGCTTGGCTGGCAATCGTGCTAATAATAGTTGAGGCATATGTGCCAGCGTTAAAGCTGACGTTAGATGTGACGTCTTTTTCTTTGTCGTCATTTTTGCCATAAGTAACGGTATTAGTTACTTTGAGCTTATCGATATCCGCGTAGCTTTGTCCCTCAATGAATGTGATGACCACTGCGTCATCTTGATTAGACGCCTGCGGGACAATTGAACTGATATAACCGATAACAATCATTCCATAGATGTTTGCGGGCCCTGTATTAATTTGCACTTTATCGCCAATCGAAATGGTGTTAAAAGCCGTTTTAGTCATGTTGTAGATAGTTACGGTGTTTTGACTCGGCGTGTTCTCGTCATTGCTAACAACTGAGTAGTCAAAGTTAATCTCTTTTGCATGAAAATCTATTGCAGTAGTCGTATCTCCGCTGACGTGCGTGATAATACAATGAGAATCGTAGTTAAAGTATTCGCCTTGATTAGTATCAATTTGAGTCACTGCCATCACTCCCATCATCTACACACAAAAATACTGTCACATTCAAATTAGCTGGATTAATCTCGGTTTCTTTTCCACTGTCGTCAATAGGAATCAAAGTCTCCATTGGAAACTTCTCATTCCAAATCCCACGCCATAAACGCTGATTGAGCTGTAAGCGCTCTCCTGCGTAGATTAAGTTATTCTTGGCATCGAATAGGTCAACAGTATAGAATCGCCCGATTTCATTCCAGTTAAATCGCAGATTATAGTTACCATCATCAAGTTTAATCGTTTGATAATACGGCATATGCTTTGTGTCGATATTTACATATTTCTTTTGTGGCATTAGGCAACCCTCACTCTCACGCCGATAGGTATAAATCGGTCGGGGTAGTGATTCCAATCACGCAGTTGCTGGATTGAAGTACCCCACTTCGTCCACATCCACCAATAAGTCATACCACGTGTAACCGTAATCCAAACGCCTGGATTTGGTGCTGGTGGTGGCGTTGGTGGCTGCGGTGGCTTGACTGTTACAGTCGTTCGCTCGATAGCATGAAGTGCGCTGGTAAAGCTAATCGCCAAGTCCATGGAATTAACTCGTGGCTCACTCATAGATCGTGCTACTGACGTAAAGTAGACGTTTGGCAAATAACTAAAGCCATCAATGGTCAGCTGGACGCCGTTCATCTGCCATGTTAGTAACTTTTGATATTTGCTGACGATATCGTTGTACCCATTACCATACAAGATATAACTTGCGGATAGTGTCTTGTCGGTATTAACTGAGTAGTTAATTCTCGGCTCGGCTGATGGTGTTGGATAAGTAGCGTTTGATGAATTAACAGTTTCAGTTGGCGCTGATTCAACCAGCATTATAACCGTCGTCTCGCTCATATCAGCCCGATAGATTGCAGTTAGTCCTTTATTAGCGTGATTTTTTCTAGCATCTTCAATGAAAGCATGAATATTATCTGAGTTACTACGTCCTGATTGAACTTCGTACTCACGGGTATGCACAACATTCTCATACAGTTGTTGCTTTTCCTTTGCTAAGTCTTTACGATGAGCTAAGCTTTCGTGCAGTTTCTGCGATTCTTGTAGCGCTGCTTCAACTTTGGCATGCTCTAACTCAGTTAGAGTTGCGGTTGATGAGTCGTGATAATCTAGCTTTTTCTCAAGAGACTTTATCTGTTCGGAATTAGTTGTTTCTTTAGTCGCAAGCAATTGCACTTTTTTCTTATAAGCAACTGCACGGGCTTTTATTTCCTTATCGCTGTAAGCATCAGTAATAGCCATTAGATAGCACCCCCTAAAATAGTTTTAGCTTTCTTCACAAAATCATCGTTACGTTGTGACAAGATACTGTCGATTTTCGATAGCCCATCGTTGTCGGCATTCTGGACGTTAATTGTTGTCCGATTGTCGATTGATACCTTGCCACTGTTTTGGCTGGCAAAGTGCTTGCTAGCTTCGTGGCTAATAACTGTTCCAGCGCTATCAGGCTTGAAGAGTTCAGGACCCCGCTCGCCAACCAAGCTAAGCTCGTCTTTATCAACGTGCCCACCATTTGCATACCCGTGTCCATTACCCAAGAAACTTAGACTTGGTCCGTATGTTTTCTTAGCGTAATTCAAACCAGCTAGAATGTTATCGAAACCATTCATGATATCTCCGTGTCCTGGTAGCTTGTTAGCATTAAAAGTAGGTGGAATAACTTGCATTAATCCACGGGCAAGGTTTCCAGTACGGTTATTGATATCTCCAATAGCACCCTGAACGGCTTTTTCGTTACCACTGGATTCAGTCGCAATCTGACGCAGGACTCGCTGTACCATGCTGTCGTCTGTTGATAGTCCAAGCATTTTAAGGGCTTCTTTAACTTGCCCTGCCCATCGTTGAACTCCAGCCCCAGCAGGTGCTCCTTTGCCACCACCACCAAAATCTTCGAATAGTTTTTTAACCCAGTTGATTCCACCTTTGGCAACAGTACCAGGGAAGTGGGTAATGATATCGCTAGCTAAACTAATCTTTGAGCTGACGCCACCGATAAATTTATCGAATACCGTCGATAAGAACTCGGCTGGTTTTTTAAGGATATCGTCGGCTTTATCCATCAAGTCCACACCTTCGTCCCATAGACCTTTAAAAGTACCACTGACGGCTTTAGTGACGTTGCCTACAATCTTACCAATACCGCTAGCATAAGCAGGAACTCCCATGCGCTTAGATAGCTGTGCTGACCGTTCGCCATCTAGTACGCTAGTTCCCTTTGGCAACATGACGTGCAAATTACGTTGCTTAGGAAACATTCCGATTGTTCCATCGGGGAGCTGATACATTTCCCTGTAATTCTGTCCAGCACCGTCATTGACAAGTGCCAGCCCGCCTGGGTGTCCCTGTGTGTTTGGAGTCCCGTTAGCATAACCTGGTTCGGGAATTTCCCACTTGCCTTTAATCTTGTCAGCACCAACCTTGTCAAGTACCCAGTTGATACCTTTTTCCAGTCCACCAAGCATCGCATTGAAAGGACTAATGATTCCACGGACGATTGATACAAAGTCGTGATGGATTCCGTTATAAGCACTCTTGACTTTATCGCCAATGGAACTCCACATACCGTTCCATTTGTCGACAACCCAGCCGATCGAATGATTCCAGATATCTTTTATCCAGTCCCATAACTGTTTGATACCATCAGACACACTCTTCCAAGCGCTTTTGAACAGGTCGACAATCTTGCCAAGTCGACCGCCCGTCAAGTCATTCAGCCAGTCATAACTGGATTTAAAAATATCCTTAACACCTTTCCACATATCATTGACGGCATTATGAACATCACTTCCAAGCCTGTTCCAGTGACCGTGGATTAAATCTGAGCCAATCTTGGTTAGGTCGGAGTTAGTTTTCGTCCCATCTTTAGTTAAATTGTTAGCGTCTGTCCACATGTTTCTGAACTGTTTAGGAGTATTATCACGCAGATTTTGAACAGTCTTGTTAACACCGTTATGCATTTGGTCAACAAAAGTCTGAGCCGTCTTAGGTGCGTCCCTAAAGCCGTTGCCGATATCTTTGCCAAGATGACTGGAATCTTTCTTCATTCCGTCCCATAGTTTGCTAGTGGTTTTCCTAGTTGAATCCCACATCTTACCGATACCAGAGCCAAGGTCGTCCCAGCCTTTCTTGAGACCTTTCATGAATTTGTCGTTTTCTTTTTTCTGCTGTTCGTTGGCTTTTTGGTTGGCTTTTTGATTCTTATTCCACCACTTGCCAATACCATTGAAGAAATCTCCAACTTTCTTAACTGCTTGACCAATCCACTTGAATAGCCCACCAAATAGTTTTGAAACATCTTTCCATAAAGCGTTGACAAAATCTCTGAATGGCTTGCATTTGTTATAAAGCAAAACTAGAACAGCAATAACAGCAATGATCGCAGCAGGTATAAAGAACCATGGAGACATAACAATATCAAGCGCTGCTTGAATTCCGGTCGTGATTTTAAGAACAGCGTTAATTTCTTTAATCCCTTTTACAAATTCAGTTAATCCTTTAGCAAAATCGTAGACTTTTTTAACTGCAAATAGACCTACAAGAACTACTCCAACCTCTTTAAGCGCTTGTTTATGGTCGGCAACTTCTTTGAGCAAATCAGATGTTTGTTTAAGCGGGTCATGTGTTTTTTTGGAATTGCCAGTTAAGTCTCCAAATGCGTCTGAAATAGCGCTAATTGCTGATTTAAAGACTGACCAAATGCCTTGAGCCAATAGTCCAATGATTGTAGATATACTGCCAATGATTGAGCCGATATCTTTAGAGTGTTGCGCTAGATACGTCATCAATCCAGCAAGTTTCGTTGCAATGTTCCCAATACCTTTTCCTAGTGCTTCTAAAGCTTTTTGCATTTGTGGAGAATCCATTGCTTGCGATAGCTCATTCAGTCCGCTACTTTGCACGCTGACAAGTGGCTTAAAAAGCGACTTTCTAGCGTCAGCATAGGCTGTTTGCAAATGGTGCATTGAGCCGTCAGCTGTCTTATCGAACTCCTTGGAGTTCTTGCCGTAGCTTTGGCTAGCGCTTTCCAAGATATCGTTGAACTGCGAACTGGTCATCTTACCAGATTGAACCAACTTATCGAAAGCATCTTTACTCATCCCTGATGATTTCTGCAATGCGTTACCAAATCCGGGGGCTGTTCGCTCAAGTCGTGCTAGAGATTGACCAGTGACTTTACCAGAGCCTTCAATCCTGTTTAATCCACCGGCAAAGGCATCCGCTTGTGATCCTGTCAGTCTCATTTGGTCGGCAAGACTCCCAACACCTTTGGAAAGCTTGTCCGTCTTATCAACGTTACCAGTTAGTCCGTAGAACTTCTGTTCCAAGCTAGTAACAGCACCACCAGAAATATTAGAGTTTTCCTTGATATCTTTGATTGACGCACCAAGCTTATCGATCCCCTCTTTGTTTAATCCCATGTTCTTAAACTTGGAATTGAAAGAGTCGGCTGCTTTGGCATCTTCATAACCAGCTTTAGCTTGCTCAGTCAGACTGCCAGTCAGCTGGTTAACACCATTACTGATAGCACCGCCAAGAAATGAGCCCATCATCACATCGTGGAGACCACCAAAGTGCTTTTTGGTGGTTTCTCCTGATTCGCTAAGCTTATCAACCTTGCCACGTACTTCGCTAATCTTAGGACTAGCTTCATCTTCAGCAGTTAGCTTCATCGTCTTAGGTTGCTTGAGCTTCTCGGTTTCCTGAGAAACTTTGCTAACCTTGTCTCTCAGCTCATTTAGTGGCTCGTTGTTCTTACGAAACTCACTAGATGCGTCAGCTGACTTAGAAAAGCTTTCAGACTTCCCTTTTAAAGCACTATAGTCGCTACCCATTGACTTAATTGACGATGAAACTTCGGTATTAGCCGTTCTTATGCTGTCGGTTGACGCTTTGATAGAATCAAGCCCCGACTTACCTTTACTTCCTAGATTGCCAAACTCTCCGCCTAAACTACCAAGCTTTGCAGTGATTGAGCCAATCTTGTCTTGTAAATCGTTTATCATCGAACTAATGTGGTTAAGCTGATCTAAGCCAGCAACCTTGACGTCAAAATTAAAGCCAGCATTTTTTTCTGCCATGAGTTACCTCCTTTCTATTTATTTATCGCTGAAAAGCTGATTAAGCGCTTTAGCAAATCCGTTATAAGTTGCGTTGCTTTGCATTTCGAAAGCGTCTTTCTGTAGCCTTTGCGCTTTAAAGATACTGTCGACTAGGTTGTCAGGCGTTTGTTCCATCAGCTCAGACTCACTCAAGTTGAGCCAGTAGCCAGCATTGATAACATTGGCTGTTCTGTCGGTCATCTCGTCAACTTTGTCGTGGTCAATATTGCCATCTTTATCAAGATATTTAGTCAGCGCTGACCGATACTGTGTTCGCAAGAAACGTCGCAGACTCATTGAGCTTTGCCATCACACCGTTTTTGTTTAGGACTCTGGATAAGAATTCAGTAGCTTGCTGATAGACGTCAAAGGCTAAGCCGTCGTATTTTTCTCCATTGTCAAAGTCGCCAATTTTAATGTATCCGTTACCAGTGTCATTACGCACCATTTTATCTAAGACGGCAGGTAAGCTATTAGCTAGGTTTAAGCCACCACGGTTATTTGACGCCATCGAAATTAAATTAAAGCCAGTTTCATAACCAGGGAATTTCAAGACGAATTTACATTCTTTACCCTTGGCGTTCTTTAAAGTGATTGTCTTAGACTTATCGGACGCTTCCAATTCGCTGTCTAGTTGTTCATACGACATTTTCGGAGAAACAATCACATTATTCATTAGTAAATAGAAAGCCTTGGCTAAGTTTGAGAAATTGTCATTGGATTGTAATGCGTCCATAACTTCAAGCGTAACTGCGGTTGACGGATGTTCTAAAGTGACTGTGGCTTTCTGTTCCTTACCGTCTGCATCAGTCCACTTAACTTCGTGTTTAACTTGAGAATCGAACAGAGTTTCTACTTTTTTCTTGGCATTATTTTGAGTGGTCATAATTTCTCCTTTTATAAAAAAAGACCCTGACGAAATTGCCAGGGTCGATGATTAATTGAAAAGTGAATCGCCGTCGGGCAATTCGGATTCGTCAACCATGTTACCGCTGTGAATTGATACTGCGGTTGTAGAATCCGTATTTTGGATAGGAATTGTTGGTCGGGTATCGATGTTAGACCCCTCTAGCGTCACTTTGACATGGTTTGAAGTATCTTCGTAGATAACATCAAAGGTTGTGTCGTCATCAGGACCTGAATTTAACTGTAACTCGTACAAGGCATTGAAGAACTTAGCGTCATCACTACCAGTGATCAAGTTAAGCGTAGTCTTATATGAGTTATCCGCAGATTCCATCATGTGCATATCGCCGTGGAATCCAGCAGCATAAGTATATTTAGCTGCGTTCGGTGCAATTGATCCAGCAGTCCCATTTTTTAAATCGGTAATTTCACGAATTTTACCGTGTTGACGCACATAAACATGTTGAAAACGGGAAGATAAAATGTTAATTTCCCCACCGTTACTCATTTTTGCTTTAGCCATCTGTTACTCCTTTCTAGACAATTACGTTGACGTTGGCATTGATATCCTGAACGTCGTTTGCGATTTTGAAATTAAATCCAAACTTACTGAATTCACGATCTTCAACCAGTCGATCGGGTACTTGATTAATAGGCGTTGATGTAACCACGATAGGATCAACTAAGATACCATTTGCTGTGTATTCTTTAGAAACACCATCAATCAATTTTTCAATCATCGATACCGTTGATTCATCGTAAGCAGGGAACTTCTGAGAGTTCAAGTAATTTTGAATTACTCGTTTAATCTCATCAGTTACCATCTGAACGTGAACAAATTGGTCGATGTAGTTGCCTTTCAAGGCTTTGCCTGAATTAGACATTGCCCAATCAGCTTTGTTGACAACGACTGAGCCGTTAGCAGAGTCAATTGCTTCATAATCTGACTGAGTTAGATCGTCATCAGGTACCATCTGACTCAAGTTACCAACATGACCTAAATCAGTTGGAGCGTTGATTGAGGCATAAGCAACAATCTGAACAGCTGGCTTGCGGTCAGACGTTTCAACGATAGCGCCTGTATTGCCTTGCTTCTCTTTGTCGTCTTTCTGATATGACTGAACATGAGTGCTGAGCTTCTGTAAATCAGCAACTGAGTTGAGCTGTGCGTAAAGTACAACCCGCTGATTATCGTATAAGAAATCTGACAAGTCTTCTAAGTCAGTCTCAGGAACTGTCTTGTCAGGAACAAGGTAGTTGAAACCATCGAACAAATGGTCAGCTACAATCTGTGATACTGGAGTCAACGCAGTAGTGTTGCTATCGCTAGTCGAAACGTTGCCGTTATCTGACGATTGCGTAGGTGCTTGTAGCGCTGCGGTTGAGCCGTACTGAAGAACTTCCACTGACTCATTAAATCCTGGCACTTCGAACGCTGCTTTCGCAGTCTCAAAGACATCAGTTGATTCGTTATAGTCTTGTGATAAGTCATCAATCGTGGAGTAAATCTTAGCTTTGGTGCTAGTACCTTTAGTTAAGATTGCGATTGCTGGCTTGCCAACGCCCTTTACTACTTGCTGGATTGAAACAGTCAAGTGAACGTTGGTTGGACGCTTAATAATTACGCTCATAATTTATCCTTTCTTTTGCTCGTTTTTATAATCAGGTTTTATATAAAAAGTCATAGTCAATCCGTTTTGGAATTGCCAATCAATGTTAAAGTACGAATCGGTATTCGGCATATCTTCCACTGTTTCTAGCACAACACCGTTCTCACGTAGTTTATTAGCTGGATCGGTCAAAAAAAATAACCGACGCAACCAGTCAGCCATTCCTAGTGATTCAGTTTTGATATCAGATACACATTTGAATTGATACTCCATCTCGAACGGCTTGCCGTCATAGTCGTTGAAGTACGTCTGTTTGTGAGCAACAACTGGGCTATACGTAATATACGGGTAGCTTGGTTGCTTACCTATGCGTTCTTCAGAAACAACGGGAACTTTAGGCTCGTACTGATGGATAATATCGGTAACCATTTGCTCAAATTGACCATATAGATTAAGTTCAGAAATCGGAATCGCCCTCTCTCCTACGGTTGCTATTCTCTTTGAGTGAGTAGATCATTATCCCACCAGCCACGTCTTGAGCAATGCTAGCTACTTGATAGGTTGTGCCTGATGCGTCAGTAACACGTGTACCTTTATCAACGTGTAGCTTTGATAGCCAAAACATAGTACCGACTTCAAGTTCCCCACCGACAATCGACTGAAAGTTGATGTTCGGGTTGGACTGATTGACCAGTGGTTCGTTGACTGTCTGCGTACCGTCATCAGTAGTAATTGTTAAGGGCTGAGCCAACATTTTCATGTTGAACTTAAAATTAGAAAAGTTTTGGAATCTCATTTCTCAGCTCCTTTTTCTGCGACTACATAAGTGATAGTTCGGTATAGCTTACCAGTCTGAATCAATGGATTGTCAGCACCCTTGTTATCCACCGTTAGCGGTGCGTTATGCGGGTCTTTCAGCTCAAGAATAGTTTTCTTAAGGTCTTTGACTACCTTATCGCCTAATCTATTCATAGCTTCGTGTGCATCAATATCCCCGTTAAGCATTTGATACATTCTGTCACGGGCAAATTCCATCCACTTGTCTTGGTTGTTAGCAAGGCAAGTCCGCAGGAATGGTCGTGGTGGAATGGTTACGGACTTTCGCAGGATATACATCACACGAATACCGTTAGACTGACTCTTGTCAGAAACGGCAAGCACATTCTTACCTTTCGGACGGAATAGTCCAGATATCTCGCTAGGCTTCTTACCAACGGTTTCTTTGACGGGAATACATAGCCACTGACCATTCTGCGGAGTGATGGTTTTACCGTTCTCATTAACAAGCGCAATCATCGTAAGGAACTCATCGTCCTTTGGAACTCCAACGTAAAGTTGTAGTCCGCTGATAATATCGCACTGCTCACGGAATCTAGTAATTTGGTCGGCTACGTCCGTTAGCTCACTCATACCAATCACTCGTAACTGAGCCGTAATTACTGCTGATACCGTACTTCTCAACGATTGACTGATATCTTTGTAAATATGGGTCATCGTTGTGCATATCAGCAATGGTCTGAGTATTGCCAAGCGTTCCAGCTGACGTCACACCGCCATTGCCAGTGAAGTAGTCAAGATAGAGTAAATGACGGGCAAACGTGACAATAGCCACGTTGACCATCTTCTCGTCAATCTTATCGACGTCAACTTCAGTCTTGGCTTCGTCAATACGGGCTTGCACATCTTCATCGGTAAAGTCAGCAAAAATTGGCATTGAACTCTTGACGTATTTAGGAGTTACTTCGTCCATCTAACCACCTACTTACCACTCGTGGATTTTGGTGCGTCAGTAGTGTTAACACCAGGCACTAACAAATCAGTACCAATCTTGAATCCGTATTGCACGATCTGAATATCACGGGGGTCACTAGCAACTTTGTAAAGCGCTTTGCCGTTTTCAAAGTCTGAACGGAAATTAGCTGGATTACCGCTGGTAAGTTGTGTCAAATCTAATGACGTTCCCTCGATGTGCATAGTTGACATTCGCTTGTTGATAACGGCTTGCTGTCCACCATTTGACGTCTCGTCACGGTCAACTACAACGCCATTTGATGGAATAGCAGTAGAGTAGTGGATTGAGCCATTGCCAAAGATGAAAGCAGACGTTACACCCTTTGAATCAACAGGAATGCTGTCATCTTGTACAATCGTCATTCCTTGGTACGTTGGCGTTGGCATAGCCACGTTACTTGGCTGAACGTACTCAATCAAGTTTTGACGGCTCATCTCAGCGTATGCTGCGGAATTAACAGCAACTTTAGATAATGTGTTATTCATCACATCGCCCATTCGTGATAGCGCAGCAATGAAGTCTTTGGCGCTTAAATCGGTTTCTGATCCAATGTGGAAACCTTTGGCTGCCAACACATCAGCATTGAGAAAAGTATTCTTAACTAATCGCAAAGCTCGCCGTTCGTCTAAGCGTGTCCACCAAGCAGAGAAACGGCTAGCAATCTGTTGAGCCACTGGAGCACCTGAGATAAGTTGTCCAAAATCGGTAGCAGCAAAGGCTTTAGCATCGCTGAATTTGACTTCTTGTTCTTCTGCTGAATCAAGCGAATCAGTCTTAATATCAGTCTTGTCGTCCCATTCTTGTGGGTCGCCAGTCAAATCGTTCAATTGTGGAACGTTGATAAGCCAACCTGGTTGTAACAATCGACTTCCTAATACTGGGTCGGTTGAAATGATACCCGATTGAATCAATCGGTTAGTTTGAGTTGATTGTCGCTGGACATAATCTGAAAAGACTTCAGGAACAATCAATTTGGATAAATCTGTTTTATCTGTAAAAGCCATGTTATAGCTCTCCTTTCAATTTGTGATACAAATCAGCATCTTGTTGATACAGCGTCATCTGCTGGTCGTAGTTCATCTTGCCAAACTCTTCAGCAGTGATGTGCGTTGTATCGATAGGAGCTCCGCCAGCCTGAGGAGTGCCAGCTCCTTTAGTTTTCTCAGCGACGGCTTTATCAATACCCGATTGATAGGACTTGGCAAACTCTTCGACGTTTTTCTTACGGGTTTCTTCGTCCGTACTAGATAGCATGTTTGCAAAACTATCGGGAAGTTTCTTGTCTTGCAAAAGCTTGCGGGTAGCAATTAAAGCATTCTGCTTCTCGAATTCTTCTTGCTGACTCTTAAACTCTTCCTGCTTTTGATTGAACTCGTCCAATTTATCTTGGTATTCAGCTTTAGCTTTCTCAGTGGCAGTCATCTTTGCCCGTTCTTCGCCAGCTTTCATACCGTCAGCTTTCGCTTCTTTCTTGGCTTGTTCAATCGCAGTTTCGTTTTCAGCTTTCAGCTTTTCGATTTCGGCAGCGTACTTTGTATCGTACTCTTTAGCCTTGCTAGCCATAGCCTTATCCATATCAGCTTGGGTGTATTTTAATTCTTCAGTCATTTAGAACTCCTCCATTTTTTTAAGTCAGTAGACTAAGTAAGGTTTTAAGTTTCTCAACTAGCATCGTTCTTTAACGCCTGCGAATAAAAGGCAAACTAAAAGCACTCAACGCTTTGTTAAGTGCTTCATACATCTATATTCGGATCATTTAGTAGCTCGAAATACTCTTTAAACTCATCTTTAGCCCATTGCGGGGCATCATCTCTTATGTGGTCGACTAAATTGTCATCTTTGTACCACCACTTTAACCCTTTAGGTGCATACATAGTTACATCTCCCTTAACATATTGTCTATAATCTTTCCAAACCTAACTGCGACTGGTCTTGGATTGTCACAACCATAATACTCAGTAAATAGTTCGGCAAATCCCTCAGCTGTCGATTTTGAGCCATAAGTACCGATGTTATCGAAAGCCCAATGCTTGAAGTCTTCGTTGTGCTGAAAATCACTACTATCGTAATGGTCTCCCCGATCTTCTCGATACATTTGTGTAAGAATCTGCTCAGATACTCTAACATCTGAGCCACTAGCGGCGGTCAGATTATTATCAACGGCATGACCAAATTCATGAGTTGGAATATGAGTCGAAGTGTCATTACCCCTAAACCAGTTTGTCTGAAAGGAGTAGTCTGTCATCTTCTGCTGAGCTTCTAGGTCTCCGTGCTTGGAATTCAAATGGAGCGACTGCTCTTTTCTTCCATCACGCCATCTTAGCGACTGAACATAAGCTTCAGCTCTAGCAGAACTACCAGTAAAGACATGCGATTCAAGCGACGTAAATTTATACTGCCCGTTATCTAAGAAATTAGGATAGTACGAAAAGAAACGATCTAGCACACGTACAGTATTAGCCATTGTTTCAGGACTGATTTTGTAGTGTGCACGCTTCTTCTCTTTCCATTCTATACCATAATTACTCTCAATGTAATCGCCCATTGCGTCTTTATCAGTTTCATCAAACGGCGCTTGATAGTCACGCTGATAGTCTTGATAAGTATCGTACTTGTCTTGCAACGTATCATCTGAACCATCATCGCCTGAACCATCAGGATTATCATTGTCAGGATCGTCGTTATCAGTGCTACTACCATCATCTCCGCTATCGTCATTATTACCGATTGTTCCAAGCAATGTATCATCTGCGTCGCAAGGTATCAGCTGGCAACGGCAGTTAGGATGCGTATCGTCGGGAATATTTGGTGCATCGTCAATCTCAAACGGGTTGCTGTCCCAATAACTATCGCAGATATCGCAGACTTTCTCGTCTCCCTCGGTCAGTAGATGAACATATTCAACGTCGTTTTCTTTCATTGCGTCCGTAGCACCATCATTGTTAGCACTACTGGCTTCAGTTCGCAATAGCGTCTGAGTCTGTGATACTTCAGTATTAATTGCCGATGAGATATTTCCCGACTGTCTGTCATCGCTAGCGCTAGTAACGTCAGTCAGTTGCTTTAAATCATCTTCACTCATTCCACTTTGAAGTGATGAATAAAGTTCTTGCTGACCCTTGCCAATCGCCGATTGTGCATGATTATCTAGCGCTTCGTCAAAATCGTCAGTGTCCACTAGCTACCACCCCCAAAGTGATTGTATCCCTCTTGGTAGTCGGATTTAATGACTTTATGACCCAGTTCTTTCACATTAGCTGTTGCAATGACGACTGCTGAGCCAAGCAGTGAGCCAAGCAGTGACCGTCGTGTTAGCAAAGCTTGTTGATAAAGAACGTTGAGCTGTTTGCGTAAATCACTGGTCACGCTAGCAGTAGCCATCATCTGATTGATAGCTTTCTGATACTGCTCAATATCCCACTGAGTCGGCGACTGTGATACGTCAGACAAGCTTAGCTGACCATCTTGCTGGTACTTGTCGAAGAAAACTTTAGTCGTAGCAGACGCAACTGTCATCGCTTGCTGATAGATACTGTCTATCTTGTCAGCGTTGAGCTGGTCTTTAGCAACTAACTGCTTAACCCTTTCTTTCTCAGCATTAAGTATCTCTTCATTAGTCATCTGCTCCGCCAACACCATCGCCACCTTTCAAGTTGTTACCAAAGACGTTTGCATTAGCTTTATTGATTCTATCGCTGTTAGCTTGTTGCTGGTCGTCCATTCGTTGCTGTTCTTGCGACTGTGGAACTCCTGTAATTTGACTAGCCATATCTTGGATTGTTTCGTGACTAATAGCTCCAGTTGCGTTCAACGATTGGATATTAGCGACAATCTCTTGCCCATTCTTTGGATTGTTAGGAGTAAATGTGATGGTTACGTTAGCAGGATTATCAGTATCACTGTCAGCACTGACTGCTGAATCAGGCTGTAAGCCTAGATAGTTAGCCAGCAATTGCAAGCGACGATGGATACCGTTTGTGTACAGTGCCGTTGTTAATGCTGTCTCCTGATCCATTCCAAACAGCTTGTAAGCCATTGCTACCCCGCTAGCGTTGTTAGCGAAGTTTTGGTCTAAAACGTTAGGCGTGTTTGTGAATAGCATAATTTCGTTGGCAATATCCTGTCGATGCTTGTCCCAATCAGCAACGTTGAGTTCCTTGGTTAGATAACTCGCCGTGGTCGGTATAACTTGGTCTTGACCGCTCGGATTGCTAATCCTAGTTGGTTTCAGGTAAAGAACGTTTGCGTGAGTGTTAAGCACTTTGCTTTGCATTAACGGTGCATTCTTATTACCATCATCGTCAACTGATTTGATTGTCTGCAAACCATTTTTATCAAGATAGATTTGGTTGCCATGCTTATCAGTGAGCGCTTCAGGCTTGCCATGTGAGTTAGTAACTTCTCCACTAATCATCAATTGAGCGTTGCTGAAGTCCTGCTGGTTGTTAGCCATCTGACTTTCAGACTCATCAAACTCATCAATCTTATCAAGGACTCGCTCGTAGCAACCCATGCGCTCAGGATTGTTGTTGAACTCTGTGATTGGCACTGAGCCGATATAATGTGGCTCGACTTTTGTTAACGTCCAGTCTCCACCGATATCATTGCCAGCATCATAATAGTAGATACTGTCATCAGTGTAGACTTCGACATTGTAGCTACTGTTGCCCGCAACTGATATCTCGTAATAGCGAACGGCAAATAGCTCGACTGGGTCAATATCTGTCGACCATACGACAAAACATGTGTTTGGATTAATCGCTGTTAGCTTAGGCTGATTAGTCCCATCAGCGATGTACAACAACTCGTACGCAACACCAGTTGTAAACATATTGATTGCCATAATGCGATTATGGTAGCTCTCGTTATTGCCATTGTTGAAAGCATCAACTTCTTCAAGTAAGCTTTCGCCGTTATCTTTCTCATCGCTCGTATTCTCATAACCATACTGGATTGGATTGCCAAACTGGTGACCGACTCGCAAGTTAGTAATGTAGGTAGCCCACGGATTGGATATCTTGTTATCGCTTTGCTTATCAGTTTTGATTGTCGACTTCCAGTAATGGATATTGTTGTCGCCAAAATAGTAACGTTGCAGTTCTATGATACGTTCTAGTTCGTTTTGATAATGTTGAGTCGTGTAGTACTGAACCAGTGTCGTAAAAGCTTTGCTACCGCCTTTTAGATTAACAAAAGCCGACTGTGGAATTGCGTAGCGGATGTTAGATTCAGTCCCAAAACGATTAGAACCCTGTTTGTCTTTCCTTGGAACATTCGTTGGATACTTTAGTAAATCGTTCAAGTCAACCATTATACTCCCCACCTTTCGTCATCAGTAAAGTCATCATCTGCCAAGCCATGTTCGATAAGCACGTTGCGCTGTTCATCGATCGAACTGTTGCGTTGCTGTTGCAACTGTTTGTCACGCTCGAACCAGCGTTTCGTTGCAACCCCGTAACGTAGTGCGTCCATACAGTCGTCCATACCATCTTTCTTGATAGGCTCGCCAGTCTTATCATCCCAAATGTATTGATATATCTCAGTCTCAAAGTCTACAAGATTATCTTTGATTGCTTTGAAACGCTTGTTATATATCAGTCGTGATACATCTTCAACACCTGTTAAGCGTGCTTTGTAGGCATTGATAGCATTGATGTTAGCTTCCTGAAAGCGTGCAACATACTCAGGTCTAGCGCTGTCACAATAGAATGGAATGTTAATTCCATATCGTCCCTGAATCTCTTTAGCAATATCTTGCCAGTACTCAATCTGTTTGTGTTGATACGTCCACTCTTTGACCAGATACGTATTACCATCTTCATCATCAGCAAGCAGAACGATTGAGCCCTTATGTTCAAATCCCCAGTCCAGTCCGCAATAGTAAGTCAACGCTTTATTGCGCTCGATCTTATCGAAGTCTGCTTGCGTGATTAAGTTATCATTCTCATTGAAAGAACTGTAGACTAATCCCTCGCCTGCTACCCACAAACCTTTAATCGTTCGGTCGTAGAACATTCCTGCGGGTGTCGTTTGCTTCAGTGACTCGATATAGTGGTCGCTTAAGTTAGCTCGGTTATCTTCCAGCGTGAAGTGGTTAGCTATGATGTACTTGTCGTCTTTAGCTTTATCGATATACTTCGTTTTCAGCCAGTGCGTTGGAACGTCAGGGTTAGTATCGCAGACTACTCTTGCACCATCAGCAGAACAACGCTCTCTAATTTCTTTGAACACTTGTTCGTTAGCTAGCGACGCTTCGTTGATATAAGCACCGTAAGCCGTGATACCACGAATACCAGCAATCCCACGGATGTTCTCAGTGTAGGCTTGCACGACTCGAACAGGAGGTAAGTCGGGGAAGTTGACGTCAAAGGTATTGTGTCTGTCAAACTTGAACTTAATCCCAAGCGTGTTAAACAGCTCAACCAAGATGTTACTATCAATTGTTTTTGAGCTAGCTCCAGCTAAAATATATTGCGGATGTGCAACGCCATTAGATTGAGCAATTCGTGCTGCGTGTTGCAACTCATACAAGAATACGAAGTTATCAACATAAGTCTTGCCAGCTCGAACAGCGCCATAGTTAATCATCAGTGTCCAGTCAGGATTGTTACACTCCTGATCTAGCACTTGTTGCTGTTTAGCTGTAAACACATCGCTAACTGTCATTCTTAGCCACACCCTTTGCTATCTTGCCCAGTAACCTATCGATAACGTTCATCTGTTCTTTGCCACTATTGCTACCAGCCGTAAAGAATCTGTATAGACGTTCCTTAGCCTTGTCGCTATCCTTTAACTCAATCTTGCGTCCATCCTTACCAATCGTGATTGATTTGATGATTGATGTATCGATTGACTCTTTATCTTTAAAATAAACGTCTATTTGACGACTGGTAACAACATCTCCGTTTGCATCCCTAACTGGTTTTCCCTTTGTATCTGTTTCATTAAACACATTAACCGTATAATCCACATAATCGCCGATATCGCCAAAAGCTTGTTTAGCGTCAGACTTTACCAAGTCTAGGATATCTAGCCCCAGTTGCTTACCAGTCTGCTCTTTGAGCTGAGCTATATAAGCCTGTATGTTAGTATTGGCTAGCGTTTTGGTACTATTTACCTTAGCTGTATCGTACGATGAGCCATACGCTTTTAAATATGACTGCGTAGCGTTAAAAGATTGTAGATAATACACACAAAATAACTTCTGCTTTTCTGTCAGTGCTTTATCTGTCACAAAAACATCTGTTGCAATATGTTGCCTTTCTGTTGCGTCACTTTGTTGCGTTGCACTGTCGCTGTTGCGTTTTGCTTTACGTGGCTTGCTTGGCCATCCGTAACGTGACTTCCACGCACGAACTGTAGCAGGACTAACGCCGTATTTCTTCGCTATCTCTTTATATGACTTACCAATTAAGTAATCGGCTTTAGCGTCATCTCTCTTACTCACTTCATCCACCACACCTCCGTTATTTTTTTATGTATTAAAAAATCAGCTCGTGAGAACTGACTTATGTTTTTAGCTCTTGTTTGTAGTGTTATTCATTCCATCAGAAAAATAATGCAACAAAAAAATCAGCTCGTGAGAACTGACTTTCTTGGAATTAGGATTTTAAAGAAAACAGGAAGAAACAACACATGATGAAAAGGAATCTCGCAATAGGTTATTGCCAAACCATTAACAGAGAAAGAATTACATTGCTGTAGATAATGGCTCTTTGCCATTTCTCTACAATA
Source organism: Fructilactobacillus florum DSM 22689 = JCM 16035 (assembly GCF_001436645.1). Lineage (GTDB taxonomy): Bacteria > Bacillota > Bacilli > Lactobacillales > Lactobacillaceae > Fructilactobacillus > Fructilactobacillus florum. The sequence continues at coordinate 679 of NZ_AYZI01000004.1, read as the reverse complement.
CCAATTGTAGCATGTACCAGTCCCGATAGAGTCCCAAATTAGTCCCAAATTAGTCCCAAAAGTGTCCCAAATTAGTCCCATTTTTGTCCCATATCGCCAATGTTGAAATTACCAAACATCTTCTTGAAGATTAGTAGTGCGTCATTCTTCTGCCTATAATAGTGGCTTTTGGATAATCTCAGCGTTTCCATGACTTCATCGTTAGTCTTGCCATACATATAGATAAGCTTAAGAATGCTAGCACTATCAGCGTTAATCTCATCATGGATTAAAGATATCGTCATCCTTACCCGTTTACAAAAGCACGTCTCGGCTTGGCTTCTTTCCATGCTATTAACCAGCTTGTCTTCTTGGCTATTCTCAAAGCCGCCTGATTTCGGCTGATCATCAAATGACGGACTGCTAATCCCAACTTTATTGGCTAGCTCGACTAAATGAGCTTCTTGGTATCGCTCTAGGATTTTCTTAGCATCTTCGATTTCTTTTCTGCCTTTAACCAACTGATAACCCCCAATCATAGCACGCTCGCTACCGCCAGCATTATAGCTAGCATCACATAGACGCAGACAACCAGCGCAATTATTTCAGACGCACGTTTCCCGCTATTCCAATCATTTCTCATCTTCAACCACCACTCGTTCTGGATGTTTCCAAGCTTTGTAAAGTAATTTAATACGTT
>NZ_AYZI01000039.1 GCF_001436645.1 Fructilactobacillus florum DSM 22689 = JCM 16035 | reverse complement strand
GGGGTCGCAGGTTCGAATCCTGTCTTCCCGATTAGATATTTTTGATATCTATAGATCGCGGTGTAGCTCAGCTGGCTAGAGCGTCCGGTTCATACCCGGGAGGTCGGGGGTTCGATTCCCTCCGCCGCGATTAGGTCTTGGATCTTTAGCTCAGTTGGTTAGAGCAGACGGCTCATAACCGTCCGGTCGTAGGTTCGAGTCCTACAAGATCCATTGGCCGAGCCATAGGTTTGGTGATTAATCATTTGACAAGTTAGATTTATTGGCTAAACTGACTCAGTTAGTTGCAATCAAAATTTAATTGTTTGTTAGCATTTGATGTTATTGCCAAGTATTCGAAAGTGTGCTATATTGGTTTAGTGCATAATGGAGGATTACCCAAGTCTGGCTGAAGGGAACGGTCTTGAAAACCGTCAGGTGAGTAAAATCACGCGAGAGTTCGAATCTCTCATCCTCCTTTTTATTATCGCGGGGTAGAGCAGTCTGGT
>NZ_AYZI01000038.1 GCF_001436645.1 Fructilactobacillus florum DSM 22689 = JCM 16035 | reverse complement strand
AGCTTACGTTCATTGGCAGCGATGTAAAAATCATAATATTTAAAAAAATTAGCTATTAACTTACGTTCGTTGGCAGCGATTGGTATAAAGACATTTATTTTATTTACTTGCTTATTTGAAATTTCAGTAAAAGTAGATCCGGAGGCTAACCTATTAGCTTCTTTACTTATTTCATCATGCATTGAATATAAAAAATACGAAAAAATTCCTTTATTTGGGATTAATGACTGAAATCCCTGATTGGTTGCAGACGGCTCACTTAAAATGGCCATATCACCAACACCGGCTCTAGACGTCATTAGGACTGTTCCAGATGGCATCAATTTTGCAGAGCTATTTTTCAACCCAATAGAAGTTATTCTGCGTTTACTTCTATTCAAAAAGCCATTATTAAAAACTTCTGTCGGTGTAAACCAATTTATATCCCCGTCCCAGTATCTACTTGATTGTGAACTAGGCGTCCCTCCTCCTTGAACTTTACAAATATCACCAAGCTTACGCTGCTCCCAAGG
>NZ_AYZI01000037.1 GCF_001436645.1 Fructilactobacillus florum DSM 22689 = JCM 16035 | reverse complement strand
ATTCTCGGAGTATTTCAGTTTCGCTAAGTGAGTCAGCTGCATCGACGAGCACGTCGCAATCTGTAAGTGGATCGACGTCAACATCTGATTCAAGCTCACAGTCCGACTCGCAATCAATTCAAGCTTCTGAGTCAACCTCCGATTCTCGAAGTATTTCGGTTTCACTAAGTGAGTCGATTGCATCGACAAGTACGTCGCAATCGGTAAGTGGCTCAACGTCAAGCTCTGATAGTACATCAACTTCTGATTCAAGTTCACGGTCTGGATCACAGTCAATTTTAGAATCTGAATCAATTTCCCAGTCAGTAAGTGTGTCAACTTCAAGTTCTGACAGTACCTCAATTTCTGGCTCGAGTTCACAGTCCGACTCGCAATCAACTGTAGAATCTGAGTCAATTTCCGAGTCTAGAAGTATCTCAGTTTCACTAAGTGAATCGCTTGCATCAACAAGTACGTCGCAGTCAGCAAGTGGTTCGATTTCAGTTTTTGACAGTACGTCAACGAGTACTTCTCAATCGGTAA
>NZ_AYZI01000036.1 GCF_001436645.1 Fructilactobacillus florum DSM 22689 = JCM 16035 | reverse complement strand
CTTTGTAAAGTAATTTAATACGTTTAAATTGAGTGTTTTTATCAGTGACGCTAAGCCAATCCCTAACAACCCCCAAATTATTTTGACGAACATCTATATAATTTAATAGTTCCCAAAAATCTAGTTTTACATCACCTTGCGAAATTCTTTCGAAAGCAAGCGCATCAATAATTTTTTCGGGTAGTTTAATCTGTTTTTTCTGCTTCTTTAAATCGCTAACAAGTGTTACTTCAGTCCCATATTCATTAACTACTGCTAGATGATCCATCATTTTTGAAGTGATCGGATCAGCTTTCAATTCTTTTTTAGTAGATAACCAATCTGAACGTAACATCATACTGTCATTAAAAGTATCAGATCTAACAAAACCAGGTACATAACTATGATCCAATCCCAAAACCAATCCGTCACATACTTTGGAAACTTTTCGTAATAAAATCACATATCTACGTTTGCTCATTATTCTGCCTCCTTTTTATTAGTTAGCTTTCTGCCACATTTAGGACAATATTCAATGCCAACTA
>NZ_AYZI01000035.1 GCF_001436645.1 Fructilactobacillus florum DSM 22689 = JCM 16035 | reverse complement strand
CTTTGTAAAGTAATTTAATACGTTTAAATTGCTCAGTTGGATCAACTTCTGAAAGCCAGCCTTTAGGATTATTGAAATCATCAATATACCTAGCAGTAATTATACTGTGTAGCAATGTGAAAAAATCTACTTTGCTGGTATGGTCATCTAATTTATCAAAAGTAATATATTTAGCTATATCTCTAGGCAATTTAATCTGCTTTTTCTGTTTCTTCAAATCGCTAACTAGCGTTACGTTCAGTCTATCATCGCTAACCACTGCTAGGCGATCCATCAATCTAGACGTGATTGGATTGTCTTTAAGCTCTTCTTTAGTTGATATAAGCTCATTTTTAATTCTTTCGTGTCCAGCTGTATCTGTACAAAATACATCACTGGTTACATAGATAAGACCATAATGTGTAAGACCTAAAATAGCTCCTCTACGGGAAAATGTTTCCTGACGTTGCAAAATCACGTATTTACGTTTACTCATTATTCTGCCTCCTCTTTATTAGCTAGCTTCCTTCCACATTTAGGACAATATTCAAT
>NZ_AYZI01000034.1 GCF_001436645.1 Fructilactobacillus florum DSM 22689 = JCM 16035 | reverse complement strand
CGATGGTTACAGGAAAAGGGCAACGATACTTCATTGACAAGTTCTGCGGAGCTTTGGCTGAGGTGTAAAGATGATTAAAAGCCGAGATGAGTGGTACGAAGCTATCCATAAACTGGAAGAAAAGTATGCTAGCGAAAATGGCAAGGGAGTAAAAATCAAGTCGATGATTTGCGTCCCTGATGATGATCCGCTATTGAAAGAAGTACAGCAATTTTCACAAAAAATAATTGGAGAACACAAATATCCAGCAAATGCCAAACCACATAAAAGCAGTAAGTTTAAACCTTATTTCTACAAAGCTTTCGATCAAAATGGCGAGCTAATTGCTAGTAGTAACGGACTCAAAGAATTATCTACAAAATTAAAAGATAAAGGGATGTTTAATCATAAACAAACTACTCATTCTGTTATCAGTATCATCAGCAACCATTTGAGTAAGTATTATGGGAAGTTCGAATGGGGAAAGGTTGTTAAGTATGATAGCAAAGCCCATGAAGATTAGCAGACAGTCCATCAGTAGCTGGAAACGCAGAACTAACCAGTTACAGAAAAGTCATAACA
>NZ_AYZI01000033.1 GCF_001436645.1 Fructilactobacillus florum DSM 22689 = JCM 16035 | reverse complement strand
CGATGGTTACAGGAAAAGGGCAACGATACTTTATCGACAAGTTCTGCGGAGCTTTAGCAGAGGTGTAAAGATGATTACAAATCGAGATGAGTGGTACGAAGCTATCCACAAACTAGAAGAAAAGTATGCTAGCGAAAACGGCAAGGGTAGAAAACTAAAATCAATGATTTTTGTGCCTGACGATGATCCACTGCTAAAAGAAGTACAACGATTTTCAAGAAAGATTATCGGAGACCATGAATATCCAGCGAATTTTAAAGCACATGAACGTAATTCTTTTAACACTCATTTTTACGAAGCGTTTGATAGAAATGGCGAACTGATTGCAAGTGGCGATGGTCTCAAAGAATTGTCCGAAGAATTGAAAAATAAACAAATATTCAAAAGAAAGCAAACCACATATTCAATCGTTAGTATCATCAGTAACCACTTAGGTAAGTACAACGGCACTTTTGAATGGGGGAAGGTGGTCAAGCTTGATAGCAGAGCCTATGACAGTTAATCGACAGTCCATCAGTAGCTGGAAACGTAGAACTAACCAGTTACAGAAAAGTCATAACA
>NZ_AYZI01000032.1 GCF_001436645.1 Fructilactobacillus florum DSM 22689 = JCM 16035 | reverse complement strand
AATTAAATCTAATCCCATATAATTTGGCATTACCTCTTTCCATAGACAATAAACTCCTTTACACCTACGTCATATTAATTCTGTATTAAATTTAGCTATCTAATCACTCAATTTTGCTGACAACAATTTTATTAATATGATTACTGAGATAGTCTCTAGGAGAATATGAAAAACAAATATAAAAAATACATATATACATCCAGACTGCCATTGTGATTCCATTTACAACAACCAATGCAGTTGAATTTTCATTAATTGTATAAGTAATTGGTAAGAAAAAAGCACAAAAATATATAACAAATAATATTTTCCTAATTAACATCAAAATATTAAATGCTTTGATTTTTAAAATATTTATTTCTAATTCTTGATTATTATTAGTGATATTATTAATACTACTTTCCAACTCTGGATAGTTAATGACTAATTTCCTGTAATCTTCGAATAATCGAAGGTTAAAAGTTTTAAACAAAAATTTCATTATAAATAGAGTTGATAAAATTGTTATTACATAGATCAAATATGCCGGGAAAAATGATAGATGATTATGCGAGGGTAAAAATAATCCAAGCA
>NZ_AYZI01000031.1 GCF_001436645.1 Fructilactobacillus florum DSM 22689 = JCM 16035 | reverse complement strand
ATTAGAATGACGTACTTCTAAAACCACATTATTAAATCCGTCAACAGTTTATTTTAATTATCCGGTTTTATTTGTTTACCAGTTAGACCATCAATCGAAATCCCAACTCCGTCCGGGGTTGACGCCGCCGAACTGGTAATGTTCTGCGTTTCTTCTGCCCGTTTTGCTTCCTCCGGAGTATCATATTTATTATAATCATTCTCATCTGATTGTTGTTGTGGTTGTTGTGGTTGTTGCGGTTGTTGCGGTTTTGGTTGTGAAACTGGTTGTGCTTTTTCTACTTCAGTTTTTGGCGTAGTCTTTACTTTAATAATCTTAGTTTTATAAACTGGCGGAATTGTTTTTTTAGTATAATTATAAGTTGCCCAATTACTCCCAATTAAAACCAAGCCAACCAAAGACCACTTGATAATTTTTTTAAACATACTAATATCCTTCCTTAATTAAAATTATATTGTGAGGCGTATTTCCGCATAACTAATTTGATTAAGTTCTAACGGCGTACCGCGGCAACCCGTTCGTTCGCTTGGAATTCAGTATTTTCGTGCTTTTTAGCAATTAAAGAATTGACTAGAGTTCTTAATCTCATTAGAATGACGTACTT
>NZ_AYZI01000030.1 GCF_001436645.1 Fructilactobacillus florum DSM 22689 = JCM 16035 | reverse complement strand
AGCTGGTTGCGGAGCTGCAGCAGGAGCGGGCTTAGCTGCTTGTGCCGGTTGGGCTGGAGCAGCTGGCTGTGGTGCAGCGGCTTGCGTTTGTGGCTGTTGTGGAGCAACTGGTTGGGCTGCTGGTTGTGGAGCAGCCTGAGGCTGCTGTTGTGGCTGGGCTGGCGTTGCGGCTTGTGCCGTTGCCGAAGCTGCTGGAGCTACCTGCACGTTACCATCGTCACCAAAGACAAAGGTTTCGCCAGCATAAATTTTGTTAATGTCTTGAATGTGGTTTGCTTGTTGTAAGTCATTCACTGAAACATTGTAAGTCTGAGCTAATTGTGACAGTGTATCGCCAGCTTTAACTGTAATCTTGGTCGAAGCGTCGGCACTTTGCGAACCGGCAAACAAGACTCCGGCAGAAACGGCGGCAACAGCAGCGATTGATTTTAGACTTTTATAATTCATATAGTAATAATCTCCTTTTTTGTGAAAGACTGATTTTTGCGTTTGAATTCTTTCGGAAAACGATTGCTTCCTTCGCAATCAATATCCATATACTAAGCGCTGCATATTACAGACTGATTACAGCCAGATTAAGAAATTACCCGCTCATTGTAATTTTGCAATCGAACCGACATATTT